>JACJYK010000001.1:2882500-3482500 GCA_020636135.1 Lewinellaceae bacterium
ACGAGTTTTCATCCTTGCGTTCTTTCGGCTGAATACCAAGAGCCTCACCACTGCGGTGATCAAACCGTACCAGTCCTCCGTATTGGGATTGGGCATAGACGATGTCCGGGTTATTCGGATCAACCTGTGACTCAAATCCATCTCCGCCGTTGGTCATAAACCATTGTTCATTGGCTATTCCATTCCCGCTCACGGTCCGAGAAGGTCCTCCCATGGAAAAGTTGTCCTGTGTACCACCGTAGACATTGTAGAACGGCAAGGCATTATCCAGCGCGACTTTATAAAATTGGGTAACCGGCAAATTGGCTTTAAAGTCCCAGTTCTTACCGCGGTCCAGCGATTCATAAACGCCTCCATCACACCCGGACAACAGGTGATCGGTATCGTTGGGATCGATCCACAGGGCGTGGTTATCCACGTGTTTAAAATCTTCTCCAACATTTTTAAAATTACGGCCTCCATCGGTCGATATCTGCATCCAGGTATCCATCACATAGACGGTATTTTGGTCCTTAGGGTCGGCGATGATCTCCTGGTAGTAGTTACCGCTGGTGGAATATCCGCTGCGTTTTTCCCATGAGGCGCCGCGGTTGGTGGAAGCATAAACCCCGCCTTTGTCTTCCGCAGCTTCTACGATCGCATAGATAACCTCCGGATTGGCTGGTGAAATAGCCAGTCCAATGCGGCCTTTATCGACACCGGGAAGTCCTTTGTTAGCCTTATCCCAAGTCTTGCCACCATCGGTTGATTTGTACATTCCTGATCCGGGGCCGCCGCCAATGTAGGTGAATACCTTGCGCTCGCGTTGAAAGGCTGAGGCATACAGTACTTCAGGATTACGCGGATCCATCACCAGATCGTTGACACCGGTGTATTCATCGATGGTCAAAACGGCATTCCAGGTTTTGCCACCGTCTTCGGTTTTATACACACCCCGATCACCGCCACTTGACCATACCGGACCAATAGCTGCTACATAAACCACGTTTGAATTGGTTGGATCAACTACGATCTTACCGATGTGTTCGGAGTTCTTAAGGCCCATATTGGACCAGGAAGCACCTCCGTCCGTTGACTTATAGATACCGTCTCCATAGCCGACGCAACGCTGATTGTTGTTCTCACCGGTACCGACCCAAACCACATTCGGATTATTCGGATCCAGGGTTACACAACCAATGGTCCAACTTCCTTCCCCGTCAAAGACCGGATCGTAAGTAATCCCGGCATTGACTGTTTTCCAAACCCCGCCAGCAGCCGAAGCGACATAATAGATCTTGGGATGATCCGGGTTAACAGCAAAATCAGCAATACGCCCGGAGGTAATAGCCGGGCCTATACTACGGAATTTCAGCCCGCCAAATGAAGTCTTGTCCACCAGGGTGTCTTTCTTCATGACGGGAGCAGGTTCTGTGGGTTTCTTCTTTTGGCTCCATCCAGGATGTACCATCAAGCTGACCATCAGCACCAGACTAACGATTCGGAAAAGCTTATTCATGATCGGATTGTTTTTTCAAAGTTAATGAGTTCGCAAAGGAATAGCTACTGTTGCCCATGACATTCATCATTGAGAATGACCAATTGCGTACTGTCAACAGAATCAGGATGCATTCTTTGCAAATACCTTAAAGATCCCGGTGTATCAGAGACGATAATCCTGGATTTCAGATTGAACCAGGCCTGTTTTTAAGCCATAAACCTAGTTATACCAGACTATCGGTTATTTCACCACTATTTCGTCCACGAATAACCAGGCTGGAGTCTCCGACCCATTCACCGTTCCCGGATTTTCAGCGGTAATTTTAAAATAGCGCGCCTTTTGAGCAGTAAATGTAGACTTAAATTCTTTAATGGTCAATCCACCACCGGAACCCGCATCTGCGTTGGCAAATGTCTTCACCGGTGTAAAGTTGGCATTATCAAAAGATACGGAAATGGTAATGTTCGTTGGTAATACGATCTGATGATCCGGGTCCTGGAGAAAATGCGTTTCCACCGAGCTGAACACCGTGTCTTTGCCAAAATCCATAGTGGCTTCAACATTGTTACCCGAAAACCCCAGCCAGGAATATCTGTAATCTGTTAAGCCGGAAATTCCATCGACCAGATAGATGGGATCGCCTCCGGAAAAAAGCGGTGAGGGTGACTGCCCAAAAGAAATGGCCGACTTGCGGAAGAAGATGTGTTCCTGAACCGGCCGGTCCGCATAACGAAGCAAGTCGGTCTGATATGCCTGAGGAGTAGTTCCCGCCTCATTGAGATGCTTGATCCCTAGCCGGTCACATTCCACCACAAAATTATTGGCCAGATCCAGGAGACCTTCCACTTTGATCCATTTCTTATTCACATTTAGATAAAAGCCGCGCTTTTCCGTGCCATATGCTTTAGCCAGTTCCAGGCTGACGTAGACCAATGGAAGTCGGTCGCGCTGCAACCGGTCACGAAGTTGCGGATCATTGGAGATCAGCGGTTCAGCCTGGTTAAAAAAGTAGTTGTACTGATCCATGTATTCCGGACGCAAATAGGTATCCATACCTTCCACCGGGCTTCCCCGGGAAGTAAGAGGCCTGCCACTTGCTTCCAGCTGATTATGGAGTAACTCGACGTAGCGGTATACAAAAGGTCCGGCTGCACCGTAATAAAACGAACAAAACTCCTGAATCATACTGTCCACCTGCAGATCGGGATTCCAGAGCAACCGCGCCGTAACAAACTGTCGCAGTTCAGCCAATTCGCCCCCTGGCTCAGGGTCTCCCTGTGCAACAATTTGCTTCACACCCTGATCCCGGAAGTACTGAAAGTCCGACTGGATAGCACGCAGATTGGGAAATGGGCTGATATAATTACTGCTTTGTACCAGGTAATCCCGCACCATAATCTGATTGGTCAACTGAAGCCACGCCTGCAGGTCGTTGCGGAAACCAGCATTGACATCAGCCGTTGCGATTGGATGAGCATGGTCCAGATCGTCAGCAGGTAAGACGATCAGTACATTGCCTGCTGGCTTGGTTTTAGGGGCATGACGGTACATACCGCTCATTTCCGCTACAAGTTGCCGGCCCGTAAAATCAGGAGAAAGTTGATTCAGAAAGCGGATCAAGGTGCCGGCAGGGCTTCCCTCCTCCTCATTGATACGGCTGCAGGCTGCACAGGTACACATCCCATGTGCCGGATCTGGGCTAACTGACCAATAAATTGCTCCGGGATTCGCCTGAATCCGCAATGCGAGCAAATCCCTCACTTGCTTCTCAACATCGGAATTACTCAAACAAAGTCCCCCATTGTTGATACGCTTTCCATTGACTTCCGCATACCATTCCGGATGTTGTGCAAAATAAGAAGTGGCAGGCAGGAGCTTTTCCAGGGTAGCTCCGTGCATCCCCCATAGTTCATTAACCTTGCTGTTGTCCAGTTTATACCAGTCACTGAAGAACGTACTTTCAGCCCCTGCATAATCCAGCTGCCGGTAAATAAAAGGTGGGTTATAGATCTTGTCCATACCCGGAAACGTCAATTCAGTGCCATTTTTGAAAATGGTTGTATTAGCTACATATCGCCGGGCGCCCAGCATTTCGATCAAATCCTGATACCCGTATCTTAATCCGACCTCCGAACCGCCACGTAATAATATCCGCTGGCCCTCGGTACGCAATTCATAGCCCTGGGCGGTCAATTGATCCGATTTGCTCTTCCAGCGGTTGGTGTTCCCGATGCTGATCTCGCGTGCTTTCGGAGCATCCCCATCCGTAAATACCGGAATTTGCACGTTGGCCATTTTGCCAATGATAGACTTCAGATCTTCAGCAGTGGACTGCTCTACTGAGGTCGGATCCTGGGGAATAATGATGACATATTCCGATTTCCCGTTGGCTACCAAAGTGACAGACTTAGCTGCCGATTGAACGGATTCACCGGAACAGGAGTACAGGAATAAGGAACTCAGGAGTAGTAAAATAGCAAATGCGGTATAACTTACCGCAAACCGGAGTCTCATATGCATTTTTTATGAAGTGCAAATATGGGGAATTCTCAGATATGCTGCCTGATAATGCCGGAATGAAACGGCAGAATGGAGATTATTTCAGATCGCGTACAAAATAGCGAACCTGGGTGAGCCATTTAGAAGTGTCTGGTTCACTTCCAGGATCGGACAGGTATGCTTCCACGACGGGCGGTATAAACTCCAGATGGTGATCCTTCATATAAACCTCCATAGCCGCGTGCGCAGATCCGATAGCATCGTAGGCTCCATAATAGTCAATGGAAAGCATCCGGCTCGCCGGCAAATTGAACGAGGTAAGCCCTTCCACCTGACCTGAAACCGGTACCACTCCGGCAATATCCGTGCGCCGATTAGTCTCATCCCATACATACGTAAAGCTGCAAGGCATACCCACGGCTCTGGATCCGGCTTTCTCCATAACTAATCCAAACGTTTGTGTAAAAAAAGCAGTCAGATCGCTGATCGGGATCTCTTTGCGAATGCCTGCATATAATTGTCCCGGAAAGTCCGATTCCAAAATCTGGTATCCGGAATGACCCACGGATTTGTTGGCTTCGACCAGCGTCTTAAGTTTTTGCATACCTTTTTCAAAATCAGGGCCAATCATCGCATCCATATTCATAAAATTCATGAATATGCGGCTGATAAAACCATTTTCACCATGCATAGCCCAGGTCACTTTGGTCCCTCCGGACGTGTCCTGAACCGTCGTGGTGACATCCGCTTCCGAAGCCATCGGCTCTATAAATTTCAGGCGGGTCCCAACCAGTTCACCGGGCACGATCTCCATGATGGTCTGGGAACCCTTGCCCACCTTATCGTTTCCCTGCCAACTGTATTCAACACCCACCTGACCATCGGTACCTTTGAGTGAAGTGGTCATATTGGGATCCAGGTCCACCCACGGATTCCACCGGTTTATTTTATCAAAATTATCAATCCAGCCAAATACCTCCTGACGACCGGCGTCAATCACGATTGAGCGGGAGACCAGGTAGGTTTTAGGTCCGATCAATCCCAATACCACGGCTGCAACTAAAACCGCAATCAGGATGTACATTAGCCAGCGAAGTACCTTCATGGTAAAAGATTTGGGTCTGTATTAAAGTTACGATTTCGCCGCAACAGATGGCTCACTATTTTATAAATAAAAAGCGGAGGAAATCCATTGGTTAAGACTTCCTCCGCTCGTCCGATTGGCCTTACTATTTTAAGGCTGAGTTACCGGATGTAATGTTGAATCTATGAACGCTGCAAGGTCTTTTTTGAACATCTTCAAAGACTCATCATGCGTATACATCATATGTCCTGCTTCATAATATTTCATTTCTATATTCTTCTTGATCTCAGGAGTAAGGCCAAGGTGATTTATGGTATACTCCACATTATAAAAAGGAGTAGCCAAGTCGTAATAGCCATTCATGATCATGACTTTCAGGTTTGGATTATGCGACATAGCCTCTGCCATGTCCACTCCGGTATTGGTGCTACCGGAAGGAAAGCCACGTCCGGAACGGTGTTCCCAATTCCAGTTGAATCCTTTCCGTGCATAGGCTGACACGTGATAATAATTGGATTTATCAACACCCAACTGATTGTAAAAATAATCCATGAAAGCAGCGGTATATCCCGGAGAAATGGAAGCACTTTGCGGATCATACTGGGTATACTGACTCAGCAAGTCCTGGTTAATTCCCGTAAAGCGGCTATCCAGCCGGCCTACAGTCACACCTTGTTCCCGCATCAGCTGCTGTGAGAACTCCGGTTGCTTGACCCGCAGATCGGCACGGGTTAGATAATCTTCGCTCAGGCCGGTAAAATAAGCCAGTTTGGAGAGTATTTCCTTACGCTCAGCACCCTGTAGCTGGTCTCCCTTCATCAGTGCTGTTGCATAGGCTCCCCCGGCAAAGTCACGGGCGTCCTGCAGGAACTTGGTTAGCTCCGGCTTTCCGGGCACTTTATCGTGGTACCAGGCAGTTGCTGCATAGGTCGGAAGATTGGTAATGTATGAGATGTCGTCACCGGCAGCAAAAGCCAGCATCCGGATATCGAATACGGCAGAGACCATGATGACGCCATTCAAGGACATCCCCAGACGCTCCTGGAGATAGTTCATTACACCGGCATTCCGCATGGTGCCATAGCTTTCTCCCAATAAATATTTAGGTGCATTCCAACGATTGTGCTCATTCACAAACTGCTTGATGAATAAACTCACTGTGCGGATGTCCTCATCAACACCCCAGAAGTCAGTATTTTTTGCTTTTCCGATCGCATGACTAAGACCGGTTCCTACCGGGTCGATCATCACGATATCCGCCATATCGATTGGAGAATAGGGATTTTCTTCCAGGTTGTAAGGCGCCGCAGGTGTATAGCCAACATCATTCACTGCAACGCGTTTGGGGCCGATAACCCCCATATGCAACCACATCGATGAAGACCCTGGTCCTCCATTATAGGCAAACAGGATGGGCCTCTTTGAATAGTCTGTGACATCATCTTTAAAATAGGCTGTATATCCAAAGAGCGCGATAGGTTCATTTTCTTCGTCACGGAGCTGCAGGGTACCTGCCTCAACCGTATAATTCAGCACTTTGCCATCCATATGTACGGACCCTTTGGAGGTAGCAACCTCACCCTTGGGGGCCGGTCCTTCCGGTTTATCGGGTTTAGCCTGATCCTGGCTGAAAGCGGGAGCAATAGCAACGAGAGCAAACCAAAAGCTTGCTAGGAAAATTCGCTTCATGATACTAGTTTATGTTAACATTTTAATATACCCGGCATCTGATATCCTTTTTTCCAGCATCTGGTCACCGGATACAATTGCTAGGTACCAAAATTACAATCAATATTCAAATCGTTTAAAAGCTTCGATGGCTTCATATTCCGCGAGGCCCAATCGGTCATAAGCGGCAGCAGTGCCTCGGTTGCGCTCTTCAGCTCGTTGCCAGAACTCACGGGCATCGTTGCCAGGAAACAAGGGTCTGTCCTTCTGCGATTGGTGCTTAAAGATGGCGCGACGCTTCCTGAGCAGTTCCTCGGGGCTGATTGGCACGGCCATATCTATGTCTTCGATATCCCATTCCTGCCAGGCCCCCCGGTAAAGCCACAACCAACAGTCTTTCGTCCAGGGCCGGTCCTTCAATCGCTTCAGCGCTTCAAAGATGGCCTGCAGGCACACACGGTGCGTACCATGTGGATCAGAAAGGTCACCGGCGGCATAGACCTGATGTGGTTTGATGGATTCCAAAAGATCCATCGTCAACTGAATGTCTTCCTCACCAATCGGTTTCTTTTTCACTTTGCCGGTTTCGTAAAACGGCAGGTTTTGAAAGTGCATGTTTTCTTCCGGAATACCGACATAACGGCAGCCGGCTTTCGCTTCACCTTTGCGGATCAGTCCTTTGAGTGTTCTTATTTCCGCTGAATCGATCTCACCCGGCACCTTGGTACGGATCTGAGTGCGTATCTGGTTCAGCAATTCCTGCGTCTTATCCGGACTCAAACCAAATGCTTCATGGTAATCATTGACGAAATCTGCAAACCGCACCACATCGTCATCAAATACCGCAATATTACCGGAGGTCTGGTACGCTACATGGACTTCATGTCCCTGATCATGGAGCCGGATGAAAGTTCCTCCCATGGAAATAACATCATCATCCGGATGAGGGCTGAAAATGATCACACGTTTATGGGCAGGCACAGCCCGTTCAGGACGGTGGGTGTCGTCGGCATGAGGCTTTCCACCCGGCCACCCGGTGATGGTACGTTGCAGCTGATTAAAGACCTTAATATTGATGTTATAAGCCGATTCGTACTCCGTAATGATATCGCCCATACCGTTATCGGCATAGTCGCGGTTGGTCAGCTTAAGGATCGGTTTATCCAGATGCAGGGATAGCCAGATCACGGCTTTTTTGATCAGGTCTTCACTCCAGGAACATTCACCTACCAGCCAGGGAGTCCTGATGCGTGTTAATTTGGCACTGGCGCCGTCATCCACATAGACGGTAGCATTGGGATGTTTTTGGAGATAGGTCGCAGGAATCGAATCCGTTACGGGGCCCTCCACCGCTTTATGAATAATATTGGCTTTACCTTCTCCCCACGCCATCAGGATGATCCTTTTGGCATCCATGATCGTGCCCACACCCATGGTGATTGCCTTGCGTGGTACATTTTCCTCCCCAAAGAAATCACTGGCTGCATCGATGATGGTCATAAAATCCAGGGAAATCAGTCGGGTGCGGGACTCCTGCCCGGATCCCGGTTCGTTAAAACCGATATGCCCGGTGCGTCCGATGCCAAGAATCTGCAAATCCAACCCCCCGAATGATTGAATTTTCTCTTCGTAGGAAGTACAAAACTCACTGATCAGGTCGCGATTCAGGGTGCCATCCGGAATGTGGATGTGCTTCGGATCGATGTCTACATGATCAAATAAGTACTCGTGCATAAAGCGGACATAGCTTTGCAGAGCATCCGGAGCAATCGGATAATATTCATCCAGGTTGAAGGTCACGACGTTTTTAAAACTCAGTCCCTCTTCCAGATGCATGCGCACCAATTCATTGTAGAGGGTTTTAGGAGTAGATCCCGTAGCGAGACCCAGCACACAGTACTTTCCTTCTTTGGCTTTAGTGCGAATAAGTCCGGCAATATCCTGAGCAATCGCCTTCGAGGCAGCTTCAGAATGTTCAAAAATTTGGGTAGGTACCTTTTCAAATCGTTGATTACGAGGAGGTAATGCCATTGGAATGAGATTTTTCAGTTATTACAGTCAATTATTGCCACAAATATACATGGTGTGCGCACACAGCATATTTATTGCACTCATTTTTCGACTTGTAAGCTAGTCTAAGTCCTGTTTCATACAGTTGAACTAAAGGTAAAACTTCTCCGGCTCCAAGAAAAAGCTTTTTCTTTAAATGGGATTAACGTTAACGGTATGATCCTTTCACCACGTCATGCTGATCATTTCCATACTTTTGGATACCATGCAATCATTCCAATCAAAGCTCTTCACGGATCAGCTTTTTCATCTGAAACAATCCCTGAGGATCTTTTGACGATTCATAGAGCACCCCGGACAATGCATTGCTTGCTTACTTTAAACATGAACGCATCATCCAGATAGCCACAATCAATAAATTTCTTCCTTTTCACCATTTCTCCCATTCATTAACCAGGCATTGGGTATGCACCAAATGAAATAATCTGTTGCTGAATCTTTCAGTAACCGCGCATAAGATTATCACGACTCCCGGGTATTCTTATCATGGTCCCTATTGAGGTTCATCCTCGCATCAGGAATGTTTAATGGTGATCCAGGTGCTCAAATACAATTCAATCCCACCTACAATAATCCGCTATCCGAAGAAAGCAACTACTTGTTTCATAACCTGGGCTTAACATTAGTTTCGCACTTCGGTACAACAATATTGCATGATATAAGCTCATCGCAATATTTTGTTGCAGAACTTTAATCTATTAATGTGAAATATTTCCCTAGGAACATCATTGCATTTTACCGGCAAATAATACTGCCACAGGTGGTAATGCGTGGTGATTTGAACATATCCATATCCCGGATTTGGCACATATATTATCAAATTCGTAACAAGACCACTCCGGTTTTTATGATATTCCCTAGGTGACCTGCCTCCCCTTAGTCCGTAATGAGAGAAACAAGATTGCTTTTTTTGAAAATGGAATTTGAGTACGATTCAAACACATCAGCAACACTTTTAAAAATCATTCCGGGAATACATATACTTTTTTGAAACCTCGTAATAAGATTTTTGAGCTCCGGTTCCTGGGGAGTCGGGAAAAAGTATCAATGATCCTGGGCATCCATTCGATAAGCTCTAATCGTTTTTATAAAGCAATGATAAAAGCAAATACCGCCAACCATTACCTCCCTTCAGGACCTATCCGGCATTTTCAGATAGTACCATTGCATGTTTATCGACTGCAATTCATTTACAAAAATATATCCAGCCGAAGCCCAGAATATAAAACGTAGTATGATTAAAGTCACTTTGGAAGTACTGAAGAGGTGAATTCAGAGTGATTTTTTCCGCATATAGCAAAAATGTATTAATTCTTTCATCAGTTAACGCAACAAAATATCCTTCCATTCGGTTAGAAAGCCGAACTTTTTATACTTTTGCAGTGATTTTAATACGCGCACTATCCTTAAAGAAACCAAAAATATTAAGTTCGATCCATCGGTATGAACCTTGAGATTGAACTATTTGTAAAACACACCATTCTTATTGTCATAAAAAAAGGGTAAAATGAGTCTAAAATCTGAAGAAATCCAATCGTTATTAGATCACTATCAGAGTGAATCCAATAAACTGAAATTCCAGGCAGATCAAATTAAAACTGCCGTCCAGGATTTAAAGGAACAATTAAAGGCAGCGAAAGCTTCCGAAAAGACGCCTGCTGCCAAAGCACCTGCTACTCGCGGTAAAAAAACATCTACCACTGCTAAAACCACAGGTCGTCGTGGTCGTCCTGCCAAAGCAGCTCCCGTTGCTGAAGCTCCTGCTGCTGAAGCAGCTGTTACCGTAACCGAAGCTCCTAAAAAAGCAGGTCGTGGTCGTCCTAAAAAAGCTGCCGCTGCCGCTCCTAAAAAAGCTGCCGGTCGTCGTGGTCGTCCTGCAAAAGCAGCACCCGTTGCTGAAGCTCCTGCTGCCGAAGCAGCTGTTACCGTAACCGAAGCTCCTAAAAAAGCAGGTCGCGGACGTCCTAAAAAAGCCGCCGCTGCCGCGCCTAAAAAAGCTGCCGGTCGTCGTGGACGTCCTGCAAAAGCAGCACCCGTTGCTGAAGCCCCCGCTGCCGAAGCAGCTGTTACCGTAACCGAAGCTCCTAAAAAAGCAGGTCGTGGTCGTCCTAAAAAAGCCGCCACTGCCGCTCAAAAAGCAGCTACCGGCCGCCGTGGACGCCCTAAAAAAACCGAAGCTCCTGCTGAGACCAGTGCACCAGCAGATGCACCGGCTAAAGCACGTCGCGGACGTCCTAAAAAAGCCTAAAGTTTTAATAGGATAAAAAACAAAAAAGTCACTTCGATTCCGGAGTGACTTTTTTTGTTAAATCCGGGCCCTTAGACGGATAACAGCCCATAAATGCCCGTAAACGGGCTGCCCCGAGATGCGCTGATCCATTTAATCCGGAATCATTGTTTTGGCCAATCAAAATGGTTTCGTTATCTTTTGGTAGCAATTACCCAAAATATGACCCGGGCTACTCTTTATTTGTTTTTGTTGATATCCCCTCTTACCATCCTGGCGCAGGACGTCGAACAATCAATAAAAAAAATCAGGGAGCGATGGACTGACAAGCCGGTTCAAATTCACGGTCTATTTCAATTGGAAGGCAAGCTAAACCAAATTAAAGGTATCGAACGCCGCATCGACCCATTTTCGCTACAAATCCGGGCCAGTGCTATTTTGGATCTACTTGGAATACAGGCCCCCTTCCAGTTCACCTATTCCGATGGTAATACGCTCTACCGGCTGCCTTCATATATAATTACCGGAATAAGTCCATATTACCGTGGTTTCACACTGCATGCGGGTGACCGGTCTATGTATTTTTCAGATTATTCATTAGCCGGACATGGATTTCGTGGTATTGGCATGGAATATCACAAACCGCAAGGTGGCTGGTTTGCTTCATCTTTTTATGGCAGGCTAAGACGGGCATTTTCGGGAGATCTGGAAAGCCGGCAGTCTCTTGAACCTTCCTTCCGGAGAATGGGGTACGGTTTCAAAACGGGGTACCAAAATAATGGAAATGAAATTGCCGTGTCCTTGCTGCATATTAAAGACCGGGAAAGTGATCTGGTTAGCTCCGAGCACCCGGAAATCAGTCCGGCAGAAAATGTAGTACTGGATATCCAGCTAAAAAAACAATTTGGTCCGAAATGGAAAATGGAAGGTGAAATAGCCCGGTCCCTGCTCAACCGAGATACCAGATCATCCGAACTTATTTCCGGCTGGTGGGATCAGGCTTTCGGTTTATTTACTCCGAATTTGACGATGGAAAAACATCTCGCCTGGAAGGGCTCTTTTTCGTATCAGATACATCCACGTCATCAAATTGATTTTTACATAGATCATGTTGATCCGGGATACCGGTCGCTCGGCGCTCTGTTTTTTCAAAATGATTTTGAACGGATCGGAATTCGAACTCACCATGCGTTAGCCCGGCAAAAATTACAAGTGCATACCGACCTGGGCTCGGAACGAAATAATTTGCGTGGCTTTGAAGGAAACCAGCTTCGGCGATGGCGTGGATCTTTACAATTGCAGTGGTTGATGAATACGCAGTGGCAATGGGTGGGGAATTATTCCAATATTCGTCAAACCAATAAACTGTTTGCCTTTAATAATCCTTCCTTACCGGTTGATTCCATTTTTCTTGCCATCACCAACCAACAATCCCAGGTGCAAACCATTTACCAATCTCCGGATCATAAACACACCCTGAGCGCATTCATTCAATACCAGGACCTTCAACAAATCAACCAGGAAAAAATAACGGATCAAACCAGTTCTAACTGGCTGGCTTCTGTGCAATATGGAAGAAGCTGTCTGAGTAACCAGGCCATGTTATCCATTAATCTCACCTGGAACAATAACAGGATCAATGAGGAATTGCTGAGTTCCTGGTCACCCGGCTTGGTATGGAATCATCGCAAAAAGAACTGGAACTACACCCTCGCGTGGATCCCATCGATTTTACCTGCCAGTGGTGAGTGGAATTATATCTGGACATCAAGAGCGCAATGCAAATATCAATTATCGAAAAAACAATTTCTTCAGTTTACTTACCGCTATATTAACCGTACTGGTAAATCACCTGCTGGCTACCCGGTTTTCTCTGACCAAACAGCCCAGGTTCAATACCAGTATCAATTTTGACAAGGTGCAGGATTCTACTTTATGGGTGAGAAGTCCTCTGCAATTGAGTTATCACTTTTTCAAATTCGGGCAACGCTCTCATCCCTATCAATCCGGATTGTGTTGTTGGTTACTGAACTATCCTGCCCTGACACTGCTCCAAGGAAACCGTCCATGGGATTTCAGCTGTTAGCCAGTCAGTGGTTTAGTGAGGAATTGGTACATTTGCGGTCTATTTAAAATTGGCGTAATGAGATTCAGCTTTCGTATGGTAATAGTGGGTATTTTGATCGTCGTGATCGCAGGAAGTCAAAGCCTCTACAGTCAATCACAAGCCATCTTTACCCACAAAATTGATCAGGAACTGGTGCTGGACGGCAAACTGGATGAGCCTTTCTGGCAAGAGGTTGACGTCGCCGGAAATTTTTGGCAATACTTTCCGGCAGACACCATTCGATCGATTAATAATACAGAAGTTCGCCTCGCCTACGACGATGAAAATATTTACCTGGGAGCAATTATGTACCATCCCGCCGGGGCTGCCCAAAAATATGTGACGCCATCGTTGCGCCGGGATTACCGTGGTGAAGCAAATGATGGAATAACCATGGTTATTGACCCTTTTGAGGATCAAACCAATGCTTATCAATTTGGTGTTAATCCATTTGGTGTCCAACGTGAGGGATTGATCTCAGAAGGTGGATCCACACAAAACTCTTTGTCGTTATCATGGGATAACAAATGGTATTCTGAATCGTATATCGGGGATGGTTATTGGAGTGCTGAAATGATCATACCGTTTAAAGTCATCCGTTTTCCCGGAGGCATTAAAAGCTGGAATGTAAATTTTTACCGCATCGACAGTGAGACGGGGGAACGAAGCTCCTGGGCCCATATCCCAAAACAAATGCGTATCATCTCGCTGGCTTTTTCCGGCGAATTAATATGGGAAATCCCCCCTGTTCCCCAGAATGGTAACATCTCCTTAATACCTTATGTCCTTTTGGGAACAACTCGTGACTTTGAAACAGAAGACGCTTACCAAAAGGATTTTAATATCGGAGGTGATGCGAAAATCGGATTAGGCCCTTCACTGAATCTTGATCTAACCATTAATCCGGATTTTTCGCAGGTGGAGGTTGATCAGCAGGTAACCAATCTGGACCGGTTTGAAATATTTTTTCCGGAAAGGCGACAATTTTTTCTTGAAAACGGGGACTTGTTCGCCAATTTCGGAACCAATCGTATCCGTCCATTTTTCTCAAGACGTATTGGAATTGCTCTCGATGAGGCCAATGATGAAAATGTTCCCAACCCAATTTATGGCGGCGCTCGCTTAAGCGGGAAATTAAATGAAAACCTGCGCCTCGGACTTTTGTCAATGCAGGCGGCTCACGATGTAGGAATACAATTACCCTCTACCAATTACAGTGTGCTTGCTTTACAACAAAAAATATTCGCCCGGTCCAATATTGGGCTGATCGCGATTAACAAATCGCCTTTCAAAGATCAGGCACTTCCGGACCCGACGGACAGTTTGTTTCACGCCAACCGGCTGGTCGGTATGGATTACAACCTGGCAACCAAAGATGATCGCTGGAATGGAAAATTATTTTTTCACCGTTCTTTTGATCACGGTGTCAATGACCATGCAGCAGCAGTAGGCGCCAGCATCACCTACAACCAATTGTGGTGGGAAGTGGAAGCCGCCCTTTCACAGGTAGGAGCTAATTTCAACCCGGAGGTAGGTTATGTGCGCAGAACCGATTATACCCAGTCCACCTTCACAGCGTACCGTAATTTTTATCCGCAAAAAGGAATTATCAATCAGCACTCCGTGGGTATCGATTACGACTTATTGGGCAATGCAGCAAATGGACTTACAGATTATGACGTAAATATATTATACCGCATCAGTTTTCAAAATACTTCCCGGTTTATGCTTCGATTGCGGCATCAATATGTTTACCTGACTGATTCTTTCGACCCGACCAATACCGAAGGCGCTGAATTACCTGCCGGCACAGCTTATCCAAATAACCTGATCATTGCTTCCTATATGTCGGATATGCGAAACCGGTTTTCTTTTGAATTCATGACCCGTAGTGGTGAATTCTGGAATGGTACACGGTTAAACCTGGATGGTAATATTGCGTATCGCTTTCAACCCAAAGGCTCTGTGGGTATAGATTTCAGTGTGAACCAGATCAGACTCCCGAATCCCTACAACGATGCAAATTTCTTCCTAATCGGCCCGAAGTTTGATTTCACTTTTACCCGCAATTTATTCTGGACCACATTTATTCAATACAACAATCAAATCGATAACCTGAACGTCAACTCCCGGTTTCAATGGCGCTTTAAACCGGTTTCCGATCTGTTTTTAGTCTACACCGATAATTATTATCCATCCAGTTTTTCGGTTAAAAGCAGAGCGCTGGTATTTAAACTGACGTATTGGTTGAATGTGTAGTTTATTTGGTTTTATGGTTTTGTGGTTTCGTGGTGTTTCACAGGGCATCTTGTCATTCTGAACAGAATTACGAAGTAATTCGTCGTGAAGAATCCCTTATTATCTGATTCGAAAGCATAAATACCTTTTCTCTATACCGTACTTATGAATTCCAACCGGTGGGTTTCCATCCCTTCATTGATAGCCTGATAAAATACCAGCATGCCTACTCGTCGAACTTTAATATCTTGGAGATAACTAATCTCAAAAATTCAAAATCCATGTGGCTTGATAACAAAACCGGTCGATTGGTTTCCCTGGACTTCATGCGTGGACTAATCATGGTTTTACTCATGCTGGAAAGCACTTACCTCTACAGTCATTTGAATGACCTTTTTCCAACCGGGTTTTTACACAGCCTTTTTATCCAGTTTGAACACCATGCCTGGCATGGCCTCCGGTTTTGGGACCTGATCCAACCCGGATTCATGTACATCGCCGGTGTAGCCATGGCATTTTCATTGCATCGTCAAATCGAACAAGGCAAATCCTGGGGAGAACGATTTACGAAAACCCTAAAACGGAGCGGTTGGCTTTTCTTCTGGGGTGTGCTGGACTATGCAGTGAGAGGTGATCATTTATCCTTTGAGTTGTGGGATGTGCTGACACAACTCTCCTTTACCACCCTGGTAACTTTCCTCGTCTTTGAATGGAAGTACCGGAATCAAATACTGGCCTGTCTGGGCTTGTTATTGTTGACTGAATCGCTTTACCGCTATACCAATATTCCAGGATTTGATCAGCCGTTCACCGATCAGCACAATTTCGGAAACTACATAGACCTCCTTCTCATGAACAAGATCAATTCCGGAGGATGGGTAGCGATCAACGCCATTCCAACTTCCGTCCATACCATTGCCGGAGCCATGGTAGGCAAATGGATGATCGGAGCTAAGAGTGACCAGGACCGGATTCGCTGGATCATTTATGCAGGAGTGGCTTGTCTGACCATAGGCTATATACAGGACCTGACGGATATAACCCCGATCATCAAACGAATCGCTACGACTTCATTCACGCTGGTAACTGCCGGCTACTGTTTACTTGCAACCGCCTTATTTTACTGGTGGATCGACATGAAGGAACACCATAAAGGATTGTGGTTTTTCATCATTGTGGGGATGAACTCCATTTTCATTTACTTATTCTTCGAGATTGTAGGACATCGCTGGTTCAATGAATACATGTACACCATTACGGATAACCTGCTTTACTTCCTCCCGCATGGGTTAATGAAGATCATTGGTGCATTGGTCATTTTCGGCCTTGAATGGGGTATGCTGTGGTTTTTCTACCGCAAGAAAATCTTTTTTAAAGTCTGACCATACCTTGCTTCGTAGTCTGACGACTACTGTGGTAATGCGTATTACGCTACCAGCTCTTCTTTCTTGCGACGTGCTTTTTGAGCCTGGCTGGATTTCTTTTCCTGGCGATAAAATTCCCTGAATGAAATCATCCGTTCTGTGCTCTCGTCCCACAATTTATGGCTCATCAATTTCAGACTTTCCCAGAAGGTGATTTCGGTGGTATATTGATTGATCCACGGTGTGGCCTGTACGCAAGCAGCCAGATGGTAGTTTGGTATAGCCGGATTAAGGTGGTGCACGTGGTGGATCGCAATATTGCCCGTGAACCAGTTCATCAGGCGAGGCAATTTGTAATAACTACTCCCTTTGATAGCTGCCGAAAGGAAATCCCAGTTTACTTTCCAGTGTTTATAGCCATGTTCATGCTGGTGCTGTACATAGAAGAACCATACGGCTATGATGGCAAAGAAACCAAGGGTAATACCATGAACGGCAATGATCTTTTGCCAGTCCAATAACCAGCACAACAAGGCGATGATACCTATCAATACGCCATTATAAATGTAAAGGCTCCATTTGATCTTTTTGAATTCCGGGAAATTGATCAGTGGAAGCCGGTTGTGGATCATGACATAATAGATAGGTCCCAGAACAAAGAGCACGACCGGGGTGCGGTAGATCCGGTACAGAAACCGCTGCCAGCGATTCTTCTGCTTGAATTCATCTACGGTCAGGGTGTGGATATCCCCGATGTCTCTTACCTCAAGCATACCATTGTGCTGGTGATGAAAGTGATGTGACTTAGCCCAGTAATGATAAGGTATCGAACTGAACAACGAACAGCTGTATCCTATGACATTACGCCAGAAACCGGATCGTACAAAAGTGCGGTGACCGCAATCGTGCTGAATAATAAAGATCCGCACCAGGAAGAATGCATTCAGTAAGCCCAATCCGACAACTGCCCACTTACTGATGTCCCATAAAAGATACATCAAAATCCAGATGCCGATAAACGGCAGAAATGAATTCAGGATCTGGATAACCGCTTTTGTATGATTGGGTTTTTGATATGGGCGCCATTTTTTCAATACCTCCGATACCTTGTTGCGAACTTCTTTGCTCTGCAGCGTCATGCCATTAATTTTAGTCTTTGCGAAGATAATTATTGAACTCCTAAAACCAATAATTACCCGGATCAATACGCCAATGATGTGGGTCAATCTATGTTAAAACTCCATTAGCGCCGTTTCAAGTATAAGGAACAATTAATCCCCGAATGAAATTCCCAACTTCCGGGCTGTATTGATCAGATAATGGTCCAGGCGCACGTGATTGTATTCCTTAATGGCCTCTTCCAGTGGTACATAGGTGATTTCATTGTTGTGATAAGACACCATATTGCCAAAGAGGCCTGCCTCAATCAGTTCGAAAGCTTTCACGCCCATGGCGCTGGCAAGAATGCGGTCAAAAGCAATTGGAGTGCCTCCGCGTTGCACATGCCCGAGGATCGTTGTACGTACCTGTTGCTGAATTCCGGCATGCTCTAGTTGTGCTCGCAAAAAATTCCCGATTCCACCCAGTTTCACATGGACATCTCCTCTTTCGATGGCATGCTGACCAATAACCTCGCCACCCAATGGTTTGGCACCTTCAGCAACCACGATATTGACAAAGCCTCGTCCTTTCTCGTAGCGTTTGTTGATCTTTTCGACGATGCGTTCCAGATTATAGGGGATCTCCGGTATCAGACAAATTTCAGCCCCGCCGGAAATAGCGGTATGCAGGGCAATCCAGCCGGCATCACGGCCCATGACCTCCATAATAATGACGCGGTGATGGCTTTCTGCCGTCGTCACCAGTTTGTCCAGGCTATCCGAAGCTATCTGGACAGCCGTCGAGAAGCCAAAAGTCAGATCGGTAGCACTAAGATCGTTATCGATTGTTTTAGGTACCCCGATGACCGGCATTCCGGCTTTAAATAACCCATTGGAAATACGTTGACTGCCATCACCACCGATGTTCACCACAGCGGAAAACCCCAGGTCCTTTATTCTCTGGACCAGTTCATGCGAGCGATCGATTACCACCCATTCTCCCTGCTCATTCTGTATCGGAAACTGCAGTGGGTTTCCTTTATTGGTCGTTTTTAAGATGGTGCCACCTTTGACATGAATACCAGCCACCCGCTTGCTGGTCAGCTTGATGATCTCGTTGGGCTCGTTAAATACCCCGTTAAAAGCTTCTATGCTACCCCAAACTTCCCATTTACCAGATTGCTTGGCCGCTTTGCTCACGGCACGTATAACTGCATTTAATCCAGGACAATCTCCTCCTCCGGTGAGTACCAGGATCTTCTGCTTTTCAGATTTCTTTGCCATGCTATTCAATTACGTATTTCGAGTTCCAATTTTATTTGTGAGCTCTCTTCCTTAGGTAGAATCAGGGATCCGGTCATGTTTTAACGGTGCAAAGATAATGGCCTAAAATGCAGGAGCAATAAGTAAAATAGGTATTTTTAGTCGCAAGGGATGTAAAAGCATCTTCCGGCAGTAAACAATGACTTCATGAAGATCCATATCTTGGAAACACCCCCGCTACTGGGTGAGGCTGCCGGCTCACGAGCTGCCTCACTGATCGAGGCCGCCATCCGGTCACGTAACGAAGCAAATATAATTCTGGCTACCGGCAGCAGTCAATTTGCAACGCTCCGACAATTGATCGGCTCATCCCTGGACTGGAGCCGGGTACGCATGTTTCACCTCGATGAATACATTGGCTTGCCTGAGTCCCATCCTGCCAGCTTTCGAAAATACCTGCGTGAACGATTTATCAACCTGGTTCCGCCGCTGATGGACTATTACCTTATTAACGGGGAGGCTGCGGATCCGGTCTCTGAATGTGAGCGACTGGATACACTTATTGACAAGTACCCGATCGACGTGGCATTGATCGGTATCGGAGAGAATGGACACCTGGCATTTAATGATCCTCCGGCAGACTTTACTACGGAAGATGCCTTTCATGTAGTCCAGCTGGATCAGGCCTGCCGCCAACAGCAGGTAGGTGAGGGATGGTTCTCCAGTTGGGAGTCAGTTCCCGCGACAGCCATTTCCATGAGCATTCCTCAAATCATGGCGAGCAAGGCATTGATCGTATCCGTTCCCGATTCCCGCAAAGCCCATGCCGTAAAATGTACAGTACATGGTCTGGTGGACCCTGACTGTCCTGCTTCCATTCTTCAAAACCACCCCGATTGTGAACTATTTCTGGACCTAAATGCCGCTGTATTACTGTGAATACCATAGATCTGCTTGTTGTAATTATTTATGTGGTTGGTATTACGGCCTATGGCATCTGGATCTCCAGGCATACCAAAACAAGTGATGGCTTTTTCCTGGGTGGAAGAAAACTAAAATGGTGGACCATGATGGGTCAGGCATTTGGTACCGGTACGCATGCTGAAATGCCTGTGGCACAAACCGGGGCCAGTTTCAGCCTGGGGTTTTCAACCATCTGGTATCAGTGGAAAAACATGCTGATAACTCCTTTTTACTGGCTTATGGCCCCGTGGTACCGGCGAAGTGAACGGACCACCATTGCAGAAATGGTGACTGACCGGTATGGCCGTCAGATGGGTATGCTCTACACGATTTTTGCCCTGGCATTTCTCATCTTTGTCATGGGTGTCATGCTTCAGGGAGCTGCCAAGGTCATATTTGTGGCCAGTGGAGAGACCTGGTCTCCTAATCATATTGTGATTGCCATGACCGTTGCCTTTATGGTCTACAGCTATTTCGGTGGGCTGGTGGCTGCGGCAAATACCGAATTTATCCAATCTTTTCTGATCATCGTTTTATCCTTCCTATTGATTCCTTTTGGCATTCATGCAGTTGGTGGAATGACTGAGATGCGACATACCCTTGATCCTGGGTTTTTCACACTCTACAGCGATGCCAGTGGTCTGGATGTCTTCACGATCAGCATGCTGGCAGTCAACGGGGTGGTCGGCATCACCGCACAGCCCCATATGATGACCATGTTTGCCTCCGGAAATACCGAGCGAGCCGGGCGTGTGGGACAGACTTTCGGCAACCTCGTGAAAAGGCTGGTAACCATCGGGTGGGCATTGACTGGTTTGATCGTAGCTGTTCTGGTCATTCAGCGGGGTACCACCCTGCCAGACTCCGAACACGCCTTCGGTTATGCCATCCGTGAATTATTAAGCCCCGGCATCACCGGATTAATGATAGCGGCCATTCTTGCCGCCAATATGTCATCCTGCTCCAATTTTATGGTTAATCTGGGCTCCCTCTTTACCAGGGACATTTATCAGCCCTATCTCAGGCCAGAAGCATCGGACCGTGAAATATTGCGTGTGGGAAGATTATCCAGCCTGGTGCTCACATTGCTGGGTGTCTTCTTCGCACTGATCATCAAAAATGTACTTTCGGCCTTTCTTTTTGTAGAGACCATGGCGGCGTTTGTGGGCATTTCCATATTCGGAGGAATGCTATGGAGACGGGCCAACCGGTACGGAGCTATGGCTGCCATTTTACTGGCATTTGTGGTTTATTATGGACTGAACTATTCTGAGACGGGAACCCTGCAACTCATCTACAAGTGGCAACCACTACCCTTCTGTTGGGCGATGTCCCTGGGATTTTTAACACTCATCATTGTCAGCTTGCTGACTCCGCCGGAAGATGCCACGCGGATTGCCCCGTTCTTCGACCGGATGCAACACCTCTCTCGCGCTGACCGGCCCAGCGATTTGCCTGTTTCTGCTGGCAGCCAGGGTATGGAGATGATCCTGCTGGATATACCAAGTTGGTTCAAACCCGGGCGGTGGTCACATTTCTGGTCACGGTATCGGGAGGATGCCATGGGATTTCTCCTGGCCTGGCTATTTGTCGGTGGATTGATTGGTTTAGCGTGGATCATGCTGGCGTTCTGGGTTAATTAATGAATATTATGGAGTTGCCAACGATCAATAATACCTTAATTCGGAACGGATTTCTGGTGCTGCCAGAACAGGTTTTACAAGCCGATCTACGGCTCGCAGGAGGGCTTATACAAGCGCTCAATCCACATTTATCACCTTTGCCCGGAGAGCAGGTGATCGATGCCAAGGGCTCCTATATTTTGCCCGGATTCATTGATATCCACAACCACGGCGCTCTGGGATTTGACTTTACGCTGGGAACCTATCATGAACTAGGCGATCGTTTCGAAGAAGACGAACTGTCCTATCAGAATGGAATTACCCGGGTCCTGGGCTATTTCCTGCGACAAGGGGCAACCCGGATCCTGGCAACAACGCTGGCAGCTCCGGTACCTGATCTGTTGCAGGCCTTTCGTTCCATTGATCAATACATCAGAAGGGATCCATCCGGATTAGCTGCTGCATTGGCAGGTATCAACCTGGAGGGAACTTTCATTAAGGACGCAACATTTGCGGGAGCTCAAAACCCGGAATACTTTCAACCTGCATCAGCGAGCCTGTTTGATCGTTTACAAGATGCAGCTGGAGGGCACATCCGGATCGCCAACATCCCTGCGGAACACGGACCTTCCGGCCTTGATCTGATCAGGCATCTGGTCGATAAGGGTGTTACAGTGGCAGGAGGGCATTCTGGAGCCTATGCAGCGGATACCCATAAAGCAATTGATGCCGGCATGCATCTAGCCGTCCATTATTTTAATGGGCCTAACCGTCAATCTTACAAAACATTCCACCAGGGCGGAACCATGGAAGCCTTCCTGGTACGCGATGAAGTTTCATTGGAATTGATCGTTGATGGGTATCACATCAGTCCCGCTTACGTCCTGGATGCAATAAACCGGAAAGGAACGGAACGCATCATTGCCATCACCGATAGTCTTTTCGTGAGTGGCAGTACATCCATTTCCACATTCAGCCTGGCAGACATACCCGGCATGGTATCCGCCGACAAACAATACCTTAAAGTAAGGGGACAGGATGACACACTTTTTGGAAGTATCCTGACTCCAATTAAAGGCTTCAGTAATTTACTGAACTGGATGACCCGGGAAATGGAGGGTGTCTGGTACAGGAAACATCCCCACCTACCATTTCATGACGCGCTTAACCGGATATCGCAGATGATGAGTGGAAATCCGGCAAAGCTGCTTGGGCTGGATAAAGCACTTTCCGGAAGGGCTGCTACCGGTAAAATTGCTACCGGACATCTTGGAGATCTGATTATTATGGACCTTCCCCACTCCGCTAGCGATAGCTATCAGCCGGTTCTTAAGCATTGTTTTTTGGCTGGAAAAATGATCTATTGAATGGCAGCCGGATTGACAATATCGTAAACCATCAGCGGGAGTCCATTGCGTCCAATGACTAGTTTTTTCACAGATCCTGCCTGGATCTCAGCAGAACTCCGCACATCACCCCGGATCCATAAACCCGAATCAGGGACCTGTCTCCAGTCGCCACCGGCTCTTTCCAGCAGAACACCGTGATTGGCATCTATCTCGCCAATTTTCACTCTGGTTTTAGAAGCGTTTCCCGTCAACAAAAACCGGTTGCCCTTATTTATAGAGCCCGGCACTTCGGTAATGGAAAATACCGGTGCTACCTGAGCAC
Organism: Lewinellaceae bacterium; assembly: GCA_020636135.1. Lineage (NCBI taxonomy): Bacteria > Pseudomonadati > Bacteroidota > Saprospiria > Saprospirales > Lewinellaceae > Lewinellaceae bacterium. The sequence goes on from JACJYK010000001.1 coordinate 2,905,857, forward strand.
TTTGGGGGAAGGGTACAAAGGTCCAACCATCTGCATGATGATCCAGATATCCGGAACGCAATTCATTGATGGTATCAGATTGGACCGACGGCAAATAGGTAAGCAGGGTCTTGGTGGTGGCATTTGCATAGGAGGCATAGTCTGGAAACTGCTTTTTCAACGAAGGAAGCTGTGCCAATAGATCATCCCTGGAAATGAAGGGGTAAGATACGCCATCCGTAAAACTGGTCAGGATGGCATCGGTGTCTCCATTGTTATCACAGTCTCCAAAGTAAAGCACCATTGGCTCGTTTCCAGTCGCTCTGAATGGTGAATTCAAACCAAGATTACCCAGTACTATTTCCAACTCAGGATCCTCATCAACATTGAGGGCTTGCAACGCGGTCCACCAACCCCGGTCCGAAGATTTATACATCAATTGCCATTGCGTGGAATATTGCCATATTTCTACCGGCCGCCAGGGGGCGGTAAGGACCAGCTCTCCCCTGCCATCTCCGTCCAGGTCCGTCCATTGTGAAACCTGGACGCCCAAATGGTTGAAAGGTGTGTGCCGGTCAATGGAAAATGAACCTTCTTGCTGGAGTAGCACAAAACTTTCACCAGCTAGTGGATACTGTCCGGTCACGGTTGGGGAACCGGCAAAAATATCCTTTTTGCCATCCCCGTTAAAGTCTCCTATGCTAAGAGTAAAAATACTGGAAGCAGGCAAAGACGGCAATGGCAATTTGGAAAAACCTCCCTGTTTGTTTTGCAGGTATACACGCACCGGTTCGTGGTTGATACTGTCAGCTTCCACTTCAATGGCACTTCCAATGACCACATCTTCTAAACCGTCGTCATTCAGATCAGCTACTGCGACTGCAACATCTTCAAAACGAGCATCTGAATCCAGCGCCACCGGGACTTCTATGACAAATTTCCCGTTTTTCTGATAAGCAATTTGAGCCGGATATCCTTTCCCACCGGTTAAGAGCAAATCCGGTGTTCCGTTGTGGTCGAGATCTGACACAGCCATTGCCGGGCCTTGATCTGAATAAAAGAATGGCAAGGAGGGATGATCGAAAAAATCAATGTATTCATCATCCCGATGTGTCATCACCAGAGTAGATGAATCCAATGTAAATAGTGCCGGTTTTTGATGATCCGTTTCAGGCAATGGCTTGCCTTCCCCGCGCTGAAGCGTGACCATCTGGTCAGCAGCAAAAGCACCAAAGGTCTCCCGGTATCCATCACTCCACCGAACCTGGATGGAATCGATGTGATCTTTCGTTAAACCAGCGTGGATGACCGGTTCCATAGAAGACTGGTATCCTCGTGTGGTGTACATGGCACGGTAAAGCATTTGGTCAGATGTATATATCCGGCAACTGGCGCCTATGCCAAAAGGATTATTTTGTTGGCCCCGGCACATGATTTCCACATAGTGACCCTGTCCCAGCTCCCGGGTGTTATTCCGAAAGAGGGTAGCCCTTGCATTGCAATTATTCAGGATCAAATCGAGGTCGCCGTCACGATCCAGATCCGCATAGGCGGCCCCGTTTGAGAGTCCGTCCGAAAAAATGTCCGGTGATGCTGCAGCATCGGTAAACGTTCCATCCGATTGTTGCATTAGCAGACGGTTAGGTACATTGATCTGGGGCATTTTGCGGATCAGGTCGCTGATCTCCATTTCTTCTCCTGGATTGGCCTTCAATTTTTGATCTACGGTGTAAGACAGAAAATCCATGTTGGTGTAGTCACGGAGGTAACCATTGGAAATAAAAAGATCCGGCTTCCCATCCAGATTATAATCAGCGATCAGGGGAGCCCAGGACCAATCCGTGGCACTGATGCCCATTTCCTGACCCACCTCTGAAAATTGACCATTTCCATTGTTGATCTGAAGCATATTGCGCATGGATTGCTTGTAAAAACCCTGGTCAAGGAGGATCCGGTATTTACTGTAATTATCCGGTCCAAATGCCATTTTATTGCGGTAATTGGTTGCAGGCAACATGTCCATCGTCACCAGGTCAGGTATTCCATCATTGTTGATATCACTCGCGTCCGATCCCATTGAAAACAATGAGGTGTGATCGAATGCTTCTCTCAGCTCTTCCCTGAATGTTCCATCGTGTTGATTGACGTAGTAATAATCTTCTTCATTGAAGTCATTGGACACAAAAATATCAGGCCAGCCGTCCTGGTTGAAATCTTCAATCGCCACTCCCAATCCAAACCCCAATACATTCTGTATGATCCCTGCCTGACTGGTTACTTCGGTAAATTTTCCCTTGGTACTCAGGTCATTTCTGAACAATTTATCTCCATAAAAGCGATTTGTTCTGCTCTTAAGGTGCCGGATCGCCTGATTGAAATTGGTAAATTCAGGTACGGAATGGTTCAGCAGGTAGACATCCAGGTCTCCATCCCGGTCATAGTCAAAAAATGCAGCATGCGTGGTATAGGCCGGGTCATTCAATCCATACTCGGCTGACTTTTCGGTGAATGTCAGGTCGTGATTATTAATAAACAACAGGTTGCGGCGTGCATCCGGGTCGGAAGAAGCAGAGCGGCAAACATATATATCAAGCCAGCCATCAGCGTTAACGTCGGCCATGACCACTCCGGTATTCCAGAAACCGGCCGCTTCTACACCGGCTTTTCCGGCGATGTTCTCAAAATGCCAATCGCCTTTGTTCAAATACAGGTGACTGGCCGTCATATTCCCGGTGAAATAGATATCCGGTAAACCATCGTTGTTGATGTCGCCAACGGCCACCCCTCCTCCATTGTAGAAGTATGTATAAGTCAATACATTGAATTCCGGATTCTCCTCAAGCTGATTGACAAAATCGACACCTGAGCTTCTGACAGAAACGGCACTGAACAGATTTTGATGATCTTCTTCCTGGCTGCAATTCGAGAGGATGAAGCAAATGAGGGCAAACTGAAGAAGAATCAATGTGTATTTCATACCCCGAAAATAAAAAAGTACCAGCTAATTAAAACTGGCACTTTTTTTAGCCTTATGAAAAATGTACTTACTACTAATGCGTGTCAAACGTTGTTTTTGAAAAATGTGTGCGAACACAGTAACAAATTAGTTTGACACCGTTCTTTAAATATAGCAAAATCAAATCAAAAATGTCGTTTTTACAATTATTTTCTGACTGATTTGTCCTGAAAAACGGATTGGTCCAAATCAATCCGGGATACCGGAATCAGGGTACCTGACAACCTGGCTATATTTGAATTAATCGGGCCATTTTCGTTTGGCAAAGTCTCACGTGAAGGCTCGATCATATGCCTGGAATTTGGTAACTTCCCCTTAATAAGCAAGTAAACAATCTTAATGGAGAAGGTACGGATAAAGGATATTGCGGCCATTGCTGGCGTATCTCCAGGTACAGTAGACCGCGTAATCCACAACCGTGGTAATGTTTCGGAAAAAGCCAGGCAACGCGTCCTGGAAGTAATGCAGGAATTAAACTACCAGCCGAATATCATCGCAAGTACGCTAGCCTACAATCGTACCTTCAGGCTGGCTATCATGACACCATCCCCAAAACACGATTCGTATTGGGAGCTCCCCTACTCAGGGATCACCAAAGCATGGAATAATGTTAAACATTATGGTGTGGTGATCGATGAGTATTTTTATCATCCCCGTCTGGAAGCCTCTTTTCAGGCTCGTGCGAAACAAGTCCTGCAGGACCGGCCGGATGCCATTCTGCTAGCCGCTGAAACCGAAAAGGAAAGCCTCGACTTTATCCACTCCTGCCTGAAAAAGAACATTCAATGTATGCTGATCAACACCCTGCTAGAATCACCGGACATTATTGGATATGTCGGACAGGATTCATTTCAAAGCGGTATCCTGGCTGCTAAACTGCTTTCAAGTGTCATTGAACCATCGGATTACCTGTTGATCATCCACGCAGAAGAATATTTTGAACAATCGAGACATCTGGTTGAAAAGGAACTTGGGTTCCGGCAATTTATGGAACAGCATAGTAATCCAAAAGTCGAGCACCTGGTTTTTAACAATCATCATGAAGATTACATTCAAATGGAGCTGAGTGATTTCGTCAACCAGCATGGGGTGCCCGGAGGCATTTTCGTTTCCAATTCAAGAGGCCATTTGATAGCACAGGCGTTGAATAATTTGAATATTCACACGAACATCGTCGGATTTGACCTCATCGAACCCAACATTCGTCTGCTAAACGAGGGATCCATTTTGTACCTGATCAACCAGAATGCTGAACTACAGGGCTATTATGCCCTGATGAGTATTGTAAATAAATGCATCCTTAAGAAAGAAGTCCCGGCCCGCCATTTTCTGCCCATTGATATTGTTGTGCCGGAAAATGTCTCGTACTATCTGGACACCATGCGCTGGATCACGTAACAATCTTTGGTTTATTTGCAGCGCCTCAACTTCCGGGCCATCAGCCAGCAAGCTATCCCTCCATCCACACTCAACCAGTTAGCATTCTGCGATTAAGGTTCGTCCAAACCATTTTAGTCGAAAATTGTATATTTCGCTCCATTGAGGTTGAATTATCGACATAAATTCAATGCAAAAAGAAAGCTGAAATGGATTGGGGCAGCGTAAAAGCAGGAATTCTTCTTTGCATCCTATTTGCTTGTAACACTTCAGAGAATGACCCTTCGGGCATTGCTATCTGTACGACCAAAGTAAAGCCTGACAAGGCTACCCGTGAAATGATTGACAAGGTCCAGTCGGCGTTCAATGCCATTGATCCCCTCCAGGCCGAATACATCTTCAATAGCCGGCGTGCAGAACTCCTGGAGAAGAAAATGGATGGAATGAAACCGGGCACCGAGCGAAACCTGGTAGTCTATGACTATGGCATTGAATTATTGCGGGCAGGACAGACCGATAAAGCGATCGAAGTGTTCGAAAATTTCAATAACTACTTCAAGGATAAGTTTTTTATCAACAAGGATAAAATCCTGGAGGAATTCAGAAAACAATTGGCTATCAGCTATATGCGCAAAGGTGAGCAGGAAAACTGCATCATCAATCACAACAACGAATCGTGCATCATTCCCCTGTCTCCCAAAGGTCAGCATATCAACAAAGAAGGATCAACCAAGGCCATCGAATACCTCAAAGAATGTCTTGAAACCGATCCGTTTGACTTTGAGAACCAATATCTGCTGAACATAGCTTACATGACGCTGGGCGGTTATCCGGACCAGGTTCCCGAAGAGTTTTTGATTCCCCAGTCTTATTTTGATCAGCATAATTTTCCTAAGTTTCATGACATAGCAGGTTCCCTCGGTGTGGACGTGAATCACATGTCGGGGGGCGTCTGCCTGGATGATTTCAATAACGACGGCTACCTCGATATCATGGTATCCTCCTGGGGCTACCAGGATCAGATCAGGTATTTTGAAAATGACCGGATGGGAGGGTTCATTGATAAGACTTCAGCAACCGGGCTCCTGGGAGTCACCGGCGGTCTGAACCTTAAGCATGCAGACTACAACAATGACGGAAACGTTGATTTCATCATCCTGCGGGGTTCCTGGTTGGAGAATTACGGCAAAATCCCCAATTCGCTGATCCGCAACAATGGGGACGGAACTTTTACCGACGTTACCATGGAGGCTGGTGTTTATTCCGAGGAACCAACCCAGACCGCCATCTGGACTGATTTTAACCTCGATGGCTGGCTGGATCTTTTCATCGCCAATGAGTCATCCGACAAAGGAGCTTTCGGATGTGAGTTTTATCTGAACAACGGGGACGGGACCTTCAGTAACAAGACGATGGAGTCCGGCATTACAGAGATCGGCTATTTCAAGGGTGTGGACTCCGGCGATCTCAATAACGATGGCTATCCGGATCTTTACCTATCCAATTTTAATGGTAAAAACCTCCTTTATTATAACGAAGGTGTAAAAGAGGGCGTATCCTTCCGGTTGGCGCCGGACAGTGTGGGCGTCTCCGATCCGACCCACAGTTTTTCAACCTGGATATTTGACTACAACAACGACGGGTTTGAAGATATTTTTGTCTCCGCCTACTCGGATGTGGAGCGTTCTGCCGCCAATATATTCATGGCGAATATCCGGTTGATGGAAGACCCCCGCGTAGATCAACGCACCCCCCGACTGTACCGGAATAATGGTAATGGAACGTTTACCAATGTATCCCACGAGGCTGGCCTGACCGAACCATTATCCACCATGGGTTGCAACTTTGGTGACCTGGATAATGACGGCTATCTTGATTTTTACGCCGCCACTGGTGACCCCAGTTACATCTCTATCGTTCCCAATAAGATGTACCGGAATGTGAATGGAGAATCCTTTGAAGACGTCACTTTCAGCGGCGGTTTTGGCCACATCCAGAAAGGTCATGCCGTAGGATTTGCCGACCTGGACATGGACGGTGATCAGGACATCTATGCCGTTCTGGGGGGAGCTTACGAAGGCGATAACTTCCGGAATGTATTGTTCGAAAATCCGATCGGCAATCAAAACAACTGGATCAACATCAAACTGGAAGGTAAAACCTGCAACCGGTCTGCCATTGGTGCCAAAGTCATCGCCACCATCGAAGAAGATGGAAAGACCAGGAAAATATTCAATACTGTAGGAACCGGAGCCAGTTTCGGAGGAAACAGCTTATTGGCAGAAATTGGCCTGGGAAAGGCTGAAAGCATCAAAACCCTGGAAATAATCTGGCCGGATAAGGGAAGAACTACTTCTGTATTCAATGATGTCCCGGTAAATCAAGTGGTAAAAATCACCCAGGGTATCTCTGAAATACAATCAACCGGCTTATCCGCACTGACATTCGTCAAGACCGCTCACGAGCACCATTAGAGAGATTTGAGATTTGAGATTTCAGATTTGAGATTTCAGATTTGAGATTGGCAAATTAAGTTGTATCAGACAAGACTGATTGCGGAAGTTGTTCATATGGACATTCCGTGCATTCATCTTCTCAGGACGCTTTGAAGTTGGTCTTTATGGTCAAACTATTTCAGGCATGAACATCACACCCCATACCCCATACCTTCTTTAGAGTTAATGAGTTAATCAGATGATGAGTTAATGTGTATGATGGAAAGATCGTACTATTGAAGCTATGGTCCCAGCCCATGCTGACTGAAGCGTCAGTACCCCGTACCCTTCTTTTAAGTTAATGAGTTAATCAGGTGATGAGTTAATGTGTATGATGGAAAGATCGTACTATTAAAGCTGTGGTCCTAGCCCATGCTGACCGAAGCGTCAGTACCCCGCACCCTTCTTTTGAGTTAATGAGTTAATCAGGTGATGAGTTAATGTGTATGATGGAAAGATCGTACTATTGAAGCTATGGTCCCAGCCCATGCTGAACGAAGCGTCAGTACCTCATACCCCATGCCCTTCTTTTGAGTTAATGAGTTAATCAGGTGATGAGTTCATGTGTATGATGGAAAGATCGTACTATTGAAGCTATGGTCCCAGCCCATGCTGACCGAAGCGTCAGTACCTCACACCCCATACCCTTCTTTTGAGTTAATGAGTTAATCAGGTGATGAGTTAATGTGTATGATGGAAAGATCGTACTATTGAAGCTATGGTCCCAGCCCATGCTGACCGAAGCGTCAGTACCCCATACCTAATATCTAACTTCCCCAATAAAAAAATGGCTACCCGAAAATTCGACTAGCCATTTTTTATTTTAAAAGAGATTTAATCCCTAGAAGTTTGGTCCTCCGGTATCCCACCACAGGTGCGTACCGATCTCATCAGGGCCACCCAGTTTCTGTGTAGCGTCAGCCACACCGCCCGGGTTGTTGGAACGCTCGCCATTGACAAATGGCATACGTCTCAGGAAGTCGTCTTTTGCGATGACACCCCAATCTGCGTTACTGTCGTTCTGGTAATTGTAAGGAAGTTTCGGATAACCGGTACGACGGTGATCCACCCAAATTTCAATGCTATTGTGAACAGCGGCAATCCATTTCTGGGTCATGATCTTCTCCAGCTGTACCTCTTTGTCGTCCGCTTCGTCCCATTTTACCGGAACTTTGATTCTGCTGATAAAGTCATTGACATCACCACTTGCTTTTGGATCATCATAATCCAGCGGCAGGAAGGTTTCGTCCTGTTGCAGATAAGCATCCACACCGGCTGCGCCCCATTCGGCAAAGCTTTCTCTTACACCGGTTTCGTAATTTTGCTGAGCGCTACCAGCACCAGCCCATCCACGCAGAGCAGCTTCAGCAAGGAGAAAATACGTTTCACTGGAAGCAAAGCATCTCCGTGCCGGCCAGGTAATGAATGCCGTTGCAATCGTTGAATACGTGAGACGGTCGTCTTTTGCAACTAAAGTAGCACCGTTACGTACCCCTTTGTACGGGAAATCCGGGTGATCGGGATAGAGGGTATTGTCTGTCGCCGGATCAAAGTATTTGGAAACACGGGGGTCTTTATAACCACCGAGTACCGATTCCATCGTAGCACTCATACGCGTGTCACCCCATCCAAAGCAAATCCGGGCAGGACGGAAAAATCCATCGTAATTCTTGATGTAAAAATTATCGGATGTGGTTGTGATCATGCCTCCGGGAGCTGCTATGGCTTTTTCTCCCTGGGTTTTGGCCAATGCGGGGCTTACCTTTGAAATACGCATGGCTAATTGCAGGCGCATGCTGTTAGCAAGTTTAATCCAGGCACTGACATCCCCCTGAAAACTGTCATCAAACTTCGTCATACCACCGTAGTCCACGTTACGACTGAAGGCGTCGACAATTTCATCCAATTCCGCAAACCAGGTATTGTACAGTGTTTCTTCACTGTCGTACAAAATGGTTTTATCCGATGAACCATAATTCGAGTAGATGATCGGGCCATGATAGGCAGACAATCTGGAAGCTGCCAGAACACGAAGCAACTTAGCCCAGGCAACAAATACTTCATTATTCTCTGCTTCAGCGATTTGCAAGACCTGGCGCACAGGAGCGAAGATGGATCCGTAGATACGGCCCCAGTAACTATTCCAGCGAATGTAATAGGTTGTGTTGTTAACACCCCCTACAAAAGGTGTCGGGGTACCTAACTGTCGGGTAAAGGACTCATTACACAAGTTGTGTTCAATCTGGTCCCCGAAGATGTTGTTGAGCATCGTTGGGAAATACGCTCCAACGTGATTGTTGTCCTGCCTTAAGGATTCATCCGAGATCTGATAAGGATTGGTGTTTAATTCAGCAAAATCCTTCGTGCAACCGGAATATAAGGTAAGAACAATTAGAATGGAAAATATGCTTAGCTTTTTCATATTGTCAGTTCTTAAAAATTAATGTTGATGTTAAACCCAATTGTCCTCGTTGCTGGTGTATTGAAGGTGTCCAGTGAATTTGAACTCCGGTCTGTGCTCATAGCCAATTCCGGATCAAATGGAGCCTTCAAATAAAGCAATAACAGGTTCTGACCAACAAGTGAAATGGTCGTTTGTGCTTTTGAGAACAATTTGGGACTGTAGGTCAGTGCAAACTGTGTCAGGCGCACGTTGGTCCGGTCATAAACATAGGGTTCGCCGATACCATTCCGGTCACCGACTGCCCGATACCAAAGTTCGGCATCTACCTTTGAAACAGGCGTTTCATTTTGTACGGCATTAACAGTTACTCCACCAGCATCACGGGCATCGGCTGTTCTTTTCGACACACCAGCTCCGTCAAGCATGGCTTGGGTCTGGCTGAAACACACACCGCCGAATTTACCATTCACGATGAAGTTCACGCCAAAGTCACCAAATTTAAAGTTGTTATTCCAACCCAAGCTCCAATCCGGGTTCAGGTTACCAACCAGTTCCTGCATGGCTGTCTTTAAAGGTTTGCCATTGTTGGGATCAAGAATGATCCGGTCCTGGTCATCCCTTTGGAATTTGTAGACATAAAGATCTCCAATGGAACCTCCAGCTACAAAACGTGAACCATAGCCTTCTGAATCACCTGTGCTGATGGAGGCCAGGTCAGGATGCATCTCCACAACTTCATTTTTGTTACTCCAGAAGTTGAAGGAAGTAGTCCACAGCAGCTTAGGCGTATAAACCGGGGTAAAGTCCAGGGTCATCTCAATACCCTTGTTAACAATCTTACCCGCGTTAACATAATACCGCGTATATCCGGAACCGGAAGGTGCCGGCAGGTTAATGAACTGATCGGTACTTACCGTATTGTAGTAGGTAAAGTCAACTCCGATCCGGTCGTCCAGAAAACGCCAGTTGGTACCGTATTCGCTACTGGTGATGATTTCCGGTTTCAGGTTTTCAAAAGGTTGCTGGGTATTACGGTTTACACCGCCTGAGGATGCAATTGTATTCTGAGGATTAACTACGTTGAAAGGTACTTCATTACCCACTTTGGTATTGGAGTATCTGATCTTGGCAAAAGTGATTGCTTCTGGCAATTCGATCATTTTACTCAATATCAAGGTCGCTCCGAAGGAAGGATAGAAATAAGATTCGTTACCAGTGCCGGCGAGGGAAGATGCCCAGTCATTACGGCCGGATAGATCAACGTATACCATATCCTTGTATCCTACCGTAGCATTCGCGAACACAGCCTGCTTAACCAGGCGGCTGTTCAGTGTTGACTGCACCTGAACATTCGGCGGCAGGTTCTGGAAGTAAAATTCATTGGCATAGATCAATCCATTATTGGCATCTCCATCAACCCGGGTACCTAACCCGAATACGGTTTTCTGATAGCTGGATCCTCCGATAACACCCAAACTGAAATCTCCAAAGCGATCGTTGTAGTTCAGGATAGCATCGGTATAGAGGAGCTGATCGGTATAGTTCCAGTAATCCCAGCTTCCGTTAGGATGCACGTTGGTGGTATTACCACCACTGGTAAACCGCTGTTCCTGCAGCTTGTCTGCGTAGTCATAGTTTCCACGTGCGGATATCGTAAGCTTATCACTGATTTTGTAGTCCAGGTTCACACTACCGATCATCCTGTTTGTCTTATCAGTACGTGGTTGCTCATGCAACAACCAGTAAGGATTGGACTGATGGTGGTCGATAACAAACCAGTTCTGGCCAATCACATTACGGTCAGGATCGACGACTGAATAGTTTTCCTTGTAATATTCAAAATCACGGTCTCTCGGGAAGTAATAAAGTCCCGACAGTGGATTCAGATAGTAACCGGTAGCCGGACGGTTTTTACCCAATTCATTGGTCAGGATCACATTCGAGCCAATGGTCAGTTTATCGTTCAGCATTTTAGTGGACTGCTTGAAGGTCACATTATACCGGTTGTAGGTATTCAGCGGAACAATGCCCCGGGCGTTCACATTGCCAAATGAAAAGTATGCTTTGGTTCTGTTGGTACCACCGCTGACCGAGATCGAGTTGATCTGATTCAGTCCGGTCTGGAAGAAATCATCCACATAATCACTTGGATAATTCCCCGCTGTTGATGACCAGCTTTCCTTGGCACCACCAACACTACCATACTTGAATTGCAATTCGGGTTTGAGCAGAATATTTTCGAAGGTCAGACCGGTGCTAAAATTGACTTTTGCAGGTCCTTCTTTCCCAGATTTGGTCGTTATCAGAACCACCCCGTTTGCGCCCTGGCTTCCATAGAGGGCAGCTGCATTGGAGCCTCTCAGAATGGTGAGGCTTTCGATGTCATCCGGGTTCAACTGGGACATACCATCACCACCGTCAAATCCGCCCCACATACCGGGTTGGCTGGTACGGTTGTTAGCCATAGGAATACCGTCGATGACAAAGAGTGGGTCACTGTTTCCATTCAAAGACTTATCACCCCTCAATACGACCCGGGTGGATCCGCCTGGTCCGGAGGAGCTCTTCTTGATCTCCACACCGGCAGCTTTTCCGGATAAGCTGTTCAGGAAGTTGATGTCCCGCGCTTCCAACAGCTCATTAGCCCCAACCGTTTGCTGAGCATAGGTCAGTGAACTCTTTTCCCGCTCGATTCCAAGAGCGGTTACAACCACTTCCTCGAGGCCGATCCCTTCTTCCAGGGAAATATCAATCACGGATCGCCCTTCTACCGGAACTTCAGCAGTTGTAAATCCAGTGTACGAGAACTCCAGGACCCCGTCGGCCGGAACATTCAGGGAATATTTACCATCAATATCGGTGACGGTACCATTGGAGGATGTTCCTTTCAACAGAACGTTCACTCCAATTAAAGGGTCACCCTCTACTGAGGTTACCGTCCCTGTGACGGTGTGTTGGGCCATAATCCCCGTACTAACACATAGTATGGCAAGAATGGTAAAAAATAGTTTCATAAACGATTAATTTTCATGATTGGAAAAATGATATTAGGCATTTCGATATAATCATAGAATAATAATACACTAAACTTTTTACCAATTATAACTTTTGATCTGCAAATATTTCAAAAGTGGAAAGAGGGGTTGTAAAAGTTCCAGCTGATGATAATTGCAGTCGATATTGAATTGTTGGTCATTCCATTTCAATCCGCATAGATCCTGATGCCACCGCCCGGATTAAACCATCAACCAGGATCTTGCCCACTTGAGCCTACCCATAGCTATCCCGCCATCCCTAATCAAAACTTCTTACCTGCTCAAACCTGTCTTTTAGAGATGATAACGTACAGTATCAATAAAATGCTTATCCGTAATATGAAATGATATGATGGAACAAAATATAGAATTTTATTATTGTATGCGCACACAATTTGCAAAATTTTAGTTGGTATTTGAATTTTGTTGAAGATTACAGCAGAAGTATGGAACTTTTTAGCTGAAACATAAACCTCAGAAATTAATGCAAATTGCAATAGCCAGACTAATGCCGGCACACAAACCGTCGGGCGATTTGTTACCCTTGGATTGTTCATTTTCGATACCTTTGAGCCAAATCAGATAATCATGTTCACACTCAATATTTATCTACGTCTGGCCCTGATGGCTGTCACCCTCATCGGAGGGACAGTCCTGATCTTTACAATGGGGTTCTGGTACGGATTCCCCTTTGTGCTGGTAGGCCTGACCCTGCTCTTTGGATATTTATGGCTGGGCACCGTTCAGTCTGCCGCAGAATTAATGCAGAAAATGGATTTTGCCGCTGTGGAAAAAAGGCTGGCTTTAACCCTGTTCCCAAAACTGCTTTACAAGCCTAACCGTGCCTACTACTTTCTGATCAAAGGGTCCGTAGCCATGCAAACCAAAAATTACGAAGCAGCAGAAACATGGTATAATGAAGCCCAGGAGATTGGTTTACCCGGTGATAATGAAAAAGCAATGGTTGCCCTCCAGATGGCCAATCTTAAGGCCGCCAAAGGCAAATGGAAAGAAGCCCAGCTGATCTTTAAGCCCATCAAAAACTACAAAGTCACCGAAGCTCAACTGCGGGAGCAAATCAAACATTTCGAAAAAGTTCTTCAAAACAGCGGGCAGGTTAAAGCTCACCAGGGTATGGGAGTGAGCCAGAAAATGAGAAGGTACAAGAAGTTTTAAGCACCCCTCCACCCTTTTTGACCGGAGACTAATCTTGCATTTACCCTAAAATCGAGTTCTGCTGGTAAGTTTTCAGAAAAAATCATTGAGGGAAGTGGATCAAGGGATACGGACGGGCAATGATGCTAAGTCTGTTCCTTACGGCGGTATTTGGCCGTAATGGCCACGATCGCCGCCAGACCGGAGATCAACAGGGCGATCCGCGCCAGAAAGTCGCCGATCCGGGCATAATAAGTTATCGTGTCATTCACATGGATGGTCTGCTGAGCCGCCGCTTCTTCACCATAAGCATTTACCACCTGGATATCTCCTCTTTGATTGATGTAACTGCACCAGCCCATATTGGCGGAACGAACCACATCTTTTCGCAATTCAACGGCTCTTAGTCTGGCCAGGGCTGCGTGCTGCCGGTGTCCAGGCGTATTATCCCACCAGCCGTCATTGGTCATGACAGCTAGCCATTGTGCACCATCCAGGACGTATCCGATGTCGTATTGGCCAAAGATGGATTCGTAACAAATGACCGGCCCAACATTAGATGACTGGCCATGGAATGCAGTCGGGTGTTCCTGTTGCCCCCAGTCACCCATGGCACCACCCAATTTCTTGACTATTGGCCGCAGGAACGGCAAAAATCGCTTAAACGGAAACAACTCCGCTCCCGGCACAAAGATGGACTTCAGGTATTTGGAGGGTGGTTCGTTAGCGGTAAACTGCCAGGCACTGTTCTCCTGTGCCACGAACTTGTCCCCATACTGATCAAAGTCGCCGGGAGGCTTATTCTCTGCCGTATACATCATATAAGAGCTCAGGCCGGTCAGTAAATGTAAGCGGGGATGCACATTGACCAGCGCCTGAAGCGAGTCGATGACCGGTTGGTCATCCAGAAAGTTGGAAGGATAAGGGCCAAAGCTTGTTTCCGGAAAGATCAGGTAATCGGTGGTATCGGTCAGGACAGACCGGCTCAGTCTTAAAAAACGCTCCAGCTGTTCTGCATCGGGAATGTTGAATTTATCGTAGTGGGGCTCAAAATTCGGTTGCACCACGGCAACATGGATAGGCTTGCCGGTCTCCTCGTAACGATTGTACTGGACTATACTGATGATCAGTGGTGCGATCAACATAACAACCAGCCAGGTCGCTGTTTTCCAAAATGAACGCTGGTTCTCCTGTCCTCTGGTCGTCCACAATACATAAACCAGAATATTGACCACCCAGACCCATACTGCTCCTCCAAAGGCACCGGTATAAGAATACCACTGGACCCAGGCCGGATGAGCTGCAAAATAATTACCAAGATTAAGCCAGGGCCAGGCCAGGTCCCAGTGCAGGTGCAACCACTCAAATGCCGTCCAGTAAGCGGGTATGACCAGCCAGGGCAAGACTCCACCGGTTAGTCTCTTCTGCGTCTGGAAAGCAAGCCAGTACACCCCGGCCATGAAAAAGCTATTCAACCCGATGGCCGTCAGACCGGCGACAAACGCGGTGTTCATCACCCAGAAGGTACTTAATGCATTCCACAGATAAAAAGCATGAAATGCATAGAAAAACACTCGTCGGCCTTCATTGGGCCTGCCATAAAGATCCCTGGTCACTAGAAAGAGCGGCACGAAGGCTACAAAAACAAGCGGTGTAATCCCCGGATCCGGGAACGCCAGGTACAGGAGCAATCCGGTAAGCGAAGCCCTGGATATATGAGCTGTTTCCTGCACATACTTCCAGCGTGTCAGGAAAATATACGTTAACCATAATCCGAGAAAAAATGGAATCGGCCAGTAGGACCATAAAGGGAGGTGAAACAACTGATACCCGGAAATACACAATGCCAGTACTCCGATCACTAAACCGGCCCAGCGTGCGGTATTGGGTAATGGATCCGTCATTTCACTGTACTACCAGGTGAAACCGGTGTCACCGGTTGTACAAAAATAAGATTGCCGTCAGGATCCTCTGCTGTCAGGATCATCCCATTGCTCACGATTCCGCGCAATTTACGAGGTGCAAGGTTAGCCAGCACCAACACGGATTTCCCTACGATGTCCTCCGGCTTATAATGCTGAGCAATACCCGAAACAATAGTTCTTTTTTCAAATCCAAGATCCACCTCCAGTTGTAATAATTTATCTGCTTTGGGAACGTAACCGGCATTCAATATCGTACCTGTCCGGATATCCATTTTACTAAACAGGTCGTAATCAATACTTTCCTTCAACGGTTCTCCGGTGAATTCCGATCCCGCAGGTTTATCAGCAGGCTGATTCAGCTTGTTGATCTGCTCCTGGATAACCTGATCGTCAATACGGGTAAACAAATGTTCCGGTTTCTCAACGTAATGCCCTGCTTCCAGCAAAGGAAGCCCTTCGGCAAGGTCATCCAGCATCTTTACCAGCTCTCCGGATTCTTTGATCGGCTCCATGTTCAGCATGGTACGCATCCGATCCGAGGTAAAAGGTAAAAATGGTCTCACGACAACGCTTAATGCGGCAACCACCTGTAAACAGAAATTGATCACTACTTTAACGGATTCCGGGTCATCATTGATGGTTTTCCACGGTTCATTGTACTGCAGGATGGAGTTACCCATACTGGACAGCTCCATGATCCGTTTGAGCGCTTCCCGGAATTCGAATTCGCGCAAGGCACGCGATACTTCCTGTAAATGATCAAACATCAGGAGCATCTCCGAATCGTGGTAACTGGGCCAATCGGGGTCAAAAGCTCCCGTGAAACCTTCATCCGGATCGAAGGCAGGCACTTCTCCCTGATAAAATTTGTGGGTGAGAACCAGTACACGGTTGATGAAATTGGCCAGGTTGCCGACAAGTTCGTTGTTATTGGCATCCTGGAATGATTTCCAGGTGAACTCGCTGTCCCGCTGCTCAGGCATGTTCTTGACAATGGTGTACCTCAGGACATCCTCACGTCCGGGAAAATCATCCAGGTATTCGTGCACCCAAACGGCCCAACCTTTGGAGGTGGATAATTTTTTTCCCTCCAGGTTCATGAATTGATTGGCGGGGACATTTTTCGGCAGAATATACTGACCATGGGCATTCAAAATGGCAGGAAAAATCAGACAGTGGAAGACAATGTTGTCTTTCCCGATAAAATGGACCAACTGTGTATCCGGATCCTGCCAATAGGTCTTCCAGTCTTTACCATGATCAGCTGCCCACGCCTTGGTTGCGGATACATAACCAATCGGAGCGTCCATCCAGACATATAGTTTCTTGCCTGCTGCCCCGGGGATCTCCGGAGGTACATCCACACCCCAGTCGAGGTCCCGGGTCATTGACCGTGGATTCAACCCGGCATCCAGCCAGGAATTACACTGACCGATCACGTGGTTCTTCCATTCGGATGGTTCGTGCAGCTGAGCGCCATTGAGTTCTCCGGTATTGATCCAGTGTTTCAACCAATCTGCATATTTATCCAGTGGAAGAAACCAGTGTTTGGTTGGTTTAAGAACCGGAGTAGAGCCTGTCAGGGTTGATCGCGGATTGATGAGTTCCTCCGGGCTGAGCGTAGAACCACATTTTTCGCATTGATCCCCGTAAGCCTCTTCGTTTCCACAATTCGGACAAGTGCCCATGATGTAGCGGTCAGCAAGAAACTGTCCGGCTTCTTCATCAAAATACTGCATTGTCTCCTGCTCGACGAACTCGCCTTTCTGATACAGGGTACGAAAGAACTCCTGGGATGTATCGTGATGAATTGGAGCGCTGGTGCGATGGTATATATCAAACGAAACACCCAGCCGCTCAAACGTGTCTTTAATAAGGGTATGGTAGCGATCTACTATTTCCTGCGGACTGACTCCTTCCCTGCGGGCCCGGATCGTAATAGCAGCCCCATGCTCGTCGGAGCCACACACATGTACAACCTCCTTTCCCATTAGCCTCAGATATCTTGTGTACGCATCGGATGCAAGATATGCACCTGCCAGATGGCCGATGTGCAGCGGGCCATTGGCATAGGGTAAGGCGGAAGTGATCAAATACCGTTTGGGTTGAAAGAAAAAATCTGCCATGTGACCGGTTTTTGAGAATTCCTATCCGCCACGAAGATAGCATTCACCGACGGATAGAATGATTATTTATATGAAAAATGAGAATAGTTGTGGGATTTGGGGTGTGGGGTACTGACGCTTCGGTCAGCATGGGCTGGGACCATAGCTTCTATAGTACGATCCTTCCATCATACACATTGACACATCACCTGATTAACTCTTTAACTCAAAAGAAGGGTGCGGGGTACTGACGCTTCGGTCAGCATGGGCTGGGACCATAGCTTCAATAGTACGATCTTTCCATCATGCACATTAACTCATCACCTGATTAACTCATTAACTCAAAAGAAGGGTGTGGGGTACTGACGCTTCGGTCAGCATGGGCTGGGACCATAGCTTCAATAGTACGATCTAACTGCAAAAAAAATGCCCTGGTCAGGCAAGTCTGACCAGGGCTTATTATTTATTTGGCTTAAGAAGTGATTATCCTCCGAAGTCGTCGAATGAAATGTTGTCGTTCGGGACTCCCAGTTCATCCAGTGTCTTCAACAGAGCTGCATTCATCAGTGGAGGACCGCAGAAGTAATACTCGATCTCTTCCGGTTCCGGATGCTTGCTCAGGTATTGATCCAGGAGAACCTGGTGGATGAATCCGGTGAAGCCATCGCCATTCGGATCATCAACATTTTCTTTCACCGTCCACTTATCCTCATCGGTGGCATTGGACAACGCGATGTAAAAGCGGAAATTGGGAAACTGTTTCTCAATTTCACGGAATTCTTTCACATAAAACAACTCACGACGTGAGCGTCCGCCATACCAATAAGAAACTTTACGATCGGTCGTCTTCAAGGTGTGGAACAGATGGAACAAATGTGACCGCAACGGAGCCATACCGGCGCCACCACCGATGTAGACCATTTCTTTCTTGGTGTCTTTGATAAAGAATTCACCATAGGGGCCGGAAATGGTGCATTTGTCACCAGGTTTGAGGGAGAAAACATACGAAGAACAGACCCCTGGATTTACACTCATCCAATTGTTGCTCTTGCGATCCCAGGGAGGTGTTGCGATCCGGATGTTCAGCTTAACGATGTTTCCTTCTGCCGGGTGATTGGCCATGGAATAAGCGCGAAACTGAGATTCCGGGTTTTTCATTTTCAGATCCCGCAATTTCCACTGGATCCATTCATCTTCAAATTTGCGCGGATCTTCATGGTATTCCGGGTGAGCCGTTATATCCATATCCTTGAATTCCACATCACATACCGGCACGTCAATCTGGATGTATCCTCCCGGTTTGAAGTTCAGGACCTCACCTTCCGGCAGCCTAACGACAAATTCCTTGATAAAGGAAGCCACGTTGTAATTGGAAATCACTTCACATTCCCATTTCTTAATTCCGAATACTTCCTCCGGAACACGGATCTCTAAATCCTGGCGGACCTTAACCTGACAAGCCAGGCGCATGTGTTCAGCGACTTCTTTGCGGGACAGGTGATTCAATTCGGTAGGCAATACGTCCCCGCCGCCACTGTCCACATGACACTCACACATGGCACAGGTTCCTCCACCTCCGCACGCGGAAGGAAGAAAGATGTTCTTGTCGGCGAGTGATGAAAGCAGCGAACTTCCCGGCTGGACTTTGATCGGATGTTCCTGATCGCCATTGATGACAATGGATACAGCACCCTGGGGCACCAGCCGCTTACGGGCATAAAGTAACATCACCGCCATCAACAGGATCAATCCGCTGAAGACTGCGACTGCTAATATCAAATTGGAAACCATTGGAATGATCTTTTTGAATCCTTGGA
Source organism: Lewinellaceae bacterium (assembly GCA_020636135.1). Classification (NCBI taxonomy): domain Bacteria; kingdom Pseudomonadati; phylum Bacteroidota; class Saprospiria; order Saprospirales; family Lewinellaceae; species Lewinellaceae bacterium. The sequence goes on from JACJYK010000001.1 coordinate 2,925,165, forward strand.
TAAAAATTATTTGCCGGCCAATGCTGCCGGATCGATGCCCATCAAGCTCATAAAGGCAATGCCCATCAACCCCGTGAGGATAAATGCCATTCCCAAACCGCGTAATGGTGCAGGCACCTGCGAATAGCGCATTTTCTCCCGGATGGCTGCGATCGCCACGATCGCCAGGAACCAGCCGAAACCACCACCGAGGCCGAATGCCACCGACTGGGTAAAGTTGTATTCACGGGATACCATGAACAAAGAACCTCCTAGGATCGCGCAGTTTACTGTGATCAGAGGAAGGAAAATACCCAGTGAGGTGTACAATGCCGGTGAAAATTTCTCAATGACCATCTCTACCAGCTGCACCATCGAAGCGATCACCGCAATGAACAGGATGAACCGCAGGAAGGTGAGGTCGGTATGGAAGATCCCATTCTCTCCCAGCAGGTATTCATTGATCAGCCAGTTGATCGGAATGGTGATACCCAGTACGAATATGACGGCCAGTCCCAAACCAAATGCTGTTTTAATCGATTTGGAAACGGCCAGGTAAGAACACATGCCCAGAAAATAGGCCAGGACCATGTTCTCAATGAAAGCGGACTTGATGAAAATATTTATAAAATCCATGACTGGAGTTTTAATTCAGTGAATCAGGAAATGTCAACCAATTTCTTATTGAGTGAACGGTGGATCCAGATGATGATCCCAATGATGAAGATGGATGCGGAAGACAACACCATGAGGTTGTTGTTCAGGTACCAGGAACCAAACCAGGCTCCTACCCCATGATCAGATGCTGTATTGATCCAGTATTTGGTGATCTCATTGCTGGGGCCGATGATGTTCATCGCCGCCGGGCTTCCGGCAAACAGGGTCCCTTTTCCGAACAATTCGCGGATAATGGCGATGATTACCAGTATCCCGCCATAGCCTAAACCGTTGCCAATCCCATCCAGAAAGGACCGCCAGGGCTTGTTTGCCATGGCAAATGCTTCCAGACGTCCCATCACGATGCAGTTGGTGATGATCAGACCGATGAATACCGACAGCTGCTTCCAAATGGCATAATTGAATGCTTTCAGGATCAGCTCGACCACGGTCACCAGCGTGGCGATGATTACCAGCTGGACGATCATACGCACCTGCTTGGGAATATAGGTTCGCAGCATGGATGTGAATAAGTTTGAGAACGCCACCACCAGGGTTACGGCAATAGCCATAACAATGGATGGATAAACCAAAGAGGTGACCGCCAGTGCCGAACAAACACCCAATACCTGCACGGTGATGGGGTTGTTGTCATTCAAGGGGTCGGTGAGAAGCTTCTTCTCCTTTTTACCAAAGAAGGGTTCCTTCTCTTTTACGGCTTCTTTGACAGTTGCTTCAGCCATAGTCTTTGTTTAATGTGTTTTTTTAACCTTTCTGTTTGTTAAAATAAGCTTCGTATTCCTTGATACCACGAAACATCATTTCGGATACCCCGTTACTCGTGATGGTTGCCCCGGAGATGGCATCCACCTGATGGGTCGGATCTTTCACACCACCTTTCACCACCTGTACAGAGACATAATTCCCTTGTGGATTGTACAATTCCTTTCCGCGGAATTTTGCACTGAAAGCCGGGTTGTCTTTGATCTCGGCCCCTAATCCGGGTGTCTCTCCTTTATGATCAAACGAGGCGCCTACAATGGTGTTGAAGTCGCTCTTTACTGCAACGTTACCCCAGATCTCATCCCAGAGCCCATTGCCCCGGATCGACAGGATGTAGACTTTTTCGCCTTTGTTATCAAATACATAAACTGGATACATCCGCTGATCTTCCGGCTTCTTGCGTTCCTTGGCCATATCGATATCCTCCGGCAGACCGCCTTTATAGCCAGCAGCCAGAATCTGTGATTGCTCGATGAGGTTGCCTTTGGTATCAACAGCTTCTTCCTGAACCTGGTTGCTGAAAACATCCACAACTTCCTGGTCGGTCATCTGACTGACATCTTTATCCAGCAGGGTATTTACCGAGGATAAGATAGCCCGTTTTTCAAAGATCTTGGCAGCAAGATCAGCCCTGTCCTTTGTCCCAAAAAACAACAGGGACAAAATCGTGGCTGAGACGATGGTCAGTATCAGGGTAAAGATTAAGGTATATCTGGTATTATGCACGTTTCAAGCGTTTTGTGATATTAGACTGAACAACGAGATAATCAATCAGAGGTACAAACGTATTCAACAACAAAATGGCCAGCATCCATCCTTCCGGATAGGCCGGGTTCAACACGCGGATGACCATACCGATGCAACCGATCAAAAATCCGTAGATCCATTTGCCGCGCTGGGTATTGCTGCCGGTAACCGGATCCGTGGCCATAAATGCCATTGCGAAGAAAAAACTACCCATATAGAACTGGTAATACCAGGGCACTTCCATAAATGGTGTGGCTCCCCAGGCATTTAAACCCAGGGCTACCAGGGCTGCACCCAGGATCATACCAGCCATGATCCGCCAGCTGGCGATACCGGTTATGATCAGTACCAATGCTCCGATCAGGATCAAAGGCTTGCTGGTTTCACCAATCGAACCGGGGATAACCCCCCACCACATCTGGGAGGGTGAATACACTTCGGTCACTTCGTGCCATCCGGCATGGGCGGCAATTCCCAGCGGAGTGGCGCCGGTAAAGGCATCTGTGATATGTGCAGAATCATTAAAGGTACTCCATCCGAAGGCATTGAACAATCCGTTGAAGAGGTGCTCGGCCCATCCATAATCCACGGCGGCGCCGGGAGTCAGATGTTCGAACCCGGCAACCCATACGGTGTCTCCGGAAATGGTGGTCGGATAGGCAAAAAATACAAATACCCGGGATAAGAGGGCAATGTTCCAGATATTCATACCGGTACCACCAAAGGCTTCCTTGCCCAGGATAACGGCAAAAACAATGGAAAAGGTCAGAATCCAAAGCGGGATATCCGGTGGCATGATCAACGGGATCAGCGCTCCTGTTACCAGGAATCCTTCTTCAATACCGTGACCCTTCCGGTTGGCGAAATAAAATTCGATGCCGAGACCTACAACCATGGAAACGACCCAGATCGGTATGATCTTGATCAATCCAAAGATCAACTTGAGATGTAAGGCTTCGTAATAACCGGTATGCTGGCCAATCGCCATAAAATGCTGCTGGCCGATATTGTAAGCTCCAAATACAAACGGCAGCATTAAGGCCAAAACCACGAAAGTCATGGTCCTTTTCAGATCCATTGCATCACGAACGTGGACGCCCCCTTTGGTTACTGTATTCGGCGTAAAGAGGAACGTAAAAAATCCATCGTACACGGTATGCAGAAATGGACTCTTCTTCTTATCCGGTTCTAATTTTTTAGCAAATTCGAGCAATCCCATGCTACGTATATTAATTCTTTTTATTCAATGTGATGTTAACCCTGCTCACGGATGGCATTCAATCCTTCCCGCAGGATCTTCTGCACCGGGCTTTTTGAGGTACATACGTACTCACACAAAGCCAGATCTTCTTCCGAAAGCTCCAATATACCCAACCCCTCCATACTCTCCAGGTCACCGGCCAGAATGGATTTGATCAGATGCTGAGGATAAATATCCATGGGTAAGACTTTCTCATATTGACCGGTCACTACCAATGCGCGTTTTTCACCGTGGGTGTTGGTATCCACATTGTAAGCTTTATGGTCGACCCATGAATTGAAATACGTCTTGGAAAGTGAGGGAATGGCTTTGCCGGGTACCAGCCAGCCAAACGTGTCGTAATAGTCCCCTTCGGGGATGACCGTGACCTGGTCATCGTGGATATTCAGGAAGCCTTCCGGCTTTTTTGCCTCCCCGGTCAATACATCGCCAGAAATGATGCGGGAATGTGTATCCGTAAGGCTGCCAGCCAGCAGTTCTCCGATATTGGCACCTACAACCGTACGCACATAATGCGGGTCTTTCACTTCAGAGCCACAGATCACCACTACCCGGCCCATATCCATATGACGATCCAGGATCAATTTACCCAACGTAATCACTTCCTGCACACCCAGGGTCCATACTACGTCACCATTTTTGATCGGTGCGGTGTGGTGCATCTGTATGCCTACATTCCCGGCCGGGTGAATCCCTTTAAACCAGGTCTTCTCCACATGCTGGGCACCAGTGAATGCTTTATTAGGAGCCTGGCTACCATTGGCATTGAGGCCGAGATATACCTTGCCGTCCGTAAGCTTGCTCAGTACATCCAATCCCTGCTGGAATGCAGCTTCCTGTCCTTCGACAACCAGATTAAGGTCCGGCGCCAGCGGGGCGGTATCAAACGTGGAAATAAAGATATTTTTGGGCGTTACTTCCGGATCGGCAATTACGTCAAACGGACGCTGATTGATCAGCGGCCAGAAACCGGAAGACTTCAGGTAGCTGATGATGGAAGCACGATCGGATTTCTGCAAGTCCAGTGCCGGCAATTCCCGGTATTTCTGATCCTTGTCCGCCAGGATGACCACTTCAGCTATTGAACGCTTTTCGCCCCGGTTGATGGCAATGACCTCGCCACTTACCGGAGCCACATATTTGATGGACTCGTCGTTTTTGTCGTGAAACAGCGGATCCCCGGCTTTCACTTCATCCCCTTCATTCACCTCCATCTTGGGGATTGGCGAAATCCCGCGGAAATTGGGCGGTATAACTGCAAAGCGGGTCACCTGACCACCTTCGACGATCTTGCTGCTGGCGGCACCCTGGATATTCAGGTTGAAACCCTTCTGCAAACCGACAAACTTGCCTCCGCCGGTATAGGACGGAGCCTTGGATCCTTTACGGTAAAAAAGGTCCCCCAACAATCCCAGCGCCGCCAGTACGACGACGATAAGGACGATCCAAAATGAATTTGAACTGGGTGAACTGGTGGTTGATTGGGCTTGTATTGAGAGAAGACCGGATATTAAAAATATCCCTGATAGAGCTGTTTTTCGCATTCCCATGGTTAAGAATTATTGCCTTGGAAGCTAGTCGTCAAATCGTTTTTCAAAAACTCCGCAAATATAGAAAGCTTTTATATTAAAATCACAGAACCTATGTAGCTTCAAGAAAGAACTCATTATTTAGACCAAATCTAAACATAATGCCCGGCAGGCATTCCGTCAGGTCTGTTGTCTATGCCATTCCCTGCGCCACGAGACCCATCCAAAAACCGCAACCAGTGTATAAATGAGGTATAAAAGAGCATACAGGTAGGCAGACCGGGACCAGGTTATGCCGATGTAGGCGACATCGATCAGAATCCAGTAAAGCCAGTTTTCCAATCTTCTTTTTACGGTAAGCCAGGTAGCTACTATTGCTCCGATGGTTGTGAAAGCATCCGCATAAGTGGCAGCTGCAGGTGTATAATTATCGAAAAAATAACCAAATAACAGACTGAGAGGTACGATCCAGATCATCAGTTTCAGATGTTCCGCCCAGGGCATGCGTTCGATCCGGATACCCGTGCCGGATGCAGAGGCATTCCACTGAACGAGTCCCCACACCCCCATTCCCACATAAAACAACTGAAGAATGGCATCAAGGTAGAGCAGATAATAGTAGACATCAGCATAAGCCCACAGTAAACAGCTTACGATACCCCAGTACCAGCAGGAACGTTGTTGCCGGGCCGCCAGCAACACGTAAACGATGCCGGTCCCCAGAGCTAGCCACTCGTACCAGGCAAAACCAATCAATGCCGTGCGGACTTCATTCCAGAAAGCCGCCATTTGCTGCTGTTATTCGGACCCTTTCACGAAGGCACGAATTCGCGCTTCCGCAACATTGGGAATTGCGTTGGTAACCAATTGAATGGTTACTTCATATTCCCCCTGTTTATCCGTGCTGTCAAAGGTTACTTTAACCTCCCCCGATTTACCGGGGTGGATGGCTTCCTTAGGCCACTTAACCTTCAGGTCCTTGCCCGCGGTAGCCAATCGTATGATCAGGTCAGAGTCTCCCGTATTCGTAAACACAAAAGTGTGATCCTTAACATCTCCTGCTTTTAATAAGCCGAAATCGTGGAAGGATTCATCAAACTTCAGGACGGGCATCAGTATACGGATAACCGGGTCGGCTGAAGCGTCGGGACCTCCGTGATTCTGATTGTTCGGCTGTGACAGGATCTCTTTCTGAATTTCGATGGTGGTTGGTCCTTCCAGGATCTTGAACTCCGTGCGCCGGTTGAACCGGTGTTCGTCGTCGGAACAGGGAACCCCATTGGTACAACGATTCAGGATAAACCGTTCGCCATAACCTACCGCCTTGATGCGATTGGGGTCTATTCCCCGCTCCACCAGCCAACGCTTGGCTGATTCGGCGCGGCGCTGGGAAAGATTATCGTTGTAAGCATCATTACCCTGTGAGTCCGTATGCGAACCCAACTCGATAACCATTTCGGGATACCGGTTAAGCAGATCCAGCAGGACAGCAAGGTCTTTCTCAGCATCCGGTAATATCTGATCGTCATCAAAATTATAATAGATATTACTCAAGCGGATTGGCTCTGTCACGGTAATGGTCTCGGTCTCTGGTTTCGCAGGTTTTTGTTTCAGCCGGATGGCGCGCTTGATGGTGTAATCATCCACGATTCCCACGGTGTGAAACTGGATGGTGTCCGGAAAATATCCTTCCCGGTCCACCGTTGCTGTGTAGGCCTTTTCGCCTTCCAGAGGAATATCAAAGATGTTGTTGTCATCCTGCTTCAGGCTGGCCGCCGGCTGGTCCGCCCGTTCATCTTCCAGCATCTCGAAAACCTTGACGGTAGCTCCGGATAGGGCCTGGCCTTTGTCATCAAATATTCCTGCCAACAGGTTGATCTTAATGGTCTTTTCCGTGAAGAAGTAAATGTCATCACAGCACGTCTTGTTCATGACCGAACGTGCGGTTGGACTGGCCCGGTTGGAAACCAAAAATCCGTTAACCCCGGATCCGTCTACGTAAAAACTCAGGTCATCGGCTGTCGAGTTAAAACGGTAGCCCATATTTTTAGGCTCACTCCAGGTGCTTCCATTCCATTCGGTTGAAAAGATGTCAAAGCCCCCCATTCCGGTTCTGCCGTCGGTTGAAAAATACAACTTGCCGTCCCGGTAATAGGGTGAAAGGTCGTCACCGGCGGTATTGATCACATCACCCAGATTGACGGGAGCACCAAAGGCATCCGCACTCTGCCGGGGAGCATAGTAGAGGTCGAAGCCACCTTTCCCTCCGGGGATATTGGCCGCAAAAAAGAGCACATTATCTCCGTACAGCTCTCCTTCCATCGGGTGCTTGACCAGGTAGTCACCATTGATGCCCTGTACAAATTTAGGTGGTGTCCAGCCCCTGCCCCGTTTGGTGGAGACAAACAGTTTGCTTTCTGTCAATGAATCACCGTCATAAGCCATGCGGATAAAATACATGGTGGAACCATCCGGTGAGATGAAGACATTCCCATTGTGGATACCTTCCACATTGATATCATCGGGCAGCGCTTTGGGTTTATCCCATTTGCCTTTATCGTCCTTGGAAGTCTCATAGATCTTGGCATAGAGGTCGGTCTCCTTGCCGTCCTTTACCAGCAATTTATTGCGCTGAAAGGAGGTTATGTACAGGTTGCCTTCCGCATCCATACTCGGAGAGGCATCGGTGTACATGGAATTGACCGGCCGGCCCAAATTGATGACAAGCATGTCCTCATTCTTGGGCAGATCATCCTGTGCAAGAATACCTGCCACTTCTTTCTGAACCATCGGCCTCAATGGGTTCTGCGGAAAACTATCCAGGAAATATTTGAATTCCTGGAAGGCCTCCTGATATTTTCCATTTTTACGGAGGTAGAGACCGTAATAATAACGGGAATCGGGATACTGATTTTTAGTATCACGCTTGGCGATCCGTCCCCACCAGGCTTCGGCCAGTTTATAATTCCGCAGTTCACCATAGATCCCTGCAATTCTGACGGCCAGCTCTTCCGTCCTCAATTCCTTATACGCCTCTTCATACCACTGGACCGCATTGACATAATCATGTTGCTCCAACTTTTCATCCGCAGCCTCAATCAGTAACGGTGGCGTGGTGCCCCGGATAGGCTGGGCGAATAAACCAGTAAACCACACTGTGAAAACGGCGAGGATGGTAAAGCGAAGCATTATCATCTTGCACATATTGTTATCCATATAAACTTCATTAAAAACGCGGACAGAAAAAGATATTGTCTGCCTTTGGCTTTTTATAAATGCGGGCGATGTATGAAGCCGCTATTTCGATCCCGCCCACGGTCTTACTGGCAGACGAGAATTTGGAGGCATTGACATCATACGCCATACCCACCCGGAATGGCCCGTAGTCCATACCTACCAGCACTTCGATGGCATCACCAAAACGATATCCGGGACCGAAACTGAACAGGATGTTCTTTTCAGGATCAAGCAAAAACCCTACCGGTAATTGAAGCGCCGCTTCAGAGGCGGAGCCTACTTTCTGAAAAAGAAAGGCCGGTGTCAATAACAGACGGTCTGATAAAACATAGTTGAATGCCGCATGGGCCAGCAGCCGGTTAGGCTTCAGCGACCGTCCGGATTTACGCAATGAGATATTCGGCCCGGCGATGTGTCCTACCGAGATGCCGATCGACATATCCAGTACATCATTCACAACCCCCTGGTAAGAAAGTCCGGCGGTGATATCCGTTTTGTCCTTGCCGGTTGCCTTTTTACTCTCCTTGTCATTCAGGTCTGATTTATCCGGACTGGTAGCCCCACCGGGCAACAATTCATCTTCGAATTCCAGATCCTGAACGTTGCCGAAGTAGCGGAAAGATTTGCCACCCTGTACGCCAATGGAGAACACCCTTGAAGCGTCTTTATCCAGGCCTATATGGTAGGTACCACTCAGATAGGCGCCACCCTGCGTCAGATTGCCGGCACCGGATACATCCTGGTAAATGGTAGCTCCAATCCCCACCCAATCCTGTTTGCGGAACCCGGTTATGATGGGCGCATCGACGTATAAAGAAGGTGTCTGATAAGCTTCAGCAACCGAGAACCACTGAGTTCTGAATATTCCTCCAATCCGGAAAGTTCCCTCGTAATTACCAGTCAAAGCAGGGTTCATTGTTAAGGGCGACATGTAAAACTGTGAAAAATGAATATCCTGGCTAAACACCGGGAGGGCTGCCAGCAGGAAAATGCAAATTTTCAAGTAGACATTACGCATAGCATGTGTTTGTAATGCGAAAGATAATCTTTATTTGGCGAACACGCCTATTTCTTTAACGCTTCGGGGTTTATTGCGCGTTGGTTAAACCTTTGGAAAATGTCAACCAACGCGTAAATCAACAAAAAATTCAGCGGGTTCATTCTGTTCCGCCTAAAATTTATCAGTTTAGTCCACCTAATGTTCCGAAATGGCCGGCCGATCAGCATTGGTTCCAATTACAGGTGTTCACATCACGGATCAGGATGTTACGGAATGTTTCTAAATTCGGGCATGCATGAAAAACGTGTCACCCGATATGCATTCATTTGTTTGTTTTTATTACTCGGTAGTACGATCCGGATAACTGCCCAGCAACAGGCTGGTTCGTGGCAGCGTTTCTGGACGCCAGCAGACACCTTTCACCAGGCCCGGTTTTGGATCGCCACAGGTAGTGGAACCGCCTTGTACGCGGTAACTATGGTGGGGTTGAATGAGGCCTGGTACAAGACTTTTCCGCGCAGTTCTTTTCACCTCCATAATGATTGGGGAGAGTGGCTTATGATGGACAAGTTCGGCCATGCATTCACCACTTATACGGAAAGCCGGCTGCTGACGCAGGGCGCCCGCTGGACCGGGATGCGGGAATCATCCTCGCGATGGCTGGGTACCGGCGTAGCACTGGGTCTACAGACGAGCATTGAATGGCTCGATGGTCATTCCAGTCAGTGGGGCTTCTCCTGGCCGGACATGGGTTTTAATGGCCTGGGTGCACTTACTTACGCGGTGCAGGATATGATCTGGCACGATCAGCGGGTGGTGTGGAAGGTGTCCAACTGGTTGCCGGCCTATCCGGCCCAACCGAGGACAGAACTGGGTGGCTATTCGCTGCGCCAGCGGTCAGAAGAACTTTTCGGCTCTGGATGGGCAGAGCGGTATCTGAAAGATTACAACGCGCAATCGGTGTGGTTATCCATCAGCCCCAAGGCTTTTTTTCGGGATTCGCGATGGCCTCCATGGCTGAATATTGCACTGGGATACAGCGCTGAAAACATGTTCGGCGGTTATGCCAACCGTTGGGTGCTTCCGACCGGCCAGTTTGTCCAGCTCGATGCAACCAGTTATCCCCGCTACAGCCAATATCTGTTATCTCTGGATATTGATTTCACCCGTATACCCACCAAAAGCCCATTTCTGAAAGCCGTTTTCGAGGCATTAAATGCCTTCAAATTCCCTTTCCCGGGTCTTGAATACAACTCCCTGGGGCAATGGAAAGCCGGGTGGCTGTATTGAAAACACCTTCGTCAATTACCTTGAGAATGGTTCAATTAGAGACCTTGCAGACCAATTAGTTGGCAGGGATTACCTATTTTAGGCCCGAATAAAAAAACAATTTCATGTCATCCAGTAATCAACCGATAACCCCTCAACAAGCTATTGAATCGATTATCAAGAACAATGAATTGGTCTGGAATGCCTCATCGGCAGCGCTCATTGAAGCAGCATTACTGAACCGTGAAGGTGACCTGGCAGATAATGGAGCACTTACCGTGGAAACCGGAATATTCACCGGAAGGAGTCCTCAGGACCGTTATCTGGTGAAAGATGAAATTACTGCTGAAAAGGTACACTGGGGCAACCACAATCAACCCACGACACCGGAGGTATTCTACCGGTTATTGGGTAAAATGAAAGACTACCTGAAAGGCAAAAAACTGTATGCCCGGGATGCCTATGCGTGTGCAGATAAAACCTACCGGATGAAGCTACGCGTTTTTAATACCCTGGCCTGGCATAATTTGTTTGCATACAATATGTTTTTGCGCCCTTCCCCGCACAAGCTATCCGATTTCAAACCGGACTTTACCATCCTTTGTGTACCGGAGTTCACAGCCGATCCGGAGACTGATGGCACCAGGTCTTCCAATTTTGTGATCGTCAACTTTACCGAGAAAATGGTGATCATTGGAGGAACTGCCTATGCCGGTGAAATGAAGAAATCCATCTTCTCCGTCCTCAATTTCACCCTGCCCACGGAAAAGAATGTGTTTCCCATGCACTGCTCGGCGAATGTAGGCCCGGATCACGATACCGCCTTGTTTTTTGGGTTGTCCGGCACGGGAAAAACCACCTTGTCCGCTGATCCTCACCGCTACCTGATCGGTGATGACGAACATGGCTGGTCCGAACATTCCGTATTTAATTTCGAAGGGGGCTGTTATGCTAAAGTCATCAACCTGGACGAGGAAAAAGAGCCGGATATTTACCGGGCAATACGTTTTGGCGCCATTGTCGAAAACACCCGCTTTTTTACCGGCACGCGTGACATTGACTATACCGACAGCAGTGTAACCGAGAATACCAGAACCTCGTATCCCATTCATTTCATCCAGAATCACCTGGAACCGGCAGTAGGCGGTACACCTCACCACGTGTTCTTTCTGACCTGTGATGCCTATGGGGTGCTGCCACCAATCACCCGGCTGGACAAGGCACAGGCGATGTATCACTTCCTGGCAGGATACACGGCCAAGGTCGCCGGTACCGAAGCGGGTGTGAAGGAACCCCAGGCCACATTCAGTACCTGCTATGGCGCTCCTTTCATGCCATTGCCACCATCCACCTATGCCCGCATGCTGGGCGAGCGGATGGAAAAGCACCAGGTGCAGGTATGGTTGATCAATACCGGATGGACGGGAGGCCCTTATGGCGTCGGAAAACGGATCGATATTCGCTACACAAGGGCCATGATCCATGCGGTACTCGCCAATAAAATGGAAAAAGTAGGTTACCGGCAGCATTCGATCTTTAAAATTTCCATACCCATGCATTGCCCGGGAGTACCGTCATCTGTATTAAGCCCGCGCGAGACCTGGAAAAATGACCGCGCTTATTATGCCCAGGCCAACAAACTGGCTCTGAAATTCATCGCCAACGATGAGAAAATGCAGTGGAAACTGGGATCAGAAATTCTGGTCGGCCAGCCGATACCGAACAATAGTTATGAAGTCATTTATCCCTGACCAAAATCAACCATCACCTGATGATCAACCTGATACGTGTACTGGCATTGACCGGTAGTATTTTGTGCCAGCTGGCTTTATGGAGCCAGCCTACGGTCGTCCAAGGCACTGTGTTTTCGGACGCCAATGGAAATGGCAGGCAGGATAACCAGGAAATTGGACTTGCCGGGGTTGTGGTGTCCGATCAGAACCAGGTGACCCGGACGGATGTAAACGGCCATTATACGCTGAGCAGCGACTTCCCCTATCATACCATCCAGATTACCCTGCCAAATGGTTATTTAGGCAAATTCTGGTATCCGGTAAGCGATCAGGTCAATTTTGCACTTACTCCAACCGGCCCTCAGGATCATTTCATATTTGTCCATGCCTCCGATTGTCATGTAGACTCACTCAATCTGCCGAGGATGGCACGGTTTCGCACCTTGCTGGATTCAATTCAGCCGGCTTTCGTGCTGATGAGTGGCGACCTGGTACGGGATGCGTTACGGGTAACGGAGCCCGTAGCCCGGGGCTATTACGAATTGTACATGGAACAGATCGGTCTGATTCCTTATCCGGTGTTCAGTGGAGTAGGAAATCACGAATTATTTGGCATTGAACGCGATAAATCACTGGTCAGTGCGTCCCATCCATTGTACGGAAAAAACATGTTCCGCCACTATCTCGGGCCTGATTATTATGCGTTCAATTACGGAGGTATCCATTTTATCAGCGTGGATGCCATGGAATACCAAAATCTGTTTTATTACGGGGGTATCGACACCTTGCAGCTGTCCTGGCTAAACAGGGAATTAGCTGCTACATCCGGAAACCCTTCCGTGATTACCTTCAACCACATCCCGCTCGTTTCTGGTGGATTCAGTTTTCAGGCTTTTGATGAAGACGATTATTATGGTCCCAACATCATGCGGGTTGACGGCAAGCTGAGACACCGGCATATTGTGGCTGACTACGATGCGCTGCGCAAGGTGATCGGGAATCATCCCTATCCGCTGGCTTTGTCCGGCCATTACCATGCGGCGCAATCTGCTTCGTTTGAATTGTCAGGCACTCAATTCCGGCAAACCTCTGCTCTCACGCGGCCCGACCGGTTTACTTTTCATGATTTCGAGATCCGTTCCGGATTTACCGTATACGAAGTTGACCATGGAGCGATCATCCGGAGCACCTTTGTTCCTTTAAATCTGCCGGATGTCCAAAAATGACAATGGATGCAGACCAGGTCGAATTAATGTACCAGCAGGTGCTGCCAGGAAATCGTCCTGAACCGGATTCTTTTCCTTACTTTCATTTTCTTTGAAACATTGCATGACCTGTCGGTTATCTTCTGGCTGATGCCGGCACAATTACCACATATGCCCTTGCGAAAATACCGATTACTTGCCCTCGTTGCAGCAGCTTGTTACCTGCTGGCTTGTCAGCAACATTCCGGCTCCGAAATTGCATCGGACCCCCATTCGATCCGGCGCGGACAATATTATTACGATCTGTACTGCTCATCGTGTCATAGCCTGAATAATCAGAGTATTGGCCCGGCACTGGCAGGGATCACGGGCAAGGAAGGTACGGAATGGTTAAAGTCCTTTATCCGGGATGCGCCCGCCCTGATCGACAGCGGCGATAAGCGGGCCAAGGCTCTATTCGCATCGTACCGCCAGTACATGCCTGCCTTCCCTATGCTGCAGGACTCCAACATCGATTGCATTTTGGCCTACCTCAATGCCCAACCGGCCCCAACGGTTGCTATTGCAGACACCCTCGGACTCACAGATCCCATTCCGGACAGCATTCCTCTTTCGGATCATGTGGTAGATTTACAGCTCGTTACGCAAATCCCGGCTTCGGGAGATGCTCCCCTCATGACAAGGATCACCAAAATGGATTGCGCCGCAAACACCGGACGCACATTCATGCTGGATCTGCGTGGCAAATTGTATGAGATGTCCTCCGGAAAAAACACCCTGTATCTGGATATCGCGACGTATTTCCCGAAATACATCGATGTCCCCGGCCTGGCAACCGGATTTGGCAGTTTTGCTTTTCATCCGGATTTTGAACACAATGGCTTATTGTACACCACCCATACGGAAGCAGCGGGATCAGCTCCGGCCGATTTTGCCCTTTGGGATTCCATCCCGGTAAAACTGCAATGGATCCTGGATGAATGGACAGTGAAAGACCCGGCTGCAAAGACCCTGAATGGTAGCCATCGGGAATTGATGCGCATCGAGATGGTAACCCAGATCCATGGTGTACAGGACCTGGAATTCAACCCGAATGCCCATCCTGGCGATCCGGATTACGGCTTATTGTATATCGGTATCGGCGACGGAGGCAGTGTGGAGTCCGGATTCCCTGAGGTCTCCCTCAACGGAGGAAATAAAATATGGAGCTCTATCCTACGTATAGATCCCACGGGTCGTGACAGCAAGAATGGACAGTATGGCATCCCGGAAGACAATCCCTGGGCTGCCGATAGAGATCCTCAGACGCTGGGAGAGATCTATGCACGCGGGTTTCGCAATCCCCACCGGCTCACCTGGTCTGCTGACGGAAAAATGGTAGCCTCCTGTATTGGCCATCACATGATCGAAGAGGTCAACCTGATTGAGCCGGGGCAGGATTATGGATGGCCCGAACGGGAAGGAACGTTCAAGATGCGCTACTCCGAAACGATGACCACCATATTCCCCCTGGATCCGGCGGACACCCTGGTCACCTATACCTATCCGGTTGCCCAGTTCGATCATGGCGAAGGATTTGCCATCAGTGGCGGATATTTCAGTCCATCCGACAGTAAGGTATTGCCAGGGACTTATTTCTTTGGCGACATCGTCAATGGCCGTTTATTTTACATCAATCAAAATGAAATCAAACAGGGATACCCAGCTACCGTGCATGAGTGGCGGATTGCTGTCAACGGCCAGCCGACCACCTTACTGAAACTGACGGGTGCCGATCGCGCAGACCTCCGGTTTGGCAAGGATTGTGATGGCACCTTCTACCTGTTCTCCAAAGCAGATGGAAAAGTCTACCGGATGACCGGAGAAATGCCGCTTTAATCCGGAATCTTATCCGGTTAGAAGAATAGAGCGTTCGCAAACAATTGATTGCCTTGTTCCCAGAAACCGCGGAAGAGCGGGTTGTCCACCAGGTATACAACCTTCCCTCGACCTACGGATTTCTCTCCGAACACCAGGCTGCCCTTCAACTGGGGCAAGAGACGGTGACCTACGAATCCCGTATAAAATACATCGTCGCCAAGTTTTCCGGGACTCCATCCACCCGCCACTGGCTCATACAGTGTGGTGCCCGTCTTGAGGCTGAAGTAGGGGTTCGTCAAACCGAAACTTAACGGGTGGGTGGCATCCAGGTCAACCCGGAATACTGCGCCGGGAAGGTCCTCACTGATGGCGTCGCGCATGCGTTCCCCGTAGGCAACATCGGAGTCCTTGTTATCCTCACCTGTTTTTGTTTTAAGGCCCAGGTCGTCATCTCCGTTCAACGCCCTTATACCGGACCCGATGGCGATGATGCGTCCACCGCCTCTTAGCCAGGCTTTGATCGATTCCTTGTTCTTGATGTCGTAAAACCCTTCCGGCAGAATCAATGTATTGTAGTTGCTCAAATCCGTCCGGCTCAAAGCATCCACCCGGATGACCGACAATGGATAATGCAATACTTGCTCAAAATAGTACCAAACCTGGCCAAAGGAATTCGAACTGGTCCCTTCGTCTCCAAGCAGGGCGACTTTAGGCAGATTGATCAGGTCCATCTTCCCGGAGCCAAAATCCGGTCCTTTGTCGGAATATCCGCCGTCAACACGCACAAATGCAACATGAGCAGCCTCCTGGGCATTTAAGACAAAGCCATGCAGGTCGGTGCCCAGCCTGCGGTTGTCACCGCGCAGGACCAGGACAGTGCCGGCCGGGTAGTCACGCCCTTCGATGCGGAAGCCTTCGCTGGCCACCCGGGTCTGTACACCATTTTGCTGTAAATGAGCCAGGGCGATGGCACTCGAAGTAGAATTCCAGGGCAACAAATAAGCATAGGCCAGGTCGCTTCCCAATGCCTTAGCAGACATCGGAGGCATCCAGCCGGTAGGATCGATATCGATTTTTTCGGTTAAGCCATAAGCATCTACCCCAAAAGCATAGGGTATGCACCAGGAGGTTATATCGTAGGTGACCGAATCCACCAGATGAGGGTTCGGTTCGAAGAGGATACTCAGAAAATTGGAGAATGGCTGGTAGGCAGAAATCAGCAGGTCGCCCGGATCGACGGATGCATTGGTCATCGTGGTATCCTGGAACCGGATGGCCTTAGCGCGCCGGCTATCCGTAGATTTACCATACTGGATATTGTTGCGGTCGAGCAGCTGGGTCAGGCGAGCAATTTTATCTGCATTTCCTTTGACCAGGTAACCCTTGTAACGCGAGACCGGTTGGTTGCGGCTTTGGTAGTAGTCAGCAAATGCCGCCGTAAGCTCTGCCGCATGGCCGGCCCCTACTTCCACGGTTGACAGGGCGGTGGTTGTATGGTGCGCGATCCGGTCGTATAAGGTCAGCGTGTCCCCGGTGGGCAATAACACACCCCGGCTTCCGGCGCCCCCTCCACCTTCTTCATAGGTCATCCCAATAGCGCCATGGTAAATCGGATAGGTATCCCCGTAACTGGGATAGAGCAGGTCAAATACTTCTTTGGTAAAGAACAACCAGCCATGTTCGGCAAAATGGCGGGCATGATTTCGTCCGATCACATCCTGAAACTGGCGCTGAAAGGGTGTGATCAGTTCGTGGTATGGCTGGGCGGCAGGAGCGAAATAATAGGGAGAGGTATAACCCATTTCATGAAAATCGGCATGAATATGAGGCAACCAGCGATTGTATTGCGCAATGCGTTGCCTCGACTCCACCTGGGTCTGCCAGGCCCAGTCGCGGTTCAGGTCAAAGAGGTAATGATTGGTACGCCCTCCGGGCCAGGGCTCACGGTGTTCCCAGGACTGGATATCGGTATTCATTTGGGTTGCTGCGGTCCGGCGGTTCCATTCGGTATACCGTGAATAGCCGTCCGGGTTGATGCTGGGGTCCAGGATGACCACGGTGTGCTTCAGCCATTCATCGGCTTTGCCCCCGGTATGCGCTAACGCATACAACACAGGCATGGAGGACTCCGAGCCCGACGCTTCATTGCCATGGACGCTAAAACTGAGCCAGACGATGGCGATACCGTCATCCACCGGTTTACCCGGTTCCAGACCGGCACGACGCAGGTTGTTCAACCGGATCTCCTCCAGGCGGGCCAGATTCTCCGGCGTGGATACAAATGCCAGCTCCAGGGGACGCTCTTCATTAGTCCGTCCGTATTCCATCAGCTGGACGCGGTTGGAGTTCGCTGCCACATATTGAAAATAATCGACGACCATATGATGCGGCGTAAATTTATCTCCCACGGCATGGGGCAAAAAAGCATCCGGCGTCATTAATTCCTGTGCTGAAGCAGGTCTCAGGAATCCGACGGTTAGCAATAGCAGTAACCAATTTTTCATTTCAATCATTTAATAGATGGATTCAACAATGCGTTTGGTCGTATCCGACTCACCCATGGTATAATAATGCAGGCACGGAGCTCCAGCGGCTTTGAGCTCTTTTGATTGCTGGATACACCACTCAATGCCTACTTCGCGAACAGCCTTGCTGGTAGTTGCCTTGTTCAATTCATTGATCAGCGTATCAGGAAGTTCGATATGGAAAATCCGGGGCAATGAACTGATCTGATTGGTCTTGGTGATGGGTTTTAATCCGGGTACGATCGGCACCTTAATATCCATTTGGCGGCATTTCTCGACGAAGTCGAAATACTTGCGGTTATCAAAAAACATCTGAGTGACAATGTAATCGGCGCCAGCATCCACTTTCATTTTCAGATAACGTAAGTCCTCTTTATTGTTGGGCGATTCAAAATGCTTTTCCGGATAGCCGGCGACCCCGACGCAGAAGTTGGTCTTTTCACCATCTTCGATGGAGGCATCCAGATAGGCTCCTTTGTTCATGTTCTTGATCTGCCGCACCAGGTCCAGCGCATAATGATGGCCTCCTTCCTCGGCAATGAATTGTCCGTCAAATTTGCGGGCATCGCCACGGATAGCCAGCACATTGTTGATATTGAGGAAATTGAGGTCGATCAGTGCATTCTCCGTGTCTTCGCGGGTGAAGCCACCGCAGATCAAGTGGGGCACGGCGTCCACGCCATAGCGATGCATGAGGGCGGCGCAAATGCCTACGGTGCCGGGTCGCTTGCGGATGGCTACCTTCTCGTAATAACCACTGTCTTTTTTCTGATAGATAAACTCTTCCCGGTGGTAGGTCACATCAATAAACGGAGGTTTGAACTCCATCAGGGGGTCCAGCACGTCAAAGATGGCCTGCATACTGCCTCCTTTTAGCGGTGGCAATATTTCAAATGAAACCAGCGTCTCTCCCTGTGCCTGCGTAAAATAATCCGTGACTTTCATGCCCAGTAACTAATCGGGTGATTAAGGAAGCGCAAGATAGAAAAAGTCTTAGAGTCTCCTGTCCACGAGTAATAGGTTTCAGGCACCTCACTCTAATCCTGGTTGGAAGTAGTTTAGATACTAATACCGATAGAAGCCGGGTCTATGCGAAGGAGTTGTCCTGGGCGTCTTATCATCCAACACTTGAATTTCCACTAATGGATCGAAACTACTGAAGTGTTATCAGTTATCGTCCTTCTTCTTCTTGAACTTGCCGTCCTTGATGTATTTGATGAAGCGCTGCCAGGCCAGCGGGTCGAAGATGGGTTGGGGGCGGTATTGGCCCGCCGAATAATTCTGGATAGCAATCTGGTTGAAATAAACTTTACTCACTTCACGCCCTGAATGCGGCAGGGTAGCCATCATCAGGTTCATGGTGTACGGTTTTAGATTCTCGATAGCCCGTTCCTGCAGGTCATCATTTACTTGCAATGCCAAAAACTCTACCTTGAAATTTTCCCGGCTGGGGATGGGTAACACCACAATTTCAGGAAGGTTGAGCGTGTCGTGCAACAGATTCAGGTAATAAAAGATGTAATCCTGCTGGATGGTATCCGGTATCGTGTAGCGCACCGATTTGTAACCCAGGAAGGAGAAGTCTACTGTCTCCCCCGGCTGCACCGGCAGGGAATAAAATCCGACCTCGTTGGTAAAGGTACCCCGGTTGGTTCCAACGATCGCCACATTGACCAGCTCCAGCGGTCTGATGTCTTCACCATCGTCGGTCACCACAAAGCCACTAAGCTGATGGACCTTGGGCAATAACTTCATCTGGGCTGAAGCCGTACCAGCTATCAACAGACCTACGATCAAAATATACCAGCGCAACAAGTGATGTATGTTCGATTTCATTCTGGCCGCTAAGTTAATGCCAAATCCGGGATTGTGGGAGCAGCTACAGCTATCTTTACGATCCACCCCGAATTATATCTATGCTAAGAACGGTTTAATCACCCATTCTATCGATGAACTACCGGCCTTTAACAAAATCTTAGAGATTTATAGATTTGAGATTTGAGATTTGAGATTTGAGATTTAAAGATTTAAAGATTTGAGATTTGAGATTTGAGAAGGGGCTCATACCTCATACCTCACACCCCATACCTCATACCTCGCACCCCCCACCTACTCCAGAACCTCATTCAGGACATCCAGCATCCGGTCAAAATATTTGAACTTCAACCCTTTGACGTATTCCGCTTCGATTTCAAGCACATGCCGTTCATTGTCCCGGCACATGATGATCTCTTTGAGCCCGGCGCGTTTAGCGGCCAGGACCTTCTCTTTAATTCCACCGACAGGCAATAATTTTCCCCGGAGGGTAATCTCACCGGTCATAGCAATGAAGGGCTTTATTTTACGTCCGGTCATCAGGGAAGCCAATGCGGAAAGCATGGTTATTCCGGCAGACGGGCCATCCTTCGGGATAGCGCCTTCCGGGATGTGGATATGAATATCACGATCATCAAAGCGCTGTGGATCTATGCCCAGGTCAGCACTGTGGGCTTTGAGATAACTCAGGGCTGTCGATGCAGACTCTTTCATTACATCACCGAGGTTACCCGTCAGGATCAACTTGCCCTTACCGGGAGCAGCACTGGTCTCGATGAAGAGGATATCGCCCCCCACCCTGGTCCAGGCCAGGCCGATGCAGACACCGGGAACCTGCACTTCCTGGTACTGGTCGTTCATAAATTTGACCGGTCCCAGGGCAGCATGGATCGCATCTGTCTGCAGTGATTTCTGATACATCTCCTCCATCGCCACTTTCTTGGCAACCCAGCGCATCACCGCCGCCAGGGTACGGTCCAGGCTACGCACTCCGCTCTCGCGTGTATAATCCTGGATCAGCTGGCCAATGATGCGGTCACTCAATTTAACATCGGACGCCTTCAGGCCGTGTTCCTTACGCTCTTTCGGTATCAGGTGCCGTTTAGCGATCTCTACTTTCTCTTCCGAGGAATAACCGGCAATCTCAATGATCTCCATCCGGTCCAGCAATGCTGGCTGAACGGAAGACAGACTATTGGCGGTAGCGATAAACAATACTTTTGACAGATCGTATTCCAGCTCCAGATAATTGTCGTGGAATGTGGCGTTCTGCTCAGGATCCAGGACTTCCAACAGTGCAGAAGAAGGATCTCCTTTGTAGTCGCTGCCCAGTTTGTCGATCTCGTCCAGGATAAAGACGGGATTTGAGGTCTTGGCCTTCTTGATGGACTGAATGATCCGTCCGGGCATGGCTCCGATGTAGGTCCTGCGGTGGCCACGGATTTCCGCTTCATCGTGCAAGCCACCAAGCGACATCCGGACAAACTCCCGGTTAAGGGCACGGGCTATGGACTTACCCAGCGACGTCTTACCGACACCGGGAGGGCCTACGAGACAAAGGATCGGAGCTTTCATGTCTCCTTTCAGCTTCAGTACTGCCAGGTGCTCAAGGATCCGCTCTTTCACTTTATCCAGTCCGAAATGATCCTGATCCAGGACCTTGCGCACTTTATGCAGATCAAACTGATCCTTGGAATAGGTATTCCAGGGCAGATCTATCAATGTCTCCACATAGTTCAGCAACACACTGTATTCCGCCACCTGGGGATTGGTCCGGCGCAGACGGAGTAACTCCTTGGTGAATGCATCGTTGACTTCTTTGGACCATTTTTTCTTTTTTGCCCGGGCCTCCAGTTGGGAAAGTTCCTGTTCCTGGGGATTCTGGCCCAACTCTTCCTGGATGGTCTTCAGTTGCTGATTGAGGAAATAATCCCGCTGCTGTTTTTCCAGGTCGTGTCTTACCTTGGACTCGATCTGATCGCGTAACTCGAGCAATTGCAACTCGCTGTTCATGTATTGCAGCACCTGCCGCGCGAGCTCACCCAGGTCGTTGATTTCCAGCATGGATTGTTTCTGCTCCATCTTCAGGCCCAGGTTAGAGGCGATGAAGTTGATCAGGAACGTGTTGTTGGACATGTTCTTGAGCATGATGATCGCTTCGGACGGAATCTGTGGTGACAGCTCAATGATGCGCTTGGCCTGCTCCTGGATGGATTGCACCAGCGCCTTGTATTCCATCTCATCACCGGGCTCGACATAACTCAGCCGGTCAACCGTACCGGACAGATACGGGTTTTCGCGAACGATTTCACGCAACTGGAAGCGTTGTCTGCCCTGGAGGATGGCAGTACTGCTGCCATCGGGCATTTTCAGGATCTTGATGATCCTGGCAATCGTTCCGATCTGGTAAAGATCCTTAGGCGCCGGGTCTTCCATCTGCGCTTCGTGCTGCGTCAGCACGGCAATCCATTTGTGGGTCTGGTGTGCCTGCTTGATGGCACGAACCGATTTTTTACGGCCTATATTGATCGGGATGACAACCCCGGGAAACAGTACAGTATTTTTTAAGGCCAGAATAGGCAATTCTTCCGGTAAATCGACGATGGGCGAGTCCTGATCCTCCTCGATGGAGAAAATGGGCATCATATCACCATCCTCCTGCATCACCGTATCACTAAATCCTTCGAATAATTTCGACATGTATATTGGTAATTACTTGGATTAACCTACGCAAAGATCAATAACCATACCACGCACTGATTCCTGTCAATCCGGCAAGATCGATGGCAAACCACCCTTATTCACCTGACACTTCGTCAGGATGCAGGCCATATTGCGCAATAGCCATGTCATTTAAATGCAATACATCCCGGCGCATCACATCCATGCGGGTCCACAGGATGAAATGATCCGCACCACTTAGTGTATCAATGGCCAATGTGGTGGAGGGAGGCAACTCCTTCTGGACAAAGTACAGGTTATCAATGTTGACCAGGAAGTCGGCAGTGCCGTGGACAAATTCCACGGGACACCGGATGGTTTTCCACCCAGGCACCTGGCGAACCAACTCTTCATACAGAGGCATGATCTCCTGATTGGACACCCGGAAAGCCGGCGGCAATAAGCTGCGCACGATCGGCCAGTTCAGTGGACCGTGCCACCATTCCCGTGGCTCCTGTGCCGGATCCACGGATCCTCCCACCAACATCAATCCCTGGACCAGATCCGGCTGTATCATCGCTGCTTCAGCTATGATTGGTCCTCCGAGTGAGTGGCCTACCCAGAGCCGGTAAGGTGCCGGCAGGACTTTAACCGTATTCAGGATGGCTTCAGCCTGTTTTTGCATGGATGCTTCGGCGGTGCCAAAGTCCGAATATCCAAAACCCAGGCGGTCAACGGCTACCATCTGGAAGTGTCTTAGCAATGCCGTATCCTGCATGAAGGACATAAATGCGGTCAGCGACCCCGGTGATCCATGAACCAACACCAGCAATGGCAATGTAGTGTCGCCCACCTGAACATAAGCCAGCTTGCCGGGCTCCATGGCATGAAAATGAGCCTTTTTACGGGTACTTTCGAAGATGCGGTGCTCCATCCGGCCTGGCTCGTCTCTGAATTTGAGAAACTCCATCTTGCCAATGCCAACACATGCCGCAAAACAAAACAGTAAAATGCCTACCAGTACGTGTCGTTTCTTTACAGCCATATAGAATTCAATCTATCCTGCTAACTTACTGTAATTGCTTCGACTTACAGTAACAATTCCTCAGGACGATTTTGTGAACGAATGGCATCGTTGTGATATCAATGACAAATTCATCCGGATCCCCGCATGAACTGCAATTTCTTTTGCCCTTTCATGACCCGCTTCCTTTACATCACTTTTGAATAATTCGTAAATTTGCCGCTTCATGGCGGAACGCAATAAATTGGTCCTTCGCATCATCCAGTTGATGCAAAAATTACCATCCAGACAGCTGATGATCGCGCTAAGCATCATCATCGGATTTCTGGTCGGATTGATTGCGGTATTTATGAAAAATGCCGTGCGGATACTGGAACACCTGCTGACCAGCGGATTTGTCGTAAACTACCACAACTACCTGTACTTCATTTACCCGGGCATCGGGATCCTGGCCGCCATCCTGTTCATCCGGTATATCCTGCGCAGGCCTGTCCGTGATGGTATACCAAATGTATTGTACGCGTTGTCCAGGCAGAACGGGATCATCCACGGCCATAACATGTATTCTTCGGTCGTTACCAGCGTCCTCACAGTAGGTTTTGGAGGCTCAGTCGGACTGGAAGGCCCGACTGTGGTCACCGGCGCGGCATGGGGTTCCAATTTGGGTAAGGTCCTCGGGCTGAATTACAAGCAAATCGTGGCTCTGGTCGGAATCAGCGCCTCGGCATCCTTATCAGCGATATTTAAAGCGCCCATTGCTGCTATTGTCTTTGCCCTGGAGATCATCCTTTTTGATATGACCATGACGGCATTGGTGCCCCTGCTGGTCTCGTCCATCGTGGCCACACTGACCTCTTATTTCTTTTTAGGTCAGAATGTGCTGTATCCGTTTAAGGTCGTCCAATCCTTTCAACTCAATGAGACGCCTTATTACCTGTTGCTGGGTATTTTTTCGGCATTGATCTCGGTCTATTTTATCCGCACCTATGTTTTTACAGGAAAAGTTTTCGAGAAGCTTCCCGGATGGATAACCAAATTGGTCGTGGGCGCCACCCTCCTGGGTGTATTCATTTTCTTTCTTCCCTCACTGTACGGCGAGGGTTACGAGTCTGTCAATGAAGGCTTAAAAGGGAACATGGAATTCGTCTTTGACAACAGCATATTTTATGCCTTCAAAGACAACATGCATATTACGCTGTTACTACTGCTCAGCGTGGTTTTATTTAAGGTGCTGGCCACCTCCCTCACCTTCCGCAGCGGAGGCATCGGAGGGGTGTTTGCCCCTACCCTGTTTATCGGCACCATGACGGGTCTCCTGTTTGTCAAGTTTCTAAATTTCTATGGACTGGCCCATTTGCCGGAAAGCAACTTTGCCCTGGTGGGTATGGCGGGCCTTCTGGCCGGGGTGGTGCATGCGCCGCTCACCGCCATATTCCTGAGTGTGGAGATTACCGGCGGCTATGAGCTTATCGTGCCCATCATGCTCGTTGCGACCACTTCCTACGCCCTGTCAAAACTGCTTTCTCCCCGCTCCATATATACCATCCAACTGGCCAGTCGCGGTGATGTACTGACGCATCATAAGGACCGGTCACTGCTGGCCATGATGTCCGTCAGCGATTACATCGAAAAGGATTTTCTGCCGGTAGACATCAATGCCAATTTGGGTGAACTGGTCAAGATCATCGCTCAATCCAACCGCAACATCTACCCAGTCGTGGATCAGGACAACACCTTTTACGGCATCATCTCCCTGGACCAGATACGCCACAATATGTTCAAACCCGAGCTTTACGAAACCACCAGGGTGCGCAATCTGATGCTCATGCCAACCAAGGTCGTCCAGATGAGTGACGACATGGAAACGGTAGCGACAAAGTTCCAGCATTCCGGAAAATACAATCTGGTGGTTCTGGATGGCGATAAATACGTCGGTTTTGTCTCCCGTTCCAATGTGTTCTCGAGTTACCGGGAATTATTGCAGCATATCTCGGATGAGTGAAATGCGGTGATTGCCATTACTTCAATCCTGGGAATACAGCTTAATTCTGAAGTGACTTTAGGAGGATCTGACTACAGCGATTGAACGCTTTGGAGGAAGGGATTAAGAAACCTCCTCTTCTTCCGGCATCTCCATCACCTCCGCTTCTTTTACCGCACCGTTGACCTCATCAATCTCCACCTTGAGGTTGTCGATGATAAACTGCTGTCGCTCCATGGAGTTCTTACCCATGTAGTAATCCAGGAGCTGATCCATATGGGTATTCTCATTGAGGACTACCGGCTGGAGGTGGATGTTCTCTCCGATAAAATCTCCGAATTCATCCGGTGATATCTCCCCAAGACCTTTGAACCGGGTAATCTCCGCTTTGCCGCGCAGCTTCTTGATGGCAGCCTGCTTTTCTGCTTCGGAGTAACAATAGTAGGTTGACTTTTTATCGCGGACGCGGAACAGAGGCGTATCCAGGATATACAGGTGACCAGCACGAACGAGGTCCGGGAAAAACTGCAGAAAGAAGGTCAGGAGCAGCAGCCGGATGTGCATGCCATCCACATCGGCATCGGTGGCAATGACTACGCGGTTGTAACGCAGGTATTCGATGCCGTCCTCGATGTTCAGTGCATGCTGAAGGAGGTTGAATTCCTCGTTCTCATACACGACTTTCTTGGTTAATCCGTAGCAGTTCAATGGTTTACCCCGCAAGCTGAATACTGCCTGGGTGCCTACATCACGGGCCTTGGTGATCGATCCACTGGCGGAATCTCCTTCGGTGATGAATACGGTAGTGCGGGCCAAGGTCTCTTCATCCACCCTTTTTTCATCGAAATGGTAGCGGCAGTCGCGCAATTTCTTATTGTGGAGATTGGCCTTTTTGGCACGCTGATTAGCCAGCTTTTTGATACCGGCAATTTCCTTGCGTTCACGCTCAGACTGAAGTATCCTCTTTAATAAAGCATCAGCAACCTGGGCATGCTTGTGCAGGTAATTATCCAGCTCCTTGCTGATAAAATCATTAACAAACGTCCGCAGCGTGGGACCATCAGGAGCGATGGTCTGCGATCCCAATTTGGTTTTTGTCTGAGACTCAAACACCGGCTCTTCTATGCGAACGGAAATAGCTCCAATCACCGAAGACCGCACGTCCTTGGGATCAAAATCCTTTTTGTAAAATCCGCGGATGGTATTTACTATCGCCTCGCGGAAGGCAGTCAGGTGTGTACCGCCCTGCGTGGTGTACTGGCCATTGACATAAGAATAATATTGTTCACCGTAGTGCTGGCCGTGGGTAAGGGCAATTTCGATATCTTCTCCTACCAGGTGAATGATGGGATACCGCAACTCCTCATCCGCCGTCTTGCGCTCCAGCAGATCCAGTAGGCCGTTCTTGGAAACCAGGGTCTGCCCATTGAAGCGAATTTTCATGCCCGCATTCAAATACGCATAATTCCAGAGCTGGTTCTCTACCAGTTCCAGGTTGTATTTATACTTTTTGAAAATGGAATGATCTGCTGTAAAAACGACCTTCGTACCGTCCGGTTCGGTGGTCTTAATCAATTTAGACTCCTGCCGCAAATCACCTTGTTCAAATACAGCCTGTTTCATTTTGCCCTCGCGGTAAGCTTCGACCGTAAAGTGGTCCGACAATGCATTGACGGCTTTGGTACCCACCCCATTCAGACCGACCGATTTCTTGAAGGCCTTCGAATCGTACTTGGCTCCGGTGTTGATGCGGGACACGCATTCGACCACCTTTCCCAGGGGAATGCCGCGCCCGTAATCACGAATCGTCACTTCCCGGTCATTGATGATCACGTCAATTACTTTCCCGAAACCCATGACATACTCGTCGACTGCATTGTCAAACACCTCCTTTAACAGGATGTAGATGCCATCATCGGGTGCACTTCCATCACCCAGTTTACCGATGTACATACCGGGACGCAACCGGATGTGCTCTTTCCAATCCAGGGATTTGATGTTATCTTCTGTATACTGAACCGGGTTACTCATACTAGTAGTTTTCTTAATTTATCTGGGCGTCAAAGGTAATAAGTTCCATATGCAGAATGTGTCTCACCTTCAGCCTGAACAAATTTAACAATCATATTATTAAAAACAATAACATAAACCAGGGCAGGGTCTGGGAATAAGTACCAGGCAAATGGATTGGGTCAGTGTTTCTTCAGGGAGGACAACCGTTTGGCGACGGTCGGGAATGCCGCGTGGGTAAACAGATAGGTGGGTTTTTCCAGGGTAACCGGCAGACGATAGGTCTTCATGAACCCTTGAAAGAAGCCATTAAGTGTTACCTCGTCGATGTACTTGGAATTGGGCTTTAAAAAATAGGCCAGGTGTTCCAGTTGACCATTAGGAGCCCAAAATGCATAAAGCAGTAGCTGCAGGCCATCGAGGTCAACACCTACTTCTTCGGAATACATATCCATTTTTTGGAGCATATCGGTCCAGTAGGCATAGGCCCGTTCATGGTCCTGGTCCAGCTGGCTGGCCAGGTGGTTGTATTTCAGGAATAGTTGTTCAAATGCTTCCGTATGGTCTCCGATATGGAATACCGCAGCAAGGGTATCTTTGGGTACCTGCGCTCCCGCAACCACCACACCAAAAATGCCCCAGATCAGTAAAATAATATGCCGACGGATGCTATTCATCGGAGATTTTATCCCTTAAATATAACAATTTCAATGCATATATTGCACCGGCCTTCATCTGACCGCGCTCAGCGTATGTCTAATATAAACAGCCGGCGCTCTAATTCAGTGCAAGATTAGGCATATTTACTTTAATATTAACGCAAATATCTTACCAAATACCTTTAACATGATCCTAGATCTCTTTCTGGTTCTCATTGCTGCTTTCGGATTTTACATGGGATACTCCCGCGGGGTCATCAAAACGGTTTTCACGGTTGTCGGCGTTTTGCTTGGCATCCTGATCACCCTTAAGCTCTCGCCCATCGTCATCGGATTTTTGGAAGGTCTCTTTGACCGGCAAAATCCCTGGATCTTCATCCTGGGTTTTGTGGGCACTTTTATACTGATTCTGGCCCTGGTACGGTTTACCGGAAAAAACCTGGAGAATTTATTCAAAGCCGTCAAACTCAATTTTGTCAATAAGATCGCAGGCGGAGCCTTGCTCAGTTTGCTGTTTATCATCTGTTTCTCCTACGTGGTCTGGTTTCTGGACCGCACACACCTGGTTAGTGATTCGACTAAAAACCGGTCGGTGACTTACCCTGTCCTGGCAGTAATGCCGGAGCAGACAAAATTGGTCGCTGAAAAATTGAAACCGGTCTTTCGCGAATTCTGGGACAAGACCGTGCAGATCATCGATGGCATCAAAGAATCTTCCGAGCAAAACAAGATAACCAACTGAAATCATTTTGAACACTGACCCAGATCCAGGTAATCCTTACTCTGCTATGCTACCTTGAGGAAGATGGAGCGCGTCTTCCGTTAGAATATCAGGAAAGAGGTAATCGTAAACGCGTTAATCGCAACAACTATTCCTTGCGAGACGCTTTAGATACGATTCCGGACTTCTGACTATTTCCAGTACGCCTGGAGTAAGCAGTGTTTGAGAATTGATTAATGAGAGATGGGGCATTCCTGCGGGGATGCCCATTTTTTTCGGAAGGACATTATTCCAGCTGAGGCCTTCATCCATCGCTGATTGGGTGCTAAGGTAACAGCGATGTAGGGGATTATTATCCGCGCTTCAGATTACCTTCATCGTCCCATTCTGCCTGCAACTCTCTTTCATCCGGGGTGACGCACACGTCCAGCGTGCGCTGGTCGTAGGACAGGCCGTGCTTATCAAGAACTTCCTGGGGAACACCGTCCCACACATTGGGTGTATTTCCGACATAACCCAGATCCTTGATTCCCAGCTTGGAGGTGAAAAACCCGGTAGCCGTGAGATTACGTACGGTATTGAAAAACCGGACGCCGGACTGATAGGCAGGTTCCACCTCGGCAGGATAAGCCAGTTTATCCAGAAAAGCTTTTTGATCTTCCGGTGAGCAATCCATGAAAGCTTTTTCGTGCAATGCCAGAGTCTGGTGATCCAGCCACATCAGGCCTCCCCGCATGGTATTCTGATAGCCGGGTTGGTCTTTCATAATGAAATCGATGAATGCCGGCACTTCCGCTTCGGTGGCGCTGCCGGATACATCATCCGCTGGTATGATCAAATCACAGAGCACCGCCAGCGTCGCCATTTCATGGGCATTGAAGAAAGGTTCTTTCATCAGGGACTGATCCCTCTTTTGTTCCTCCGGTGTACGGCCATAGGCTTCCGTAGAACCGGTCTCCGCCGGCATGGACGAGGTCTCCTCCTTCGTGGCCGGATTGCAACCATGGATCAACAATCCACCGGCAATACCTCCGGCTACTAACGTCTTAAGGCTGTTTCTTCTATCCATGATCAAAGATTTTGCTTTTTCATTTCGGACATTAAATATTCGGAGGCACGGATTGCCAGTGCCATGATGGTCCACGTCGGGTTTTTATCCGCCTGCGAAACAAATGGTCCTCCGTCCATGACAAAAAGGTTGGCAACATCGTGCGCCTGATTGTAAGCATTGACGGCCGAGGTCCTTGGGTCATTACCCATCCTTACCGTTCCAACTTCATGAATGATACGCCCCGGTGCGGCAAGTCCATAGTCGGATTCCGGCCCCGGCTTATTGCCCAGCAGGATACCACCTGCCTGGGTGATGATCTCTTCAAAGGTATCCTGCATGTGCTTGGCCTGGTTGCGTTCGTGATCACTCCAGGTGTAGTGAAAGCGCAATACTGGGATGCCATATTTATCGACGGTGTCCGGATCTATTTCGCAATAGTTGTCTTCCCGGGCTATGCATTCGCCACGACCTGACATACCGAAAGTAGCACCATAAAAGCGACGCAGATCTGCTTTAAAGCCGGCACCATATCCACCAGCGCGATGGTTCTCGCCATTAGCCCCGGCGACCTGGCCGTTCAGGCTTTCCAGTCCGAACCCAAATCCGTAACCCGGCATACCCATGCCACCCCAGTATTCGATATGATATCCACGCGGGAAATTCAATTTCTTATTGTCGAGCCACCAGGGTGTATACACATGCATACCGCCTACCCCGTCTTCGTTATACCGCTCTCTGTCCAGCAAATCTGGCAATAAGCCCATGCGCGATGCCCCGGTTGAATCATGGAGGTATTTCCCGACCACATTGCTGCTGTTGGCCAGGCCATTCGGATGCCGGCTGGATTTACTGTTCAGCAACAGCCGGGCTGATTCACATGCGCTGGCCGCCAGGATAATGGTTTTACCGCGTACCTGGTATTCGCGTAAGTCTTCTTTGTTGATGTAGGAGATCGCTTTGGCTTTTCCTTCCGTATCGGTGATTACCTCACGTGCCATTGCATTTACGTACAGGTCCACATTTCCAGTGTCCAATGCCGGCTTAACCAATACCGAACTGGACGAAAAGTCGCCGTAAACCATACAGGAACGGGAACATTGCTGGCAGTAAAAACAAACACCCCGGTCTTTATTGATCCGTCGCGTCAGGATAGAAAGTCTGGCCGGTATGACCGGAATATTGACCTTACCTGCACCTTTTTTGATGAACATCTCATGCAACCGTGGCTTGGGAGGTGGCAGGAAGAAGCCATCAGGTTCGTTGTACATGCCTTCTTTAGAGCCAAAAACTCCGACCATTTTATCCAGCCGGTCGTAGTACGGCTTTACATCATCGTATCCGATGGGCCAGTCATCTCCCAGGCCATCCATACTACGACGCTTGAAGTCATACGGGCCAAAACGCAGGGAGATGCGCCCCCAATGGTTGGTACGTCCACCCAGCATGCGCGACCGGAACCAGTCAAATTCGGTCCCGTTTTTACGCGTGTAGGGCTCACCATCGATTTCCCAGCCACCATACGCCATATCAAAATCGCCGAATGCACGTGTAGTGCCTGCTCCCCGCCGGGGTGACATCCACGGCCACTTCAACTGTGTTTGTTGCTCCGGATTTTTTGGATCGAAGTTCGGACCTGCTTCCAGCAACGCCACCTTTAATCCTCCTTCAGCTAACATTTTGGCGGCCATACCACCTCCTGCTCCCGATCCCACAATGACAACGTCGTAGACGGTCGGTTGCTCGATAATCTGAAAAGACATAAGCCAACAATTCTATTCTTGCATTGAAGATGGTAAAAAAGATTGAAACTCGGCAAATACCCACGCAAAGTATTCATGAATTCCGTTCCACAAGTACACAACGCTGGTCCACATTACGCAATGACCCGCAGAGCTTACCGGATCAACGCCGGCAGACCCGCAGATCATCCGACAAACTCAACTATTTTATTATCTTTCCGCCCGCTCTGAACCAATGAAACCCGAGCAGGCCTTTCCGGGTTTATACCGATTGTTATTGTATCATGTAAAGTGTTGTCACATGCTTAATTTAATTTTGTTTGGACCTCCGGGTTCCGGAAAAGGCACGCAGGCGATCAAAATCGCTGAAGCTTACGACTTAATCCATATTTCTACCGGTGACCTGTTTCGTTATGAAATGGGTAATAATACCCCGCTTGGTCTGAAAGCAAAAGAATACATCTCACAGGGTGCACTTGTACCCGATGAAATCACCATCGGAATGCTTGCCAATAAACTGGATCACCACCTGGATTCCAATGGGTTCATCCTGGACGGATTTCCCCGCACGATCCCGCAGGCAGAAGCGCTGGATGAATTATTCGCTTCCCGGGGCTGGACGATTGACCTGCTGCTGGCACTCGAAGTGTCAGAAGATGAAATTGTCACCCGGATCCTGAAGCGTGGTGAAACCTCCGGCCGTTCCGACGACCAGGACGAGTCCATCATACGCAACCGGATCCGTGAATACGAAGCCAAAACTGCACCTTTGTTCGCGTTCTATCAGGAAAAAGGAAAAGCTTCAACCCTCAATGGCATCGGCTCCATCGAAGAAATCTTCGGTGGGCTTTGCGATCTGATCGAACAACATCAGTCTTAAACCGTTCTTCTGGTATTATCATCGTATGGCCGACCAGAATTTTGTTGATTATGTAAAAATTTGCTGCCGCTCCGGTAAGGGCGGAGCAGGTTCACCTCATTTGCACCGGGCTAAGTTCAACCCTAAAGGAGGGCCTGACGGTGGCGATGGTGGCCGGGGTGGGCATATACTGGTACGGGGCAACAATCAACTCTGGACTTTACTTCATCTGAAATACCGCAAACATGTCATTGCCGGTCATGGTCAGCCCGGAGCAGGCCAGGAAATGACCGGTGCGGATGGCGACGATGTGATCCTCGACGTACCGTTGGGCACGGTGGCCAAGGATGCCGAAACCGGTGAGATCCATTTTGAGATCACCGAAGAAGGAGAAACCAAAATCCTGGTTCCCGGAGGCCGCGGCGGACTCGGAAATGTTCACTTTAAATCTGCAACCAATCAGACTCCGCGTTACGCCCAACCGGGAGAGCCAGGCAGGGAAGAATGGAAGATCCTGGAGCTAAAGTTGTTGGCTGATGTCGGCCTGGTAGGATTTCCCAATGCAGGAAAATCAACGCTCCTCTCCAGCATCAGTGCAGCCAAACCCAAGATAGCAGACTATGCATTCACCACCCTGACTCCAAATCTGGGGGTAGTTCCCTACCGTGACAACCGTTCTTTTGTAGTAGCGGATATCCCTGGAATCATCGAAGATGCACACCTGGGCAAAGGACTGGGTCTGCGCTTCCTAAGGCACATCGAACGCAATGCCGTCCTGCTCTTCATGATCTCCTGCGAAGAAAACGAACCTACCAAGACCTATCATACCCTGACCCATGAACTCCATGAATTTAATCCGGAACTCATGGATAAACCACGGATCATTGCGATCACCAAATCAGATCTTATTGATAAGGAATGGGAAGACCTGCTCCGGCCACAATTACCAAAAGATGTTCCGGTAGTATTCATTTCGGCGGTATCAGGTTACGGCCTCGACCGGTTGAAAGACCTGTTGTGGAAAATGCTCAATGAGTGGTGATTAAAATTTCAAATTGTCAGGGCAGGATCTTAAATGCATCCTGATCCCGGAGAAATGCATATTGCCTGCGGAATTCCTGCAGTTTTTCCCGGTCCAATTCGGCATATAGCAGGTCTTCATCGTCTTTTTTTGTGGCTATTTCTTCACCCTGGTAATCAATGATCGCACTTTCGCCGGAATAATAATTACCCGATTCATCCCAGCCTACCCGGTTCACGCCCAGAACAAAACACTGATTCTCAATGGCCCGGGCTTTCAGCAGAGAAGTCCATGCCTGGCTGCGCACCTGTGGCCAGTTTGCTACATACAGCAATAGATCATAGCCGGACGTATTGCGACTCCAGACCGGAAAACGCAAGTCATAGCAAACCAAAGGCACACAGGTCCATTCCCGGAAGGTAACACTCAATCGTTTCTTACCTGCAGTATAGGTCTGATCCTCTCCGGCATAGGAAAAAAGATGTTTCTTATCGTAATGGACAATCTGGCCGTCCGGAAGCTGCCAGATCAATCGATTGTAATAACGTGACCCTTCCCGGATGATAATGCTTCCCACAATCGCTGCATCCATCTGTCTGGCCTTTTCCTTCATCCAGAGGATGCTCGGCCCATCCATCGTTTCCGACTGGCTCATGGCATGCATGGTAAATCCGGTCGTAAACATTTCCGGTAGAACGATCAGATCCGTATCGCCCGGAACGCGCTGCATCAGTTGATCCAGATGATCCCGGTTAGCCTGGGCATCCTCCCAATGGATGTTGCTTTGGATAAGAGTTACCTTCATTTAGGTGTCCGATAAATTATTGAAAGCTCCAAAATAAGCTAATAACTGTTTTTAATGGACAATTATGATGTGAAACCCGGCAGATGGAGATTTGAAATTAATACGGAAGGTGGTACGGCAAATCATGGCTGGCAGGAATCCGGAACGATTCAGGTACCATAAAAAAAAGAGACGTATTTGGAGGTACGTCTCTTTTTATGAATCGGTAACGAAACAGTTTCGTTACTCTCCGCCTTCAAAGATTAATCTTGCTTGGATGTAGCTGAACGCAGAGCACGTGGAATGGTCACGGTAGCTACCGGAATGGAGGGAGCGTTCAGGATCTCCACACCTTCTACTTTTTCAATGTCACGCACCCGGACTGTCTGTCCCAGATCCAAACCAGACACATCAACAGTCACTTCGGAAATCAGGTTTTCCGGCATTACTTTCACTGAAATATTACGCATTTTGGTAACCAACTTTCCACCCAGTTTCACACCTGGTGAGGCACCTTTGGTTGCCAGTGGCACATTGATTTTCACTTTATGCCCGGGCGTTAATTTCAAAAAGTCGATGTGGATCACCTCGTCGGTTAGACGATCGAGCTGCACATCCTTAAGAATGCATTTATGGATGGTTCCGTCAACGTTGACTTCTGCCACCTTAAATTGAGAGGTATAGACCAGTTTCTTTACATCGTGTGGGTCTACAGTAAACGTTATATTGGTATCGGCACCATACAAAACACATGGGATCAGGCCTTCATTGCGTACTTGTTTGGCCCATTTGGTTCCCAGTTCCTGACGTGAACTTCCGTTTATGGTTATAATTTCCATCGTTAATATTTTAACACCTTGTCAAACAGGACTGCAAAGATAATACAAATTCTTATAAGTAAAAGGAATTTCAAAAATTGCCGGACTACCCAGCCAGCGTGTTTAAAGTTGACCCATGGAGACAGTCTTTGATGGGCATCACCCGTCCACAAACAAAGCAGAGATGGAGCGGTGTTCGTGGGTGTTTCGTATGGCCCGGGCGAATAATTTAGCGGTGGTCAGCACTTTGATTTTCTCATGCTTTTGCTTTAACGGAATGGTATCCGTCACGATCAGTTCCGAAATTTTGGAATTGGTAATATTTTCAAATGCCTTGCCGGACAATACCGGGTGGGTACAAATGGCACGTACACTTTTAGCACCCTTCTCGATCAGTGCATCGGCTGCCTTGCAAAGCGTTCCTGCCGTATCTACGATATCATCGACCAGGATGACGTCTGCGCCATCCACTTCACCGATGACCGTGATGCGATCCACCTCATTGGCTTTCTTACGGTACTTGTCACAGATCACCAGGTCCCGCTTGAAATATTTGGAGTAGGTCCGCGCCCGCTTCACTCCGCCCACATCCGGAGAAGCGAATATGATGTTGTCCAGTTTTTGGGATTCCAGATACGGTATGTAGATGGCTTCACTCTTAAGGTGGTCAACCGGGATGTCAAAAAAGCCCTGGATCTGGTCGGCATGAAAATCCATGGTCATCATCCGGTTAGCACCGGCTGCTTCGATCAGATTCGCAATCAGTTTGGCTGAAATCGGGACCCTGGGTTTATCCTTGCGATCCTGCCGGGCATATCCAAAATAGGGAATTACCACACAGATGTATCCGGCAGATGCCCGTTTGGCCGTATCGATCATCATCAATAATTCGAGAAGGTTTTCCGGCGGAGCAAAGGTAGACTGGATAAAAAATACATACGCACCGCGCACCGATTCATTGATCTCCGTTTGGATTTCACCATCGCTGAACCGGTGAACCGTCAGGCTTCCCAGAGAATATCCGTAATAGTCAGCTATTTTTTCAGAAAGGGATCGGCTGTTGGTGCCGCCGAAGATCTTTACATCAACCATATTAACTGCTTTGGGATGCATGCCCCGGGCATGACCTGTTTTTGCTCTTAAGCCGCAAATATATCAATTTGTGAATTGACCTGCTAAGGCCAGTGCTCCTTTATACCGGGCGATACGTTAATTTCCAATGCTGCGCCAGCAATGCGTTAATTCAAGGAACCAAAAACGATTCCCTACTGCCTTCATCGTCATGTCCCTGTCTGCCAGAATTTCATCAACCATCATTCATTGGATGCTCAAACAATGGTAAAACATCCCACACTCAAAGAGAGTCATCGAGCCTCACGGAAAACCATCGAGAATTTGCCTTGTTTCGTCGAACAATTTGCCATACCAGGGTCCTTGCAGTTATTTTTAATAAATACCACGAAATAGGCATTGCATGACTTCGATGACTCTAGCGGAATGGTGGAATGGATTGTCTCCGATCGAGCACATTTTTTGGGGTGTCGCTGTCATTGCAACCACATTATTCCTCATCCAATTTGTTCTTAGCCTGGTCGGATTGGGCACCGACGGGGCGCTTGACATGGAACATGACAGCCTGGAAAATGACCTGGCGCTGGAACATGAATTCAGTTTGTTCTCCATCCGCAGTATCCTGGCCTTTTTTACCTTCTTTGGGTGGATCGGCATATTGGTCTTCGACAATGCCCAGAATGCTACGCTGGCCCTACTGGTAGCACTGATTGCCGGCATAGCGGCCATGTCTACCGTGGCTTACATCATGTATCTGCTGCATAAGCTGGAAGAAGAAGGTACACTCCATATGGAATCTGCCATTGGCAGCAGTGGAGAAGTTTATTTCTCCATTCCGGAAGAAAAACATGGTCCCGGAAAAATACACGTAAATATTAACGGCTCCCTGCGTGAAATTGAAGCCTGGACAGAAGGCCACCGCCTGCCCACCGGCACCAAAATACGCATTGTGAGCCTCCTGAATAAACAATCCGTTCTGGTTACGCCAGACGAATCACTTTGACCCTTTGTTCACGAACTAAACCATTCCTACCATGGTCGAATTAATAACCTCTTTTGTTGGAATACTATTCCTGCTCAGTATTCTCATCTTTGTTATAGCCCGTTATAAACGTTGTCCTTCCGATAAGATCCTGGTGATCTATGGTAAGACCGGGCAGGGCTCCGCAAAATGCCTCGCCGGTGGTGCCGCATTCGTCTGGCCCATCATCCAGGGCTATGAATACCTGGACCTGAGTCCCATATCGATAGATGTAGACCTGAA
The DNA here is from genome assembly GCA_020636135.1 of Lewinellaceae bacterium. Lineage (NCBI taxonomy): Bacteria > Pseudomonadati > Bacteroidota > Saprospiria > Saprospirales > Lewinellaceae > Lewinellaceae bacterium. Next base: position 2,962,428 of record JACJYK010000001.1, read on the forward strand.
AGGCGCGTTGAGTAAGCAAAATATCCGTGTCAATGTACCCTCACGGTTCACCGTAGCCATATCCAACGAAGAAGGAACCATGTTGAATGCCGCGGAACGTTTGCTTGGGAAAACCACGGAATCCATCCGGGATATCGCGAAGGATATCATCTTCGGACAGCTCCGTCTGGTGGTAGCCACGATGGATATTGAAGAAATCAACTCGGATCGGGATAAATTTTTGTCCAACGTATCGCAAAACGTGGGCGCCGAATTACGCAAGATCGGCTTGACCCTGATCAACGTAAACGTTACCGACATTCAGGATGAATCCGGTTACATTGAAGCTTTGGGTAAAGAAGCGGCCGCCAAAGCCATCAACGACGCCAAACAAAGCGTGGCCCAGAAAAACCGCGACGGTTCCATCGGAGAAGCCATTGCCTTCAAAGACGAACGTATCCAGGTTTCTTCCGCTGAAGCTGACGCCAAAATTGGTGAAGCAAGCGCCTCTGCTAAATCGATCGATGGAGAAAACGATGCAAAAATAAAAATTGCCCAATCCAATGCCGAAAGGCGTCAGAAAGAAGCCGAGTCCCTGCGACTTGCCACTGCTTCGGAGAAGATCCAGGCCGCAAAAGCACTGGAAGAAGCTTACGTAGCGGAAAAAGAAGCGGAGATAGCGCGTGCCGAACGCGAAATGGCAACCAAAAAAGCCGACGAGATCGTCCAGGCCGAGATCGCAAAACAAAAACTTGTGATTGAGGCACAAGCCAAGGCCGAACAGACCATTGCGGTCGCGAAAGGTGATGCTGATGCTATTTTCCTGCGTCAGGAAGCCCAGGCTAAAGGCCTCTATGAAGTTTTGACCAAACAAGCTGAAGGTTTCCAGCGAATCGTGGAAGCCGCCGGAGGGAACAACCGCGATGCCGTATTGATGATGATCGCTGACAAACTTCCAGAGTTGGTACGCACGCAGGTTGATGCAATCAAGAACATGAAGATCGACAAGGTCACGGTTTGGGAAAATGGCAATGGAGGTGACAACACCTCAACGTCCAAGTTCGTGTCGAGCCTGTATAAATCCATTCCTCCGCTGAATGACCTCTTTAACATGGCTGGCATGGACCTGCCTGCCTATCTTGGCAAGGTACAGAGTCAGGAGAATGGAAAAAAGGACGACAAAGATCCGGCCGTCCTCAATGAAGCCTCCGAGGCACCAAAGGACAAACCGGCCAAGAAGTAACCGGTAAATTAGTCCGGTACATTCCTGAAAGTTGATTGGAAATACACCAATCCGCGATCAACACCGGTATGGACTTAAATCGTACCTTCGCCAGCTTATCCGTACTGTATTACGATGAATTGGCGCTCTGTTCTGGTGTTAGTGTTTTTAAGCCTTACCTGGGGTAGTTCATTTATCCTGATCAAGAAGAGCCTGACCGGCTTCAACCCTTATCAGATGGTTGCTATCCGGTTAAGTCTGACCGGTCTGTTGTTTTTACCCTGGACCATCTATCGCTGGCGCAAGATCCAATGGGAACGCTGGCCCGCCCTGCTGGTGGTAGGGTTTGTAGGCAGCCTGATCCCTTTCACGCTCTACGGATGGGGCGAGACGCGGGTATCGTCTTCTGTTGCGGGCATCATCAATGCATTGACACCCATCTTTACCATGATCATCGGCATTCTGCTGTTCAGTCTCCGGTTCAGCAGCCGGCAATTGGGAGGAATCCTCCTGGGATTGGCAGGAGCCTTTGGGCTGATCCTGATGCAAAACCAGTCCGGTTCCGGAAATTCTTTCGGTTACAGCATGCTCATGGTCATCGCCACCATGTGCTACGGCACAAGTGCCAACACCGTTAAGGCAAAGCTTGGCGAAATGCATGCGGTTGACATCACTGCAGTGACGTTCCTGTTGACGGCCATACCCAGTATTTTGTTTCTATTGTTACCAGTCAATTCCAACCATCTGCTCCACAGTGAAGCGGCCCGGGAGGCACTGGTTTATGTCCTGATCCTGGTACTGGCAGGGACTGCGATGGCTACCGTATTGTATTATTATCTCGTCCAGATCACCACTCCGATTTTTGCTTCCATGGTCAGCTACTTTATGCCGATCGTTGCAGTTTTGTGGGGCGCCCTGGATGGAGAGATCATCCGCGGGCAACATTTTCTGGCCATAGGATGCATTCTCGCCGGGGTTTACCTGGTTCAGCGTCGTCCCAAAAAAGCATTGCCTGGTTAGCCCCATAATTTAAAAGGAACAAATATGCAGGCCCGGTAACACAATCTGTGGGTGAATTGAATCGTTATCGTTTAATAGGGTACACCATTTACACGAATAAGGCTTTCTCATTTTTAGTTTGTACGAATCATCAGCGGACCAGGATGTTTATTGATTGTTGAACCCAAAAACAAACACATGAGGACCGCAGTAAATCGTTTTGATCCCATCTATGATGTCCAGTTTATGCCGGACAGGCCTGTTAAGTTACCTTCCAAATCGTACATTCCTGCCCTGCAGCAGTCTCCGCTCTATCAGAAGCTGCTTCGACCATTCCCCTATTCCACAAAAAATCTGATCCTGCGACTGAGCCAGTTTGCCGAGATCAATCATTCTTTTGCGGATCCTCACGTCCGCCGGTTGGTTATGATCATGCTGGAGCAGAACTGGACCCCGCAAGGATTCGCACTCTCGCAGGATGCTGCGGAGATCGATGCCATTTACAATGCGATCCAGACAACTCTGCTGATCCGTTTGGGGCTTCCGGATCATGACCTGCTACGGGTAGGCATTAATTCAATCGTAAATACCCAACCCATGCGGTGCCACGGGACAGAATTGAATGGCGGATCTGTTTCACAGCAGCAAAAAGTGACCTGCATTCACAGCATCACCAAATCGTTGATTGCCCTCTCCGTCTACCAGGATCGCTATCCCGGTAAGTGGACATTCCGCATGCAGGAAAAGCTGGAAGAAGGGCTGGATTACCTGCTTTTCAATAATCTTTTTCTGGACCATCGTCTGGATCTCAACCTGCAGCACCTGGTATTTCCATTCTATCCGCAAACCAGCTGGCTGGAAATGTTACGGCTGATGCGGGACCAGCACCGGCTGAAGCATCCGGGTTGCCGTAAAGCATTGCAGTGGCTGCAAAGCAATCAGCAGGAGGACCATTTTTGGTATACCACCCCCGGACAGCCATTACCGGGCTGGGTCAGCTTCGATGACAATTACGAACCTTCCCTGTGGATCACCCACCTGGCCGATGATATTTTGCTTCAGGCGGCCTGAGTCTTCACATCCCAGGTTAAAGCTTAATGATTTTAGTCCAGCTTCGTAAATGGAGTATGCGATGCAATAGGCATTCTGATTTTGATTGACCATTTGTGGAAACTCCATATTTTGAAGGATAAGTATGTGCATGATATTATCATATTTTAGGAGACTTTGTCCTTAAGCAATGCACTTAAATTGCACTAAGTGCACGCTTCCATTATTCATTTAATTTAATTCCTAAACCATTTCTTCTGGCAAACCAGATTGTATAGCCAGCGGGTGGTTTTATTTTACCATTAGATTATTTGAAGTATGCTAAGTAAACAAGAAATAGAGCATTTTATTCATAAAGGTTTTATTCAACTTGATGATTCATTTTCCAAGGAAATGGCAGATGCTGCATTAGAAATCCTTTGGAATGACCTGCCCTGTGAGAGGTCGGACCCGTCGACCTGGATTGAGCCTGTAATTCGTTTGGGAATGTACACCGATGAACCTTTTATTTATTCTGTGAATACTCCAAAGCTGCATGATGCATTTAATCAATTGATTGGTAAGGACAAATGGATACCTTGCCTTAACGTTGGAACATTTCCTGTCAGATTTCCATCCGGTAAACTACCTGACGATACCGGCAGACATGTGGATGCAAGTTTTCCGGGAAATGACCCGAATAATTTTTTTGAATGGCGGGTTAATATCAAATCAAAAGGTCGGGCATTGTTGATGTTGATTTTATATTCCGATGTCAGCGAAAATGATGCCCCAACCGTCATTTATGAAGGTTCTCATATCGATGTTGCACGGCTATTATCCAGCGAAGGTGATGAAGGTCTTTCTTTTGTGGAGCTGGCAGGGAAATTAGAGGAGTTACCAAATAGAAATGAAGTTTTTGCGACTGGTAATGCTGGAACTGTTTACCTGTGTCATCCCTTTCTGGTTCACGCAGCCCAACAACACAGGGGTAGTACTCCTAAATTTATGGCACAACCACCATTATTGTTACGAGGTGAATTGTCGGTTACAGATTCAGATGTTGCACATTCTCCTGTCGAAAGAGCTATTCGTATGGGAATACTTGAGTGATAATGATGATCTTAATTAAAGTCATAAAGTAAGTTGTGTTTTAACTGCCTCTTTTTTTGTGGAACGTCTGTGGCCAATCCCTGTTATCTTGTGTGCCTGGTCATAATCTAACCAGGTTGTAACATAGCACGGACATCATCCGTATCTAAAGCATGAAGGTTTCGAAGCTAACGATAGGATTAGGCATTTTGGCCATAAGCCATATTGTGTTGCGTCTGGCGATCCCCCATCCGGGATTTATGCGCGATGAATTATTGTACCTCGTACAAGGACGGCACCTTTCCTTTGGCTATGCGTCGGTACCACCATTGACGGCATGGATTGCGAAGATTTTTTCGGTCCTCTTTGGTACAACCATCTGGGCAGCCAAAGTTTATCCGGCACTGCTGAGTGGGGTGATGGTTTTCCTGGTTGCCGGGATCTCCAGGGAGATTGGTGGAGATCGAAAGGGGATGCTTTTAAGCGTAACGGGCTATTCTGTCGGTGCACTTTATTTCCGGTCGTTTTATTTATTCCAACCGGTATGTACAGATATTTTCCTCTGGACCTTGAACTGGTATCTGATCCTGAGGATCATAAATGGACATCCGAGGGCATGGTATGCATTGGGGCTGTGCATTGGGCTGGGATTATTGAATAAATATCTGCTTGGGTTACAAGTTCTGGGACTGCTGATCTTCCTGCCATTCACCCCTTACCGCAACTGGTTCAGACTGCGATCTTTCTGGTACGCCTCCGGTATTGTGGTTATCCTCTTTCTTCCCAATATCATCTGGCAAACAGAACATCACTGGCCATTGATTCGCCATCTGCAGACCCTGCACGATAAACAACTGGTCCATGTAGAGGCATCAGGTTTCCTGTCGGACCAGCTTCTGATGCCCTTTGCCGGCATCTTGCTGACCATTCCGGGCCTGATCGCTTTGTGTTTCTCACCCGGCCTCAAACCCTACCGGTTCCTGAGTTGGGTAATCCTATCGGTATTTTTATTCCTGTTTATGGTAAACGGGAAAAGCTATTATACGGCTGGCCTGTTCATTCCATTGATTGCTGCCGGCGCCTGGTGGTGGTCTTCCCTTTTAAAGAAAGAATGGATGGCATGGGTTATGATTTCGGTTATGGTGATCCTCACGTTGCCGGTTTTGCCCATTGTTCTTCCGGTTTTCAGTGTAGAGCGCCTGGCAGCTTATTATGACCGGCTCGAATCCAAATATGGGGTCAATGTCGGCCGGCGATTTGAAGACGGAACCAATCATGCACTTCCCCAGGATTTTTCCGATATGCTGGGCTGGGATGACATAGCCCGGGCTGCGGAGAAAGCTTATTCGATGGCCGACCCAAAGAGCACTATTATTTATGCTGAGAATTATGGCCAGGCTGGCGCGGTTGCTATCCTGGGTCAAGGATTACCGGAACCTGTGAGTTTTCATGAAAGCTATTTGTACTGGGCACCAAGGAAACTCTCTCCTGACGTCAATACCCTGATCTACATCAATGATGAATTGGGTGAAGATGTGGCATCTTTTTTTGGTCAGGTGGATTCGATCGGCCAGGTCACGAATCCTTTAGCCCGTGAATTCGGAACCAGGGTTTATTTGTGTACGAAGCCCACTGCATCAGTCCAGGACTTGTGGCAAAGTGCTCTCGATCGGGTTGGAGATAATCCTTTTTAAGGATTATAAAAAATGAAAAGCCCTCCAACAGGATCGGAGGGCTTGAACACACTATGAGAACACCCTAATATTCTAACGAAGGTAAGTAAAAAATATCTAAAAGAAAATACTTGTCAAGAACGTTTTTTCCTTCTAAAATTTGTTAATCAACCTGGATTTCGAAACCATTCTGCGTAAGCAACATAATTCGCCGCTGTTCTGGTAATATAAAATTTGGCGGTTTCCGGATCCAGTTCCTTTACTTTTTTAGCCGGAACACCGGCATAAATGAACCCGGATTCCAGGATGGTCTTTTCCAACACGACGGCACCGGCAGCGATCAGACAATTGGACTGTGCCACCACATTATCCATCACGATAGCTCCCATACCTACCAGCACATTGTCTTCCAATGTACAGCCATGGACCAATGCCAGATGGCCAATGCTTACATGGTTACCAATATATGTGCCAGTTTTTTCATACGTACAATGGATCACCGCGCCATCCTGGATGTTGACCTGATTACCAATGCGGATCTCATTTACATCACCGCGGATAACTGCGTTGTACCAGACCGAACACTGATCGCCCAGAATGACATCGCCCAGAACAGTAGCCGTTTCCGCGAGGAAACAATCTTCACCCCATTTCGGTGTAAAACCCCTTATGGTCCTGATCAGCGCCATCGTTACATTTTTTGACTTTGTGGTAAGGGTTTCAACAGTGGTTTCACCGTATAGCCAGCCTGCATCAGTAAGCGCAGCACACCGTGAGGCCCCCCCAGATGACCCGCGCCAACGGCAAAGAAGGTGGGCTTATCCGTCATCATCTTTCTCATTTCGGGTATCCAGTTGCGATTGCGGTTCTCCACGAGCATACGCTCGTATCCGCCTACACCCTGGCCTTCGTCGTTGATCATGGTGTGCATTGATTCGATGTCCTGTTTCAGATACATATCCATCATCTGGTTAAACTGATCACTGCCTTCGTCATTCATCTGAATACTTTCAACCAGCATCTTAGCCTGTTCGGCGTACGGAATGCTGTCAAACAAACTGAGTTGGTAGTCCACGGTTTCCAATCCGCCGATTTCCAGGTTCTTTTCTTTCGCCCGGTCAAAGAGCTCAAATTCGTAACTCTTGATAGACCCATCATCCATACTGCCAGCTTCTACGTCGGGAGAGGCGAACGCAGTGAGGAACATGGGCTTGATGCGCTCCAGCATCATAATGGGTAAACCCTTTTCATTAAAATAGTCCTCCACGACTTTATAATCTTCAGCGGAAAGCAAGTCACTCAACTTCACGCCACCATTCATCATGGCTTTGGTGACCAGAGACATCATCACACTCATATCCGACATATCTTCCATGTTGATCTCGAACGTCATCCGCTGACTCTTATCAATCGCCTGCAGAGCTTGTTCGGGTAAAAAGAACTTGTCCTTGTCGATGATGTGAATGGTACCAAAAAGGTAGGAGGGAGTCGCCAGCGAATTTCCGGAAATTTCCCACAACAAAGAGTTTGCAAGAGGTGTCGTATCCTGAGCTGAAATAGCGGGTGTGCCTGTTGCCGCAATTACCCTCCCGGAGGAACACTGCAAAATGGTTGCAATCCCGGTCAGGAATAATATGGTTGAAAAGAGGTTTCTGATCATCGATGCAGGTTTACCGTAATGAACCCGAATCCGGGCCAAAAGATTTTATGCGGGCCTTAAAAATTTCATAGAAGATAATTCCGGATGCTACCGAAGCATTCAGCGAATCAAAGGATCTGGCCTGTGGAATGATAAATTGCCGGTCAGACCGTTTTGCCAGTGCATTTTGTATCCCCTCCCCTTCTGATCCAATGATCACCATCATCGGCTCCGTCAGATCCAGCTCTTCCAGCGACATTTCAGCCTGGAGATCGCTGGCGTATACCTGACAGCCACTGGCCTGCACATACAGCAGTGTGTTGACCAGGCTTGAAACACGGCAAACCGGTAGTTTCAATAAAGCACCGGCGCTGGCTTTGACGGCAATCTCATTGATCGGGGCATTGTTTTTCATACCTACGATCAGAGCATCCACCCCCAACACCCAGGCTGATCGGGCAATGGCTCCCAGATTTCGGGCATCCTGAATGCCATCCAGCATGACCAGTAAAGGGACTTTTCCTGTCTCAAATAAATCAGGCAACACCTGCTCCAGTATCTGGTATTGGACCGGGGCAATCAGAGCAGCGATCCCCTGGTGAGCGCCGGAGACCATTTTGCGCATTTTATCTTTCGGCACGACAGACAGCGGGATACCCCTGCTTTTACAGGTGTGCCTTAAAAATTTTTCTACTTCTCCGGTTATGCCTTGCTGCAGGAAGACTTTTTCAATCTCGATGCCGCTTTGCAAAGCCTCCTCGACGGGGTTGCGGCCAATGATCCATTGTGACGATGCTGCCATCGTGGAAAAATACAACCCTAATCAGGCATTAGGAAATTTATACCATTCCATATCGTTCATTTCCTGTAAAATGAACCGTTGTAATGCGGTACCATTATCTTTATGCCTTGAGAATACATTACTGGAATGAGAACATTGTTATATACCCTTTTCATCTGGGCTTCCCTGAGTTCTGCTGAGGCTCAATCCGTACCCGGACCCTTCCTCGATAGTCTGTGGAACTCCTCCAATCAACAAATTCTGGACAGGACGGCTTTCAGTTGGCAGTCCATCGGTGAAAATGCTGCAGCCGTACCGGACGCAGTCTATCGATATTATCAGCTGATGTACCGGGATCTCCCCTGCGACGGGATCATTGCAGCTGTATTATGGCGCAACAACCGTCCTTCATTTGGCCAGGTCACCAAGACCGTCGTGCCGGTCAATACTACGGGTGACGAGAAAACAAAACCGGCAGCACAGGTCTTGCAAAAATTCTTTCATCTTGATGCCTCCGCCATCGGAGAACTCGATGTCAGACAAAACGCACCAGCTTCATGGCAGGAATGGACGCTACCCCAGGTGGCCTTTTCGAATCTGGAAACACGGTATGCCTATCATTTGAATGCAGACCAGAATTGGGTATTGATGCTGATGATCCGGTACATTCCCGAGGACCGCAGCACCCTTTGGGAACTCGGACTTGATCCAACGTCAGCACAAATCCTTTATCGTAAAGACCTGGGATCGCATTGTATAGGCGAAGACTTCAATCCCAATACGGTCCGCACCCAGGAAGTTCTTCCGGTTTTGGCATCAAGCCCGGATGCCGGTGAAGGTTCGTACCTGGTCCTACCCTATCCCGCCGAAAGCCCTCTCGTTGAAGGCCAGCAGCTGATCACCAATCCGGCAGATCCTGATGCATCACCGTTCGGGTGGCACGACACCAATGGCATTCCCGGCGCTGACAGCCTGACGACCAGTGGCAACAATGCCCGCGTATTCCTTGATCGCAATGCTGATTTCCAGCCCGACAGCAGTGAGACCACCGGTGGCAGTGACCTGCAATTCCAGTATGCTTTTCAGCTTGACAAGGAACCCGTTTCGTATCATAAGGCCGTCGACGTACAACTGTTTTATCAGCTTAATACCCTGCACGATGTCCTTTTCCATCATGGGTTTGGTGAGGATGCGAACTTTCAGGTCACCAATTATTCCGGCAAGGGTAAAGGAAACGACCCGTTGATCGGGCTAAGTCAGTTTGGCGCTGACCGTGGAAGAGAAAATAATGCCGATTTTGTGCCTTCCACCGATGGCAATACCTCTTATCTGCGTCCCTACCTCTGGGGTTTGCCCGACGATCAGCTGCTTACGGTAAACTCTCCGTCCAATATTACCGGCACGTATAAGACTGCTTCAGCTGCATTTGGTCCTGGGGTCTCGACGGCACCTATAACAGGTCAGGTGGTTTTCGTGAATGACGGCAGCAACACGCCAACTTATAGTTGCAGCACATTGATCAACGGCAATGAAGTGAAAGGAAAGATTGCCATGATTGACCGGGGGAACTGCACATTCCAGGAGAAGGCCCTCTTTGCTGAAAATGCCGGTGCTATCGGCTGCATCGTCTGCAACTACGAAGACAAACCGGTAGAAATGGGCGTGGTCAACGGATTGGCTGAACCGACAATACCAACCGTGTCACTCAGCGTCTCCGATTGTGCCAAGCTACGCAGTTATGCCGGTACTACCCTGAATGTTACCCTGCAATTGCCGTCTTTTACCGGACCGAATTTTGTGGATGCCACGCTGGATAACGGCGTTATTGCCCATGAATACTTCCACGGAGTAAGCCAGCGACTGGTAGGAGGTCCGGCCACGATAGGCTGCCTGAACAATCCCGACTACAATGGTGACGGAACTGAAGATGACGGAGAACAGATGGATGAAGGATGGAGTGACTTCTTTGCCCTGTTTATGACTACATTGCCAGGAGACGTTGGTACCAGGCCCCGCCCGATTGCCAATTATCTTACCCGCAGCCAGGATCCGCTGGATGGGGTACGCGCCTATCCTTACAGTACGGATCTGTCCGTCAGTCCCTACACCTACTTTACAGCATGGAATGCCACCGTACCACATGGTGTGGGAGCTGTCGGCAATGCCATCCTGTGGGACATTTATTGGGCATTGACCGATCGTTACGGATACGACAGCAACCTGACTACCGGAAATGGCGGTAATAACCGGGCACTGAAATTATTGGTAGAGAGTCTTAAAATTTTGCCATGCAGTCCCGGATTTACGGATATGCGGGCTGCCTTGATCGAGACTGACAAACTACTCAATAACGCAGAAAATGAATGTCTGATCTGGGATGCCTTTGCCCGACGGGGTGTCGGTTATTCTGCACGGCAAAACAACCCACTCATCGTGGCGGATGGTGTTACTGCCTTTGATCTTCCACCCAGCTGCTCAAACGCGGTGTTTCTGGCCAAACAAATGACGAAATTGATTCATGCCGGGGATACGGTGTGGACAGAGATCAAAGTTCGTAATGACCGGGGCCAAGCTTTAGAGGAGGGCACACTGACGGATGATCTGGCTGATGGACTTACTTTCCTTGCCCAGACAGCAACTGTGACCGCGAAACAATCGGGTCAAAACATTCGGTTCGAAGGCATCACGCTCCCGGCCGGAGACAGTCTGATCATCCGTTATGCAGCATTATCTGACCCGGGCCGGGCCTCCCGGCAAAACTTTCTTGACGATCTGGAATCGGGTGACGGATTGTGGGATCTGGAAAATTTGTCCGGAACCGGTATCTGGTCATTGGACAAAACGATCGCGCATTCGGGCGAGCATGCCTGGTTTGTTCCCAACACGGCCTCCATCAACGATCAGGTAATCAGCCTGATAGACCCCATAGCAGTCCACGGGTCATTTCCGGTGTTGCGTTTTTACCACCGTTGGGATACCCAGTGGGGCAGTGATGCAGGGGTCATAGAAATCAGTACTGACGGGATCCGCTGGAATCCGGTCGACCCGGACTTCATCCGGACAGGGTATAATGGTCCCGTGAAAGTCACGACCTTTTCTGCTCCGGACCGGTCAGGCTTTTATGGTAACCAGCCGGAATACATTGCTTCCTACCTCGATCTCAGACCATTTACCGGACAGGATATTCGCATCCGGTTTCGTTTTGGAACCGATGATCAGGTGGCCAGGGAAGGATGGTGGGTGGATGATATTGAAGTGATGGATCTGATCCAGTATCAATCGATGACATGTCTCCAGGTTTCCGGTAACGCCGATGTTTGCACAGAAGCTCAGGACGGAGGGACATTTGTTGAGTCCGTACCGGTAAGCACTTCCCGTACTTCGTTAGACCAGATCTCCGGATTAAAGGTATATCCCAATCCTTACCACCAATCCTTTCAGATACAGCTGCCGGAACAATCCGGAGACCTTCAACTGTGGTCACTTACCGGACAGCTCATGAAACAATGGCACATGGAGGGTACGGAAAGAGCAACATTTTCAGCCGGCGATCTACCTGCGGCGTGTTATGTTTTGTTGTTCAGAGGTTCGACAGGATTGACCTACCGACAGAAACTGATCCGGTATTGATCAGAGCTAGTATTTGTCGTTATCGCGCAGGATGCGGGCTGGATTGCCAACCACGATCTTACCGGGAGGCACGTCCTTTAGGACAACTGATCCCGCGCCGACGATGCTACGTGGTCCAATGGTCACCCTATCGGAAATGGTGGCTCCCACTCCAATCAGACACTCACTCCCTATGCTGCAACCTGATGCAATGGTAACACCCGGGTTGATGTTAGTATAAGATTCAATGACGGTATGATGCCCAACGGTAGCTCCCCGCTTTACCCAAACGAAATCATGTAAGCGGGCGAACGAAGATATCACCGACAGCGGTTCTATGACTGTACCATATCCTATGTGAGCGCTTAGTGCGGTGACCGCTGATGGATGGACCAGGCGCAGGAAGCGTTCTGGAGCCATTGGCATTATCGATTGGAAATGCATAAGGATTTTCCTGATGGTTTTGCCGGTCATAGCTCCAATCAGCAGCATGCGTGCCGGTTCATCCTTCCACTGGCTGAGTGGAATTTCCTCAAAGCGATCGCGAGGCATTGCAAAAGGAACATTGGCCATTGGATTGTCTTCAGATTCCAGATTAGCTATGATGCGGATATCCGGTAACTGCCCGTACAGGTCTTTCAGTAGATCAAACTGCACGGCCAGGGCAAAATGATCACGCCCAAGAATGTCAATTTGCATGTTCGTGGCGAATAGATTTAACGCGATGTGTGTTGTAAAACCCTGCTTCTCCAAACGTAACGGAAGTCATCACCGGTCGCTCGGCCATCGCGGCCAATTGGTGGACCCTGCGTAACAGGTCCAGATTGGAAGCCAATTGTTTGCGCCGGACATCAAAATAAAGATTGTCCTCCAGGCCCACGCGGATCCCGGCTCCGGAAGCAATTGCCATCAAATGTACCGGGAGTTGACTGTCGCCGATCCCGGCGAAAGCATACCAGGCGCCCGCCGGCAATTCTTCCACCACTGCTGCCAAATGGCTGAACCGTGGCTGCATGGAAGCGATGTTTCCAAAAAGCAAATTGAAGTACAAGGGTTGTTTCAACCATCCTTTCCGGATCAGGTAATGGGCATAATTCATCATGCCGAGGTCAAAAACTTCCAGCTCCGGTTGCGCTCCGTGCGCATAAATGGCGTGAAGCAGTTCCTGCACCATCTCCGGTGCATTGACACTGGCCTGGCGAGAAAAATTAAGCGAACTCAGGGTGAGGGATGCCAGATCCGGATACAACTGCAAAGGCTCGGACCGCTTCTTGAATTCATTGAAGTTCCGACCGCTCAGTGAAACCCCACAGACCAGGTCGGGACAATGACGACGAACACCTTCCAGGATGGGACCATAAACTTCAAGCCGAAAATCAGGTTCAAAAGTCTGTGGGTGGCGTGCATGCAGATGAACCAGGGTGATCCCGACCTCATAAGCCTGGTGAACATCTTCGATTATCTCCTGCACTGAAAGAGGAACATGTGGATTGTCCGATTTCATCGGTACCATTCCAGTGGGTGTATAGTTGATAATTAATTCTTCCATGGTATTCTCCTCATTCACAACCTACAGCATTACAATACAATGTTGTCCTGCCGGAAGAACAAAAATAATCATTTCAACCTGCAATAATAAAAGGAGAAACGTACCCTGCTTCATAAGGGGAAGTCCCTGCCGGATGATGTATGTTAAACGGCCTAAACTATTCTTCTTCGTCGCGGTCTACGAAGTCGTCAATTGCGTCTTCAATACGCTCGCCCACCACTTTGGCTACCGCTTTAACTGTATCACCCAGATCTTCCAGGGATTCTGTAATCGAGTCTGCAATCGATTCAAAGAAGGATTCCTTAGGAGCTTCTTCCCTGGAAGTCGTTTCCGGAGCGCCTCCGGATGAACCCGACTCATCCGTGGTTACCGTTGATGTTTCAGCCTCATTCTTGGGTTGATCACCACTTTCGGCTGATGGCGTTTTTACCGGCTGCTCTGCAGCTGGTTCCTCCCTGATGTCATCCTCGTGGATCAAAGCTACCGCGTGCTCCAGTTTATCACCAAGTTCTTCCTCCCTTGCCTGGGCAGCTTCCTTGATCTCTTTGGCGATCTTATCCTTGATATCCTGCTTGGCTTTTTCTATTTTTTCTTTTTCAGCCTGATCAGCTAACCGTTCATTTTCTTTAGCCATACGTTGTTCCAGCACTCCACGGGTCTGATGCATTTCCTGTAACTTCTCCCCTTTGGAGCGGATGCGTTCCTCAATCATCTGGATCTTGGCCTGCCGGATCTGGGCTTCCAATTGGCCCTGCGTTTCGGCAATACGCTGGTTTTCAAAATTCAGATCCTTTTTATCACGCTCAATGCTACGGTCCATCTTCTGGATAGCCTGCAACAATCCCTCATAGCGCCGCTGCAAACGCTCAAAAGCATTTTTGCCTTTGACTCCGGCCCCGCTGCCGCCATAACGCTTCTCTTTCACCGTTTTGAACAACGTATCGAGTTTGCCCCACACGCGGGAGCGATCACCCTGTGACAAAGGAGAATCCTTAAACCGGCTTTGTATTTTTTTCAGTTCATCAAAAATGGGCTGTAAACTAAGTCCATCATCCACTTTTTGTTTGATCTCATTCAACTCCTCCTCGAAGCGAGTGGCAAATTCCTTTGATTTTCTTTCAAAGGCATCGTCCATCGCCCGGCGTTTTTTCTTCAGATCATCAAAGAGTTTATTGGTGGTATCCCGTAAATCCTGAACGTGTTCTTTAAAGAGGTTACGCTCTTTGACCTGATCCTGTACTTTGTTCCAGAATGACTTAAGATCTTCCCAGAGCGGGTGATCAAATTCAGAGATGCTTTTGACCCGTTCCTTGAAATCATCGAGTTCCTGGTCAAAAGAATGTTTTAATCGCTGTGATAAGACAATGAATTGCCATTCGGTTTGCGCTCTCTGAACCACATCCTCACGCTCTGCAGTAATTCCTGCAGGCAATAAAGGATCACTCAAAGACAAGTCATTCGTGTACTCGTGAAATCCTTCCGGAAATGCGACTTCTTTGTCATTTCGCCAATCTTTCATCATCGCATTGGTGAACTCCTCCGTAGCCACCTCAAGCGGAAAGGTGTACACTTTTACTTTTACATCGTCAACCAACAATTCCACAGCAATCAGGATCTTCTCCTGTTTTTCGTCATTACCCCAAAGTACAATTTTCGTTCTCATGATACGGTCATATTAAATACGGTACGGGCATATCCTTTAAGATATGCAATACTTACAAAACGACGCAAGGACTCAATAAGTTTACTTCAAAACTTTGCCGGACTGCAAAATTTCCTGGTTGAGCAGGCATTCGGCTATCTGTACGGCATTGGTGGCAGCTCCTTTGCGTAAGTTATCGGCTACAATAAAGAGATTAAACGTGTTGGGATTGGAGGCATCTTCACGGATCCGGCCTACAAAAACTTCATCCCGGTGGTGAGCCAGTAGTGGCATGGGATATTCATTCCGGCCAGGATCATCGAGGAGTACTATCCCGGGTGCATCCTGCAGCAGGCGGCGGATCGCAGTTACCGAAGCCGGTTTTTTCAACTCCACATTCACAGTCTCCGAATGTCCTCCGAAGACCGGCACACGAACTGCCGTGGCGGTAATCCGGATGTCCGGATCGCCAAGGATCTTCCGCGTTTCATTGACAAGCTTCATTTCTTCCTTGGTGTAATCATTCTCCAGGAAGACATCACAATGGGGCAAACAGTTTTGAAAGATCGGGTGGGGATAAGCTGGTGCCATGGGGTCCGTACCGGATAACTCCTCTTCGTATTGTTTCACGGCTTTAGCTCCGGTACCGGTGATCGATTGGTACGTGGAAATGACAAGCCGCTCAATGCCAAATGCATCGAATAATGGTTTCAAGGCAACCACCATCTGAATGGTCGAACAATTTGGATTGGCAATGATGTGTTCTTTACCGGTCAGTACTTCCTGATTGCATTCCGGCACGATCA
This sequence comes from Lewinellaceae bacterium, assembly GCA_020636135.1. Classification (NCBI taxonomy): domain Bacteria; kingdom Pseudomonadati; phylum Bacteroidota; class Saprospiria; order Saprospirales; family Lewinellaceae; species Lewinellaceae bacterium. The sequence goes on from JACJYK010000001.1 coordinate 2,978,448, forward strand.
GTGGAATGTCAGGATCCATCCGCCAGGCACTGGAATTATCGATGACATAGGTACCGACCGCGGCAAATTTAGGTGCCCATTCACGGGATACCGAGGCACCGGCAGAGAATAGCGCCACATCCGGTCTGGCTGCGACAGCTTCTTCCTTGGTCAGCAGTTGGTATTCCTTTCCACGAAACCCGATCGACTGGCCTGCGGAGCGATCACTTGCCACCGGCAAAAAAGAAGTTACCGGGAACTCCCGTTCTTCCAGCACTTCTCGCATCACCCGTCCGACCAATCCGGTTGCACCGACTAAAGCAACTTTCATAACATTTGAACTTAAATCTAAGTTAGGGAGGAACAAAGATACATCCCTCGGCAATATCTTGCTATTTTTAGCATATGAAAGCACCCGCACTGATAGTCAGTCTGCTATTAGCTCATTTCGTGTTTGGACAAGCTGCCTGGGAAGACCATTTCGAAGATGGGGATCTGACTGCATCACCCGCCTGGCAGGGCGATCTGAATGACTTTACAGTCAATGCACAGGGACGGTTGCAATTACAGGCTGCCGAGGCTGGAACCTCCCGGATCTATGGCCACTACCTGGCCCGCGACACCTTTGATGTTGACTTCTTTTTCCAGTTGGGTTTTGAACCTTCCTCTTCCAATCGACTACGGGTTTATCCTGCGCTCAACAACAAGGATCCGGAACAAGGACAAGGCATGGTAATATCCGTAGGCGAAACCGGCAGTAACGACGCCGTCCGGGCTTATGCCTGGGATCAGAACACCGGCACATTGCTGGGCAGTGGTGAAGATGGGACCGTGGCCGGTGCTGGCATCCCAGTTCAGGTGCACCTTGAATACCGGTCCGGATCGTGGCAGTGCGCCCTTGCGTACAATGGATCCGGAACGCTGATCCCCGCCTGGCAAGCTGACTTTCAACTTCCTGCAAGCGATACTTTTTATTTTGTGGTAGAGTGCACCTACACATCCACCCGTCGTGACCTGTTTGAGCTGGATGACATCTATGCCGGACCGCCGGTTGAGGACAAATCGCCTCCTCAGATCGTTCAGGCTGATATGGAGTCCCCTACCCTGACCACCCTGACCTTTAATGAGGCATTGAGCGGCAGCTCCCTTTCCGTGGATAATTTTACATTGCTACCAGGAAACTCCCATCCTCTGACCGTGGAGCCCGATGATGATTTCCACATTCTGTTAACCTGGGCAGTACCTTTCATCAGCGGACAAACTTACACATTGCAGATCATCCATTTGGAAGACCTGGCCGGCAATTTCACCGAAGCAGTCACGGTCCCACTTAGGTACATTGAATACGAAATCCCGGTATACGGTGATGTGGTCTTTAACGAACTGATGGTTGACCCTACACCCAGTCAGGGACTGCCGGAAGCAGAATACATCGAGTTGTACAACGGCTCTTCTAAAACCATTGACCTGGGCAGCCTACGGATCAGGAGAGGTGGTACCAATTACCCGCTACCCAGCCAACCTTTTTCACCCGACACCTATGTACTCCTGACTTCTGCATCCGATGCCGCAGAATTTTATCCCATCAGCGAGGTTACACCAATGGCTTCCTTTCCTACGCTGACCAATTCAGGTGGACGGCTGGAACTGTATTTTGAAGAAGTGCTTTTACACCGTCTGGATTACAACACTTCGTGGTACCGGGATGGAAACAAAGACGATGGAGGGTGGAGCCTGGCGTTGATTGACTACGATCACCGTTGTGGCAGTGCCGGAGAATGGATTGCCAGCACGGCCCAACCGGGCGGAACACCGGGCCAGGCTAACGGCATAGACCACACCCTGCTTGCCGAACAAAAGGGCCGGCTTTACGCCTGGGATGTAGCGGATCCGCAGGAAATCAAACTTACGTTCAGTCAGGCGCTCACAAAGCCCTCTGAAACATTCCGTTATCAACTGAGCCCGGAGATCCGTTTTGATAATTACAGCTGGAATACCGATACCCCTAACGAAATTCAATTTCACCTCGAATCCCCGGTTGCATCGGATCAGCTTTATCAACTCTTGATCAGCCACCTGGCTAATTGCAGCAACCAGGTATTGGCCGACACCAACGTGACGATCGGTGTATCCCGGCCACCGCAAGCCGGGGACCTGTTGTGGAGTGAGTTGCTCTCCGATCCGTTTCCGGGAGGCGCTGACTTCGCTGAGATATACAATACGAGTCAGTCGGTAATCAGTCTGGATTCGGTATTCGTTGCCAAAACGGCCAACACCATTGAGGATGCTGTCGGTCTGAGCGTTTTAGGAAATATCCTGCCCGGGCAGTACCTGGCGTGGAGCCCCAACCGGCCAAGCCTGCAGAAACAGTACCGCTTGCTGGCCCCGGGCAATGTTTTTAACTGGACACTACCCTCGCTACCCAATGACGAAGGTTCCATCATCCTCTTTTATTACGATGCACAGGCAGAGCCCCAGCTTTTGGATGCCATTCATTATTTTTCTTCCTGGCACAATCCATTCCTGCAGGACCCGGAAGGATATTCTCTGGAGCGGATAGATTTCACGAAAGAAACACAAGACCCTTTAAACTGGACGTCCGCTTCTGCCAGTTCGGGAGGCGCTACTCCCGGATACCGTAATTCCACACAATCCGAAGCAGATCTGGTGGCCAATAAATTCATCGTAACACATCCGGTATTCTCTCCGGATGACGACGGGATGGATGATCAGGCTGAAGTAACCTATACCCTCGATGCCCCCGGATACGTACTCAATGCAACCGTTTTTGACATGCAGGGCCGGCCAGTAGCCAATCCCTACAACCAATTTACGCTTTCCCGCGACGGACTCTTGCTCTGGGACGGGCGGGACGTGCACGGAGGTCTTCTGCCAATGGGAAGGTATGTTTGGTATCTCGAAGTATTTAACCTTAAAGGCACCGTAGAACGATTTAAAAAATCAGTAGTTTTAGCCCGATGAGGTTGCAGGATTGGCTGAATAAAGTGTTTCAATCTTTACCCATGCAGGTGTTAACCATCGCAGGGCTGGCAGGTCTTACGCTGGCTGTGATGTTTCCGGGAGAGGTGCTGCTTTTCAAGAAAATTTCGAACTATGCATTCTACCTCGTATTCATAGAGATTGCGATGATCTTTTTCTTCCTCATCATCCAGCAAAATCGGCTGATGTTTGCATCCATCTTCGCGAGTGGGCTATTGTGCTTTTTCCTGAAGCATGCCTCCAACCAAAACCTGATCCTGCCTGCCAAAAACGATCAACGGAAAATCACCGCCGGACTGTTTCACATGTCCGCCCTCCAAAACTACCTGGTTGAAGACATGGCAGCCATCACTAAACTGGCCGGGGATGTCCTCATTTTTACTGAGATAACACCGGAATGGAAACCTTTTCTAAAAGAACAACTGGATAGCTGTTATCCCAATCAGGCATGGCTTACCCGGAGTGACCCCTTTGGTCAGGTCATATTCAGCCGCTATCCGATCCTTTCGGTGGACACCCTGTACTATCAGGATTCCATTTACCAGTTGGGGATCCCATCGCTGCGCTGTATCCTCGAGTGGGAGGAGGACCGTCCCATCCAGTGTATTTCCACCTATGCTCTGCCGCCACTGGATGATGCCGGTTACCGGCGTCTCGGCGGACAACTGACCGATCTGGCTGCACACATTCCCAATGACTCCTATTTCACGCTGTTTTCGGGCTTACTGAATGTGCCAAACTGGACGACCGAAGTGACCTCCTTCAGGCAACAAATGCGGTTACTGGATAGCCGCAGATTTTCCAAATTCTTCAAGTTACCGTTTGACCATTTATTTTATTCCGAACGTTTTGAGTGTACCTCCTTTCAGGAACTACAGGATCCGGTCAATTATTTCGGCATTGTCGGCACCTACCAAATCCGGTTGCCCTGATGCGCTGGTTACGGTCATTCGGGTATGCCTGGTCCGGAATTCTCACGGCAATCCGACAGGAAGCCCATATGCGGTTTCATCTCTTGGCAACGTTGCTGGTGACATCACTTGGTCTTTTTTTTCATGTTTCCCGCATTGACTGGCTGTTTCTCTTACTATTGACAGCGATGGTTTGGATCACTGAGATGATTAATACGGCCCTGGAAATGCTTTGTAATAAAGTGGAGTCCCGGCAGGATCCGTCCATAAAAGCCGTCAAAGACCTGGCGGCAGGTGCAGTTCTGGTTGCAGCATTCCTCGCGGCAATTGGAGGAATCCTCATTTTTGGCCCATATTTGCAGGCATGGATTTAAAACCATTGAACGAGACCACCGCAAACCCGCATACCGAATATAAAAAGCGCCTGGAGGCCAGTGAATCGGAAGCCCGGCAATACAGCCGGCATTCCCGGCAAATATCGTGGGTACGGGTTATCTTATTCCTGGCGCTGATCACCTGTGGTGTATTATGGATCAGATCTTCCTTCACCGGCACCTCCTTTCTGGTAATGATGGCAATCCTTTTAGTGGGATTTATCTATGTCATCCGCCTTTACCAGCGTACCCGTAATAAACTAAAACGCGTCCAGTTACTGGCTCGCATCAACCGTGAAGAACTTTCGTGTCTGGAAGGCGATGCATCAGGATGGGAACCGGGAGCCCGCTTCTCGGGTAGTGACAGCCTCGCCGATGACCTTGATTTATTTGGCCCCCAGGGATTGTATCCGCATTTCAGTCGTGCCGGGACTGCCTACGGCCAGGATCTCGTGGCCTGCTGGATGACGCAACCATTACTGGACCGGGACGCTGTCCTCAACCGGCAGACTGCGGTGAAAGAACTTATTCCCGGCACCGGATTCCGGCAAGAGCTACTCATGCAAGCCCTCTGGGAAGAGCCGAAGGACATACCCTTTCAGTCACTCCAGGAATGGATGCGCGAACCTCCGTTTTTGCCTTCATGGTGGCGTACTGTAGCCAGGTTGTGGCCAATACTTATGGCAGCTGTGATTTTAGTCGCCTATTATTACGGCAATTGGTCGCCTACCATTCTGGCTATCATCACCGCCCTGGTTCTCGTAGGCCGCTATCAAAAGAAGATCATGCCCATGCATGAAGCCATCAGTGGATACAGCCGCCAGTTCAGCAATGCAGCCACCTTACTCCAGATGATCGCTATCCAACAATACGAACATATTTTGCTGCGTGGGTTGACGGTCAAAGCGCAGGGCGGAAGCACGGCTTTGAGGCGCCTGAGCAGGTTGGCCAATGCCCTGGATGGACGGCTGAATGGCATCGCCTTCATACTGACCAATAGTTTGTGGCTTCAGGACCTGCATACCATATTGGAGATTGAAGACTGGAAGAAAGAATACCGGGACCAGTGGCAGGAATGGTTTGATGCTATTGCGAAGCTAGAGGGTCTGCATACGTTAGCGACCTGGGCTTTTAACCATCCGCAAGGTTGCTGGCCGGTTCCCGTCCATGGCGGCGGATGGGAGTTGCAGTCTATGGTTCATCCTCTCTTACCGGAAGCTGTCGGGGTGGCCAATGATCTTTCTCTGGCACCAGATGTGCGCGCCGTGCTCATCACCGGCTCCAATATGGCTGGCAAAAGCACCTTCCTGCGGACGGTAGGTGTTAATGTACTGCTGGCACAGATGGGAACAAAAGTTACCGCCGCGTCCATGCAATGGCAGCCGCGCCGGCTGTTTACATCACTACGGATCAATGACAGCCTGGCGGAAAGCACCTCCTTTTTTATGGCTGAGCTAAAAAAGTTGAAATACATCCTTACCGAACTGGAGGCTGGTATTCCGGCTCTCGTATTGCTGGATGAGGTCCTGAAAGGCACCAATTCAGACGATAAACAATACGGTGCTGAGCAGCTTATTGAACGATTGTTGCTATTACCCGCCATGACTTTTCTGGCTTCCCACATCACCGAAATGGGAGTCCTGGCTGACCGGCATCCTGGAGAGGTCGTCAACTATTGTTTTGAATCCACCATTCAGGACAACCACCTCTATTTTGATTATCAATTAAGGCCGGGTATTGCGAAGAATAAAAATGCCACCTTCCTGATGAAACAAATGGGCATTATCAAGTCCTGAAAGATGCCATTCAAGGAATAATATGCAGGGTCATCCAACAATTTGATTGGAGACCGGTTCTTAATGTACCCGCGTGTTGAAAGCAAATAATAACACCATGAAAATCACATTGATCGGTCTAGGCATTATGGGCAATGGCATGGCCCGCAATCTATTGCAAAAACACGGACCTATCACGGTCTATAACCGGACTTCAGGACCAGCGGAGGTATTGCAATCCATGGGAGCGGTGGTAGCCACTTCGGTGCCGGAGGCCGTGCGTGATGCCGATCTGGTCATTACCATGCTGGCTAACCCTCAGGTCGTTGAACGCCTCATGCTGGGCCAAAAAGGTGGCCTGGTCCACATGAAAAAAGGAGCGATCTGGATGGACAGCACCACGGTAGACCCCATTTTCAGTGGGAAATGCAATGAGGAAGCTACGCAAGCCGGGATCCGGTTTGTCGATGCCCCGGTTACCGGTACCAAGCCGCATGCCCTCGCCGGAGAGCTGTCGTTCTTTGTGGGCGGCTCACCGGAACTAATAGAAGAGCTAACGCCCGTTTTGCACTTCATGGGTCCGCGAGTGCTCCACCTGGGACCTGTAACCAGTGGTGCCTCGTACAAGATCTTGCTGAATCTGATGCTCGCCCAGTCCATGGTTGTCTTTTCAGAAGCCGTACTACTCGGTGAAAAACTGGGATTTGACCGTACCTTCTTACTGGAAAATCTCCCGAAAGCGCCGGTCATTGCACCCTTCACCCAAGCTAAAGCCCAGATGATCGCTGCCGGTGATGAATCCGTCCACTTTCCACTGGAGCTGATGCTCAAGGATGTCCATCTAGCCAACAAGCTTGCTTACGAAAAAGGTCAGCCGATGTACCTGGCCGGTATAACGGAGTCGCTGTATGCCGGGGCAAACCAGGAAGGACTATCCCGGTCTGATTTCTCCTCGATTTTTAAGTGGTTGAGTAAGGAGGAATAATATTCTGGGCTAAAGCCCTTATCATGCAGATCATTTGAAGCTCCGGGCTAAAGCCATGGGGCTGGGTTAAACTTTGCATACTGTCCCTCGCGTCACTCGGTCAGCTCTTCGTCTTTTACCTCTGCTACCTCTTTCACCTCAGCTACCTTTGCTACCTCTTTTACCTCTTTTACCTCTTCTACCTCTAATCATCAATAGCCGCAAATACCATCTGACGGAACCGCCAACCGGAATTGTCGCCATTTGTGCCCTGCGTCTGCTTCATCAGGATGCCGATCACTCCCTCCTTAGGGTCTGCGAAATATTGGGTATTAAAATAACCACCCCAGTCGAAGGTTCCGGCACTCCCTTCACCACCCAGGTCCTGACCTCGCGGGGTTGTGACTCCAAAGGCCAACCCATAATAGCTGGCAGGATTGGAGTTGACCCCGGGAAACTGTTCTCCCATGATGGACTGGACCGTTGTGCGGGAAAGAATCCGTTTGCCATTTAATTCTCCGCCATTCAGATACATCTCTAAAAAAGTGGCATAATCCTTTGCCGTGCTGGAAAGACCGGCACCGCCTGAAAAGAAGGTCCTGGCACCCTTGCGGGGATAATCCGGGTCGTAAAAGGTTACGGGGTAATGTTTCCATTTTGTTCCATCTGGTGTCTGGACCGGAACCAGCCGGTTGGCCCGGTCATCCGGCAGGTAAAACCAGGTGTCCTTCATCCCGAGGGGCTCAAAAAGATGGGTACGGGCAAACTCATCAAAGGGCATTCCCGAAACGATCTCGATCAGATAACCCAGCACATCCAGGCCCTCGCTGTAAACGAAATTGGTTCCCGGTTCATGGTGTAAAGGAAGCTTCGCCAATTTTTTCACGCTTTCACCGATGGTGATTTTTTCAGTCGTAAAAAGGTCCGTCACGCCGGCCTTCTTATAGATCATCTTAAACCGTTCATCACCATCAATGACTCCATAACCTATTCCGGAGGTATGGGTCAACAAATGCCGGATGGTGATCTCATGAGCCGCAGGCACCGTGGTGTACGTGGTATCCGTGTACCGGAAAGACTGCAGGATCTGCGGATTCTTGAATTCAGGAATGTACTTGGAGATCGGGTCGTCCAGTTGGAATTTTCCCTGCTCCCACAACATCATGACACACGTCGAGGTGATGGCTTTACTCTGTGAAGCAATCCGGAAAATGTCATCGTTGGCAAACTTACGTCCGGCAGCCTGATCCGCATCACCAAACGATTTATAATATACGATCTTACCGTGCCTTGCAATAAGCGCAACCATGCCCGGAACCTCATTGTCTTTTACGGTCTGCTGAAGCATGGCGTCTATTCGGTTTATCCGCTCCGGCGACATGCCCACCGATTGAGGAGTAGCATCCGCCAGGAGAGCACTTTTTTGGATGGAATTGGTCTGGGCAGTTAGGAATGTCATCAGGAAAAGCAGCAATAAGCTACATACAGATCGAATCATGATGGTCCAATATTTTCGGGAAATTACAACTTATGGCCAACTTCTCTGGCCATTCTATTGAACGAGAAATGCAAGATCTGCTTAATTTACCAAATCAGGCTTTCTTACGACCTTCTGTGGAAAATTTACAACTTATGTTGAACTTTGACGCTTAACTGGAAGGCATGGAGTTTACGTTTACCTGCAAGCACTTTGACGACTTAACCAATTACGAATTGTATGACCTACTGGCACTCCGGCAGATGGTTTTTGCTGTGGAGCAGCAATGCATCTATCTCGATCCCGATGGGAAGGACCTGAAAGCATACCATGTGTTGGGTTATAGCCGCGAAGGTAAACTCGTCGCTTGCGCACGACTGCTTCATGATCCTAAATGGCCTGGTCATGCTTCTTTTGGCAGGATCATCAGTCACCCGGAAGTACGCGGCCAGGGTGCTGGCAGATTGCTGTTAAATTTTGTCATGGAGCAGATGGCGCGCCTCTTTCCTGGTGAGCCGATCCGCATAGGAGCACAAACCTATTTACTGAATTACTACCAGAATGTTGGATTTCAGCGCATTGGCGAAGAGTACCTCGAAGATGGAATACCACATTGCGATATGATCAAACCTAATTCCTCTCCAACTGGTGTTTGATCTCCTCTGACCGATTGATCAGGAAGGAATACACTTTGACCAGATTGTCTTTCATAGCATGTGGATCCGTTGCTTCACGGTCATGTTCCGAAATTTCATAATTGGCGGGATCTTCATAGAGAGGTTCGAGATCCTGATAAATCCGAGTAAAGATTTCCTGGAGTCGCGCAGGAGAACTCATCTTCGGCAGGATCTCGCGAAAATGATCCAGATAATGTGCATACAACACCGAGTCCTCAGCGATGGTCCGGTCCAGTATGTCTTCTGAAGAATAGATCAATGCGTCTCCGAGCCTTCTATTTCGTAAATCCATACCCTCGTGCGGTTGCTGGGTCAGCAAGTCATCAAAGTCCCAGGGAACAATACCGAACCGGATGCCCGGATGATCCGGCTGAATATAATAACAGACTTCATCGGTGTAGTCGCCATTCTTAGCCCAATAATTAAAAGCCAGCCAACTGAAATAATCCTTTAGGTCCAGGTACCTGTTCAAAGAATCGTACAACGATTGGCCGTGCAAGTCTTTACAGAAATCCGGAATAGCCGCAAATGCCCTTTTTGACTCCTTGGTTAGCGTGGCCGGAACCTTTTTACTGACTTTTTCCTGGTCGATATGCCTGCTTTCCAACCGCCGGATTACTACAGGTGCGTCTTTATCTTTCAGAGCGACATCGTATGGCCTTTCTATCAAAAGGTAAATGCCTTCGGTTTTTCCATTCAATCGCAATTCCGCATACTGAAAATAAAACTTGGCCACTTTCAGATCATGCATCATGGTGAATGCGAAATAATTGCGGAAATAATGGACATCCATCGCCTGAGCCAACAGGTAAAATTTTTTCATTTTCTTTTTACCCTGGCTTCCTTCAAACTCAAAGTCGTCTTCGAGTTGAACATTAAAGCTCTTCCGGTAGAAAAAAGCACTGGATTTCCCTCTGGTTTTGACTTCTTTGACCTTAACTTCACGACCATCGATAAGCATTTTATTTACCGGGATATTTGATCCGCTGCGGAGCGGGTCGTGTATCTGCCGCGCTATCGACTTGGGTATATCAATATCCACCACCGTATAATTACGGTCCGTAGCCGGCTCCAGATGCAGTACCTGCTGACTATAAATACTGCTACTAAAAATGCAAAAGATGAATGCAACCAGCTTACTGTACTTCGGTCCAGACATGGAGGTAATTTGGAAGTCTTCACTAAAATTACAATATTTCTGATGCTTATGTCCATTGAATTACTACTTCAATACCGCAACAGCATATCTCCGGAATTAAATACCTTCGATCAAACCGTAGGGCATCAGATGGTTAATGGTGTGCTTAATACATGCCGGCCTGGTGAGTATTTGCACACCTTATCTGAATGAAACATGATCATGAACGGAATCAAGCTAATCGTAAATGTCTATCTATGCAGTACTCTTATCATTGGTACCGTTTTAAAGCTTGATGGTCAAAACCTGGTCCCCAATCCCGGATTTGAGGTGGTTACATCCTGTCCTGTCGTTTCTGGACAGATTGATCTGGCGGCACCCTGGCAATCCGAAAACCTGACTCCGGATCTTTATCACCGTTGTGCCCAAAATACGGCCATCCAGCCGCCACGCCTTGAGGTTTTTTGCACCTACCTGGAGCCGCATCAGGGCGACGGGTTTGCCGGCATGGTCGTATATGGCCCGGTACGGGAGTACCTTAAAGCACCACTATTGGAATCGCTGAAGAAAGGTCAACAATATTTCATCCGCTTTTGGGTCGCCATCGATGACAACTGCATACAAGGTATACCTAATGTCAATTCCAGTGGCATCGGTTTGGGTTTCGGCAACGAGGCCAGTCTTTATGGTGCCGTGGTAGAAAATAATTCAGGCATTCTGAGAGACACCTCCGGATGGGTGGAGATCACCGGGTGTTATACCGCAGAGGGCAATGAATCGCACGTCTACATAGGAAATTTCAGGTCCAATGGTTCTACCATGATCGAATACGATCAGGAAGGAAGTGTCTATGAGGATTACATGTACGTGGACGACATCGAAGTGATCCCGTTTGACCCGCTACCGGATACCATCTGGCAATGCCAGGATCAAATTATGCTCAATGGCTCCTTTCAGGATTTTCCGGTGCGCTGGCAGGATGGCGGTTATTCATCCACCTTTCAGGTTGATAGTCCCGGGCTGATTCAGGTCACCGCAGAAACAGAACATTGCCTTCTTACGGATGAGAGTCATGTGCTCAACGGAATTCCGGATGCAGTGCCCAGTACTGGTGCAATATGTCCGGGAAATTCCATTACACTGGAGGCACCGGTTGCCGAATCTTACCTTTGGCAGGATGGAAATATCAACAGAATCAGATCTGTAACGAATGCTGGTTTTTATACCGTTTCATTTCAAACCGGATGCGGTACTTTTGATTTAACTTTTGAAATCGAGGAACATACCTGCGACTGCAGTATTTTTATACCCAATGTGTTTTCACCGAACGGAGATGGTCTAAATGACGACCTTAAGGTTTCAATGAATTGCAAGGTATCCTATACCATCGTCTCTTTTTCGGTATTTGACCGGTGGGGTCAGGAGATTTTCCGCACCCAAACGCCGGAAACAACACCATGGAACGGCGCCTCAGCGCCAGGAGTTTACGTTTACCGGTTGGAATATTTGGTGGGGAATCAAAGTCCTCCCCACGTCAAATTTGGAGACATTACCATCGTCAAATAAATTCCGGCGCCATCACCATGTTTAAACCTGTCGACATTTGCCTCAAGCATACACCTCGAAGAATAACAGGCTTTGAATGCAGCTCGACAAAGGTGTTTTTACATTGCTTGCTGATGCTGGTAACCACCACTCCGGTTTCACTTTTTGCTCAGAATCTGGTGCCCAATGCCTCGTTTGATCACGCAACTTCCTGCCCCCGCACGGAAGGGGAAGTCGACCTGGCCATCCCCTGGCTAAACACCCTGCTCACGCCAGACCTCTTCCTGCGCTGTGCCGAAAATGAGAACTTCAAAGTACCCAGACCGCGTAAATGTACCTATCTGGAACCGCACAGCGGGGATGGATACGTAGGACTGGCCACCTATGGCAATACCCGGGAAGTCATCGGTGTTCCATTGGTCCATCCACTGGAAAAAGGCAAGAGTTATTTCCTGCAGTTCTGGGTAGCCATCGACGATGTGTGTGAGCGCTGGGACCGGGGAACCTATACGGACGCCATCGGGCTGGGCTTTGGCGAAGACAATTACGACATCCCGGACTATCCTGCACTGGAACACCGGGGCACGATATTTCGGGACACTTCCGGGTGGACGCCCATATTCGGCTGTTACGTAGCCAATGGTAAGGAGAAATACCTGTTCATCAAGAATTTTCAATCCGATGACCACACCCTGGTAGTAAGTGACGACCCGGCATTGATCCCGGTTTTTGACTATCTGTATATCGACGATGTCGCCGTCATTCCCATGAACCCCTATCCGGATACCCTGCCCTATTGCGGTATGCCGCTACGCCTGGCTGCATCCATTCCGGATGCGACCTACCTCTGGGACAATCACAGCACCGACAGTGTCCGGTGGGTAAACAGTGAGGGCGATTATCGCGTCACAATAAAGCTTGGCAAGTGTGAGAGTGAGCAGGTCATCCATGTGGTGGATGTGGACCATGGGATCCCCGTCGATCCCCACCTGGTGATGTGCGAGGGGAATGCCCTGCGTCTCCAAACCGCCCTGCCTGGGAAGGTCACCTGGGAAAATGGAGCGATCGGCACTTTGCGGACGGTGGATCAACCCGGCATGTACCAGGCACAGATCACCAACGAATGCGGGCAGTTCACCCAGGACTTCAATGTAACCGCCCAGGACTGCGGATGCCAGGTTGATGCTCCCAATGTATTCTCACCCAACGGGGATCAGGTCAATGACAACTGGAAACCCTATCTCGATTGTCCATCCCTGGAACGCGTGGAGTTGCTGCAGATCTATGACCGGTGGGGACAACTGATCTTTTCCAGTTCCGACCCGGACCAACTCCCCTGGGACGGCCGGTTTAATCAAAACCTAGTTCCTCCAGGTATTTATCTGTGGGTATTAACCTTCCGGACCAATAAGGCCGGCAACCGGCAGACTGAATATGCCACTGGTGATGTTACGGTAATCCGCTAGTTACGCTCAATACCCGAATAACCCGGGTAACCACATGCTCAATCCGGAGATGTAAGTGACCAGCATCAGGACCACCACCATGGTTATCAACAGCGGGATTAAAGAACCCATAATGTCGGATACAGAGATTTTAGCCACCCCGCTGCCAACAAATAACAGGGTTCCGACCGGCGGAGTACACAGCCCGATACACAGGTTCAAAACCATAATGATCCCGAAGTGTACCGGATGCATACCCAATTGGGTAACCACCGGAAGAAAGATCGGCGTAAAGATGAGCACTGCCGGAGTCATATCCATAAAGGTCCCAACGATCAGCAGGGTAATGTTGATGATAAAAAGAATGACGACCGGACTGGAAAACTTATCGAGCAGAAAGTCCGTGAGTAGCTGAGGTATACTTTCAAATGAAAACAGCCAGGACATGGCCATCGAAGTACAGATCAGAAACATGACACTGGCCGTCACTTTGGCGCTTTCCAGGAGGATGGGGCCTACATCTTTCAGTTTCAGATCCCCGTAACTGTATCCCAGGATACCGGCATAGACGACGGCAATGGCTGCTGCCTCGGTTGCCGTAAAAATACCGGCGATGATCCCACCCACGATGACAACCAATAACAACAGGCTAAAGAAGGCCCGCCGGAAATCCCGGAATAGCCTGCCAATGCTGACCCGCTCTCCGCGTGGCAGCTTTTTGGAAAATGCAGTATAGGAGATGACGACCATCAGGGCTACTCCTACCAGGATCCCCGGAATGTATCCAGCCAGAAACAAGGCAGCCACGCTGGCTGCACCGCCGCTGGCGAGAGCATAGACAATGAGCGTATTGCTGGGAGGGATCAGTAGACCGGTCGTAGCAGATGTGATGTTAATGGATGCACTGAATGGCCGGCTGTAACCTTCATCCTCCATACGATCTGTCATGATACTTCCAATGCCGGAAGCTGCCGCCATGGCAGAGCCGGATATGGCTCCCATCAGCATGGCTGCAATGACATTGACAAATCCCAGTCCGCCGGGCAGGGAACCAACCAGTGATTTGGCAAAATTAATCAGCCGGTTAGCGATTCCCCCGCGCTTCATAATTTCTCCAGCCAGGATGAAAAAAGGTATGGCCAGCAGGGCAAAACTATCAATTCCGGTTGTCATCCGCTGTGAGACAGTGGTGACACCAGGACCGAAGGCAATATTGACCAGTATGGTCAGAGTCGTCGAGATCCCGATGCTGAAAGCTACCGGGACGCCGTAACCGAGCAGGGCAAAGAAAGAAACAAACAACAGTATTATGGATATCAACTCAATGCTCATGGCCACCGGTTTACATTTCGAGAGGTTGGGTTGGTTCGGGTTCGTTTTGGGTCATATGGTAGATGGAATAAAACACGATCAGCAATCCTGAAAAAGGAACGATGGCATATACGACACCCAATGGCACATTTAAGGCCGCCGAATACTGGCCCAATTGCAGCGTCATCATCACCAGGTTGCCACCGCCTCCGACCATCACCACCAGCGCAAACAGGGCCATGATCACCTCGATGGATCTCTGGCGCTTTTGCCTTTTCTCCGGTGGAAGCTTTCGCACCAGGAAGTCAATGGCCAGGTGCTGCCGTTGCCCGTTCAGGTAGGCTGCTCCCAGGATGGCCAGCCAGATCATTGCAAACCGGGCAAACTCCTCCGTGAATGAACTCGAGTGCCCTACGATGTACCGGGAGACCACCTGCCAGACGACATCCAGGGTCATCAATCCGAAGATGAGGATGAGCATCCGCTCTACTGTATAATTCAGGAAATCATAAATCTTCTTCATCGCATTACATGTTGTTTATCCGGTCCATCAAAGCCTGCATTTGAGGGTTTTTACCAAACTGATCCCTCACCGCTTGAGTACGCTCTGCAAAGGGCTCCTTATCCGGACGGATAATTTCTACATGCGCAGCTTCCAGGGTACGCATGCACTCATCTACGGACTCCTGCCAGAATACTTTTTCTGCCTGAGCCGATTCCTGCGCTGCCTCGTTCAACCAGGCTTGTTCCTGTTCACTCAGCGTGTTCCAGAATTTGGTGCTGATCACCAGCACATCCGGTATGGTAACATGCTCATCGAGGGTATAATACTTACACACTTCGTAGTGATTGCTGGATACAAAGGAAGGTTCATTGTTTTCCGCACCGTCCACGACACCCTGCTGAAGGGCGGTGTACAATTCTCCGTAGGCCATGGGAGTTGCAGCGCCTCCCAGGGCAGCTACCATATCAATGGACATCTTATGATTCATCACCCTGATCTTCAATCCCTTAAGGTCATCAGGAGTCCGGATCGGTTTATCTTTGGTATAGAAGCTGCGGAATCCTGCATCGTAATAACACAATCCTTTCAGCAGGTATTTGGTGCTGCTGGCCAGGATTTCCTGACCGATGTCACTATCCCGTACGCGCCAGGCATGGTCTGCGTCGCGATACAGGTAGGGCACGCTTAATATCTCGTATTCCGGGGCAAAATTGGCCATGACGGCGGCGCTTACCTTAGTCATTGCCACGCTTCCGATCTGTAAAAGTTCAAGGACTTCCCGCTCGGAGCCGAGCTGACCATCGGCGAAGACCTTGACGGTCATCTTCCCTCCCGACTTTTCTTCCAGGACTTTCTTCAGGTACAGCAGTCCTTTATGGATGGGATGGGTGGTTGTATTGGCATGTGCCAGGTACAGGACACGTACTCCGGAAATCTTACCACAGTTCAGGGATGCGAACAACAGAAATACCAGCAGACAGACAGGAATACCTCCACCTCCCTTCCATCCTGTATAGCCCGTTGCTCTCTTATCCATGCGAATTATATTTGAAATTCAGGATCTACGGAAATATTCCAGCCTGCCATAACCTGCTCTTTTCCAGACAGGTATATTGACCTGATTACAGAAATGCTATACCAACTCAGGGATGTCTAATCCTCAAGCAAGACCGCACAAACCTTATCCAGCACATCCTGTACGCCCGCCATGTCCGGTGCCTGGGCATAAACGCGCAGGACAGGCTCGGTACCCGAAGGACGTATCATCACCCACTTATCACCCGCAAAATGGAATTTATACCCGTCCAGGTTTTCTTCTTTGGTGATGTTGAGTGGTCCAAAAGCCTTATAACCGCCTTCGTTCAGATGCTTGAGGATATTTTGTTTCTGCGCTTCGGTCACGTGCAAATCATTCCGGCCAAAATCGAATGCGCCGACAATATCATAAACCTCTGCCAGCAAAGCATCCAGGGTCTTTCCCGTCTTGGCCATAAATTCAAGCAGCGTCAGGCCCATCCAGATACCGTCCCGCTCTGGGATATGGCCTTTGATGGCAATACCGCCAGACTCTTCTCCCGCCACCACCACATCGGTATGCTGCATGATCTCGGTGATGTATTTAAAGCCAATTTTGGTAATGTCGTAATCCAGCCCATAATGTTCGGCCAATGCAGCTACCTTCTCGGTAACGGAGAACGTGATCACCACCTTACCGGTCATTTTTTTATAACCAACCAGATAGTGCAATAACAGGAGCAGGATCCGGTGGGAGTCCACAAATTCTCCGCGACTGTTGTACATTCCGATACGGTCGGCATCGCCATCGGTGGCGAGCCCCATTTCAATGGACGAATCCGAAGCAACCAGCTTAGCCAGCTGCTGCAGGTTTTTATCGATGGGCTCAGGAGCAGTGCCTTCAAAGGAAGGATTAAAATCACAATGCAACAAGGTGGCTTCCGGCAATACTTTGCGGATCACATTCTGGCCGGCGCCAAACATCGCGTCGTAAGCCAGTCCCATGCCGCTCTTCCGGATAGCATCCAGGTCGAAACTCCTTTCGACATGCGCGATGTACATGGCTTCCAGGTCTATCATCTCCAGCAAACCCTGGTCTTTTAGTGTGGAAAGTGCAGGCCATGGTCCGGCAACTTTCTCCGGAATTAAAGCTTCAACGGCAGCTATGTCTCCCGGTATCGTCGGGCCTCCGTAACTGGATTTCAACTTGTATCCGTTGTAACTGGATGGATTATGAGACGCCGTGATTACGATCCCCATATCCGCCTTTACCTGCGTTACGGCATACGAAACCATCGGCGTTGAGGCGAAATGGTCGCCCAGATAGACCTTGATTCCGTGTTTTCCCAGGACCCGCGCAGTAGCTTCTGCAAACATCACCCCACCAAAACGGCAATCGTATCCGATGACCGCGGCTTTCATTCCTTTGGATTGCATCCAGCGGCCGGTTGCATCCGCAACACGCTCAACGTTATCAACCGTATATTCTTTAGCAATGATGGCACGCCATCCGTCGGTACCAAATTTAATTTCCACCATATCTCTTTTAGCTTTAGTGATTTCCGTAAAATTGTGAAAATTAAACGGAAAACCAACACCAAAACCGATTTTACCTTGGCCGATTTATACCGACATCGTGGGCTGCGTAAAGGTTTGGTCGACGCGCTGCGCAAGAAAGGAATTGATGACGAGCGTATCCTGGATGCTATCATGGCCATACCCCGCCATCAGTTCCTGGATAAAGCATTCGCGGACTGGGCTTATAAGGATGTTCCTTTCCCGATCGGCCACGAGCAAACCATCTCACAGCCCTTTACCGTAGCCTTCCAAACCAAATTGCTGGAAGTCAAACCCAAGGATAAGATCCTGGAAATCGGAACCGGTTCCGGCTACCAGGCATGCGTTCTGGTCGAGATGGGTGCCAAAGTCTACACCATCGAGCGCGTCGAAGCCCTCTTTCACAAGACCAACAAGCTGCTGCAGGAGTTAGGCTATGGGATGATCCGCACTTTCCTTAAGGATGGCTTCGAAGGCCTTCCCCGTTTTGCGCCATTTGATAAAATACTGGTCACCTGTGGTGCAACCGATATCCCGCAGACCCTTAAAGATCAGGTCCGCATCGGAGGATACATGGTTATACCCGTCGGATCTGGAGAGGCACAGGAAATGATCCGGCTGACCCGCCTGAGTGAAACAGAATTTCAGAAAGAAACTTTCGGCATGTTTCGCTTCGTGCCATTTTTGAAAGGATTGGAGAAACTGCGCTGACACGCCTGTGAAACCATTGCTGCAAATAACAAATCTTACCGCCGGAATTGGCCCGGTCGACCTCGTGCGGAATATCACCTGGACCATCCGGCCCGGCGAACACTGGGTCGTTCGTGGTAGTACCGGCAGTGGCAAATCCAGTCTATGCAGTGCCATCACCGGAAAGATGCATGTTCGTCAGGGACAGATTCAATATCCTTATCTAGGCGATAACCCCAGCTTTGATCAGCGCCGGTCCGCCGTGCAGATGGTTTCATTTACCGACACATCCCGACTTTTCAATCCGGTCGAGACGACCCATTATTACCAGCAACGCTATCATGCCTTTGATTCGGAAGGTCATCTCACTGTCCGGGAATACCTGCAGTTGCAGGGACTGGACACGGAAAATCCGGAACATCAGAAAATCTTAACCTCTTTGGGGATCGACCGGTTGCTGGACCGTGAGCAGATCAAGCTGTCCAGCGGTCAGACGCGCAAATTATTACTGGTCAAAGCGCTCTTGCACCAGCCGGCGATCCTGATTCTGGACAATGCCTGCCTGGGTCTTGACGTTGGCTCCGTCCGCGTGTTGTATGATCTGCTGGAAGAAGTGATCCGGCATGGATCCATTTCCCTGATCATGACCGAACCCCTGCCCTATGTTCCCGGCTTCATCACCCACGAACTGATCCTCCATGAAGGAACCCGGGTAGATCATTACCCTGACCCGCCCCAGATTCCGGAAGAATCTCAGACTGCCATCAATACACTGATCCGTCATTTTCAATCCACAAAGTTTTCCAAGCAACCGGAATCTATGGTGAGACTGGAGGACATCCACGTCAACTATCTGGATGCCAGTATTTTGAAGCGATTTAACTGGAAGGTATTGCCCGGAGAAAAATGGGCGCTGCAGGGTCCCAACGGAGTTGGCAAATCTACCTTATTGGCATTGATCTACGCCGATCATCCGCAAGTCTATAGCAATAATGTGTATCTGTTTGGCCAGCGCCGGGGAAGAGGAGATACCATCTGGGAAGTCAAAAAACGCATCGGCTTCAGTTCACCGGAATTACATGCCTATTTCCACAGCAAAGCGTCCGCGCTGGACGTCATCCTGACCGGCCTGGAGGACCGCTTCCAACTACTTCATCCACCACCAAAAGAAGCCCGTCAGGTCGCCCTGGTCCTTTTAATTCATGTTGGGAAATCTGAACTTGCCGACCGGCCTTTCCCTACCCTTTCGACCGGAGAACAGCGGCTCGTTTTGTTTCTCCGGGCACTGATCAAAGCCCCAGAAATGTTGCTGCTTGATGAGCCTTACCAGGGCCTGGATGATGTGCTGATCCAGAAGTGTAATCAGTTGATTGAGTCCGTTTTGACGGATCGGCATACATTGATCTTTATCACCCACCGGAAGGAAGAAATACCAGCAAACGTGACCTATCAATTGAATCTCACTGAAACCTGAAATAGGTTTGAAATGAACCTCCAACCCTTTGATTGCAGCCTTTGGCATGGCTATATACCCCATTACAAAGCCTTTGCAAAAATGCGAATCCTTAACCTGCTGCTGATAAACAAGTATTGAAAAATCAGCACATTAGATGAATTAAAATAATAATACCAGTGTATTTGTTATCTTGACCAGCGTACCGGTTACAGAATTCTCCCGGATTCGCAACCAGTGCACAGTAATTAATAACTCCAAAGACGATGACCAATAACATCCTGACTGTCTTACGGCAGCCTGGCCATAGGCTATTTGTTACTCTTTTTTTCTGCTTTTATATTTATTCCCTGCAGGCGCAATCCGAACTGGAGGGCCTTGGCTATCCATTGATCTCCAAGATCGAAATCGAGGGTCTGGATGAGTTGCCTTACTTTTCTTCACTCACCCAGGATGACCGTGGTGTCATGTATTTCGGAACCACCCTGGGTATCCTCGAGTACGATGGGGTGACCTGGCAGAAAATCAAGATTACGGATGGAGACCTTCAGCAGGTGACTGGAATAGCAAGCGACAATCATGGGAGGATCTATTATGCTGGTCGTGGTGTGCTTGGCTATTTATCCCGTGGTGAATCCGGGGTTGCGGAACCCCATTCGCTCCTGGATAAAGTCCCGGTCCGAAACCGGAAGTTTTATATATCCTCTGCGAGCTATCTGAATAACAGCATTTATTTTGTCACAGATTCGTGTTTGTTGCGCTGGAGTGAAGGCCAGGACTCCATGGAAGTATGGCCCGGAGCTAACTTTCGCAGCCCGCTGGAAATCGAAAATCGCTTCATCGTGCGGCAACAGGATGTCGGCCTGCTTGAGATGACCGGCAGCCAACTGAAATTCATGCCTGGCAGTGAACAATTTGGCACTGAACGTACAAACGCAATCCTGCCGTTGGGTAATGGCGAACTTTTGGTTGGTAGTACGGAGAATCGCTTTTATACATACGATGGACGGCAATTTACTCCTTTCCCTACCGAGATTGACGGCATTCTTGCGGAACATGCTATGACCCGTTGTGCCGTTTTACTCAATGGCCACTTTGCCATTGGTACACGAGGAGCCGGGGTGTTTATTATTGATCAGTCCGGGCATCTGCTCTTTCATGTGGATCGTAAAGCGGGCATCGAATCAGACGATATCCGTGGATTGTTTCTGGATAAAAATGGAGCGCTCTGGATCCTGCATCAAAACTCGGTATCGAAAATTGAGACCACTTCTCCTCTTACTTATTACGATGACCGCATGGGCATTGAAGGCGTTGTCTATGATGCGTCTTCGATCGGTGATGAAATGTATGTCGGTGGAATTGTATCCGGATATTTTTTTGATCCGGATAGCAAGCGTTTTGAATCCATTCCCGGTCTGAATAACATGGTTCCGCAAATCCAGACCTTTAATAATCAAGTATTGGTCGGCAGTTCACTTGGACTGTACAAGGCCCAGAACAATAAAGCAATTCCCATTCGCAAGAGCATTGCTGATAATTTTTACGTCCAACAGTTGTTACCCAGCAATTTCGATTCGACCTTATTGTTTGTTGCCCTCGCCGAGAATATTGTCACCATGCGTTTCAAAGCAGATGGAAGCTTGCAGCTTGAAAATTACCTCTTACCGGCAAAAAAGTCCGTCCTCTGTATGGCGGAGGAGAAGCCGGGGACCATCTGGTTCAGCGATGCGGTGACTGGAACCGACCGTCTGGTCTTTCCGGATTGGCCGTCGGTAAAAAATGTTCAGGTAACCCATTACGGACCAGACCAGGGATTTGCCGAGGAAGGCCAGATCATTGAAGTGAACGGCCTCCTCTACGGGCAGTCTCAATCAGCCGGATTTTCCAAATATCATCCGGAGGTGGACCGCTTTCTGCCGGACAGCACATTCGGAGTTAATGCGACTTATCTCTTCGCCGGTAAAAATGGCAACGTCTATGCTGACGTCAAGAACACCCGCGGTATTGCGAAATGCACACCCAATGGTGATGGAACTTATACGATCGACGCAGACCCGTTTGGCCCGATCAACAACGCAGAAGTTTGGAATGTCTACCCCGACCCAAATGGTAAAACCGTCTGGATTTGTACGACAGATGGCTTGATCCGCTACGACCCCACCATTCCGATTCCAGAGCCATCCTTGTTCCAGGTGATCATTCGGAAAGTAGCCTTACCAGGGGATTCATTGCTGACCTTCGGCCAGTCACCCAGCATCGGCTATCAGTCCAATCAATTGTCTTTCGAATACGCGGCTCCTTTTTATGTCCGTCCAAAACGCATAAAATATCAGACATGGCTCGAAGGATTTGAAAAGGAATGGACCGATTGGAATTTGCGGACCGACCGCGAGTTTACCAGCCTGCCTCCCGGTCCCTACACGTTTCATGTCCGGGCGCAGAATATTTACAATCAGGTGACCGAAGAATCTACGTATTCGTTTACCATTTTGTCCCCCTGGTACAGTACCTGGTGGGCTATTGCCCTTTACATTTTGGCAGTTGGTCTGTGTATTTGGGCCTTTCTCAGTTGGCGGACACGCAATCTGCGCTCACAGCGTGAAAAGCTGGAAAATACCGTATCTGAACGCACCAAAGAACTGGAGTTGCGTGTCGAAGAGCTTGCGATCATCAACCAGGTCAGTCAGGCCCTGGCCACCCAGCTGGATTCCGATTCTTTGATTCAGATGGTTGGCAATCAGTTGCAGGACTTATTCCATGCCAACATTGTTTATGTGGCATTGCTCGACAAAAGCACTAATATCATCAATTTCCCCTATGGCTATGGAGACACCTTCCCACCTCTTCCATTGGGCCAGGGACTCACCTCCCAAATCATCATTTCCGGAGATCCCCTCTTACTGAATCAGGATGTGGATAGTAATTACGATGCATTGGGGATTAAGAAAATCGGTAAAATAGCAGCTTCCTATCTGGGCGTCCCCATCCCGGTCGGTAAGGAGATGATCGGTGTTCTCAGTGTACAGAGTACCCAACAAACCAACCGGTTTAACGAATCCGACAAGAATTTGCTCAGCACCATCGCCGCAGGCGTAGGCGTGGCCATTCATAATGCAGCCCTTTACGATGAAGCACAGCAGGCACGTGCTGATGCCGAGCGCGCCAATGAAGCCAAGAGTTCTTTCCTTTCCACCGTCAGCCATGAGCTCAGGACGCCGCTGACATCCGTTCTCGGTTTTGCAAAAATTGTCAAAAAACGGTTGGAAGAGCGCGTTTTTCCGGCCCTGGATCAGACCGATCCTAAAATGTCCCGTGTCGTCGAGCAGGTGGGTAAAAACATGGACGTTATCACCAGCGAGGGGGAACGCCTCACCCAGCTGATCAATGATGTCCTCGACCTCGCCAAAATCGAAGCCGGAAAAATCGAATGGCATATGGAACCCTGCCGCGTGGATTCCATCCTGAACCGCGCGTTGGAAGCCACTCATTCCCTGGTGGAACAAAAAAAGCTTCGTGTCCAGAAAAACATTTCCCAAGAACTGCCTGTGGTAATGGCAGATCACAATAAACTGATCCAGGTCGTAATCAACCTGCTCTCCAATGCGGTCAAATTTACCCCAAAAGGAAGCATTACGCTGAACGCAAAACAGGAAGGGGACCATCTGGTTATCAGTGTGACAGACACCGGAATCGGTATTGCACCCGAAGACCAGCCCAAAGTATTTGAAAAATTCAAACAGGTTGGCGACACCTTAACCGATAAGCCACAGGGCACGGGATTGGGCTTGCCGATTTGCAAAGAAATCATCGAACATCACGGCGGGCGACTGTGGTTGGAAAGTGAAACCGGAAAAGGAAGTACCTTCTACTTCTCCATCCCGGTCACCGAGGAAGCGAAGACCAGTATACCACCTATGGAACTGGAAGCCCTGATGAAGCAACTGAAGGAACGCATCGATCAGTCGGCGCTTAAATCCATGCCCAATGTCAACACCGTTTTGATCGTCGATGACGACCCTTCCATCCGGGGGCTGCTGGTACAGGAACTCGGAGAAGCCGGATACCAGGTGAGGGAAGCCGAAAATGGCAAGGAAGCTCTGGAGAAAATCCGGCAGCAGAAGCCGGACCTGGTATTGCTCGATGTCATGATGCCGGAAATGAATGGCTTTGATGTAGCCGCGATCTTAAAAAACGACCCGGTTACCATGAACATACCGATCATTATCCTCTCCATCGTACAGGACAAAGAGCGCGGAATGCGGATCGGCGTCGATAAATACCTGACCAAACCATTTGAAACCGAACAGCTGATCCACGAGGTCAATGCCCTCCTGGAACAAGGCCATTCACGCAAGAAAATTATGGTGGTGGATGAAAATACCACCACCGTCAAAACCCTATCCGATGTACTGCAGGCCCGTGGCTATCAGGTGGTCGAATCCAATGGATCCGAATTACTAGAGAAAGCCAAATCCATCCTTCCGGATGTGATCATCCTGCGTTCCGCTTCCGGTGAGCAACAGGACATTGTCAAATCCCTGCGCTTTGAAAAAGGGATGGAACACGTCGTCTTCCTGGTCTACCAATAAACCAAAACCATATAACCACAAAACCATAACACCATAAAACCACAAAACCACATGCCACGTAAACTCCTGATTGCCGATGATGAAGTACACATACGAATGTTGCTGGAGCAGACGCTCGAAGACCTCGAGGATGAAGGGATCGAGTTATTGCAGGCACGCAATGGTGAGGAAGCCATAGAGATCATCCAGGCGGAACATCCGCAATTGGTTTTCCTGGATTACAACATGCCTAAGATGACCGGAGTGGACGTCTGCCACCGGATCAAAAAAGAACTGGGGATGACGGATATCTATATCGTACTGCTGACCGGGAAGGGACAGGATACGGATCGCAAGGAAGGCCTGTCAGCCGGGGCAGACCGCTACCTGACCAAACCTTTCGACCCGGGGGCTGTGCTCTCTCTGGCCGGAGAAATATTTGACCTCTAATTGATCGTGATGGAAAAGAAACTATTGATCGTTGATGACGAAGCCCACATCCGGATGTTGCTGGAACAAACGCTGGAAGAACTCGAAGATGAAGGCGTGACCATCCTGCAGGCTACCAACGGCCAGGAAGCCCTGGATATCATCAAAAGTGAAACACCAAATCTGGTCTTCCTGGATGTCATGATGCCACTGATGAATGGCCTGGATGTGTGCCGTAAGGTGAAGAAAGAATTAAACCTCGACCAGGTCTACATTGTCCTGCTGACAGCTAAAGGCCAGGAGATGGACCGGCAGCTAGGGATGGATGTTGGCGCCGACAAATACATGACGAAGCCCTTCGACCCGGATGCGCTATTTGATCTGGCCACCGAGGTATTGAACGTTTAATCCACCGAATGATGGCCGGCATCCAGCTCCGACAATTACTGAATAAACGCAAACAAACCGCCAGGCAACTGGAGCAGTTGATCATCGAATTAAATGTCGATGTGCACATTCGCGACATGCAGGGTGAGTGGGTGTGGGGAAATCCCCAGGCAGATGACGCCCACAATGAAGCTATTATAGCGGGTGGTGAAACCCTGGGCTGGTTATACGGAAATGGACAAACCAGTCTGCTCTCCGGTCTTATTGGCCATCTGGCAGAGAAAGAATCGGAAAAAAAACTGATCGGTGCGGAGGTACTGGACCTCTACCGGGAAATCAATCTGATCTATAATTTTTCGGAAAAGCTGGCAAGCGCACTGGACGCCAGGACGATTGCATCCACCGCACTGGATGAAGTATTGCAACTGATCGAAGCGGACAGTGCCATGGTGATCTTTCTTCCGGAAGGCACCGAAGATCCCGGCATCCTTGCCACGGCAGGAGAAGCGCTGTTCCAGGAAGGTGATACGATCAGACAGGCCGAGGTACTCGAATTCCTAAACAGCGGGCAGGCAAATATCCGCAATCAATTTAAAGGCCCGTTGGGCCAAAGCATTATTCCCGTTGAAGCACTGCTTTATGCCCCGATGAAGGTCAAACACCGGGTCCTCGGCATGATCCTGCTCTCCCACACCCTACCCTTTGAATACAAGGCTTCCCACCTGAAATTACTGACCAATATCGCCCTTCAATCCGCTTCGGCGATCGAGAGTGCCCTATTGTTCCAAAAACGCATCCAGGAGGCTCAGGAACGGGAGGAGGCTATCCGCAAGATCCATGAGGTCACCACCCGCTTTGTTCCCTATGAGTTTATCAGTGCCCTGGGGCGGGAAAACCTGACCGAGGTCGTCCTGGGAGATCAGATCGAGCGGGAAGTCACGGTCTTTTTCAGTGACATCCGGGATTACACCACCCTATCCGAAAGCATGACACCGGAGGAGAATTTCCGGTTTGTCAATGCCTTCAACCGCCGCGTGGGGCCGCGCATTTATCATAACAACGGATTCATCAATCAGTACCTCGGTGATGGCATTATGGCTATTTTCCCGGGCACGCCGGCAGAAGCCCTGGCTGCTTCCGTTGAAATTCAGCAGAACGTCCGCCAGTATAACATCGAGCGGGCAGAAGCCGGACGCAAACCCATTGCCATCGGCATTGGCCTGCATACAGGCCCCTTGATCATGGGCATCACCGGAGATCACCAGCGCATGGAAGCAACCACCATAGCGGATACCGTTAACACGGCTTCCCGCATCGAAAGCCTGACAAAATATTTCGGAGCCAAAATCCTCCTCAGCGGTGAAAGCCTAAACAAAATAAAAGCCGTTCCAAACAGTCCTGATTTCGGATTGCGCTACCTGGGACAGGTACAGGTAAAAGGAAAATACGAACCTGTAGCCATCTTTGAATGTTTTGACGGCGATTCGGATAAGCAGGTTAAATGGAAGTCTGAAACCCAATCCTTATTCGCAGAAGCCATGGACAACTACCTGATCCAGGACTTCAACACCTCCCGGCGGTTATTACAGGAACTGCTGAGTAAAAATCCTCATGACCTCCCGGCTCAACTGCTACTCAAACGGATCCATAACCATCAGCAGAACGGCCTTCCGGAGGACTGGAGTGGTGTGGAGATCATGCAATCCAAATGACCCTTACCGCAGAAACCTGATTCGGTCAGATAATTGAAATAAAAAAAAGCATCAGCCTCAGCGTACTGAAGCTTGATGCTTGTCCATCGTGTAACCTTAAAACAATATTTTATTCTACCGTACGCCCTTTAGCCACGTAGGTTTTGTTTTCGATGCGTCGCAACTCTTTCACATCGAACATAAGCTGAGCCAGCGCACTGGTATTGTCGGTATAAAATTTCTCACCACCATAGGTGATGACACCCTGGTATTTTTTCCAGTCGGAGGCGAGCAATGTATAATGTTCACCGTATTTCGGATTGGGGCCAAACATCAGATAGCGCTCTGAGTCTTTGGCGTCGAAGGAGATCGCAAAACGGTCTTCCTTAGGCATCATAACCAGGACGCCGGGTGTTCCCCGCGGGATGACGATTTCCTCGCGCTTCTTACCGTCAACCACTTTGACCGCTCCTTCTGAGATCTCGACATTGCCGCCTTGTGCGGTCTGGTACAGCACGATGTCGCGCGAATTATAAAACTGGATCTTTTTGAGATCTCCCTCTTTAAAGTCGTAGGTCTGGTAAAAATCCTCTGTGAAAGGACGCAAACTCGGCCCGCAAGCTGCCAATGTCATAGCAACGCCGGCCATTAATATCCATCGTGTACGTGTCATCGTATTTCGCTTTATTTTGTAACTCCTAAACTATAGTATCAGGTTCGTCCTGTAAACCCGGAATCCACTGATTAACCCTACTTTAACCGCGATTCTTAATTGCTTGTTAATGGGTTTCTCCAGCGGTTAATCCGATAACACATGCTCTGAAGCTGGTCACAAAATTTTTCCTGCAATGAATTTAATTCTACCCGGTAATTTCGCGCTGCAAACCTCCAAAATGGCTTTGTGAAAATGTATGAAAGCACTCTCCACGCTGATACTCCTGACCTTCTCCAACACCTTCATGACACTGGCCTGGTACGGGCACCTGAAGTTCCGGGAAATGAAATGGTTTGAGCATGCCGGCATCTGGGTGATCATCCTCGTCAGCTGGGGCATTGCTTTCTTTGAATATTGCCTCCAGGTACCTGCCAACCGCATCGGATATCAGGGCATGGGCGGCCCGTTCACCCTGATCCAATTAAAGGTGATCCAGGAGGTCATCACACTGGTTGTTTTCACCCTGTTCACACTGCTGGTCTTTCGCACCGAGTCGTTTCGCATCAACCACCTTTATGCATTCATCTGCCTGATCCTGGCGGTCTACTTCACCTTTAAGAAGTGATGGTCCTAACGAGCGACGTAATCCGTCCTGCACAACCCGGCAGACAGCATCGGCACTCTGCGAGATGCCTCGCTGTGACAACTGGTGTCCTAGCGAGCGAGGCACGAACGACGCATTCCTTAACACTATTCTCCAGCAAAACTGTCATTCCGAACAGATTTGCATCGCAAATCGTCGTGAGGAATCCCTTATTACCGGCATTGCAGCAGTTGCGATGAGACTCCAGCATCGTTTCTGATGTTCAGGAACTGGGTTTCCATCACCAGATTCCAGGCATACCCGCTTCTCCAGCAAATCTGTCATTGCGAGCAAGGTACGAGCGATGCAATCTGTCCTGCACAACCCCAGCAGACAGCATCAGCACTCTGCGAGATGCCTCGCTGTGACAACTGGTGTCCTAGCGAGTGAGGTACGAACGACGCATTCCTCAACACTATTCTCCAGCAAAACTGTCATTCCGAACAGATTTGAATCGCAAATCGTCGTGAGGAATCCCTTATTACCGGCATAGCAGCATATGCGATGAGACTCCAGCATCGTTTCTGACGTTCAGGAAGCTGGGTTTCCATCACCAGATTCCAGGCATACCCGCTTCTCCAGCAAACCTGTCATTGCGAGCAAGGTACGAGCAATGCAATCCGTCATCCACAACCCCAACGGACAGCGTCGTCGCTCTGCAAGGCTCCTCGCTGTGACAACTAGCGTCATTGCGAGTGAGGTACGAACGACGCATTCCTTAACACTATTCTCCAGCAAAACTGTCATTCCGAACAGATTTGTATCGCAAATCGTCGTGAGGAATCCCTTATTACCGGCATTGCAGCATATGCGATGAGACTCCAGCATCGTTTCTGATGTTCAGGAAGTTGGGTTTCCATCACCAGATTCCAGGCATACCCGCTTCTTCAGCAAATCTGTCATTACGAGCGAGGTACGAGCAATGCAATCCGTCATCCACAACCCCGTCAGACAACGTCGTTGCTCTACGAGATGCCTCGCTGTGACAACCAGTGTCCTAGCGAGTGAGGTACGAACGACGCATTCCTTAACACTATTCTCCAGCAAAACTGTCATTGCGAGCGAGGAACGAGCGACGCAATCCGTCCTGCACAACCCCGGAAGACTGCTTCGTCGCTTTGCGAGATACTTCGCTGTGACAACCAGTGTCCTAGCGAGTGAAGTACGAACGACGCATTCCTTAACACTATTCTCCAGCAAATCTGTCATTCCGAACAGATTTGCATCGCAAATCGTCGTGAGGAATCCCTTATTACCGCCAAAGCAGCATATGCGATGAGACTCCAGCATCGTTTCTGAGGTTCAGGAAGCTGGGTTTCCATCACCAGATTCCAGGCATACCCGCTACACTAGCAAATCAGTGATTAGAGCCGAAACGTGAGCGACGCAATCCGTTATGCACAACCCCGACAGACAGCTTCGGCACTCTGCGTGATGCCTCGTTGTGACAACTTTCGAGCGAGGTACGAGCGATGCATTCCGTTTTACACCACCATCACAATTGAAAACAAAAAAAGGCCACAGAAATTCTGCGGCCCAATCTAAAGTGTTGTTGAAAATGAAAATCTAACTATTCAATACGCTTAATTCTCAACCACTTACGATCATAATTACAGGTTAACATCAGTGCTTTCCAATCCTGGTTCTTTCGATAGAAGGAATGCAACCAAAAACCATGACTTAGTCCCGAAGACAAACCAAGGCCAAGGAGGTCACTATTCAGTGGAACGGTCGTGCTTATTTTAACTTGGAGAGGGCCCGCTTCTCTTTAAAGAAATCCTGCAGCAACGCACGGCACTGCTCTTCCATCAAGCCCATCTCGATCTTGGTCTGCGGGTGCAGCAATTCTTTTCCGTAGCGCATAAATCCCTCTTTATCGTCGCTGGCGCCGAACACCAGCCGGTCCAGCTGAGCCCATTTCAGAGCACCGGCGCACATCACGCAGGGCTCCAGGGTGACATACAGCGTACAATCAGTGAGGTATTTGCTGCCCAGGAATTCTGCGGCTGTGGTCAGGGCCAGGATCTCGGCATGGGCGGTCACATCCTGCAATGCTTCTGTCCGGTTATAGGCCCGGGCAATGATCTGATTTTGGCTGACAACGATGGCTCCTACCGGGATCTCATCCGCTTCGGCAGCCAGCTGTGCCTGCTGCAAAGCCAGCTTCATGAAGTGTTCGTCGGAAAATACGGTGAAGTTCATGCGGCAAAATTACGTAAGATCGGTGGATGAGAAGGGGATTTAGGATTTAAGATTAAATGATTTAAGAATTGAGATTTAGGATTTGAGATTTAGGATTTGAGATTTAGGATTTGAGATTTAGGATTTGAGATTTAGGATTTGAGATTTAGGATTTGAGATTTAGGATTTGAGATTTAGGATTTGAGATTTAGGATTTGAGATTTAGGATTTGAGATTTAGGATTTGAGATTTAGGATTTGAGATTTAGGATTTGAGATTTAAGATTTAAGATTAAATGTCTCGTCCTGGAAATAGTTGACAGATTAAGAGATGATTTAAAAATAATACTATCCATGGTAAGGTTCAATGATATTTATGCAGCATGAACTGATGCTGGAGTTTGGTAATTGAGCCTTAAATGGAATCGTACATAATTGTAGCGGTAAATGGCGTCTTTTACAGCATTTACAGCAACCTTTTTTGATGCGAATTCCTGATCGAGATAGAATTCTTTCTTGAGAATACCATTTACTCTTTCAGCCATTGCGTTTTCATAACAGTTTCCTTTGGCAGCCATACTGATCTGAACGTTGTTACTATTCAACAAGCGGGTATAAGCATGACTACAGTATTGAATGCCCCGGTCCGAGTGGTGAATCAATGGTAACGTTGAAGATCGTTGTGCCAAAGCCATTTTCAAAGCCCGTAAACAGCCGTGTAATTCCAGGCTATCACTGATGTCGTATCCGACGATTTTGCGCGAATATGCATCCGTAATCAGAGCCAGGTACATGAACCCGGCACGTGTACTGATATAGGTAATGTCGCTGACCCACACTTCATTGGATCGTTGTGCTTTTATTTCTTTGATCAGATTACTATAGACGTGAAAACGATGCAACGAATTCGTCGTTCGCACATAGTTCTTGCGCCATTTTACGCCCAGGTCATATTTGCGTAGTAGCTCAAACAACGTATCTCTACCCAGTTTGATGCCTGATTCCATCAGTACAGGTTGGATGCGCTTAAGCATTTTTCGGCCTCCTTCTTCTGTAAGCTTTTGTCGACACTGCACAATTTTATCCACAATCACTTCCTCCTGGATTTGTTTCTTGCCAAGCCGTTGTAGCCCTTGGTAGTAACCTTGCCGGCTCAACCCAAATCGTCTGCTTACTTGTTCTACGGTTGGTTGTTTCCCCGTGCCAAGCGAGTTCCGTAGAACTATTGCTTTTTCGACTCCTTGGCATCTCGCTTTTTTGCCAACTCGTCCGAATTGGCATAGCCTAAGCGCTGTGCAGCATATTCATTTAAGCCTGCATGGTACAAGTAATCAAGCTGGGTCTTTACCAAGGCTTTTTCCAACTCCTTCACTTTGGCTTCTAACTCTTTGATTCGATTGAGATCTTCTGGCATTTCAATACGTATTCGACGGTTTAATAAGTCTGGCTGTTCGTATTTGTTGATCCAATTTAATAACGAACCTGCTGCAATTCCATATTTGTGAACCAGCTCATTTTTATTGTACTTCCCGGTGCGTAGCTCATGCAATACATGTAATTTAAAGCTCTCACTATAACGGCGATATCCTTTTGAATACTTCAATTTGACAACTTCCATCGTTTTTG
This sequence comes from Lewinellaceae bacterium, assembly GCA_020636135.1. Classification (NCBI taxonomy): domain Bacteria; kingdom Pseudomonadati; phylum Bacteroidota; class Saprospiria; order Saprospirales; family Lewinellaceae; species Lewinellaceae bacterium. The sequence continues at coordinate 3,010,445 of JACJYK010000001.1, forward strand.
TTTTGTTGTCAACTTATTTCAGGACTTTACATGGAGATTGGAGGATGTCCTGAAGTTATAACTTGCTACACAACCCACCCCTGTTTGATTTTAGATTCATTGATTTTAGATTTTAGGTTTCAAGTGGTCCGGATGCTTTGGCGTCCTGATGCCCTGACGCACCACATCACCATAAACCACAAAACCATAAAACCACAAAACCATATCATCCCACAAAACCGTCAACAACCTTTTCATCAATCGAATCCAAATTCCTATCTTTGCACATGGAAACAAAAAATAACGGCTTACCGAAGGAAATTGTCGAAGCGCTCACATTTGATGATGTCCTGTTAATTCCCTCTTATTCAGATGTTTTACCGCGTGAAGTGGATATATCCACCCAGCTGACGACCGACATACGGCTCAATGTACCGATCGTATCGGCGGCCATGGATACCGTCACTGAAGAAAAGCTGGCCATCGCAATCGCCCGTGAAGGAGGTATCGGTATCATTCACAAGAATATGTCCATCCAGAAGCACGCCGAGCAAGTCCGCTCTGTCAAACGGTCGGAAAGCGGCATGATCAAGGACCCGGTCACCCTCGATAAGGAGGCCAAACTGGTGGATGCCCTGCAGTTGATGCAGCGGTTCAAAATCGGTGGCATCCCCGTCGTGGACGCAGACAATCACCTGATCGGCATCCTCACCAACCGGGATATTCGCTTCGAGACCGATCTGGGACGGCCCGTATCCGAACTGATGACGATAAACAATCTCGTCACTGCACCAGTGGGCACGGATCTCCAGCAGGCACAAGCCATCCTGCAGCGATACAAGATTGAAAAACTACCGGTAGTCAACGATGAGAACAAGCTCGTAGGGCTCATCACCTATAAAGATATCCTCAAGTTGGAGAGTTATCCCAATTCCTGTAAAGACACCCTTGGCCGCCTCGTCGTAGGAGCTGCATTAGGTGTGGCGAAAGATACCATGGAGCGTCTGGAGGCCCTGATCGAGGTCGACGTGGATGTCATTGTGATCGACACCGCACACGGGCACTCACAGGGCGTACTGAACACCATCAAGGAAGTGCGGAAAAAGTACCCGGACCTGCAGATCATCGGCGGAAACATCGGTACCGGTGAAGGAGCCCTAGCGCTCGTAGATGCCGGAGTAAATGCCGTCAAAGTGGGTATCGGCCCCGGCAGCATATGCACTACCCGGATCGTGACCGGAGTGGGAGTACCACAGCTTTACGCCATCATGTCGGTGGCTCAGGCATTGCAGGGTACGGGCATCCCGGTGATCGGGGATGGAGGTATCCGCTATACCGGCGATATTGCCAAAGCGATTGCCTCCGGTGCTGATACGATCATGGCCGGATCGCTTTTTGCCGGCGTCGAGGAAGCGCCCGGAGAGACCGTCATTTTCGAAGGTCGTAAATTCAAGATCTACCGCGGCATGGGTTCCCTGGGTGCCATGCAGATGGGCTCCAAGGACCGGTACTTTCAGGATGTGGAAGACGACATCAAAAAGCTGGTACCGGAAGGCATCGAAGGCCGCGTACCGTTTAAAGGTACACTCTCGGAAGTCATGGTACAATATACCGGTGGACTGCGGGCAAGCATGGGCTATTGCGGAGCACCCACCATCCCTAAATTGCAGCAGGCACGCCTGGTGAAGATCTCCTCAGCCGGTGTCTCTGAAAGTCATCCGCACAACATTACCATCACCAAAGAGGCTCCCAACTACAGCAGGCGTTGATGACAAGGCTCACTGCATCCTTTTATTTGCGTGATGATGTCGTGGCAATTGCTCAGGAACTGCTGGGAACGATATTGGTCACGGAATGGGAAGGAGTCCGCACCACAGCGCGCATCGTCGAAACAGAAGCCTACCGTGGGCCGGAGGACAAAGCCAGCCATGCCTACAACAACCGCCGCACTGCCAGGACCGAAGTGATGTTCGGGCCGGGAGGTCATGCCTACGTCTACCTCTGCTACGGCATTCACCATCTTTTCAACGTGGTTACCGGACCTGCTGAAATACCTCATGCCGTTCTGGTCCGCGCTGTGGAGCCCCTGGTAGGTATCGATATCATGATGGCCCGCCGCCAGCGTACGCAACCAAAGAAGTTAACATCCGGCCCGGGGCTGGTGGGTCAGGCTCTGGGGCTTTCCACCATCCACTCCGGACTTGCACTGACAACCGGTGACAGCATCTGGATTGAGGCGCAAGGACTGGAAAAAGACGAGGCCATTGTTTCCTCCCCGCGGATTGGGGTCGATTATGCCGGAGAATGCGCTACCTGGCCCTGGCGATTTTACCTGGCTGGCAATCCATGGGTAAGTGGCAAAAAGAACGTCTGAAATCTTTTAATCACAATGGTTTGAAACTGTACAGATAGGGCGCCTTATGGGCTTTGCCGGTAAAGCGCTTCTCATGACGTATCAATCGGTCCGACGCCAATAATTTGCGCTGAAAAGCCGATCGATGCAACTTGGTGCCCAGGATCGCCTCGTAAACATTTTGAAGTTCCTGCATCGTAAAGCGTTCCGGTAACAGGTTACCCCCGATCAGTTTATAGTCGAGGTTCATCCGCAACGTCTCCAGGGCTTTGCTAACGATCGTGCCGTGGTCCAGGATCAACGGGGGAAGCTGGTTGACGGCATACCATTCACAGGAATCCGACAAAACATCGGGCTGCGGCACCACATCATTGTAATTAATCAGTGCGTAATAGGCTACAGAGATAAATCGCTCCAGCAACCATTCCCAACCGGTAGAATCTATTTCATTGGCCTGAATGATGCGGGCCATAACCTCCGGCTGAAAACGGGCCACATCGCCAAAGGTGTAAAACTGTTCCAGGTAGATGTTATCCAGACCCGTGCGTTCATGTAGTCCGCGTTTAACCGCATCATTCAGATTTTCATCAGAGCGAACAAACCCACCGGGCAATGCAAACATGCCGGTATTGTGGTACTCCATGATCAAGATCTTCAGGGTTTCCCCGGAAAAACCAAATACTACTGAGTCGTATGCAATGTGATTTAAGTATTCTGTTGCCATCTGCTGTATCCTCCGGACATCCTCATCATTGAAAATCCAAAGATAGAATAGGAAATACAGAAAAAAGGAATTATTATTGTAACATTATGTGACAATAACCAAAATTGAACTATGCAAAGATGGAATTTTATGGTTGTGCTCCTGTTGGGTGTCCTGACACTGAACGCACAATCCAATGATGCATTTGCAGTACGGGTCACCACCGACAAAGGGGTGATTGAAGGAAATTATGAGGTCAAAACCGGTCTGCAGCAATATTTCGGGATTCCTTACGCCAAACCACCGGTGTACGACCTGCGGTGGAAAGCACCCCAGCCCATGGATCCGTGGGATGGCGTGAAAACAACGAAAAAATTTGGTCCCCGCGCTGTCCAGGCAGCCGTCTTTGGCGACATGGATTTCCGTTCCGATGGCATCAGTGAAGATTGCCTGTACCTCAATGTATGGACCCCGGCCAAGCACAACACCACGGGCCTGCCGGTACTGGTCTACTTCTACGGAGGAGGTAATGTGGCTGGTGACGGCTCCGAACCTCGCTACGATGGAGCCAGCATGGCACAGAAAGGGATGGTCGTAGTTACGGTGAATTACCGGCTGAATATTTTCGGCTTCTATGCACATCCCGGATTGAGTGCTGAAGCGCCTTACCATGCTTCGGGAAATTATGGCTTACTGGACCAGCAAGCCAGCCTGCAGTGGGTTCACGATAACATTGCGGCCTTCGGTGGAGATCCTGGTCATGTCACCATTGCCGGGGAATCAGCCGGATCGATCGGTGTCAGTATGCAGATGGCTTCTCCTTTAACCAAAGGTCTTATTGCCGGCGCCATCGGCGAAAGCGGTGCCGGGATCAATCCTACCATGTCTCCGGTACCATTGTCTGATGCTGAGAAGGCCGGAGAAGAATTTGCCCAGAAAGCAGGCTATACCATCGAACAACTACGGGCCATGAGCACAAGGGAAATTTATGAGATCTACCAGGAATCAAGACGCTTTGGATTTCCTGCCGTGCTGGACGGGTATTTTCTGCCCAAGTCCTTACCGGAGATCTTTAATGCCGGTGAACAGTCGAAAGTGCCGCTTCTGGTAGGCTGGAATTCCTCGGAAATTCCAGGAATGGCCTTCATGCAGGGTCAACCATATACCAAAGAAGCTTACCAGCAAAAGGTCAAAGAAGCGTATCCCAACGATTACGCAGAAGTCCTGAAATTATATCCCGACAAAGATGCCGGCACCATCGAATGGTCGGCAACGGCGCTGGCCAGTGACCGCTTCATCGCCTATTCGACCTGGAAATGGTTTGACCTGGCCCGCAAAAACAGCTCACAACCGGTGTTCCGATATCTCTACAGCAGAAAACGTCCTCCACTGGTCGATCAGAACCTGGCCTCAGGGCTGGCCGGAGGCACTGTAAGACGTGATGCCAATACACCGCCCCCGCCACAGCCGATCGGAGCGCCGCATGCCTGTGAGATCGAATATTGCATGGGTAACCTTCCATTGGTTACGGACTACGCCTGGACCGCAGACGATTATACCGTATCGAAAACCATGCAGCAGTATTTCGCCAATTTCATCATGCACGGTGATCCGAACGGTGAAGGACTGCCGGAATGGCCTGCCGCAGATGCTCAGTCCACCACTCCTCCGGTGATGATCATCGATGTGACCAGCCATGCCGTAAAAGCGGATAACGACGCACGGTATCAGTTTCTTGATAAGCAGTACAAGAACAATAAGTAATTCCATAAACGGGTGATCACCAGGTCATTTTCCTGGCCTGGTGGTCACACCTCCTACCCTATTGCTGCCTGAAGTTTTCTATCTTCCCCAAAAATTTGCTTTATGGACCTGAATAAGGTTCGCATCGTATGTTTTGATGCTGATGACACTCTCTGGGCCAATGAGCCCTATTACCAGGATGTGGAACAAAAATTTTGTGCCATGCTGGAAAACTACCTGCCCCAGCACACCACCGCCCAGGAATTATTCCGTACGGAAATGCAAAATCTCCCACTTTACGGTTATGGCATCAAGGCATTTATGCTGAGCATGATCGAAACCGCCCTGCGCATTACGGAACATCAGGCACCACCTTCGCTGATCGCCAAGATCATCGAGTCTGGTAAGACCATGCTGGACCAGCCCATCGAACTATTTGCCGGGGTAACGCAGGTTTTGGAGACCCTGAGTCCGAAATACCGGCTGGTGATCGCCACCAAGGGTGATCTGCTGGACCAGGAAAGAAAATTAAGAAAATCAGGGATCGCCAGCTACTTTCATCATGTGGAGATCATGAGTGATAAAAAGGAAGCCGATTACCATAAATTGATCCGGCATCTGGACTGCCAGCCCGAAGAGTTCGTCATGGTGGGCAACTCCCTGAAGTCCGATATCCTGCCGGTACTATCGATCGGCGGGCACGGTATTCATATACCTTATCATCTGACCTGGGCGCATGAAGTGATTCAGGACCCGGTGGAACATGAGCGCCTGCTCACCCTGGATTCCATCGAGCAGATCACCCAATATTTCCCCAATGAGAAGCAAGATTGACCTCGAATCCTGGCCACGAAAGGCGCATTTCGATTTTTTCAAATCATTCACCGAACCATTCTTCGGCGTGACCGTCGTCGTGGACTGTACAGAAACATATGAACAAGCGAAGTCAGCAGGACATTCCTTTTACCTTTCCTACCTGCATAAGGCTCTTGTTGCTGCTAACGAGATCGAAGCTTTTCGGCTCCGAATTCATGAAGAATCGGTCTGGCTGTACGACCGCATCCATGCAGCACCGACCGTCGACCGTCCGGATCACACCTTTGGATATGGTTACCTGGATTACCATGCTGACTTTGCTGACTTTGTGAAGGAAGCGCTACCGCGGATCGAGGAAGTCCGACGGTCCACCTCGCTATTGCCTTCTGCATCGGGAGACAATGTGATCCATTTTTCCTCCGTACCCTGGATCCGCTTTACCGGTTTATCCCATGCACGGCCACTTACTTTTCCAGACAGTATCCCCAAGATCACCTTCGGTAAAATGGAAAAAAGAGATGGACGCTATACCATGCCATTGTCGGTTCATGTACACCATGGATTAGCCGATGGCTATCAGGTAGGCCAATATATTGACCGGTATCAAACGTTGCTTTCGACCTAACTGAAAAAAAATTATCGGTTTACATATTAACTTTTTCCTACTTGGCGTTGTTACTACCGGAAATCGTTTTTATCCAAGATGCAGCAATCCCTTCGGACAATCCTATTATTGGCGATGATCTCTTTTGCATTGCCGAAACATGAAGTAAAGGTTGAAATACCTTTCAATTATGAAGAAGCCGGCAAAGCGTCTTACTATGCCGATGCTTTGGAAGGTAACCTGACTGCCAGTGGCCAGGTTTTCTCCCAGAATGAACTTACTGCTGCACACCGTACCTTGCCGCTCGGCACCAAGGTATTGGTCTTCCGGCCAAAAACCGGACAATCGGTATGGGTCACCATCAATGACCGGGGTCCCTATGTCAAGAGTCGCATCATCGATCTCAGCCGGAAAGCAGCAGAAGCTCTGGGCCTGGTCCATAAGGGTGTAGGTCAGGTGGTGATCAAAGCTTACCTGGAACCGGTACAGCCCTGATCGGAACGATATTCTCTTCTACGGTTATATCTCCGGCGAATAATAACCGCACATTCCGGAAATAATCGTCGTGAAGCCTGTAATTTCATGGCAAAGTTGGTTTGGCCATCAGTGCCGGACGTTAAATCTATGCAATCAATGCTGTTACAATTCCACATCCATTATCGCACAGTCTTTGGCGAGCAGATCATCATTCGTTTTCACATCCATGGTGAAGAACAGATCCATTTTTGCCAGACTTATGACGGAGAGAACTGGACCGGCAGCCTGAATATCCAGGACATCCGGTCCCTATCCTATCAATACGGAATCGACCGGCAGGGTAATGTGGAATACGAAGGTGGAACGGCAAGGTTCCTAACCCTCAACCCTGGAATAGAGACCTCATTTGTCCAGGACTATTGGCGCGTTCAGAAAAACCCTCTGGATATCTTTAACGCATCTGCTTTCACCGATATCATCTTTCAACGGCCAGCGAAAAAAAGCAACAAAAAGCTTAATCTTTCGTCTGGGAGCAACTTTGTGCGGTTCCAAATCTATGCACCTGATGTCCCATCATCGGCCGTGATGGGCGTAACTGGAAACATACCGGAATTAGGCTCCTGGAAAGAAATACATCCGATGCAGGATGACCACTATCCCCTGTGGTCAGTAGCGATTCCCCTGTCAAACGCGTCAAACCTGCTGGAATACAAATACATTCTGATCGATGCAGCGAGCAATCAGATCCTTGAATGGGAGGAAGGAGGTAACCGCCAACTACAATTTGCTTTCCCTTCCGGTCAGGGTAACGAAATCGTGCGCAATGACTTACAATTCCGCCGAAATGAACCCTGGTGGCGTGGCGCCGGCCTGGCCATACCCATCTTCTCCCTCCGTAGTGAACTGGGTTTCGGCATCGGTGAATTTCCGGACCTGTTGCCTCTGATAGACTTTACGACAGAGAGCGGTTTGCGCGTGATCCAGACGCTGCCAGTCAACGACACAATTGCCACCCAGGACTGGAAGTCCAGTTATCCTTATGCTGCTATTTCGGTACATGCGCTTCATCCATTGTACATCAATCTGGAAAGCATTGGGTCCTTTAACGACCCGGCGACTCAAAAGGGCTATGAGCAGGACCGTCAACTGCTAAACACTTTGGGTGCTATTGATTTTCCCACGGTCCTTGAAAAAAAGATTTTCTACCTGCGTGAACTCTACAAACAGGAGTTCAAGACTCTGGAAAAAGAAAAAGGTTTCAAAGACTTCATCAAGCGCAATGCTTCCTGGCTGTATCCTTATGCAGCTTTCAGTCATCTGCGCGACCTGTACGGAACCCCGGATTATAACCGGTGGCCTGAACACAGAATCTATTCGGATCTGAAAGTCCGGGAGATTACCAACCCCAAGTCAGCGACATATCCTCAGATTGCCTTCTACCTGTTTGTTCAATATCATGCGGACCGGCAGCTTAAAGCAGCCAAAGAATATGGCAAGTCCCGCGGTGTGGTGCTTAAAGGTGACCTGCCGATCGGGGTGTACCGGCACAGTTGTGATGCCTGGGTGGCGCCGGAGTTGTATAATATGAATGCGCAAGCTGGAGCGCCTCCGGATGACTATGCGGTACTTGGACAGAACTGGGGTTTTCCCACCTACAACTGGGAGGTGATGGCCAAAAATGGCTTTGCATGGTGGCGGGAACGGATGCAAAAGCTAAGTGAATATTTTGACGCACTCCGGATCGACCACATTCTGGGCTTCTTTCGTATCTGGCAGATCCCTCTGAACCAGGTGGAAGGGACCATGGGCTCATTCAATCCTTGCCTGCCCTACACGGAATTCGAACTGCGGAGATTTGGAGTACATGGAGACCTCACTCGTTTTACGGAGCCATACATCCGTGACCATTATCTGCCTGAGCTATTCGGTGAGGATACCAGCCTGGTTAAAGAACACTATCTGACGAATATCTGGGAAGGCGCCTACACCCTCAAGGATCACGTGAATGACCAGCTGAAAATCAAAAATTTCTTTTCAATTCAGGAGAACAAACCCCATGCACACCTTGCTGCCGGACTGAGCCTGCTGGTGAGCGAAATATTGTTAATCCCGGTGCAGGATGGGGATGAGACTCAATACAATCCCCGCATAACATTGCAGACCACCTATTCTTACAAAGCACTCGATCACCGCGACCAGGAGATATTCACCAATATCTATAACGAATATTATTTCCGGCGTCACAACGATTTCTGGAAAGAGCAGGCTTACTGGAAACTCCCTGCCCTGCTGGATGCGACTCGCATGCTGATCTGCGGAGAAGACCTGGGCATGATCCCGGCATCCGTCCCCGGCGTCATGAAAGACCTGAACATCATCTCACTGGAAATCCAACGCATGCCGAAAGGTGCTGCGGAGTTTGGCGATGCGGCACAATATCCCTACTGGTCGGTCTGTTCGCCTTCGTGCCACGATATGTCGACCATCCGCGGATGGTGGGAAGGCAATCCTGCCACCGCCCAGCATTTTTACAGCAATTATCTCCATCAACCGGGAGCGGCGCCCCAGCCTTGTCCAACCGACATTGTGGAAGCCATCGACAGGGATCATCTGCTGTCTCCTTCGCTGCTGGCCATCTTTCCGCTCCAGGACCTCGTTGGCATGGACAAAAATCTGAGACGGAACGATGTACCCGCAGAACAGATCAACGATCCATCCAATCCCAATCAACACTGGAAGTACCGGTTCCACCTTAAAATGGAAGATCTGAAAAAAGAGTCCGGGCTCATCCGGCAATTAAAAAACATGTTGGTCGAAACCGGCAGATTGCATTAATAATTCGTAACAAGCTGTTAAAGTAACTCGTTCTTCCGGTCATCCTTGACCTATTGGAACTTGTCTTTGCTGATAATCCTTTATTTTTATTGCCATTGATCAATCCATGGATCTACGCCGTATGAAATATCTGTTGATTGTCCTCAGTCTTTTCCTACCGGTCAGCATCTTTTCACAGGATCTGCTGGGTGAGGATTGTGAATACGTAGATTACATCAAGACCATTCAGCTTACACCGGATGGATTTCAGCTTTCCCCTCCGATGATCGGTAAAAGCGGCCGGCTGCGGTTGTCATTTGATGACATCGAGGGAGGATCAAAACATTACCGCTACAGCATAGAGTATTGTAACCGGGACTGGACAACATCGGATCTAAAATTCAATGAATACGCCTACGGCCAGGAAGAAAATCCGATCCGGACAAGCGGATTCAGCCAGCAAACGTATCTGAACTATACCAACTATCAGCTATTTATCCCAAACAGTGATATTCAACTGGAGAAGACGGGAAATTACCTCATCCATGTCTTTGATGCGGATCAGGGTTATATTCCGGTGTTTACCAGACGGTTTATGGTCGCATCACTGGATGTGACCCCTCAATTTACCATCAAGACCTCCCTTGATGCGACTCAGTACCGTACGCATCAACGACTTGAATTGCGTATCCCACTTCCCTCATTTTCGTTAAGCGACCCACTCAATGATATCACTTGCGTGATCATGCAGAATGGCTGGTGGGAACAGGCTGTGACCATCCATCCGACCTATGTATCCAATGAATACCTGGAGTTCAATGAATTTGAAAAACTCACCTTTCCCGCCGTGCGGCAATTCCGGCAAATCGACCTGCGGAATATCAAGAGCAGAAGCCGAAATATCCAGGCATTGGAGCTTTACGGCCGCGATGTAGTGGCATTTGTCGATGATGACAAGCCCAGGGATAACCGGGAATTTGAAGGTGTGGATTTTAATGGACGGTTTATCATTGATCGCCGTACCAATCTCTCATCAAGTGAGCTGCAAATAGTCAAAGACTCCGTTGCGGTGTACAATCCCTTAACCAATGAATACGGTAAGGAGGAGGTCGTCATTCATGCCGCCAATCCCAATGCTTCGCGTGAACAGGTGCAGTCCGAATATGTGTTCACCAACTTCATACTCAAAACGAAACCCTATCAACCGGGCACCGAAATTTACTTAATGGGACAGGTTTCGGACTGGAAATGCAACCCGTACTTTCAACTCAAATACAACCCGGATGAAGACGGATATACCGGTGAATTCCCGCTCAAGCAAGGGATTTACAACTACCTGTATGGTTTATCTACCGATGGAGGGAAAACGTACGACTTTGATCAAACGGAAGGAAACCTTTTCGAGACCGAAAATGAATATACCGTATTGGTCTATTACCGGCCTTTTGGTGCCCGCAATGATGAATTGATTGGCTTCAGAACCATGGCTCCTCTCCGCCGGTAAAATCAGATTACTGCCGGATAACTGTGCTTACTTCTTGGTTTCCGGTTTATCCTCTTTTTTCCGTACTTCCATTCCCGATGCCAGTTTCTTCGAGACCGTACGGTAAGGACCGGTAACGACCATATCGCCATCCTGCAAACCGGATTTGATGTAGATGTATTCATCATCCTGCACACCGGTCTCAACTTTTGCTAAAGCCACCGTATCGCCCTTCACCACGAAGACTACCTCATCCAGTTCCACATTATCTTTCTTGGTTTTATCCTCATCGCTCTCGACGACCACTTCCGGTTTCTGGACTTCTTCCTTTCCTTCGCGCGGCTTGGTCATGTCCCGGGTTGTCACGGCCTGGATGGGTATAGACAATGCATTTTCGACGGTGTTGGTGAGAATATCTACTGACGCGGACATCCCGGGCCGGAAGGCATAATCCACTCCTTTGTCCAGCAAATCCTGATAAGAAGCCGGATCGATACGGATCTTGACCACAAAGTTGGTAACCTGCTCCGAGGTAAGGCTGGTGGTCGTTGCAGCATTGGCGGCTGAGTTGGCAATTTCCGAAACCGTGCCATAGAATTTACGGTCCAGGTAGGCATCCACCTCGATTTCTGCCTTATCGCCGAGGGCTACTTTAAGAATGTCATTTTCGGTGACTTCCACCTGGACTTCCATATTGCTGAGGTTGGCTATCCGCATCATCTCCGTACCGGCCATCTGGATGGTACCTACGACACGCTCGCCTTGTTCTACGTTGAGCATGGATACCACACCTTCAACAGGAGCGAAGATGGAAGTACGCTGCAGGCTGGTCCTCAATTCTTTTAAGGAAGCTTCAGCGCTTTTCATACTATACCGAGCCGCTTCGGAGTTCTGTTCGGCGGATTTAAGGCTGGCCTCTACTGCATTGTAATTGGCCTGGGCAACATCCAGGGAAGCTTTGGTGCTCTCAAAATCTGCTTCAGAAATAATGCCTTCGTCTCTGAGCTTGATGTTGCGCTCATGGATGCGGCGTGCATTTTCGAGTTGTGCTTTCATTTGTTCAACCTGGGCCCGGGCATTCTCTTGCTGGGAAAGAGAACCTGCCACCTGAGCTTTAGCGTTATTGACCGATGCCTCACCACGCTCAACCCCTGAAAGGTAGGCATCCGGGTCGATTTTAGCCAGTAACTGTCCGGCCTTGACCGAATCCCCTTCTTCCACCAGCAATTCAACGATCTCCCCGGAAACGTCGGAGCTTATCTTGACCTCCTTTTCAGGGAATATTTTGCCACTGGCAGCCACTTTTTCGGTGATGGTGCGTCGTTGGGCAGCTTCCATTTCAACCTCTTCTCCCTTTGGCTGGCGCTTTTGCCTGATGACGGCAGCAGCTACCAATAAGGCTAATACAGCCAATAAAATCCAGAGAAAAAGTCTGCTCTTTTTTTTCTTTGTTTTTGCTTGTGCCATGATGTATTAATCTAATTTCAGTGGTTTGCCCAAATAATAATCAACCACCTTCAGCTTGAAGAGGTAGTCGAATTTTGCGATGGAAAAATTATTGGTGCCTTGTTCCAGCCGGTTTTTTGACTCCAGCAATTCGTAATTGTTGGCGGCACCCAATTCATAGCGGCGATTGGTATTGTCGTAAGCGACCTGCAATGCATTAAGGGTTTTTTCGGAAGCCTGGTAAGCCTTCTGGGCGGCCTTGGCATCCGCCACCGCATTTTGCACGGTCACTTTCAGGTTGTTGCGATTTTGTTCAATGTTCAGGCGGGTGTTTTCGACCTGCAGTTCTGCTTGGCGGATGTCGGATGTCTTTTGCCCGCGACTGAAGATAGGGATATTGAGCTGAACCCCGGCACCCAAACCCAGGTTCTGATTGAGCTGATTGAAATAGGGTGTTTTCGTAATGTCAACTGCTTCAGCGGACGGAAACTGAACCGTAATGGGCGTATTGTCAATAATAACGGTTTGACTGATGTAGGTGGTTGTAAACCCACCAACTGTTTTGGCCAGGGTAGAATAATTGGAACTCAATCCAACGCCAATGCCGAAGGTTGGCAAATAAGATGCCTTAGCCATATCGATGTTCTTCTCAATACGCTGCAGCATCAAATCATCGGCAGCCACGCTGGGTTGCGTCTCCAGGGACCGGGCATAAACTTCTTCAAACGTATAGGTGGTGGGATCCGCAGCCGGGATGGATATGGTCGGACGAACGATATCAAATGGTTCTGAGGGATCTATTTGCAGCAGGTTTTTCAGATTGATCAGTGCCTGGGCAATGTTATTCTCGCTTGCAATGACATTTTGCTCATTGGTAGCTACCTGGGCATCAAGATCATACCGGTCATTGGGCGCTGCAGTCTCCGCGTCAATCATCTTCAACATCCGGTCAAGGTTTTGCTGGGCCAGGGCCAGTTGTTGACGATTGTTGTTCAGCCGTTCGTTTTCAAAAAGTATGTTCAGGTAAGCGATGACCACATCCAGGGCTACATCATTGGAAGTCTGCTGCTTGCGCACGTTGGCTTCCTGCATGGATAGACGGGCCTGCTCGATGGAAGTCTCAATGCGTCCTCCGGAATAAATAGGCATGTTTGAACTGATATTCCAGGTATTGAAGCCTGCATTGGTCGGCACGAAGTCGTTGGTTGTAGGGTCGATGTTACGACCGAAGTTGTAATTGAATCCCGACGAAGCACTTAAGTTCGGCAACCGGCTCCAGCGCGCTGCTTTAAGATCAACTTCCGCGCTTTCAATATTGATATCGGCTTGTTTGATCACCAGGTTCTTCTCCCGCGCGTAGTTCACGCATTCTTCCAAACCCCATTTTTTCTGGCTGAAGGCCGTGGTAGCCATTAGCAAAGTCGCCCCCAGGATGAAGATCAGGTTTTTCATGTATAATGGTTGTTTTTAGTCAACTGTATCAGGCGGGTCTTCAGTCACCCGGATCCGCAAAAATCCATATTGCTACTGAAGGTCCTACCATGTCCTGTCATGGATTTTAAAACCTCCCAATGATACGGACAGGTGTCTTAATGCAATAATAAAATCTATCAAGCTCGTGGATTTCCGGATGAACCGCTGGTAAACCGGGCAAAGTGTTCATTCCTGCCGATGAAAGGTGATCCCGTCAGCGAGCCTGACTCAGGATATAGGCGCGCAGGTCTTCCAATTGCTGGACGCTCATCTTCTCCGCCGTATATTGAGGCATATAGGCTTTCTTACCGGTTAGCGGAGAGGTACCCCACCGGACAACCTGGTAGATCGAATAGCGGTCGTAAACAAACAAATGTTTTTCCAGGAATCGAAAGGTCATCCGGGTATTGTCCAGCGCAAAGAATGAATAACGCTCATCTTCATGGCAATGGAGGCAGCTCAGTTCGTAGATGTATTTGCCATTCTCCGGATCGCCCTCGATACCGGGGGCACCTGCCTTACGGTCGTCCGGAGGAGCGATAAAGGTAGCCGGAGAAAAATCCAGATATTTTGAATGAATGAGTTCGCGGGCTGCCGTATTGTCCCCTTCACCGCGAAGGGCTTGCTGGATGGTTGCCAGTTCTTTCTCACTCAGATTGAGGTCCTTCATCCGGTAACCTAACGTCCAGAAATAAGCCAGTACTGACTCCATTTCCCAGGGCTCCAGCTCACGCCCCTGCGAACATTCGATGGCGCAGAGGTGGATGGCTTCGCGCAGACTTTTTCGCGCTGGTTCGACCAGATCACCGTATTTCTTGTAATAATCACCATTGTACCAGGACTTCTTGTTGACCGTCCCGTAAAAGGTGGTTCCCTGCAAAAAGTCCAATTCATTGGTACGGGCGTAATCCAGTCGTGCCTGAGGATCGGCAATGGTCAGATCCGGGTCTTCGCGGACCTGATTATGGCAGGAAGTACAGACAAAATGCCTGGATTGCTTGGTGGTGCGCCCTCCATCCGGGCGGGTGGTGATGCCGTACTTTACCAGTTCTTCCCCGCGTTTCGCCGATGCCCCGGTAACGCTCATATCCGGGCGGTTGGGTGATGACGGCTCTCCCAGGAGGCCCAGAATGACGGCCACCTCCGCATCATCGGCAACCACCGGAGTTTCCGGTGCGGATGAGGCGATGATCGCCAGTAACCCAATCAGTACGAATCCTGTGATAATACCGTATCGCATCACTTCACAATATTTTAAACAGGCGTGAAATGGTAAAACCCAGCCGGAACTCGCCCTTTTTCCAGGCTTTGCGGGTATAGGGTATGAAGTCCGTCTCGGCGATTCCGGTTGCATTGGTCAGGTTAATCTGGAAAACATGGCCACCGGTTTCGATCTCCACGCCAACGCCTAATGGCATATAATAATCATTGTCAGGAGTGCGCAGTGAGGATATCGGATAGGCAGCATCGAGTAATACAGCCAGGGACTTACTTACTTTAAGCCGTGATGCAAGCCCAACAGACCAGATATCATTTTCATCTCCGAAAGTGACAATATTGCGGTGAGTCCAACCCGCATTCAGCTGTACTGAAAAGCCAGGTGTGAAGCGTCGCGCTACCAGGACCTCACCATGGTACGAAAGCCGGTGTTTCACGGTCGCAAAATAATTGATGGCTGTCACATCATTGGATCTGGCCATGGTGGTAATGGAAGCCAGTCCATAGGCGGTGATGGATACGGGTACCGCTTCGTTTTGAGTGAGAATCCGGTATTTCACATTTCCGTGCAGCAGCTGGCGCAAAGGTCCGGAACCTTTCGTCCGGCCAATACCGATGGTTGCATTATTGGTGATGCCATAGTCAAATCCAATAAAAATGTCACTGGCGTCCTCCAGCCCGTAAAAGGTATTCCACCCGCCCAAAGGACCGGCTATATCGCCAAACCGGTGGCCTACCCGGAAATCCAACCGGTATTGTGCCACGGTTTCCACACTTTGGGTATTGATAACCCGGGTGTCCTGAAAGGTGCGTTCCTGGGCCAGCACCAGTGTGCTAAACCATCCAAAAAATCCTATGACGATCAACCATTTCCGCATATCATTCAGGATAAGCATTTGATACCCAGCAGGATATCAGGTCCAACTCCTCTAACGTAAGATCCTTTGGCCCCGGATTGTCGACCCAGTTGGGCGGCATGCCCACCTCTGGGTTGTCCTTCAGGTCCAGTACGTAATATTTGAACTCCGTATCTTTCAGGTAAGGTCGTAATGAGGTATAACTCGTGAAATCTCCTGGCGCTTTAGTCCCCGCAACGTGGCATCCGGAGATTGCACAGTTCTTGTCGATGATCGGCTTGATGGTCGTCTGATAGGTCGCCTGAGCGGTATCACAAAATGCGGGAGCTTCCGGTTCTGGCAATATGTCATAGGTGCAGCGGCCCCACATCGACGCCATCACAACTGCGACAATTAAGATCCAAAGGTGTCTCATACAACCTGCTTCGAATTGTAAAATTGGAAAATACGAGACACATAGACAACTATTCTCGTCCGATTAATGTTTAAATTTGCATTCTCGTAAACGATAAAAATTATACTGATATGTATCCGATAGAGTTAGTACGACCAATGTCTGCAGACCTGACCAATTATGGTTTTACCAGTCTCACGACAGCTGATGAGGTCGATGATATTCTGCAAAATGATGAAGGAACTACCCTTCTCGTTGTTAATTCTGTCTGCGGATGTGCTGCAGCCAATGCCCGGCCGGGAGCCAAGCTCGCTTTGCAAAACGGCACCAAACCAGACAAACTTTTTACGGTGTTTGCCGGCGTAGATCGTGAAGCTACCGAAAGGGCACGCGAATACCTCCTGCCCTACCCTCCGTCCAGTCCATCCATCGCTCTGTTTAAAGATGGCAAACTGGTCCACTTTCTGGAAAGACATCATATTGAAGGCCGTTCAGCGGAAATCATTGCCGCTAACCTGAAGATGGCTTTTGATGCTTACTGCTAATTAGGAAGGCTATATATGTTGGTGCATTTATGGGTCGAAACACTGAATTCCATAAATGCATCAACCCTTGTAACCGCTTATTCTTCCGTACTTACCCATTCCCATTTTCCATCCACCATGGTTCGCATGATTCTGGCGTCGCGGATTGACTCCGGAGCAATGTTCAACAGATTGCGGTCAATCAGGACCAGGTCTGCGAGATAACCGGGCTGCAAACTTCCGACGCGGTCTTCCATTTTGCATGCATAGGCGCCTCCGGAAGTGTAAGCCCGCAAGGCCTGTTCGACGGATATCTTTTGCTCCGGCACCCATCCTTCCGGGTTATTACCATCAAGTGTGCGCCGGGTGGCTGCGGCATAGATACCTGCCAGCACATCCGGCGGAGCAACGAACCAGTCGCTTCCGAAGGCCACATGGGCTCCGGCGTCCAGTAACGATCGGAAGGCATAGGTCATTTTGATCCGCTCCGGACCGATGACTTTTTCTGCCCAGCATCCATCATCGATGGCATGGTAAGGCTGCATGCTGGCAACCGTTCCCGTGGAGATAATCTTTTGGATTAGCGAGTCATTCAGATGCTGGGCATGTTCAATACGAAAACGGCGGTCACGCATGCCATTGACCGCATCCAGTTTACCGTAGATACCCAGCAAAATGGCATTCGCCCGGTCACCAATGGCATGGACGATCACATGCAGTCCGGCCTGATCGGCATGGGTTATCCAATCTTCCAGGTCTTCTTCTGTATTCACCAGAAGGCCAGTATCATCCGGTTTATCGGTAAAGGGCTCAAAAAACGCAGCCGTATGGCTACCCAATGAGCCGTCAACAAAACCTTTCAAACCGCCTATCCAGAGATGATCATCGCCGGTGCCATGGGCAACAACGGTATCTCTTAACCGCTCCCAGGCAGCCAGCGGGGTGACGGCATAAATGCGGACGGGCAGGTGTCCGCGGTCCCGATTCCGGCGAAACACCGCATAGTCATCCCAGGTACCCATGTGATGCACCATGGTCACCCCATTGGATAGTACGTATTTACTGGCGGTATCGAGTGCACGGTCCAGGTCTTCCGGGGTGGCGTGAATGTATTGGTCGATCAGGCCCATGGCGTTATCCTTGAAGATACCGGTAGGCTTCCCATCAGCCCCGATAACCACTTCTCCCCCATCAATAACAGGAACCGGTCCATCCAATAATCCGGCTATCTCCAGCGCTTTGGTATTGGCCAATGCCATGTGGCCGTCAAGGCGGTTCATAAATACGGGATTGTCTGCAGTGACGGAATCAATCCAGCTCCGATCCGGTAATGTACCTCCCCATAATTCGTGATTCCAGTCCCCACCTGTAATCCAGGAACCCGGATTTTGCTTTTGGGCAAACTCGGCTACGCGGGCTATGAATTCATCACGCGTACCGGCATCACGCAGCTGCACCGAAAGCAGATTGGCTCCACCCATCAAAAAGTGAACGTGCGCGTCAATAAATCCCGGCGTGACAAATCCGCCTTTACCGTCGAGCACAGCCGTTTCTGCCCCCCGGTAATCGTCGTAGTCCCCTTTTCCTATTGCTTCTATCTTACCTCCCCGGACTGCAATCCAGTCCGCATCCAGGAGTGTACCGGACCAAATTTGTACGTTATGGATTATCGTGTCAGCTGATGCCATGATTTCCTTATTTTGGCATTGTAAACTCAAAAAAGCAAGTGCGAATAAAGCACCTATTTTGCAAATTGTATGAACCGAATGCATCGAACGTAATTAATTCATTTAAGACAAGTGTTGCGCCTTGACCTGCAACCCGATTACAACGTATTCCTATCGCATCCTGTAAATTTGTAGGGACCCGCTGGGAATAATCCATATCAAGGTACAAATTCTGCATGAAGGACTCTCTGGACGCCAATTCTTTATATGTGACCAATCACTTTGCGGAAGTTATCCTGCCGATAGCGATCCCAAAGCCCTACAGCTATTGGATTCCGGAAGAACTGACAGATCAGGTGGTGCCCGGTAAACGGGTTGAGGTCCAGTTCGGCCGACGTAAACTCTATGCGGGAATTGTTGCCCGCGTTGGTCCGGTGGATGAGATCCCTTACCGGGCAAAGCCGATCCTTTCCGTACTGGATGAAGCACCCATAGTCAACGACCTCCATTTGCAGTTCTGGCAGTGGATCGCGGATTACTACTTATGCACCATCGGCGAAGTGATGCATGCAGCATTACCGGCAAGCCTTAAGTTGACCAGTGAAACCACCATCTTGCTGCATCCTGATTTTGAAGACAATTTTGAAGGCCTTGATGACCAGGAATACCTTATTGCTGAAGCCCTTACCATCCGCCATGAGCTGAGTCTGGAAGACGTCCAGGGTATCCTGCAGATAAAAACCATTTATCCCGTCATCAACCGCTTATTGGTGAAAGGGGTTTTACTCATCAAGGAAGAACTACAGGATGGTTACCGGCCTAAAACAGTCGATATCATCCAGCTGGCGGATGCTTATGTGAATGATACCAATGCCGCCTTTGAGCTGACTTCCCGGGCGCCAAAACAAACCGAAACACTCCTGCACTTCTATCAACTTTTCCGGGAGAAAGGCCGGGTCACCCGTGAGGATTTCCACCAGCACCCCGATATGCAGGCCAACCTGATCCCGGCACTGGTCAAGAAAGGCATCCTGGAAATCGTGCCGGAAGAAGTCTCCAGGCTTAGGCGCAATGAAAGCCAGGAATCCGAACTTCCGGCATTGACCTCGCAGCAAATCCTTGCCCTTGATGCCATTCACGAGCATTGGAAGGAGCACTTTCCGATCCTGCTTTATGGAATAACCGGCAGCGGAAAAACCCGGGTCTATATTGAACTGGCCAAAGAAATGCTGGCTATGGGCAAACAGATCCTTTATTTACTTCCTGAGATTGCCCTGACTACCCAGGTCATCGAACGCCTTCGTGTTATTTTTGGCCATCAGATCATTGTTTCCCATTCCAAGTTATCATCGGCTGAACGGGTTGAAGTGTGGAAAGCCGTTCTGAGCGGCCAGGGCATGGTTGTCGGAGCGAGGAGCGCGCTTTTCCTGCCTTTTAACAATTTAGGCCTGATTGTGGTGGACGAAGAACATGATTCTTCCTTCAAACAGGTCGACCCGGCACCGCGTTACAATGCCCGTGATGCCGCTTTGGTTCTGAGCCGCATGCAGCGGGCAAAAATCGTCCTCGGTTCGGCTACGCCCTCCTTTGAAAGTTACTACAATGCCCAGCGGGAAAAGTACAAGCTGGTCCTGATGCCGGAACGGGTAGGCGAAGCTGTACTACCGTTAACTGAGGTTGTAGACCTGAAAGCCTACCAGCGTAAACGGCAGATGAAACATGAATTTTCACCACCATTACTGGCAGGCATTGAATCTACGGTCCAGCAGGGTAAACAGGTCATTTTGTTTCAAAATCGGCGTGGTTTTTCTCCATATCTGCATTGCAAGGTATGCGACTACCATGCTCAGTGTGTACATTGCGATGTCAGCCTGACCTATCACAAATATTTCAACAAGCTGGTATGTCACTATTGCTCATACCAAACCGATATCCCTAAATATTGTCCGGACTGTGGCTCCGACCAGCTGGAACTTAAAGGCTTTGGCACGGAGAAAATCGAAGAAAATCTAAAGCTGCTGATGCCTCAGCTAAGGATAGGAAGGATGGATCTTGACACCGTGAAAACCGTAAAGGCGCAGGAGAAGATCCTTCAGGACCTGGAACACAAACGCCTGGATGTGGTCATCGGCACACAGATGGTTACCAAAGGTTTGGACTTTCCGGGGATTGGACTGGTTTCCATCCTCCAGGTCGATCAAATGTTGCATTATCCTGACTACCGGGCCAATGAGAGAGCCTACCAACTGATCACCCAGGTGAGTGGGCGCGCCGGGCGTAAAGACAACCAGGGCCAGGTCATCCTGCAAACCTATCAGCCTGACCATCCGGTCATTCAGGATGTCCTCAAGAATCACTATCAATCGTTCTATGCCTATGAAATGCTGGAGCGCAAGAAATACGGCTATCCGCCCTACACTCGTCAAGTGCTCCTGATCCTGAAACACAAAACCGCCAGGACGGTCTTTGAGGCCGGTAAATGGCTGACCCGTAGGCTGCGCGAAAAATTGCCCGAAAGGGTCAAAGGGCCCAGTGAACCTACCATCGCCCGCGTCCGTAACCAATATGTTCGGCATATATTGATCACCCTGGACAAACGGTTGGAACATCTCCAACAGGTGAAAGATTTCATCGAAAACAGCATCACGGATATGAAAGCGGAGGAAGGATTCAGTACGGTAAGGGTAAATGTGGATGTTGATCCTTATTAAGGCCGGAAAGACCAGAAGTCAAGAAGTATCTTCTTTCGGTTAACCTCTAAACTTCTGATCTGTTCAAGCCACTTCCGACGGAAGTCAAAAAACCTAAGGAGTGGAGCATACCGGAGTCGAACCGGTGACCTCTTGCATGCCATGCAAGCGCTCTAGCCAGCTGAGCTAATGCCCCAGGTTAAGCGGACAGCAAAGATAGAAATTGATTTCAGATTTTACCGGGAGTTGATCAGTTAATAAGTTGTTTTGTTTATCAGCTTACTGACGACGAACTACCAGCTACTGATGACTGACTAGCCCTCCACCGGAATATCACCGCGCTTCGCTGCGCGTATGATTTTCTTATTGGCAGTAAGGACCACCTCTACCCGACGGTTTTGCTGCCGTCCCGAGGCGTTGTCGTTGGTGGCTACCGGATCGGACTCTCCCATCCCTTCCGTGCCCAGGCGTTTACCGGCGACCTCGTCCTGCCGCAAATATTGGTCCACTGCAGCTGCACGCTGTTTGGAGAGTTCGAGGTTGTAGGCGATGGTACCGGTATTGTCGGTGTGGCCCATGACCAGGATATTTGTACCATCGTATTTATTAAGCGTTTTGGCCAGTTTATCCAGATTATTCCTGGTCTCCGTACGCAGTGCATACGAGTCAAAGCCAAACAGGAGTCCGGAATCAAAGGTGATCAGGATCCCTTCGCCGATACGTTCCACTTTAGCTCCTTCGAGATCTTCGCGGATCTCCGCAGCCTGTTTGTCCATGTAATTACCGATCAGTGCACCGGCGGTACCACCGATAGCGGCACCCACCAGGACTCCTACTGCCCGGTTGTTTTTTGCGATGACGCCACCGACCACTCCTCCGGCTGTGGCACCGATCACAGCACCCTTGACTTTTCGTGAAGCATTGCATTGTTGATTAATCAATGCGATTGACAGCAATAGGGATAGCATGAGCATGTTGCGCATCATAGTTTTCACGTTTTGATTTTAACTATAACGATTTACACATTCAAAATCTTATGATAGCCGGTATTATCGATGAGTTCGGGCAGGACTGACAATGAATGGTCAACTCGGTATGTTGTGATCAACATCACGTTGATTCAGGTCGAATTCGCTTTTCTTTGTTCCATGCAAACACCGTGGTATAATCGCTGGGAAAACATCCTCCCGATGGCCCTATTACTGGGCTTGGCTCCATTTGTTCCTGAACCACACATCCTGGGCAAGATCCGTTGGATCGCAGGCGGTGCCAAAGGTATGGGACTATTGGATTGGTTCGACTTCTTTTGGCATGGTTGGCCGTGGATCCTGGTGATCCGTCTAGGCTACCTGCAATACATCGCCAAGAAATTACCGGCAGAAACGAGTCCGGTAAAGAAAGCCTGATCCAAACTCAGATTGGAATTACCTGCTGGTCCTTGCTGGCTGAATGGCCGGCAGTACCAAAACCAACAGGCATCCCATGTCCAGGCTAGTGTGCCGGCAGACGCTTAACGGCAGACAAGGTGCCAGCTACGGTCGCGAGCGGAGGGGCAATCATCAACCCGATCACCGGGATGAACAGCATCAGCATAAAGGGAATGCCATTACCCAGGGCCAGCCCGCGGTGGTCGAGGATGAATTGCCGGCTTTCCTTCCGTTTCAGGTGACGCTCCATTGTGTAATCCAGGTTACCGAAACCCGCATAGAACGATTGGGTTAAAAAGATCATGACCGGCGAAAGGACATTAACCACCGGTATCAGCCCTACGAAGAGCCATAATAGTGTCCACAACAGCTCCCGGAATAGATTACCTACCGCCAACCTAAGTCCACGGACGAATTCATACACCAATCGTTTACCTGAAAAACTGGTATCCGGGTCACTCCCGGTAAGAATTTGTTCCACCCGTTCCGATAGCGGGCTCATGAAAGGTGACATGACCGCCATCAAAACATTTTTCAGGACGATGACACCCAATAAACCGATGAGTGCGCCACCTACCCAGACAGCATGTTCCGCCAAAAACCGATCCACCGCATCCCACGGAATCCAGGCAAGCCAACCGACCACCAGTGTCCCTACCGGTTTGGACAGGAAATACAACATCAGACCAAACAAAGTGGATAAAATGATCGCGCTCCAGATCGCGGGACCGATGAAGTAGCGCCCCAGGCGATATTCCCGGATAAGCCTGAATGCACGGAAATATGCCGCTAAAGCTCCAAAAAATTCAGTAAGCATAAGCGTATGGAGTATGTTCTCTCCTAAGCTAATGGATCATCAGCTGTGATGCCAATGGAAAAGACAGAAATTTCCATACCATCGACCAATTCACTACGCTAGAATCTAGCCCCGAAGTTATTCGGCTTTTTTCTTGCGCTTGGTCTTGAAGAGCTCAACGACTTCTTTATCTCTGAGAAAGCCCAATTCCACGAAGGTGGAGGACACAAATTTTTTAATGTCCTGATAGTCTTTACCTCGTTTATCCACGTATACTTTCAGTAAGCGCTTGATGTAAGCCAGGCTGAAATTCTTGATCTCCTGATTGAATTCCTGATTGGCAAACATATTCATGTACATCGTGAATACCTTGTTGTACTCGAAGTATTCTGGGTATTCATTGGTCGGCAGGTTGTCCATCAGTTTGCGGAAGTTCATCAATAACGTCTGGCGAACAGCCTCGTTAACGGTCGACAAACCTTCATGACTGTCGTAATATCCACGAATAGCCTGGATCGTATCTTCATGGACATAACCTTTGGAGTAGAGTTCATCCATCAGCTGGTAGAAGCCCAGCATGTCATCTTTGACTTTTTTGTCCAGGAGATCCAGAACGCGCTGCTGGCTTTTACCATCAATGAACACACCATGTTCGATCAGATTGATGATGAACTGGAAGTAGTCTTCATTAAAGGACGGATTTTCTTTGCGGGCACGGTTCAGGTCTTGCTCCAATACTTTTTTGTCCTGGTCATTGAGGTCATAAAAGTTAGCTACGATCGCCAGCACCTGAGTATATTCCTGGGTCCCTTTGATCTTGGGATTCTGGAGCATCTGGATGATCTGATACAGGAAGCTGTTATTATCATCATACCTGCGGATGCGCTCCAGGAGGAAGGTACGTAAGGAAGGATACAATATTTTAAGTTCTTCTACGGTCTCCGGAAACTCAGCCGTCAGGAAGTTAGCATTGACAAACTGACGCTTGAATTTTGCCAGGCCAATGCGACGTTCATCTTTTTCCTGATACTTGGGCATCACCTGGGCATTGAGGAAATGGATCACTCTTTTGTTGGAAATATCGTTCATCAGGTGAGATATCCAGATACGGCTGCTTAAGGCAAAACCAACCTGGATGGCCTGACCGATCCGTTGTTTTAAGATCTCAAAATTGGAAGAATTACAGATGGCCAGCAATACTTCGCGGAAATGGTCCTGGGGCCGGATGTATTTATAGGATTCGTTAACCTCACCACGTAATACCGAATAACCAAGAATGCGGGGCATGTACAATCCTTCAAATGCTTCATCGAGCATCTCTTTTTCCAGTGCAACGATCTGCAGGGGATGATGGGTCGCAACCGATTCATGCAGATCAGCCAGAGCTGGCTCAAAACCATCACGCAATGCCTGATAATCTTCCTCTTCCTCCGATTCAAGATAGGCAGCTAATAATTCACTGGACTGTATTTCCTGGCCGATCAATGCAAGTTGATCTTTATAGGATTTTAGTAGAGCTTCCATACGATAATTTGAGTGATCTTTTAGAACGTGGTTAATACGGATTCTGGCAAGTTTTTGGCTTACCCGCTGATCGAATACCCACTTGTTAGCAACAAAAAATTGGGGAACATCCCATTAAAACAAACCTAGTAAAACCCACCAGAGGCTTTACTAGGCTTGTCAAAGATAATGAATTCGGAAATTTCTCCCGAAGTCTTATTTCTTATTCTTCGTCCTTCTTGGACTCTTCCTCAGCTTCTGTTTCTGGTGCAGCGGTTTCGGAAGTAGCGACTTCCTCGGCCACAGGTGCTGCCTCTTCAGTAGCTTCTACGGTTGCAGCGGCTTCTTCAACTGCTTCAACTACTTCTTCAGCTGCAGCAGCGGTTGCTACCACTTCTTCTGCAGCGGCTTCGGTTGCTTCCGTGGCTTCTTCAGCCTCAACGGCTACTTCGGCAGCCTTTGGCTTGGCGGATTTCACAATACCGAATACTTTTTCGTGGAATGAACGCTGCACTTCCGTCTCTTTTTCAACGTGCTTGGCGATTTGCGATTCTTTTCCACCCAGCCACTTGGTAAACATTTCTTCGGCTTGCTCCTGGGTAAAGGCCCCTTTCTTCACGCCACGAAGTAAATGTTTCTTGTGTAAGACCCCTTTGTAGCGAAGGATCGCTTTTGCGGTGTCGGTAGGTTGTGCACCTTTCATCAACCAATCCAGTGCCTTATCGCGATCAAGATCGATGCTAGCTGGTTTGGTCATGGGGTTGTACGTACCCAGTTTTTCAATAAAGCGACCATCACGTGGTGCCCGTGCATCCGCTACGACGATGTGGTAGAACGGTGCTTTTTTGCGCCCCCGGCGCTGTAATCTGATTTTTACTGACATCAGTTAAAATTTATTTGGTTTAACCATACCCGGCTTGTCCGTTCAACGGACCCGGGCTTTTAACAGGGCTGCAAAGATAATGGAAATCCTGATAAGAATAAATAAATGTTTATTCGCCGTGTTTTAAAATGAACGCTTACCTGAGCAATCAAATTTAGGGTGCCAACCTTATCGGTCAACTGAATGCATCATTCACCATTTAACATTCAACATTTCTATCAGTCTCTCCTCGCCCACACCTCGTGCAGCGGTTCCCCTTTGCTGGACTTGCCACTGTGGTACCAGTCGCTATCCTTAACCTCAAAATCAAATGTCAGCGACGCGCCGACGCGGGATTTATCGCGGGAAAAGAAGCGGATGTTCTCGGTATACTTCCCGCCAACTGCAGTATAATCACCGCCTCCCGTCCCGAAGAATTCTTTCGTTTCGGTATTGTAGGCGATCCATTGGAAATGTGATCCGGTCAGTATTTTCATGGTTTTACGCGGTTGATTGAGATCACGGCGGTTCACCTCTCCCTGATCATCGACTCGACCTGCCATAAGCCAGGCCCCGGTCAATGGTGTAAAGGCCGGGTTATCCGCACGCTTCCAGGTCAGCTTGCTTCCTCCATCACCGGAAATCAATTGTTCTCCGGTGACCGTAAAACCCCAGCTTTCCTGGCTCCCTACCTGATCCGGCTTATCGGTACTAAACTCATAGGTAACTTTCATTTTTCCGCCGTCAGGCATCCAGGTGCCTCCTTTTGTCCAGACGAAATCACCGTCATCGGATTTGTACAAGGTCCAGGACCAGGCTCCCTTGGTCACCAGCAATACCTGGGTTACTGGCCCGGATTTACTTTGGCCTTTGATCTCCCAGGCTCCGGTCAGCAGCATTTGCTGGGGCTGGGCACATAGTAAAAACGCCAGGAGGCTGGCAAAAACGGTCAGAGCTGTGCGCATGTCATACAAGTTTAAGTCCAATACAAAAATGGAATTATTTGCGGAAAGTTGAAATCACTGTTTCATTTTCCTGCTATGGCGGTCAGAAAGCATTGAATGATCGCAAATTGTTGATCTGCAGATTCAAAAATCCATTTTCACCCTTAAGTTTACCCTTCGGCTGGTCAGATAATTGGGGATGGAATATTGCACGTTGTAAATGGATTTGATCCAGGTCTGGGAGGCTACATTTTGCTGGCCCATCAGGTTGAACACCTCAATACTCAGCCAGGTATTATCCGTAAATCGCAGCCAGTGATTTGGTTTGCGTTCCCGCCAGCTGGCATTCCACAATAAAAAGGAAAAACCAATGTCGGCACGCTGATACAACGGAAAGCGATAGGTATTGCGATAAATGCGGTTGTTGTCCTTCAGCCCATAGGGCAAACCGGTACCTACGGTCAGGTTGAGGTGCACCTTGAAATTCTCATTGCGGGGCAGATAATCCTGAAAAAAAATGGAAGCCTGCACCAGCCGGTCGGTTGGGCGGGGAACATCTTTAACCGGTGTACCTTCACTGCTGCC
This sequence comes from Lewinellaceae bacterium, assembly GCA_020636135.1. Classification (NCBI taxonomy): domain Bacteria; kingdom Pseudomonadati; phylum Bacteroidota; class Saprospiria; order Saprospirales; family Lewinellaceae; species Lewinellaceae bacterium. Next base: position 3,037,803 of record JACJYK010000001.1, read on the forward strand.
TACCTTGCGTTCCAGATGGGTGATTCCATCGATTTGCTCGCGAGCCCGGAGAAAGGACAGGTTGATCCAGCTCTCTGCACCAGAAACAAATTCTCCGTTAAAGCGCATATCCCAGCCCATCACATATCCTTTGCCCTCATTTTCGCCATAGTATCGTATACGCACGTTGTCGATATCGTAAAAGATCAGGTCCCACAATTTTTTGTAGTAGATCTCACTGATGAAGCGGATCGGTGTGGGGTTTTTCTTGCCAATCTCAAAGTCCCAGGTCCATCCTGCCAGGATGTGGGCAGACTTTTGGGCGCGAATGTCCCGATTCAGGGTGCCATCAGGACGCCGCAGCTCACGATAGAAAGCCGGCTGATCGTAAATACCGGCAGCCAGTCGGAAAGAAATGTTGCGATCCCACTGCAATGGTTTTACCAGCCATTGTAGGCGGGGAGAAAAGAGTAACTCGTTATTCAGGGTCCAGTAACTCAACCGGGCTCCATAAGTCAACTGCGATTCCATCTGTGCACTCTGACGGCTCCAGGTGTTCTGGACAAATGTGGAAAACCGGGAAGACATCAGGCTATTGGTACTTTTAAGATTGTAATCCACCTGCACCGATTCCGGATCGTAGGGCAAGGAAAATCCTGCTGAATCAAGGCGTTCCCATTCGTTGATGCGGTCTGCTATGTCTTCGTATTGGGCCGAGACTCCCCACTGGATAAACTGGGTATTTCCCCCGGTGCCGTATTCGATGCCTCCCTTATGTTGCAACGTGTAGATATCCGATTCAAGATAATCCCGTACGTACTGATGCTGGATTCCTGTACCCAGAGTCAACAGTTCTTTACCGGCATCATCAGCTCCCAGGTCGGTCTCGATCACACTCAGGCGGTAGGCGCCCTCAATATCGATGGTCTCGAGTTCGCGGCTGGACTGGTGCGAGGCCAGAAATTTGAGGAATAAAGGGTTGACATCACGTTCCGGAAGATAGGTAAGGCTCAGGCCATTCATGGTCGTCGTAAACTGGTCGCGCTCCCGTCCCTCAAATACGGCATACAGGCGCAAGGCAAAATCGATCAATCCTGTAGCCGTGCTACGCTCCACGGGACGGAACTGAAATTCGCTGCGGTTGTAGTTCGTCAGGTAACCCAATTGCCATTTGCGATTGAGGTCATACGTGAAGTAGCCCTGGACATCGGCAAAGTTCGGAGTATATTCTCCGGAAAGATCCAGTGAACCAAGAATGTACCGGGTATCCTTATAACGTGCGCCCAATAAATAGCGGAAACGGCGGTAGTTGTCGTCCCCCAGCACTCTGGAGCCTTCGCAATGAAACGAGCCACCCAACAAACTGGCTCCTACAGAATAATGCGTCGAATCAGGACGCTTGTAGCTAATGTCCAATACCGATGACAACTTGTCGCCATACTTGGCTTGAAATCCACCGGAAGAAAATTGCAGGTCCCGGATCAGGTCGATATTGGGAAAACTAAGTCCTTCCTGCTGTCCGGCGCGGATCAATTGGGGCCGGTAGATCTCAAAGTCGTTGACATAGACCAGGTTTTCATCGTAATTTCCTCCCCGGACCGAATATTGTGAGGTAAGCTCTCCCCCACTCCCGGAACTGGTACCCAGGGCGATGTGTGGCAGTACGCTTTCCAGGTTTCCCGTCGTGGTAGGCAACGTTTTTAATACGTCTACCTCCTGACGGACCGTGCCGGCATTCTGGATCTGGTTTGCCTTGACCTCGATTTCAATCTCCTGGTCGGTGGGCGCCAGGGAAGCATCTACGCGTACCCTTCTGCCAGACACAAAAGGCCCGATTTGTCTTTTGCTATCTTCATAACCGAGTCTGGTGAATACCAAAGTAATAATGGTATCCGCAGGTATCTCCAGCGAAAAATTACCGCGTGCGTCCGTCTCCGTAACCTGTTGGGTGCCTTGAATGTAAATGGTAACCAACTCTACCGGACCAGATGTACGCGAATCCTTCACCTGGCCATGAACTGTTGCCTGCTGGGCAATCCCCAGAGAAGCCCAGAGGATGCAGATGAATGCAATGAACCATCTTCGATCAGGCCAGGAGTGCATCACGACCGATGTGCTTAAGTTGAGCAATCATTTTTGTGGGATCCGGTGCTTTGAAGACCGTGCTGCCTGCAACCAGCACGTTGCAACCAGCTTCCAGGATCTTGCCGGCATTGTGCAATCCGACACCTCCATCAATGGAGATCAGCGCTTTGAGATTGCGCTCCAAGAGGCGGTATTTCAGTTGTTCTATTTTCTTCAGGGATTGATAAATGAATTTCTGACCGCCGAATCCCGGATTCACCGACATGATCAGCACCTGGTCCAGGTCTTCCAGGATATCCTCGAGCAAAGCTACCGGGGTATGGGGATTGATCGCTACACCCGCGCTGGCACCGGACTCTTTGATCTGCTGAATGGTACGATGCAGATGCGGACAAGCCTCGTAATGAACGATGATGTGATCTGCCCCGGCTTCCCGAAATGCATCGATGTATTTTTCCGGCTCAACGATCATCAGATGGACATCCAGCGGCTTGGTAGTCAACGGCCGGATGGCTTTGACAATCATCATCCCAAACGAGATATTCGGAACAAACCGGCCATCCATGACATCAACATGCACCCAGTCGGCTTCACTGTTCTGCAACATTTGAATATCCTCACCCAGGCGGGTGAAATCAGCGGCCAGGATCGAGGGCGCTATCAGGTGTGTCATGTAAGCATTTTGATTTGATCATCAGAAAACAAGGGCAAAAATGAAAATTTTCTGAGGATCTGAGCTACGGTCACCACGTCTTTTTGGCAGTATTCCTGAATCCTGGGTAAATCACCTTCGATCCAGAAGACCCTCCCTACCTGGCTGCCGTCGATATCTCCTTTGGGTGTAGGAACGTCAAAACAAGCTGCTAACAAGTCCAGCGACGTGAAGTGTTTGATATCCCCAAACTTCCACAGATCCATCGTGTCTACGAGGTATTTGGTCTCCCAGGGTTTCTTGCCATGCAGGTTCAGCAGATTGGGAAGCGGGATACCCAGGATCATCATTCTGCGGGCCAGATAAGGTACATCAAACTCTTTGATGTTATGACCGCACAGATAGTGATTATCAACGTCATAATAAAACTGGTCCAGCAGGTCTTTGAATTCTCGCAGGACACGCTCCTCATCCGCTCCGGCAAATGACTTGATCCGCAAAACCTCGTGACCTTCCTGGCGGGAGACAAAACCGACTGAAATGCAACATACTTTTCCGAATTCTGCGAATATGGCAGCCCGGTCCTGGTAAGCTCCCTCTACTTCATCTTCCGTCAACGGTTCATCGTATTGACGCAAAACATGCTTGGCTTTGTGCGCCCACAGCTTGCCCATCCGCTCATCAAGATCCTGAAAGACAGCTTTTTGTGAAACAGTTTCAATATCGAAGAACAAGATTTTGGAAAAATCAATGGAAATGGCCATGGAAGGATAATTTTTTCGTGGGAAAATCAGTTATATAGCACAATGGACGGATTTTGCCGTTCGTTAGAATGAAAATAAGACTTAAATTAAAACTGTGAAATTATGTCAGAGGCTAAAAAGCAAAATTTCTCCACCCTGCTATGGATCTTACTGGTGGCTTCATTAGCTGCCAATACGTATCTCCTGATCGACCACTCTCAGAAAAACAAGAAAATTGAACAACAGGTAGCAAGCCTGACCGAAACCGAACAACTCAAGTCAGAACTTGAGAAACAATACTACGAAGCGCTTTCCGATCTGGAAGAAATGCGCGGCAACAACTCCGAACTTAATCAAATGATTGAGTCGCAAAAAGAAGAACTGAAAGTTCAGAAAGATAAGATCGCCGGATTGATTAAAAACGGCTCAGACCTGAAATCAGCTCGCGCTGAACTATCAAAATTGCGTGAGCAGGCAGAACAATACATCGCTCAAATCGAGCAACTCACTCAGGATAATGCTACGTTGACAGCACAGAATGAGAACCTGTCCCGTGAAAATTCCGACCTGAGCACCGCATATGAGAACGAGCGTCTGAACAACGACGAATTGCAGACTGCCAAGGCAGCGCTGATGAGCGAAAAAGAAACCTTGTCAAAAGAAAATGCAGACCTTTCTTCCAAAGTCAATGTTGCATCGGTTATCGATGTTGACAAGATCATGGTAAAAGGCATCATGGTAAAAGAAAGCGGTAAACAGCGTGAAAAAGCTCGTGCCACCAAAGTAAATCAGTTGAGCATCTGCTTTACGGCTGAAGAGAACAAAGTGTCTGAGCCAGGCATCGAGCAATTCTTCATCCGCATCATCAATCCTACCGGTGAAACCATGGCCTTTGAGAACTTCGGTTCAGGAATCATGGTCAATCAGGCCACGGGAGACCAGGTGCCTTACACACACATCAAAGGCCTGCAATACAACAACGAAGAGGCCAATGCTTGCCTGGACTGGGCACCGAACATCGACTTCCAGCCCGGTGATTATAAAATTGAAATCTTTAACAAAGGTTTCCTTGCAGGAAGCTCTGAGTTCACCCTGAAGTAAATCATTCAAACGAACCGTTTGAACCGCAACTGCCCGGTACATTCATACCTGATGTGCCGGGCAGTTTGCATTTATGGAAAACGTGTTTTCGTGTTCGGTATACAAACAACGAACTACCTACAACAAACACCTAACAGCGAACTGCTAATACCAATTAGGAACTGCCTCCTTCAAAACATAAACGCGTACATTAGCCGCCCGATTTGAAAAAGGGTGTGACGAGATGGGACATGTGATCGTATTTAATTTGTATCTGCTTTTCGAAGAAATCTGGGTACCGGAAGCCTGGCTGGCAGAATTGGATCACGAAGGCCAACCAAAGGATCTACTGCGTCGTATCACCAAAGCACAATTGACCGAATGGGAGATCCAGGCCGACGAATACGTGATCCGGCTTCTGGAATGGAGTGAAAAGCTGCAGTACGAGGCGCTGGATGAAAATTTCAGTCGCACCGTAAAACGGAAAAAATTATCGCTTGCAGAGCAATGGGCTGAAAAGGAAGTTCGGCAGGGTATTGAAAAATACATCACCCGGCACCTGGATCAGTTTTATCAACTAGCCCAGAAACATGACGTATGGTTAAGCCGGGATGCTGCTTCTAAACCGGTGCTGGCACATCACCTGCTCTCCTTCGCACCTGCCCCTGCCCAGGGTACCCTGCACCTTTCAAGGCACACTTTCGGATTATCTTATCAGCTTCTGCTGCGCGACGATCAGAACCAATTGCTGGAACACACTGCGATTATCCCTTTGGCTTACTCCACCCCGGCATGGTTCGCACACCAGCGTATCATCTACCGGCTACCAGGCATTAATGGCAAAATGCTACTGCCCTTCCGTCAAAAAGACATTCTTGAGGTCCAGAAACAACATGAACGAACCTGGTACCATCAATTCTTAAAGAAGAATATTGACCGCGATGCCCAGGTTACCACTGAAGGTTTTCGCTGGGAAGAACAGACCCAGTTGAACAGCAGCCAGCTCTCATTCTTCCGGCATTTATTTGATGGACGAATCCTGATGCGTCTGCAATTTGATTACCCGGACGCTCACTTTTTAATGGGAGACAAGCAACAGATCCGGAGTAAGATCATCATTCCGGAATCCATGGATGAGGAAGTCCGCATCGTTAAGATCATCCGGAATACCGGGCAGGAACAAGCCACCATTGATTTTTTACAGTCTTTGGGGCTGGTGATGGAACAACCCCATTTCTATTGGCCTGAATCTGCAGCATTTGTTGATTTGGTGAACTTCCTCCGGGAAAACACCACATCACTGAAAGAACATGGCATCTTTTGTGAATGGACCCATCCTGAAAGCAATACTCCAATAGTCCCTCACCCACCTTCAATTGCCACAACTTCAAAACAGTCCGGTGATTGGTTTGACGTGACCATTAATATCCAGGTAGGGCTCCATCAAATTCCTTTCAGAGCATTTGCAGAGGCTATCCGCCGGCGATTAGAATACTATCAGTTACCTGATGGACCGGCATTTCTGATTCCACCGGCATGGCTGACCCGGTACCGGGAGCTGGCCGAATTTTTATTACACCAGGAAGAAAATTCAGAAGCTTCATCAGGAGACTCGTTACGTATTCATGCCGTGCAAATCCATTTACTGGAATCACTCGATATCATACGTGATTCCGTTAAAACTCCAATTCAGCACTTCAACACTTACCCTGCGTGGCAAGGTGCCGAATGGATAAAAGCAGATCTCCGTTCTTACCAGATGAAAGGTGTACGCTGGATCCTGCATCTGTGGGAACAAAAGCGCGGGGCCTGCCTGGCAGACGATATGGGGTTGGGTAAAACGTTGCAGGCAATTGCAGCACTGGGTCACTACAAACAATTGAAGAAGGCCATGATCCCGGTAGCCGATGAAACACTGAGTTCACCGGCTTGTCAGTTAAGTCTTTTTGATACCAGTTATACCCAAACCATTCTGCCGCTCCAGGCGCTGCTCGTGGTACCCGCTTCACTGGTGCACAACTGGAGAAAAGAGATTGCGAAATTTGCTCCGGGCCTTTTCGTCTATATCCATACCGGACCGAAACGATCCAAAGACTGCCGGGCAATCCTGGCACATGATATTGTACTGACAACCTACCACACCTTACGGGAAGATGCAGACTGGATGGCTCCCCTGAAGTGGGAGTTTGTCATCCTCGATGAAAGCCAGCACATTAAAAATCGCAGTTCTGATATTTCCCGCACAGTACGGAAATTACAAACCGGCCGGAAGCTGGCTTTGAGTGGCACACCCGTTGAGAACAACCTGTCCGAGTTGTGGAGTCTTTTCAATTTTGCCAATGCTCCCTTATTGGGTTCCTATCAGGGGTTCCAGAAACAATATCAAAACCCGATCGAAAAGGAGGGGAATGCCGAGGTCAAAACGCGACTACGTGAACTGATTGCTCCTTATTTTCTCCGGCGCCGGAAAAAAGAAGTAGCCCCGGAACTGCCACCGTTAACGCGTCAGGTGCTCTGGGTTGAAATGGATGACCCTCAAGCGGAGCTCTATGAGAAGACCAAATCGGCGGCACGCAATGAATTACTCGCTATAGAGCCCACCCATGAATACACCTTTCAGGCATTGAGGGTATTGATGAAACTCAGACAAACCGCCTGCCACCCGTCTTTGGTCGGTGCCGATAACATTCCCAGTGCGAAAATGCAGGCTGTCCTGGAAGAATTCCGACAAATCCACGACCAGGGAAGCAAAGTGCTGGTCTTCAGCAGCTTCGAAAAACACCTGATGTTGTACCGCGAATGGCTGGAAACCCAAGATTTTGAGTATGCATGGTTGAGCGGAAGCTCATCGATCGGGGACCGGCAGGCCGCAGTCGAAAGGTTCCAGCAAGATCCGAAAGTAACCATCTTTCTGATTACTCTGAAGGCTGGTGGAACGGGACTGAATCTGACCGCCGCGGATTACGTCTTTTTACTGGATCCCTGGTGGAATCCACATGCTGAAGAGCAGGCCATTGCCCGGGCTCATCGCATTGGCCAGGAAAAGCCGGTACATGTCATCCGGTTCATCACTTCGGAAACCATTGAAGAGAAGATCCTGCATTTGCAGGCAGATAAATGGCAACTAAACAGTGGGCTGATTGACGACGAACTGCCTCCACTTACCCGGGAGGAGATCCGGAGCCTGTTGTGACAGGGACCAATGACTTCTATTGGTTACATTATGTGTAACGGATTACTTCGCTGGCACCTCACTCATTAGGAGTTGTCTCAGCGAGGCATCTCGGAGCGTGCCGACGCTGTCCGTTGAGGTTATGCAAAACGGATTGCGTCGTTCGTTTTTGGGTTCTAATGACAGTTTTGCCGGGAAAGCACGTTAGCACAAAACATATAGATGGAAACCCTGCATCCTGAACCTAAAAAACGAGGATGGAGCCTATAACTTTATGCTGGCATCGACGGTAATAAGCGATTCCTCACAACGATTTGCGTTGCAAATCTGTTCGGAATGACAGTTTTGCCGGGAAAGCACGTTAGCACAAAACCTGCAGATGGAAACCCTGCATCCTGAACCTAAAAAACGAGGATGGAGCCTATAACTTTATGCTGGCATCGACGGTAATAAGCGATTCCTCACAACGATTTGCGTTGCAAATCTGTTCGGAATGACAGTTATGCCGGGGAAGCACGTTAGCACAAAAACTGCAAATGGAAACCCTGCATCCTGAACCTAAAAAACGAGGATGGAGCCTATAACTTTATGCTGGCATCGACGGTAATAAGCGATTCCTCACGACGATTTGCGTTGCAAATCTGTTCGGAATGACAGTTTTGCTAATACCATTCAACCACAAAACCACAAAACCACACATCCAAAATCCTTACATCCTTACATTTAGAAACGAAACATTCAACAACCTTTCACCCAACATCCACAACACCACAATACCATAATACCATAAAACCACACCACAACACCTCATCTCCCTCCCGTGAATCCCATCACAATGCTGCAATGGTTAATTTCGTATTTTAGCAGATAAGAAGTAAACACATCATGTCCGAATCCTTTTTCAAGCCTTATCGTGAACACACCATTGGCTACCATCATCTATTCGAGACCCCTTATGGCTCTAAACCCATCGTCTATGCAGACTGGACGGCTTCCGGGCGCCTGTTTGGACCGATCGAAGACCGGTTGGCGGAGATGTATCCCTATGTGGGAAACACGCATACGGAAACTACCGTTACCGGATCGCTGATGACGCAGGCTTACAAAGCATCCAAGAAAATCATTAAAAAGCATGTTGGTGCCAATGAAGAAGATGTACTCGTTTACTTCGGATCCGGAATGACCGGCGCCATCAATAAATTTCAACGCATCCTGGGCTTCAAAGTCCCTGAGCGCTCACTGGAATACCTTAAACTCAATGAAAATGGCTCCCTGTACCGGAGTCTGAAACCGGCCAACGACCGGCCCATCGTGTTCATTACCCATATGGAACACCATTCGAATCATACTTCGTGGCTGGAGACGGTCTGTGATGTTGAGATCATCCAGGCTACACCGGATGGACTGGTTGACCTGAATCACTTTGCCCAACTGATTGAGAATTACCAGGACCGGCCCATGAAAATTGCTGCCGTGACGGCTTGTTCCAATGTAACCGGCATCATGACACCCTACCATGAGATGGCAAAAATGATCCATCAAGCGGGTGGTTATTGCTTTGTAGATTTTGCCTGTTCCGGACCGTATGTACAGATGAACATGCATCCAAAGGAGCAGGGTGCTCACCTCGATGCGATTTATTTTTCGCCGCATAAATTCCTGGGCGGACCAGGCACCCCAGGTGTTCTGGTATTCAACCAGAAATTATATACCAACCGGATCCCCGATCAGCCTGGCGGGGGAACCGTCCTGTATACGAATCCCTGGAAGTTCCACGAATACCTTGAAGACATTGAAGAAAGGGAAGATGGTGGCACCCCACCCTTCCTGCAGGGCATCAAAGCAGCTATGGCCATTCAGTTAAAAGAAGAAATGGGTGTGGAACGCATGTTGCAACGAGAAGAGGAGTTGTTAAAAATCGTCTTTGACCGGTTAGCCCGCCAACCCAAAATTCATGTCCTGGCTGGAGAACATCAGCATAGGCTCGGTGTCATTGCTTTTTATATTGATGGGGTGCACTACAACCTGGCAGCGCGGATTCTGAATGATCGTTTTGGAATTCAGGTGCGCAGTGGTTGTGCCTGTGCCGGTACCTATGGGCATTACCTGTTGCACATCAATCAGGATGTATCAATGGCCATTTTCCGGGAGATCGCCCGTGGTAATCTGACGCATAAACCAGGCTGGGTGCGCATGTCGATCCATCCTACCATGTCGGACGAAGAAGCAAACTACATCATGGATGCCATTGACGAACTGATGGAACATGCAGCGGAATGGGAAAAAGATTACGATTACGACGCCCAGTCGAACGAGTATATACACAAAACCTTTGAGGATCCTTGCCCTCAGATGATCCAGGAGTGGATGTACTCATCCTTCGAAGAGATGGTTAAAGCTGAATAATCATTCAGCGGACTACAGGCTAATAAGTGAATTAGATTCAGGAATTTTTATTCCTCTGCACTAGTTCATCTGCACTTCAAGCATTTTCAGAATATCCGTAGGCACCTTGACCAGCATAACTTTTCGGCCACGCTGGGCGATTGGCTGACGGATAATCTCAGGATGCTTGCTGATCAGCGTGAGCCAATCTTCCGTATCCAGGTCTACCTCCGGGAATAACTCTTTGTACTCCTGAGACTCCTTACAAACCAATGCTTCCGGATGCATTCCCAACCCATCAAGAATTTCCTCCAATTGTGTAGGCGTCAATGGATCGAGCAATAAATTGACCGTATGCACCGGCACTCTGGATTCCCCAAGGATCGCCAGGGTCTGTTTAGATGTCTCTGAATCAGGAAGATAATAGACATTCAACTGATTCGGGATTTGCGTTAGCTCGGACATGGTTTCAATTTTTTGGTTAACCAAAAAGGCAATCTTCTTTAAGTAGAACACCAAATCAAGCAAGATGGTTATCCAATCCGGTCAAAATCTCAGAATCCCGTCACCACCATCACTGCATTCTGAATCATCCTACCAGCTGACCTCTACATTATTACCGGAAAGTGCTCGATAAAAACCGAGGATTTCAGCACTACCCAAGCACCAGGTCCAGTTCAAGACTGCACTGCAGCTAAATAACTTTTAGAAATATCTTTCTAATTTTGAGCACCGGATTTAGGTTTTGAATTAGGACCAGGTGGTTAAGGGGCTAGTGGCTAGAATGGATTATGCATTTTCCCCAAAACATTTTCTTTATTAAACAATTGCTTAAACAGGAAGCAACTTCTGAACCTATTATTTCTGGCCTTGTTATTTTGGAATAGTAGCCTTACCATGAGCAATAGCAGTTACCAGTCCTCTACCGTTTCAGTGGTCAAGGAATAGTTTCTCGATAGCAGGTGGCTTATAAATTCTGGCTTGGAGGTAGCCATTCATGTTATTTAAACGCATTAAATCGAATAAAGATATATCAGACAATGAATTTGATAAAGTTTATCCGAAAAGTATCCGGAAATTATCCGACCTGCACTTTACATCCGTAAAAGTGGCAAAATTAGCTTCTGATTTCCTCTGTGAGAAAAGTAATCCTATCCTCGATATCGGTGCCGGAGTTGGAAAATTTTGCATGATCGGCTCCTCATGGACAAAAGGAGAATATATAGGCGTGGAACAGAGGGCCAATCTGTGCGAAATAGCCAATCAGGTGATTGAAAGATATGAACTTGATCGCGTAAGCATGGTAAATGCCAATATTTTAGACATACCTTTTTCAGAATTTAAATCATTTTACTTTTTTAATGCTTTCCACGAAAATATTTGCAAGGATGATCCGATTGATCAATCCACCGACCTTGGCCGCCATTTGTACGACGACTATGTGAAATACATGCGGGAAGAATTGGATTCAATGCCTCAAGGGACAAGATTGGTTACCTATTATGGTTTTTTAAAAGAAGTACCAAAATCCTATAAATTAGTCCACGAAGCAGAAGGTGGACCACTGAAATTTTGGGAGAGATCGTAATTTTCTATTTAACCCAAAGGTCGACTAATTCATTCACAGTCATTTTTTCTACCCGGAAATAATAGGTTTAACCCTTTAATACCCAGGCACCACCATCACCGCATTTTGCATCATGCGGCTGGTACCCCGCCAGAACATTCGAAACTGGGTATTATCGGGCAACAAGACGATCTTACCGCGTCCCAGAGGCACTACCGCTGCAAATGCATTCCCTGCCAAAACCTTAAGGTTTGCCGTGTCCGCATACCCGCTGGCGAGGACCTGACTCGAATCCTGCACATAGTAGCCCACAGTCTGCAACTCAGGCGCCGGTTTGATGGCTTCCGGTCCAAAATTCAACGAATAAACTTCCTTTTTAACCCCGAAAGCCAACGGATTGGTGTTATCGACCAGGCCGTTCAGGGCAGAACCCGGGATGCGTTTCTTACCGAAATAATCCTGCCGCTCAGAGTAAGGCAAATACATCAGTGTTTTGGTCGTATCCTTTGGGGACTTGGTCATGGTTACTTTGGGCCAAATAGATTTTTCGTCGTTGTTGGTAAAATAGTTAACCGCACTCTCGGTTGCAATCACGGTTCCTCCGGCCTGGATCCATGCTTTTAACTGGCCTGCATCTTCCTTGGCAAACACTTCATTCAAGCCGTTTCCACCTCCTGCGAGGATCAGCACATTGTAATCATTCAGATCCACATAGCCATAACGCTGACCGAATTTGGGCAACGAGGACTGCATCAGCACACTTCCCCGCACCCGCTGAACCGGCAGTTTGGTCTCCTGGTCAAATAACCAAGATATCTGGCCTACCGTCTGGGAAGAGAAAGGATCATCAACCAGCATAGCCACTTTGGGCTGTTCGATGGGATGACTGTACCGGGAAGCGAGGTCCATTCCTTCGACCATCCTACCGGATCCGATGGCCTTAATTTCCACCTGCGCTTCCATGGCAACAGATTTCATGTCAGCTGCAATGACATCCTCTTTTCCCAGATTACGGCCGGCTAGTATAACCAGCGTTCCCTGCGGATAAGTGGTCGTTCCATCGGAAAAGGGCTCCTGGGAACTACGGACCTGATAACCTTTCTCCCACAGCAAGGCCAGGGCCGTAGGTGCATAGCGCTGATCCCAGTCAATCAGATAAGCATAGGCATTGGCAGCGCCCGTCATGCCACTGGGCAGGGCCGGCAAAGTAGTCACCGGTTCGGATTTCAACGATAACATCTGACGGCAGTTATAAGCATCCAGATTGTAAGCCAGCGGCATCGACCAGGTGGCCATATCGTACATCACCGAGTCTTCGATCTCCATCTGGCGGTCCAGGATGGTGGCGATCATCAGATAACGAGGCTGGTCAGCACGAACAACATAGGTACCGGCATCAAAGACAGCTTTGCTGGCTTTTCCGTCGCGGTAACTGATCGCCGCAGGAACGGTGACCGGTTGAGTCAAACGATCTACGCGTATATTTTGACGCATCAGGATAGCCAGTACATCGTGCAGATATCCCTTGCCCTGGTCGTCGCGCAGGAAATAATATTTCTCCGGGGATTTGTTATTCGCCGGGTCCCAGGCATTCAGGCTATACTGACGCAGGGCGACGCGATTAGCTACCGAACGTCCCATGGTGGCCAGAGCAGTCGTATAATGATCCCAGACCCGCTGTTTGAAGATCAGGACATAATCATCATCCGTGGTGATGGCTATGCCGGCGCCGATGCCTCCCTGCTCGCAAAGCATGCCAATGGATCCCATTACACTTGGATAGCTGGAGCCGTAGCCCGGGTAGAAAAAGTCAAAGGCATCGCGTGTGAAGTAGTTGATTTTATGCGCATCAAACGCCTTCACATTAGCCCTGCCGAAGGTATCGGCCCAGGCTTCGTAGCGATCGGGTAAAAACTTATTCCGTGGCGTAGTGCCCGGCACCGTAAAGTAATTGGAATTATAGCCTTGCTCGTGGTAATCGACGTGGACCTGGCCCATCCAGCGCTGGTATTCCTCTGTCAGTCCGCGGGCTTCCGGATGGACACCCCACACCCAGTCCCGGTTTACATCAAACCAGTAATGATTGGTCCGTCCTCCGGGCCACGGTTCGTAATGTTCCATATCCGCTGGTTCGACCCCGGTGATGTTACGGCGCATGGAATTGTACCAGTACACATAACGGTCCCGGCCATCCGGGTTGATGCAAACAAACAGGTTGTAGATGCCATGATCCAGCAAATCCTTCGTATCCCCATCCTGGGCGGCAGCCAGCCGGTAAGCGATCTGCATCGCCGCCTCGGTTGAAGAAGCTTCATTCCCGTGAATGTTAAACGACATGGTGACGATAACGGGCAGCTGGAGCCATGCTTCTTTCTCTGTCGCAGTAAGCGTCCCTTCAGCCGCCTTGATGTGCAACTGCCGGATCTCCTCCAGACGAGCCATATTGGCTTCCGAGGTGATGATCAGGTTAACCAGAGGACGGTGCTCGTAGGTTTCGCCGTATTCATGATAGATGACTTTGGGAGAAGCATCTCCCAGGGTAGCACAATAATCGACTACCTGATCGTACACCGTAAACCGGGTTCCCGGTTCATAACCCAAAAATTGTGCAGGTGATTTGATTGCAGCATCATAAGTCAGTTGCGGATCAAATGCAAATCGCTTGGGATTAAGATCCACTTGTGCTGTCAGGCAATTGATTATCAAGGCCGTAAACAGGCCAACGGCTAATAGCTTTTTCATAGGAGATTTCGTCTTCTTGGTTTACGAAATGAAGATAAGGGATTTATCCACGTTTAGAAGTGTTCATTAGTACTCGTGTCTGTTTAGCCATGAATTACACGAAGTTCTCAAATTCGATGCGCTGTATTGATTCGTTTCTGATCAGTAACAAAAGCCTTTCACCTTCGTGAACCAGGTGCCTTTGTGGTTAATCGAATTGCCTTTACCGAATCTCAAAAATAGTATCTTGTAAAAAAGAAAACATGGAACGTCGCACCTTCCTGCAGAGCGGGATCGCCCTGCCCTTCTTCCCTCTGCCTTACCAGCAACGAACCTTTGCCGAAGCAGAAGACCTGGTGATTGAGAAATCACAGCCCGGCAAACCGCATGCAGGGAAAGTATTGGCTGCCATCCAACCCCATTCTGACGACATTCCCATTTTCGCCGCTGGCACGGTAGCTAAACTCATTGCGGAAGGATATACCGGCTACCTGATCCAGATGACCAATGACGACCATGCCGGTGCAGGTGCCACGGTCGGCGAGGTGATCTTGAACAATGAGAAGGATACGCAGGGGGTAGCCAAAGCTCTGGGGCTCCAGAAAGTCTACAATTTATACTACCGCAACCATCGCCTGGACAATGTCAGCCCGGTCGAGATCCGCTCCCGGCTGATCTTCCTGATCCGGATGCTCAAGATCGACACCATCGTATGTTATGATCCTTCCGGGCACTATGAAGAGAATCCCGATCATTATGTCACCGCCAAAGCCTGGGAAGCAGCTCGATGGATGTCCGGAGGGAGACTGGATTATCCGGAGCATTTTGATGCCGGGTTACAACCGCATTCGGTTCAGGAAATGTACTATTTCGCACGAGGTCCGCAACTGGTCAACCGCATCGTGGACATCAGCGATCACATCGACACAAAAGTCGCAGCAAACCTGGCCAATACTTCACAGGGGCCAGCCGGCCATAACGGTTCCCGACTGCGTCAGCGTCTGGCATCCGAAGGCAAACAACTGGACCTTCTCGGCAGCTCAGACGACGAAGCAGACCGCAATTACATCAAACACTATGTCCTGGATCGCGACTCAAAGCGGTCACGCGGCATCCCTTCCGACCGTGAGCTGGGTGATAAATTCGGTCTAGGTTGGGCCGAAGCTTTTTATTACCGGGGACCCGCTGAAAATAAGGTTGACGAGTACATTAAGTAGAGGGCTTAATGTGTGTATCAGGTTGCGGTGTCGGGTATTTGGTTTACTTAAACACGTGAATACTTAAACACTTAAACACGTTAATGCATTCCCGCCACCTGCATCATCTTGTCTTCCACTTCAAACACCAGGTCGGTGTACCGCTGTGACCGTTTGATATCGATGCCCCTCTGTAATGGCAGATCGACATGGATGTGCTCGACAAAACGGGAGGGCTGCGCTTTCATGATGTAGATGTCATCTCCCAGGTAAACTGCCTCACGGATGTCATGGGTCACGAATACGATGGTAGGATGGAATTTGTTCCATATCTCCAGAAGCAGATCCTGCATTTGCAAACGAGTGCGGATATCCAGAGCGCCAAAGGGCTCATCCATCAAGAGGATATCCGGATTGGCCAGCAGGCTGCGCGCGATGGCTACCCGTTGTAATTGACCACCCGACAAGGTAGGGTATTGAGCGTATTTCCACTCGTGCCCCTTTAGGCCAACCATTTCGATCAATTCCATGGCCCTTTTATCGCGTTCCACCTTATCAACCCCCTGATAGCGCAACGCCAGTCCGACATTATCGAGTACGGTCATCCATGGCAACGAGGAATATTGCTGGAAAACCATGCTCACACGGCTGGACTGATCCACCGGTTTGCCTTTGATCAAGACCTCCCCTTCCGTCGGCTTTTGCAGACCGGCGATGTATCTCAGGATGGTTGATTTTCCACTGCCCGACATGCCCAGGATAACGACAAATTGTCCCTGGTCCGGCTTGTCCTCAATGATCAGATTCAGGTCCTTAATAATATAAGACCGGCCACCATCGTAACTCTGCTTGATGTTGCGTAGTTCAATGATATTCTCTAATTGCGTATCGTGATTCTCGAATGCCATACATCAAGTGGTTTGAGAAGCTTGCACGTTTGATTTTCTCCGCTCGGCGGCCCATTCCCGGTAGAACTCCAGACCTTTCACCACAATGATCACCCACATAATGAGGTGTACGGCGATGGCTGTGCGGTCAAAAAGGTAGTGGAAGATGCGTATGCCGGAAATAATTCCGGTGAATTCATTAATGAATAGCAAGAGATAGGCGCCAATCAATGTCCAGAACAGGGACTTCCGCAAGTAGGACCAGATCACGGACCATAGCGACTCCTCCTTCATCTGACCTTTCGCCTCACTCTCCGCCTGCTGGTACTTGTGCGGGAAGAGGTGACGGTCCGCAATGGTAAATAGTTTGTCCTGGACGATACCAATGATCATGATCAGGACCAGAAGCGCCCAGATCTTGTCGAAGCGACCCTGGCGCTGCCCGACCCTCCAGATCATAGCACCAATACCACCTTCACTACCCATCATTTCGGCGAAAATGATGTACGTCCAGGAGATGGCCGTCAGGACCCGGATATCATCTGAAAGTCTGGAAATGACCGCCGGAAAATAAACGGTGCGGATGGTCTGCCAGGCATTGGCCCCCAGGGTGTAAACGGTCTTCAGATAGACATCATCCACCTCATCCAAACGCTGGACGACTACCGGTAGCAAATAGATCAAAATACCAAATGCCAAAAAATGAACCTTCATCGGGATTCCGATACCGAACAAGCCGATGAATAAACCGATCACGGCGGTCAGTGGAACATACCGGAGTGCATCCACCGGGCGCTGGAACATACTCCGGGCTACCGGCCAGAGTCCGATGAGAAACCCAAGAGGTATGGATAACAATATTGCTTCCAGGTAACCGGAGAGGTTCATCCCAAGAGAGAGACACGTATTCCGGATGAGTTCATTATCCCGGTACATGTCTCCAAATGCGGTGAACACCCTCCAGGGTGGCGGTAAAATCCCCGAACTCATGATCGGAGTCTCACCATAGGTCAAAAAGATCCAAAGCAACAAGATCAGACCAATGCCCGAGATGACCAGAATGATTTTAGTCGTGGGCGACAAATCATCGCCCAGTTTAAAAAGGTTCAATGCTCCGTCGATTTGCTTTCAAGGTACAATTTCTGAAACAATCTTAGAAGCAAAGAGAATCCGGTATTACACGGTCAGGTTATAGACCTCTTCGATCTGGTGAAGAACCGCTTCGTGATCAACATTCAGGTCGACCAGGTAACCATTGTGCAAATCGAACACCCATCCATGGACATATGGATAACCGGTCTTCTTGTACATCTTCTGTACCGAGGCGATCTTCAGTACGTTGGTACATTGCTCGATAACGTTCAGCTCGATGAGCCGGCGGTAACGGTTTTCTTCGTCTTCGATCTGGTCCAGTTCTTTCTTATGAATGCGATAGACGTCACGAATTTCCCGCAGCCAGCCGTTGAGGATTCCCAGGTCCTGTGGTTGCATGGCGCCTTTCACACCCCCGCAGCCATAATGTCCACACACGATGATGTGTTTTACTTTCAGGTGAACGACTGCGTATTCAATGACTGACTGGGCATTGAGATCGGTGTTAACGACCAGGTTGGCAATGTTGCGGTGGACAAAGATATCTCCCGGAGCAAGCCCCATGATCTCATTTGCCGGCACACGGCTGTCGGCACAGCCGATGTATAGAAAGTTCGGGGTTTGACCTTTGGCCAATTCTTCAAAATAATTTGGATCTGCTTTGAGTTTGGCGGCTACCCACTCCCGGTTGTTGGCAAAAACTTGACGATACTGCTCCATATAAGAATTCGTTTAGGTTAAGGAATGAGACCAAGATAAATTGATTACTACTATTGATTATAGTATTACAATCATTTTAGAGAATTATTAACATTTTACCATTCATTCTTACGTACCACAGTTCCATATACAACAAAGCCGGCCAAAAATCCTTTTGTCCGGCTTTGCTATCGTAAATGCTTTCAATCAATTCGTTGCAATGATCTGGAAGTCGGTACGCCGGTTCTTAGCCTTGCATTCAGGAGTCGCATTGGACTCACAGCCGGCCACCGGTTTATCCGGGCCATTGCCCAGGATAACAAACCGGTTGGGGTCCAGAGCATAGGTCGTCCGCAAATAATCCGCTACAGCCTGGGCCCGTTTTTTCGAGAGCTCGACATTGCTGGCATGTGAGCCCACGTTGTCGGTATTACCCTCGATACGGATCCGTGATTGCGCAAATGTCCGGGCTATCTCGGCAAACTGCAGATCGATGATCGTTTTAGCGTTTTCCGTCAGTGCATATTGTCCGCTCGCAAAATTGATGCTGATCGGCTTGCTGGCTACTGCTTCTACCGTTTCCTCGGCTTTGGTCACCGGTGTAAACTTCGGCGTGTTCTCAGCGGCATGCTGGGGACCAGTGAGTTTATTGCCAGCCGTTTGAATGGCCGTCGTATTGATCACAGAACGCCAGGTAGGGGCCTGACTCTCCAGAACTCCCATTTTTACAAATTCACCGTTCATTTTGTCGTAAATATCGCTACCCTTCTGACCACGGAAGTCCGGATTCAGGCCAAAGAAGTTGACATTATCCCCATGGGTGGCAAATCGAACCAGTGACATCGATCCGGCGGCATCTTCCGTAGAAAAGTTGATCAGTTCTCCCAGCAATTTAGCAGCCTTGTTGTAATTACCTGCATCGGCCTGGACTTCGGCTACTCCGCGCATCCAGCCTTCGTAAAATGCATTGATCTTATCCTGATTGGCCCGGATAAAGTCTTCTTTGGCGAACATGATGTCCCCGATGATATTGGACTGGCTTTGGGTCGTGATCAGCACTTTTGATCCGGGTATCGACCGCAGGACCTCGTCGTAAGGAGCCCACACTACGGCGGCGTCCACGTCCGGTCCTTTGAAGATATCCGCCGACTTGAAGTTATCGGAGGTTTCGATGGTGGTTACATCGGAATATTTTAATCCGGCTGCCTCAAGAGCTGTAAGCAACAAGGTCTGCGCCGGTGATGGAACGGCAACGGCAACCCGCTTGCCCTTCAGGTCATTGATGGAATTAATGCCACGCTTCGCGATGATGGCGTCACCACCCCGGGACCAGTCTACCTGCATAAAGGCCTTGGGCTTGTACTGGGCAATATCGGCCGGTCCGGTATATAACGGGAAAGCGTCAGCTGTCTGGACCAGGACATCGTATTCACCGGCCATCCAGGCATTCAGTGCTGCTCCCAGGTCATCATTGACTTCAAATTTAACCTTCAAGCCGTAATCCTTGTAATAACGTGAGCGCGTGGATGGATTGGAGCCTTCATTAAAATAGACACCGGGAGCATATCCGCCCCAGGTAACCAATTGAACACGTAAAACGTCATTGCCGGTCAATTCAGCGCCACCACCGGATGACGTATTGCCTTTGGACTGGTCACCTGATGAGGTCGACTCGGTATTCGACTGTGCCTGATTGCTTAAGTTCTTACCAAATTCCGTATTGTTCATCAAATAACGGAACAGGAAAAACAAGGCACCCAGGATCAGCAGGGTAATGACCAATTTCGAAAATGTTGTTAGTCTTTGTGCCATAGTTTTGTTGCATTTAGGTTTTGATTACTCAAAAAAAGAGTCATACTGATTTTTGTGACTGGTGGCCCGCACGGCTTGTTTCACCGGGGCATTCAAATCCAGGACATCATTCTCGTCATTTGCCTGCAACAGCAGGGATTCTTTTTCATCGCCCAACAACAGCGAAGCGCCTTCTTTTTCCCACTTCTCAAGCATTTTCATGCCTTCTTCCTCAAAAACACCATTCTGCAGGTCGATGGAACTCATAAACGACTCGGAAACTTCCATAAATCGCTCCATTTCTCCCACTTTCTGACTTACATCATCCGCAATGGCTTCCAGTGCCTGATCAAACATCGCCCGTCGGTCCTTGTCACCCGAGATGATCTGCATGGCGGACTTCATCGCGGAATGGGAAGCACGGATGGCTTTGCGTTCCTGTTCCTTCACCATGACCTGATCCTGGACATCCTCCAGCATAATGGAAGAGCTCTCATACATCTTATTCAGGACACGGTATAGGATCTCCATCTTGCGGTAGAGGTCCTCGAGCTTCATATTGGATTCCTTCAGTCGGCCGGCTTTGCGGGACTTGAGGATCATGATCTGAGTCTTGTCGTTTTGCTTGGCCTGACTGGCCATACTCAGATTGGATTTGATCTCCTTCTGATTGTTCAGGATGATTTCCTTCAGTTTATGCATTTGACCACGCAGCTGCGTAATCTGTTTGTTCATCTTGCTTAAGTTGTCCTTCAGATCATCGATGTAGCTCTTCAGGATCCCGATCGGGTCAATCTGCACAAACAATCCGGTGATCCAGCGCATCACGGATTTGTACATATAACTCACCAGGGCACGCATCTTGGGATCAAGCACCATAAAGATGATCGCACCCAGAGCTAAAAGCAGAACCGACAAATACAGGACATTGCTGAACAGACCCACGATCGCTGCCAGATTTGCAGCGATCAGATAACCTCCTCCTAATACCAACCCGGCCAAAATAATTCCTCCGGTAACTCCTTCCGGTCGTTGCCAAAAAGGTTTTGGCTTAAATTCACTCATGCTTCGATTGTTTATTTATTCGCTTGTGCGCAGAAATGGAACACTTTATTTTAAATATTGATTCATATTTTCGATGTCCTTACGAATATGATCTACCAGGGACTGATAGGTGATGAGGAAATCATTTTTGGTTGAATCCAATTTAAACTGAGCTTCCTGGAGCTCACCCGTCATATTCTCCATATTTTTCCGGATCTGATTGATCTCTTCCGTCAACTTCTGGATCTGGCTTGTCTTATCTGCGATGGACTGGTTAAACGATTTCAGGTTCTGCTCTTTCTCTGTGATCTGCAGATTGCGCTGATTCACCAGTGCTTGTTCGAACTTTTTCTCCTCTTCCGCCAATACCTGCAGGTAATGCTGTGCCGTTTTAACCAGGTTAGAGGCATTGGCTCCCATGGTTTGCGCCATGGCAAAAGCGGACCGGTATTTCGTCGGCTCATCCATGCTGATCTGATCCAGGGATTGGAGAGACTGTTTGTACTCCAGGTAATCAAATCCGTCCAGGTTCTGCTTATCCATGGCCGCCAGGAGGATATTCAGGAACTTATCGGAGACCTTTCCACCGGCAACGGAAGTATCGGCCCTGGGTGAAACATCACTGTCCGGAATAACAGTGCCTGATTTTACTTCCGGCACGATATCTTCCTCTCCGGATTCAACCGGTTTAGCAGCAGATGCACCATGTTCATCTTCAACGACAAAGAGTGATTTTAGCTTTTTCAGCATGGTCATAATTCAGAATTGTGAGGACCATCAAAAATACGAAAAAAACCTATCGTACCGACAGACAAGATGAAGGATACCTGCTATCAGGACCGAGCCATCCAAAAAGGACATCCTCCGATTCACCGATGTGATTCATACAGTCCATTACGTCACCCGGAAAAAATTCAACGCAGGGCATCCCTTTTCCTGGAGTGAATCCTCCTAAGCAGTAACCTTCGAAGCGGTTATTATGGTATTTTTGCACACCAAAATTAAACAAGCATGAATGCTCAGGTTCAGGTCCATTCTGAGATCGATCCATTACGACGGGTTATTATCCATGAGCCGGACTCCGGGATCAGCCGGGTGTCTCCCAAACGATCCAATGAACTACTGTTTGACGACATCGTATACCTCCCGCATATGATCCAGGAACACCGCATCTTCCGCCGGGTGCTGGAACAATTTCTGGGAGAAGATCAGGTTTACGAGACCCAGCAGTTGCTTGCCGAATCCCTGGGCCAGGATGAGGAGACGAGGGAAACCATCATCAAGTGGGTACTGGACTTTGAGGAATTGCCCACTTCCTATTTACAGCAGTTCAATAAATACGATGATGCCAAATTAGCCGAAGTGCTGATCTCCGGCTATGATCTGGAAGAGGACTACATCTATTTTGACCCCATCCCCAATTTTATTTTCACCCGTGATATTGCCGCAGTTATCAACGACCATGTTCTGATCACCAAGGCTGCCAAATCGGCCCGTTACCGTGAAAATTTCCTTACCCGCAGCATTTTCTGGTCCCACCCGCATTTCAAGGGGTTGAAGGAAGAAGGCAAAGTCATCAATCTTAACCATGTGGACCTCTTTCCGCCTTCCCGTCGCGGTGAACCCATTTGCCTGGAGGGTGGCGATGTGATGATCCTCAACCAGGATTACCTACTGATCGGCAGTTCCGAACGTACGAATGAACATACCATCCATGCTTTGAAATCTGTCTTATTTGAACGGAATATCGTCCGCAATGTGGTACAAATAGTAATCCCTCCGGACCGGTCATTCATGCACATTGATACCATATTCACCCAAATCGCAGCAGAACATATTGTCGCCTACAAACCCATCGTCGTGGATGGACTTAGTTCTTATGTCAATGTTTTCAGGAAGGGCGGTGCACAGGCCTTTTATCCGTCGATCGAAGCGTTTTTCCATGCCGAGATCAATTCACAAATTGCATTTATTCATGCCGGTCAGGGCATTTCCCCATACCAGGAACGGGAACAATGGACTGACGGGTGCAACCTCGTGGCCATCAAACCCGGTGTCGCCCTGACCTATGACCGCAATCCATTTACCGAAAAAGCATTGATCGAGCACGGCTACCAGATTATGCATGCCCAGGTATTTCTCAAAAGTTGTGACACCGGTCAGTTAAACCCGGAAACCCTCGAAAATACCATCATAACCCTGCCTTCCAATGAGCTTTCCAGAGCCAGGGGAGGCTCGCATTGCATGACATGTCCTATCTTGCGGGGGTAAATGAACCGATATGCAACACGAGCGCATCCTGATCAAACAATCCCATACTATTACAACCCGGGTTCGCTATAGTGAGACCGACCGCATGGGTGTCGTTTATTATGGAAATTATGCTTCCTTTTACGAAATCGGTCGCGTCGAATTCCTTCGCTCCCTGGGAGTACGCTACCGCGATCTGGAGGATATTCATCAGCTGGCCCTGGCTGTCGTAAGTATGGAAACAAAATATTTACGACCTGCACGTTACGATGACCTGTTGACCATTGAAACCACTTTACAGCATTTGGAGGGAAAATTTGTCGTGTTCTTCTCAGAAATCCGCAACGAAGCCAATCAAATCCTGAACACAGGCCGTATCAAACTTTGTTTTGTTGACAGGACACTATTTAAAAGTGTGCCCGTTCCTGCATTTTTTATCGATATCATTACGAAAGCAATTGACCGGCCGCTGGAATAAATATAAACGATGGTTCACCCATCATCCCAGGGTACTCGGATTCATTCGATGGTCCAAAACCCATAGTTTTCCCGGATTTGTCGGGATACCCATCTATTCCGTATTTCTATTTGTTTGGAATGAGGCGAAAGAAGAGCGCCTGAACCTGAGGGCAAATAGCATCGCCTATAACTTTTTCCTGGCAATCTTTCCATTCACTTTGTTCTTGCTGACGCTTATTTCGTTTCTCCCGCTGCAGGATGTAGAATCTTATATCTTAGCCTGGCATAACTCCATCCGGGGCGTCCTGCCCAAGGATGTGGACTCGTTTTTATTCAGCGATGTCATCCAGGGGATCTTTGACCTCCATCGCGGCGATTTGCTTTCGGTAGGTTTTATTCTGGCCATTTTGTTTGCCTCGGAAGGCATGTTATCCATGTTGCATGGTTTCGAAAAAGACTATACCCATGCTTTCAAAAGCCGGACGATTCTCCATAAGCGTTTGGTGGCTCTCGCTCTCACCGGCAGCTCCGGGATCCTGCTTACACTTTCCTTTATCGTGGTCGGGTTCGGAAATACGGTGGTCACCGAGCTGGTAGAACGGCCGGGTATGCTCTGGCTCACCCGCTGGGGATTGTATGGTATTCACTGGTTTGTCACCCTGCTGATCGTCTGGTTGTTGGTTTCCATCATCTACCGCTATGGAACGCCCACGAGGCAGAAACTGTCCCTTTTTGCACCCGGTACCAATGTGGCGACAGTAACCATCGTGATATTCTCCTTTTTGATTTCCTACTTTTTTAACCGGTTTGGAACCTACAACAAGGTCTATGGATCGATCGGTGCAATCATCGTCACCATGCTCTGGATAAAATATCTGGTGTTGATACTGCTGATCGGCTTCGAACTGAATGCGAGCATTGCTACCCTCGCTACTCCTGCCAGCGGTACGTCGAAACCTGAAAGCCTGACAGATCCAGGACCCGGTCAATCACGGTAAGTAATAATTGGCGGATATCCTGAGGCTTACTGTATAAGGAAGGTACGGCAGGACAGATGATCGCACCGGCCCGTGTCAAACGAAGCATATTCTCCAGATGGATACTATTAAATGGCGTCTCGCGGGGCACGAGGATCAGCTTACGCCTTTCTTTGAGCATGACATCAGCGGCCCTGCTGGTCAGATCGTCAGAATAACCATGCGCAATCCTGCCAAGTAAACCCATGGAACAGGGAATGACGATCATGGTAGCGTACCGCGCCGAGCCGCTTGCAAATGGCGCATGGAAATCCTGTTTGTCGTAGAAGTCAAAAGGATATCGCGTGCGAAAGTCCTCTTCGCCGATCTCAAGCTGCCAGTTGGTCAGTGCATTTTCGGAATAGGTGACGCCAATGCGTTCCCACTGATCCGATAGTTCGAGGAGCCTGTCGAACAATAATTTAGCATACCAGGCACCTGAGGCACCTCCCAAAGCAACCACCAATTTATGTCCGGAAGCTGTTGTCACTGATTCGTATTAGGACCGGAAAGATAGGCCACTGCCAAGAAATTCCGTACTAAAATGAAGCGATTACACATTACAAACAATCATAAATTATAAATTTCACTAAAAAAGTTGTTTACATATTTTGAATAATTGTAATATTTCATAGTTTTGTCAAACAATCATATTACAAGATATTATAATATTTGTACGTTATGAGGCAACATTTCCTGACCGGCGGAGTACTGATTGCACTGGCAGTCGTCTTCATCCAGAGTTATACGCCTTTTATGGGCAGGCAGGCAAAGGGCATCGCTATTCTTGAACAAGGGCCTTTTGTCGTCTATCAGAATACCGGTTCAGACCGGTTGACCATTACCGTGGACAATCCTTTTGACATCATCCAAGTAGGTATGCGGGACCGTCAGGATCAGCCGGTGATGATCGAGCCTCAGCCTTGTTCCTACGGATGGCAGGTAGACCTGAAGAAAATGCCGATAGGGATGTACACTCTGACACTGGACGGTGGCGGCGAACAATTTGCCGTACCCGTAGCACACCGATAGCAGTATTCCTTTTTATAGTTTAAATCACTTTAGGTGATAATAGAACCCTAGAGCACCTCCGCGACCACGAAGGTGCTCCCTCCAACAAAAATGAGATCCTTGGAATTGGCCGTTTGCTTTGCAGCGGCCAATCCTTTATTTACGGAGGAATAGGGTTTTCCTTTCAAGCCAAACTCCCGGGCCTTTCTGGCAACTTCGCCGGAAGGCAAGGCTCGTGGGACTTTTGCCTGGACAAAATAATATTTTCCTGTCGAAGGAAAAAGTCGTATCATTTCATCAATGGCCTTGTCCCTGACAAATCCGAGTACAAAATGAATTTGTGGGTAATGCAAGGCACGCATCGCTTCAAGAATTCCGGACAGCCCCTCTTCATTATGTGCGCTATCGGTCAGCACATCCGGGTTAACCCCGATCCATTGCCACCTGCCCTGGTAATGCGTCAACCCCCGCAATTGTTGCATTCCCTCAATAAATGCAATATCAGGAAGATCAAAATGCGATCTTAAGATCTGCCATCCGGCCAGGGCGATCATGGTATTTTCAGCAATAAACGGGCCCATGGCCTGCACTACTGCCTGGCCATAGTGTTTTCCCTGCACCCACAGGTCCAGGGAGGATCCCTCGCGATCCTGACGGAGAATATCAACGTGTATCAGCTGGTCTGCCTCGATCTGCGGTGCCTGCTGGCTTTCAGCCACCTTTTGAAAGACTTCCTTCACCTCCTCCGGGCAGGGACCGATGACGACCGGTCTTCCGGGCTTAATGATGCCAGCTTTTTCACGCGCAATCTTCGGCAGGGTATCTCCAAGAAAGGCCATATGATCGAAGTGCACTCCGGTAATAACAGACAGAACCGGATCTACCACATTCGTGGAATCCAGCCTGCCACCCAAACCGGTCTCAATCACGGCCACATCAACTCTGGATTCTCTGAAATAATGAAAGGCCATCAGGGTCGAGATCTCAAAAAATGACGGATGGAGATCTTCCACCAGTGGAAAACACTGCTTAATGATTGCCTTGACATCCCGCCTGGGGATGAGCGCTCCGTTCACTTTGATCCGTTCCCGAAAATCCTTGTAATGCGGCGAGGTGTGCAATCCTACTTTTAGGCCCCCGGCTTGCAGTGCCGCCGCAATCAGATGGCTGACAGTCCCCTTACCATTTGTGCCGGCCACATGGATCACCGGATACGCAAACTGTGGATCGTCAAATGCACGGCACAGCGACTTTATATTATCCAGTGAATATTTAAGAGCAGGAGCTCCTATCCGCTGGAACATCGGGAGTTGGCGGTAAAGCCAGTCCAACACATCCCGGTAACGATCTGAGGTAGGGTATTCCATGTCTTTCCATTGTAAGACACAAATGTAAGCTGCTCCCCGACAAGCAGAACAGGTACACCTGAAAATTATTTGGCTGTCACCATCCCGGAGAAGATGGCATAGTTATTGGGTAGAATTCATATAGAGCGTAAATTTCATGCAAAATGTACCTAAGACATCCTATTCTTTGTAACTAACCCGTTTTTGTACCATTTCAGGGTAAGTTTAAAAATCCTTACCCATGCGTAATAATGCCATCCGTACTTAACCCCGGAAACAAAATCAGGCTCCTTCACCGGAGCCTTTTTTATACGATCTCCTCAAGATTGCAAATGATAATACACCTGATTCCAGCGCAATTCATTTTTAAATGTGCGGAGCTGGGTGGAATTATCGATGACAACAAGTTCGATACGTGCGATATCAGCAAAATCTTCCAGGAATTCGAGGGTCAGGGACTGACTGAAACAAGTGTGATGTGCACCGCCTGCCAGGATCCAGGTAGTTGCCGCAGTGGCCAGGCTCGGCTGGGGTTTCCACAAGACGCGGGCGACGGGCAACTTGGGCATCGCTTCTGTAACCTCTACCCCATCGACAAGATTTACCAGTAAACGGAAGCGCGATCCCAGATCGATCAGTGATGCATTTAATCCGGGGCCGCCATCTGCATCAAATACCAATCGTACCGGATCCGCCTTCCCACCGATACCCAGCGGATGGATTGCGCATTTAGGCTTTTGTGATGTGATAGAAGGGCAGATTTCCAGCATGTGAGCGCCCAGGACCATTTCATTCCCTGGCTCAAAATGATATGTATAATCCTCCATGAAGGAATTGCCTCCGGCAAGTCCATAACCCATCACCTTCATAGCCCGCACGAGTGCGGCAGTTTTCCAGTCTCCTTCACCACCAAAACCATAACCATCGGCCATCAGGCGCTGGACAGCGATACCAGGTAGTTGCACCAGACCATGCAGATCTTCAAAGGTATCCGTAAAAGCAGTAAATCCCCCTGCCGTCAGAAAGGAACGCAGGCCTGCTTCGATGCGGGCAGCCTCTTTTAACGAGGATTGTCTGCTACCACCGGGTCCTAATTCAGGCACCATCTCGTACGCCTGGTAATATTGCCCGATGATCGTATCAACCGTTGCATCAGATACCAGATGGATATGCTCTACCAGGTCCCCTACTCCATAGCCATTCACTGCAAAACCGAGTTGCATCTGGGCTCCGACTTTATTGCCTTCGGTCACAGCGACCTGACTCATATTGTCACCAAAGCGGGCCACTTTCATCTCCTGCATCGCACTCCAGGCTGTGGCAACCCGGGACCAGACCGAAATCCGTTCCTGTACCTGCGGGTTTTCCCAGTGACCAACCACCACTTTGCGATTAACATCCATCCGGGCATTGATAAATCCAAACTCCCGGCCGCCATGCGCCGACTGATTCAGATTCATAAAGTCCATGTCGATGCTGGCCCAGGGAATATCCCTATTGAACTGGGTATGCAGGTGCAGGTATGGTTTCTGCAGGATCTTCAGACCCTGTATCCACATCTTGGCCGGTGAAAAGGTATGCATCCAGGCAATCAATCCGACGCATTGTTCCGCAGCATTTGCTTCCAGCATCAGACGGGTAATGGCATCCGGGGTAGTCAGGACGGGTTTGTGGATGATGGTTACCGGGATCCGGCCGGCATGATTGAGGCTCTGGACAATGGTTTTACTGTGATCGTCAACCTGCTTCAGTGGCCCCTCCCCGTAGAGATGCTGACTACCGGTGATAAACCATATTTCCCGCTGAACAAATGGGTTTCCTAATTCCATATCAACCATTGAAAGAACTCATGACAAAGACGACGATACCCACTACCACTACACTGGCAATGACATCACCAAGGTGATAGCTTTTTCGGTTTTCTTCGCGCTGCTCTTTGGTAAGCGTGCCAAAAGTAAGACCGCGTAACTTCTCGTAAGAGGGCACTTCTGATAGCAAACTGACAACAATGGTAATCAGTATGGACACCAGAAAGAACCAGGCGGCGAACGTAAGGAAATTCATATTGCCCAAGGTATGCAGAATACTTCCCGGCTCGAAATGATTCTTGGAAAGCTCCAGGGAAATCCGGATCACTCCTATGATCAGACCGGAAACCAGGGTTGCCATTGCACCGCGCTTGTTGATCCTTTTCCAGAAGATCCCCAGCAAGAATACTGAGGTGATCGGAGGTGCAATGTAAGACTGCACCGATTGAAGGTACTCATAGAGCACACCGGAAATGTTTTGCATGATCGGAATCCACAGGATACCGGCCAATACCACGATAATGGTGGCATACCGTCCTACGTTGACCAGCTTTTTCTGCGGTGCGTTCGGGTTAAGTTTTTGGTAAATGTCCACCGTAAAAAGCGTGGAACATGAGTTAAAAACAGAAGCTAGCGAACTCATCAGGGCCGCTAGCAGACCAGCTGCAACCAAACCCCGCAGTCCCGCTGGCATAATATAGGTCATCAACGAAGGAAAGGCCTGGTCCGGCGATTCCCAGTTTAACACGCCTTGCTGCTTGAGTGCCAGGGCAATAACACCGGGAATAAGAAAAATAAATACCGGCATCAGCTTCAGGAAACCGCCCCAGATGGTACCACGACGGCCTTCCGTGATGTTTTTCGCCGTCAGTGCGCGCTGGACGATGTACTGATCGGTACACCAGTACCAGATCCCGACCACCGAACTGGTTATCACCAAACTGGGCCACGGATAATCCGGGTCGCTGGCAGATCTCCACATATCAAAATACGAGGGGCCCACCTGAGCTTTCAAGGCACCCCAGCCGCCTACAGCCTGCAATCCCAGGATGGTCAGCAAACCCGCACCCAGGATAAGGATGATGGTCTGGACAGCCTCCGTGTACACCACCGCCCGCATACCGCCGAGTACCGTATAGATACCGGTCAGGATCACGGTAGAAAGGGCTCCCGCCCAAAAGTCGATGTGCAACAGGGTGGATATTACAATACCTCCCGCATACACCGTCACCGAGACCTTGGTCAGTACGTAAGCGATCAGTGAGAATATTGAAAGGAACCACCTGGTATTGGGGCTAAACCTTTTTTCAAGAAATTCAGGCATGGTAAAGACACCTGCCCGCTGATAGAATGGTAGAAAAACCCACCCCAGCATCAGGACTACCCAGGCATGCAATTCATAGATAAGCAGTGGCATCTTATTGGAAGCGCCGGTTCCTGCCAATCCGACAACATGTTCAGAGCCGATGTTCGAAGCAAAAATGGACGCCCCAACCACGAACCAACCGATGTTTCTACCGGCAAGAAAATAGTCTTCGGTATCCTTGTTTTTCTGCAGGATTACCCAAATGGCGATCCCAAAGAGAACTGCAAAATACAATCCCAATACTACCCAATCCAGGGTTTCAAAACTTGATTCCATAATGCTGACTGATGAGTGTTATAAATCTGATTTATTCCTGTCCATAATACGCATTTTTACCATGCTTCCGCTCATAATGTTTCTGGATCAGAGCGTCCTTTAACCTGGGTACATCCGGGCGGACACTGTGTGCTATCCAGGCCATCTGGGCGATCTGTTCCAGCACGGCGCTGTTGTATACCGCTTTCGCCACCGTTTTGCCCCAGGTGAAGGGAGCATGGTTGGCAACCAATACCATTTCGACTTCCTCCGGTTGGTAAAGCCTTCGGTCAAAATCATTCAGGATTTGAAATCCTGTCTCGTGTTCGTAGTTGCCCCGGATCATTTCATCATCCATCACCGGAGCACAGGGTATGTCCACAGTAAGATGATCGGCATGGGTTGTGCCGAGTATGGGAATGTCCAGTTGAGTTTGTGCCCAGGCCGTAGCATATGTACTGTGGGTGTGAACAATGCCCCCCAAAGTAGCCCAATGCTTGTAGAGTACGGCATGAGTTTCGGTATCGGAAGAAGGCCGGAGACGACCATCGACGACCTTGCCATCCAAATCTACCAGGACCATATCCTCGGGTCTTAATTCCGCGTAGGGAACACCGCTGGGTTTAATGGCAAAAATTCCGCTCTGGCGATCAATAGCGCTTGCATTCCCAAATGTGAACAATACCAGTCCGAGAGCAGGTAACTGCATATTGGCTTCGTAAGCTTCCGCTTTCAGATCGTCAAATTTCATCCTTTTTCATTTTGATAATAGGACTCCAGTTTGTCGCCGATGAGTATGTAATTCCGGTAGATCTGTTCATATACCGGAACCAGGGCTGGGTCCGGTTGGTAGATGGCATCAAATCCGCTCCCCATTTGCTGCATGGCTTCCGGGATGGAATCAAACAGGCTGGCTGCTGTAGCAGCAAACATGGCAGCACCGAGTGCACAGGTTTGTTCTGACCGGGCAATTTTAATCGGCCGGTTCAGGACATTGGCCATAGTCTGCATGATGAATGGCGCCTTTTTGGCTACTCCTCCCAGGCCGATGACGCCTTCGATGGGTATTCCTTCTTCTATGAAGCGGTCTACGATGCGTTTGGCCCCAAAACAGGTCGCTTCGACCAGAGCCCGGAAGATGCTTCCTGCTCCAGTCCCTAATGATAATCCGATAACTGCGCCTTTCAGCGATTGGTCAGCGTCGGGTGTCCTGCGTCCATTGAGCCAGTCAATGGCTACCGGTGCGGTTGCTTCCGGAGCGATGTTTTCAGCCAACCTGGTCAGTTCCGGAATCATTTCTTCTGACAGTCGATCCAGAATTTGCTGCTTCGATTGTTCGTCAAGGTCGGGCATGGCACGGATGATGGAAGTCACCGGCTGCAGCAAGACCTGCCTAAACCAGGCGTAGACATCGCCAAAGGCTGACTGCCCTGCCTCAAGTCCTGTCATTCCAGGGATCACCGAACCATCCACCTGACCGCAAATGCCGCGGACCAGGTTATCACCGACTTCATGGCTTGGGGCAACCAGCATGTCACAGGTGGATGTACCCATCACCTTGGACAGGTGATAGGGTTCAATCTGACCACCTACTGCTCCCATGTGTGCATCGAAAGCGCCAACACTTATCACGACCTCTGTATTCAGGCCTAATTTAGCGGACCATTGCTGAGACAACTTCCCGGCAGGCACCTCTGAAGTATAGGTATCTTCATAGAGACGTGCCCGCAGACTCTGCAACTTCGTATCAAGCGCCATTAAAAATTCTTCGTCGGGAAGGCCTTGCCAGGAGGGATGCCATAATGCTTTATGACCTGCCGCACAACGGGAACGTTTCAGCATATGAATATCGGTACCTCCTGTTAGCAAAAAAGGGATCCAGTCACAATGTTCCACCCAGGAGTAAGCGGCCTGAGCCACTTGCTGATCTTCCCGAATGATGTGAAGGATTTTGGCCCAAAACCATTCGGACGAATATACGCCGCCTTCAAAACGGGTGTAGTCGATGGACCACTCCTGGCACAAGGTGTTGATCTCCTCGGCTTCATTGATGGCGGTATGATCCTTCCAGAGTACAAACATGGCATTGGGGTTCTCCTGAAACCCATCCAGTAACGACAATGGCACACCCTCCCGGTTGACTGGTACCGGTGTGCTTCCGGTGGTGTCCACGGCAATACCATGGATGTGGTGTCGTTCCTGCTCTGGCAATGTATCCACCACCGCCCGGACGGTAGATTCCAATCCTTCCATGTAATCCAGCGGATGCTGACGAAACTGATTCAATGCGGGGCGGCAGTATAAACCTTGTTTCCAGCGCGGGTAATAAAATACAGAGGTGGCAACTTCTTCTCCATCCTGGATTCGAACCAGCAACGAACGGACGCTGTCGGTGCCAAAATCAACTCCGATCACATAAGATGGCGTGGAATGGCGATCACTTGATGGCATTATTTGAAACGATTACGGATTATTGGATTGGTTTTCGGATGGAATGAATGGACACCTTCACCATGTAATGCCATCATGCTCTCCTCCGGCCAACAATTATAGCGAAAATAGTGCTGGATTCCATCTTTTATTAGTGTAATCGTGACATTTATATTAGCAATTCCACCTTCTCTTGAACAAACTGTACCCGGCAACAAATTTTCTAACACCACAACAGGTATTTGCCAAACATTTCCTTACAATTCATGCATTTGACTGAATTATTTGCTAATTTAATTGCATACCGTAAAATCAAACGTATATGAAAACGAAAAGCTATCAACGCTACTGCAGATTCGTGATTTCAGGATTATTGGTATTCCTCTTTGCTCTTTCGACCTATGCACAGGGGAAGCGCGTGTGGGTGGAGATCAACTACATGAAGAGTAAATCAGGTGATTACGAAACCATTGAGACCGATGTCTGGAAGTCAATTCATCAGGAACGGATACGGCAGGGAGATATGTTTTACTGGTCCCTGTATCATGTGGACTACCCAAGCGGGACAGGTTGTGACTACGATTATGTTACCCTTAATGTTTATGACAACATCAACGACATCGAGGTCGGATTCGATAATTGGGATAACTGGGTTAAAAAATTACCAATATCGCAGGATGTGCTGGAGAAAACCAATGAAAGCCGTGATATCGTATTTACAGAAATATTTGAACTGCTGGCCCAATCCTCCGAAGACGATGGCCGTCCTCCAAAATTCATTGTAGCAAACCGCATGCATACGGATGTCCCGGAAGCATACATCGCTATGGAAAAGGAGATCTATCAGCCGGTTCACCGTAAAGCTGCCGACAGGGATATGCGTAAAAACTGGTGGTTGTTGCAACGGTTTATGCCCGATGGCACCGAATTCGGATACAACTTCATCACTTTTGACTTTTACAACAATATGAATCAGCTCATCATCCCGGAAACCGATGACCTATGGGAGAATGCACATCCCCAGGGTGATCTGTACGCAAAACTGGCTAATTTGCACGTGAGCGATATGCGTACCATCGTCCGCCGGGAACTATGGCGCATGGTGGATGAAGCGAAGTAAGAAAGGAGAGGTAAGCAGAGGTAGAAGAGGTAGCAGAGGTGACAGATGTAAAAGAGGTGACAGAGATAGCAGAGGTAACAGACTTGGACATCAATTGCCGTTTCTACCTATATTACCTTTGATACTTTTTTTACTTCTTTCCCCTTTTTTACTTCTTTTCCCCCTACTACTTCAATTTAAAGTCGATGGTGATGGTTCCGCATTGTTTATCAATACTGGACTTGGTAAAGCGGAATTTCTTGGCAGATTGTATGGCTAGATCACGCAGGGTCGCATCGGTGGTGGTAGACCCTTTTTGTGTGTAGTCGGCGCTTACCACATGTCCATCGGTATCGACGCAGACTTTGACCACTACGCGGCCGGTCTTTTGTGAATTATCGTTGATCACGGGCTCATAGAGGACTCCACGGTCACCTAATCCGCCTCCAACCGTACCGCTACCGGTACTAATGCCTTCCAGGTTTTTGGCATTTGGGTCCCCATTGGGATCGCCCTGGTTTCCGGAGGTATTGGTTTTACCTTTACCACTGCCAAAGAGGTCACCATATTGCTTGGAGGCATCATCGTATTCCTGTTGTTTGCGGTCGGCTTCTTCCTGAGCCTTGCGGGCAGCTTCCGCGTCCGCCTTGCGCTTGGCGTCTTCCTCGGCCTGCTTCTTCCGGGCTTCTTCCTGTTGTTGCTTTTTCTTGGCGTCGGCTTCTTCCTTTTGCTTTTTCTTCAAAGCAATGGACTCCGGATCTTCGCTGGTCAGGATTTTTTCCTGCTTGGCCGGCTCAGGTTTGGATTCCACCGGAGGAGCCGTCTGCTTGGGTGGCTCGGGCTTTGGTGGTTCCTTCTTTTCATTCTGCATATCCGGCTTATCATCGCCCTGTCCTACATTTGGAAGGCCCAGACTCACCAGCAAACCAGGCTGGCCGGGGGGCGGCACCTGGATGGACATCAGGGGGAGAATCAATAGCAATATCAGTATTGCATTGACAATTGTACTGGTTACCAACGCTTTGCGACGGTTCTTTTCTTCATTAGCCAGTATCAGTTCTTCTCCCTGCATGATGCTGTCATTTATCTTAAGAACGCGACCGTACCTGTAAAAGGTACCATTCCGGCCGCGAATTCACACTTTGTTAACCTATTCGGGCCGGGTGGCGGCCACCACTTTGATGTTTAGTTTTAATGCCAGATTATACACCTGGGTTACGTATTTCCATTCTGCTTCCTCATCGGCATAGATAACCAGTGCATAATCGCGTGGATTCGGCGATGCATTGACCTGTGAACGCACGCTTCGCTCCAGTTCAGACAATGTCACCCGTTTCCCATTCCAGTAAAACGCTCCCGAAGGATCAATGGACACATCACCCGATTTGGGAGCTACAACTTTGGACACCGAACTGGGCAACTTCAGGTTGATCGCATTCTGAGTTACCAGCGATGATGTCAGCATGAAGAAGATCAGGAGCAGGAAGATGATATCCGTCAAGGATGACATGCTAAACTCTGCCGATACTTTATTTCTTTTTTTGATCATGTTCTTTCATTCAACATTCAACCTTCAGCATTCAACATTCAATATTGCTAGGCCGGTTCCTGTAGCAGGTCCATAAACTCCACGGTCGTACGTTCCATCTGGAAAATGACTTTTTCCACCAGGGAGACCAACAGGTTGTAACCGATGAATGCGAGAATACCAACAAAGAGGCCGCCAGCCGTGGTCAGCAGGGCCTGATAGATACCGCCGGCAAGTAATTTGGGTGTAATGTCCTCTGCGGTAGACATCTGATAAAACGCCAGGATCATACCGGTTACAGTTCCGAAAAATCCGATCATTGGCGCTGCGCCGGCAATGCTGGCCAAACGGGACAGGTTTTTCTCCAGACGGAAAACTTCCAGGTTACCGACATTCTCGATTGCTGCATCGATATCACCAAGCGGTTTACCAATACGCTGCAATCCTTTCTCGACCATGCGTGCCATCGGCGAATCGGTATTGCGACAGAGAGCCCGTGCACCTTCGATGTTGCCGGACTGTACACTGGCCCGGATATTATTCATGAAATTCTGATCAACCCTTCCAGCCTTGCTGATGGTGAGATATCGTTCCACCAGGATGAATACAGCAAGAAAAAACAATACCAGCAGGATGACCATGATGGCGATACCTACCGTCCCGGATTGCAGGATCACATCCAAAGCACTCTGGGTTTCAACACCTTCTTCAGGTAAAGTTTGCATATCTTGAAACAAAAGCCACATATACGGTTTACTTTAATACGGTTTCCAAATTGTCAGGTGATAAACGATATAGCCGATTTACAACGTATACCGAATAGCAAATTTAGGCATTTTTCAGATTACATTACATATTTTTTTAACTTATTACTTGCACTAAATCAATCTTTCATGTGACTCTAAACTCATATGTTAGCAAAAATTTAAAAGTCTGAATTCGCTGGCCGGCTATGAGTATAACCTGAAATTTTTGGATCGTAAACCATATTTTGTCTAAATTTAACTCAAAGTCAAATTTTTCTACCGAACGCAATTGATGGATATGAGAAGAATCCGTAAAGCAGCTGTACTCGGATCCGGTGTCATGGGATCAGCCATAGCCTGCCACCTGGCTAACGTAGGACTGGAAGTCCTGATGCTGGACATTGTACCGTTTGATCTGACCGAAAAAGAAGCATCCAATCCAATGGCCCGCAATCGCCTGGTCAATGAATCGCTGGCCAAGGCGATCAGCAGC
Organism: Lewinellaceae bacterium; assembly: GCA_020636135.1. Taxonomy (NCBI): domain Bacteria; kingdom Pseudomonadati; phylum Bacteroidota; class Saprospiria; order Saprospirales; family Lewinellaceae; species Lewinellaceae bacterium. Next base: position 3,074,703 of record JACJYK010000001.1, read on the forward strand.
AGGCCGGCGCCCCTCTATCATAAAGATTTTGCCCGGCGCATCCAAACCGGAAACCTCACCGATGACCTGGCGCTAATCAACGACGCCGACTGGATCATCGAGGTCGTCGTAGAACGGCTGGATATCAAAAGACAACTCTTTGCCAAGGTGGATCAATACCGCAGACCGGGTACTCTGGTCAGTTCGAACACGTCAGGCATCCCCATTCATCTCATGCTGGAAGGACGCAGTGACGACTTCCGCCAGCATTTCTGCGGGACCCATTTCTTCAACCCTCCCCGGTATCTGGAATTGCTGGAAGTCATCCCCACACCGGAGACCAGACCGGAAGTCACTGGTTTTTTCATGGACTTTGGATCCCGCGTGCTGGGCAAACAGACGGTCCAGTGCAAGGATACCCCGGCATTCATTGCCAACCGGGTCGGCGTCTATGCCATGGGTAAGGTCTATGAACTCACGCAAGAACTTGGCATCAGCATTGAAGATGCCGATAAACTGACCGGCCCTGCCATTGGCCGCCCCAATACCGGGACCTTCCGGCTGGGTGACCTGGTCGGACTCGATGTTGCCCTCAAGGTCATGGAAGGCATTAAACACAACTGCCCCGATGATGAACAGATGAAGAACATGGTGATACCGGAGTTTCTAAAATTTCTGGTAGAACACAAATATCTGGGTAACAAGACCGGACAGGGATTTTATCAAAAGACCAAAGAAAAAGATGAAAAAGGCCGTTCGGTCGTCCTCGGCCTCGACCTGAATACCCACCAATACCGGCCAGCCCAAAAACAAAACTTCCCCAGCCTTGGAGTCGCCAAACAAATCGATGATGTACGGCGTCGCGTAAAAGCCGTTGCGAACAGCGAAGACCTGGGAGGCCAGCTGGTCCGGAGGTCGCTGGCAGGGTTGTTTGCCTATGTATCCAACCGTATCCCCGAGATCTCCGATCACATTTACAGCATAGACCAGGCCATCAAAGCCGGGTTTGCCTGGGAGCTGGGCCCTTTTGAATATTGGGAAGCCGTGGGCCTGCAAGAAGGAAAAGCATGGGCTGAGGCGGAGGGTTACACCCTTAGTAACTGGGTCGAACAGTACATCGCCGGAGGACACGAAACATTTTACGAAAAGAAAGAAGGAAAACGCTATTGTTTCGATCCGCTCCAGAACAAAATGTTACCAACCGGTGGACTGGAGGGATTGGTATTACTGGACAACGGTAAGGCTCCGGTATATAAGAATGATGAGGTGATCCTACACGACATCGGCGACGGTGTACTCAATCTGGAGTTCACCAGCAAGGCAAATGCCATCGGGGAAGGCATCTTACGCGGGATCAATGAATCGATCGCTCTTGCCGAGGAAGGTAAATGGAATGGCATGGTCATCGGCAATACAGCCAAGAATTTCTCCGTCGGCGCCAATCTGATGCTGATGGGTATGATGGCCTTCCAACAGGAATTCGAAGAATTGAATCTGGCCGTAAAACTCTTCCAGGATACCTCCATGCGTTGCCGCTATTCGGCCATACCGGTGGTAGCCGCCACCCAGGGGTATGTCTTCGGAGGAGGTTGTGAGTTACAGATGCACTGCGATGCCACGATGGCTGCCGCAGAGTCTTATATTGGATTGGTAGAAGCAGGCGTGGGCCTGATCCCGGGCGGTGGAGGCACTAAAGAATTTGCAGTACGAGCATCCGATGCCTACCAGGCTGGCGAGATTGAGATCCCTACCCTGCTGGAGCGATTCAAGACCATTGCGTTGGCGGCAGTTTCTACTTCTGCTTATGAAGCTTTTGATCACAAGTATCTATTGCCGGAGCGCGATGAGGTCGTCGTCCGGGGCCGTGCCAACATCGCCGAAGCAAAAGCAAAAGTACTGGAGCTGGCAAAACATTACATCCAGCCGGTACCACGGGAAGACATCCGGGTTCTCGGCCGTCAGGGGTTGGCAACCCTGTTGATTGGTGCGCACAGTCTGAAGCTGGGTCATTATGCCAGTGAGCACGACATCAAGATCGCCCAGAAGATGGCATATGTGCTCTGTGGCGGTGATCTGTCCAGCCCGCAGAATGTCTCCGAGCAGTACCTCCTTGACATCGAGCGAGAAGCATTCCTGAGCCTCTGTGGCGAACCCAAGACACTGGAACGGATACAATACATGCTGGAGAACAATAAGCCGCTGAGGAATTGAAAGATAGACATGAGATGGGAGATTTGAGATGGGAGATGGGAGATTTGAGATGGGAGATGGGAGATTTGAGATGGGAGATGCGAGATGCGAGATGTGAGATGAACCTATTATAACCACTTATGTATGGCATATCATAATTACAAAGAGCTTATAGCATGGAAAAAGGCTAAGGAACTATGCATTTTCATCTATCATTTTTTCAATGAATGCGAGAATGAAAATTCTGTCTTCTATAAACAGATGATACGTGCAGCATTATCCATTCCTTCGAATATTGCAGAAGGCTGTGGCAGAGGAACCAATAAACAGACCTTACATTTTCTTGATATAGCATATGGTTCTACCTGTGAACTGGAAACACAAATGATTATTTATTCAGAAATTAAATCAGTAAATCAGGAGCATTTGGATATTATTTTCCGTCAAATTATTGAGGTCCAAAAATTAATCTTTGGATTTAAACATAAAATCTCATTGGGGGAAAATTCTCAAATCTCAAATCTCAAATCTCAAATCTCAAATCTAGCTTTATGGAAGCATACATCGTCAAAGCATACCGCTCCGCAGTCGGCAAAGCAAAGAAAGGAGGATTCCGGTTTTACCGGTCCGATGATCTGGCTGTTGAGGTCATAAAACATCTATTAAATGAAACGCCGGAGCTGGACCCCAAACTGGTGGATGATGTCATCGTCGGATGTGCCAATCCGGAAGGTGAGCAGGGATTACAGATCGGCCGGCAAATATCGGTACGCGCGTTGGGCAAGGAAGTGCCCGGTATGACCGTGAATCGCTACTGCGCATCGGGACTGGAAACCATCTCCATCGCGGTTGCCAAGATACGGGCGGGTATGGGCGAATGTTTCATCGCTGGCGGAGCCGAGAGCATGAGTATGCTCCCTATGGAGGGTTACAAACTGGCGCCTTCGTACCAGGTGGCCACCCATACTCCCAACTATGTTGTAGGCATGGGACTCACCGCAGAGGCGGTAGCCAAAAAATACAAGGTGAGCCGTGAAGACCAGGATATCTTCGCCTTACGCTCGCATACGCTGGCAGCAGCGGCAATCCGGGAAGGTAAATTCAAGGATGAGATCGTACCGGTGCCTGTGGAAGAAATCTATGTCGAAGATGGCCAACGCAAAGAACGCTCATGGGTGGTAGACACCGACGAAGGGGTTCGCGGTGACACCAGCCTGGAAGCCCTGGCAAAATTAAAACCGGTCTTCGCCAACGGTGGCTCCGTGACCGCCGGCAACTCTTCGCAGACATCCGACGGGGTCGCTTTCACCCTGGTCATGAGCGAGCAGCTGATGAAGCAACTTAATCTGACCCCGATAGCACGGCTGGTAAGTTGCTCGGTAGCTGGTGTGGAACCACTGTATATGGGTATAGGTCCCTGTGCTGCCATTCCAAAAGCCTTGCTACAAGGCGGGCTGAAGCTGGATGATATTCAACTCATCGAACTCAATGAAGCTTTTGCAGCACAATCTTTGGCCGTCATCCGGGAAGCCCACCTCAATCCGGATATCGTGAATGTAAATGGAGGCGCAATCGCATTAGGTCATCCACTAGGATGTACGGGCGCAAAACTAAGTACGCAGATATTCAATGAACTGCGCCGGCGCAATCAGAAGTACGGAATGGTGACCGCCTGTGTTGGTGGTGGACAGGGAATCGCGGGCATTTATGAGTTACTGAATTAAGGCAATATGTAACGCATATCCTCTAACTTATAACTCATTATACCTTACTACCTGTACGCTGTTATTGGAATAATACTACCATCCGGCCGGTATTTCAGTTCCGTCACTTTGACGCAACGCAGATGTGTTTTACCACCGGAAAGGGTGGAATCGTGGTAGAACAGGTACCATTTCCCTTGATATTCTACAATGGAATGATGGTTTGTCCAGCCGATCACCGGATTCAGTACGACACCCTGGTAGGTGAAAGGCCCGTAAGGGTTATCACTCGTCGCATAAACGATGTAATGCGTATCTCCGGTGGAATACGACAGGTAATATTTGCCCTGGTATTTGTGCATCCAGGGAGCTTCAAAGAAGCGCCGGTCGTGGTCTTTGGTTAATAAAGGCTGTCCTTTTTCATCCAGGATTTTTAACTCCTGCAACGGCTCGGCCAATTCGGTCATGTCATCCGCCAGTTTTGCCATGCGAGGCCCCAGCGCCGGCTCATCGGGATCGGGTTCAGCTCCATCAGGGCTGTATTGACCGGTTCTCCACCGTTGCAATTGCCCGCCCCAGATACCTCCAAAGTACATGTAATAAGCTCCATCATCGTCCTGGTAAACGGCAGGGTCGATGCTGAAGGTGCCAGCCATGGGTTCCGGCATTGCGGTGAACGGACCAGCCGGGTTCGTGCTGGTGGCCACGCCAATATGAAATACATCTTCCTTGTCCTTCGCCGGGAAATACAGATAGTACGTCCCGTTCTTGAAAGCTGCATCAGGTGCCCAAAGTTGCCTGCCAGCCCAGGGAATATTTTTAATGTCCAAAGCAATCCCGTGATCCGTAACCGGGCCACCAACCGTTTCCATGGAAAGGACATGATAATCCACCATCCCAAAATGATCGCCCAGGTCATTCTCCGGTATACCGGCTTCCCAATCGTGGCTCGGATAGATGTACAACTTATGATCAAAAACATGAGCGGATGGGTCTGCGGTATAGATATCAGTCACTAACGGCTCCGAAATCGGCTTCATCTGGGCCTGGTTCTCCATCATTTCTTCCATGGCCTCTTCTTGCTCTTCCTCCCCTTCGTCCTCGTCGCGGTTACCTTCCGAAGAAGAATTACAGGCGAATACCAGCAGAAAAACGGGAATCAGGAAAGGATAGAATTTCAGGTACCACTTTTTGAATGACATGTGTTATTGGCTTTTGACAGTAAAGACCGAAAATAGGAATTGTCTGGTGGATATTTCAATCCTTTTTTAAGCTCTGATTAGGGAAAACATCCTTCCAGCCTACTTTCCCCAGGCGTTTCAGTCTGCGCTAGCAATAGAGAATGATCCTGAATGTGATAAAATCTTGTTTAAAAGCAATGAGTTAGCTTTATCAAGGTTTACAATTGTCTTGAAGCCATACCTATATGAAGCTTCGCGTTACCACAAAATCATGAGATTTACATGCCCTTGCCCCCTTCAAAGGGTTACATCCCCCTTGCCCCCTGCAAAGGGGGAATGGTCCGACATGGGAATATCTTGTTTTAAATCGATGAGACTGTGGTATATATAAAATATGTTAAACTCACCTTTCATCATTGACAACCGGCAAGGAATGGATTAATTTAGAAAAATTACTAACCAATACATGTGTCATACGATTTCCAGCTTTAATTATTCCAACAGCCCCTATTTAGACAGAATCGATATTGATTTGGCCACATTTGCAAGTGCAAGTATCGGTCAAGCTATACTGAATACTTATGATGCAGATGTTGCTGTATTAATAACAGCTCAGAATTATTATCCCTTTGCAGGTGCTGCTTATATCGGAGGTAAATTTGCCATCGTTTCCGCACCATATGCCGGGCCGGGCCGGTGGACCTTTGCGCACGAAGTAGGTCATTTGTTTAAAGCAAGACATCAATTAACCGGGATTGGTCAGGATCCAAATCCCGATTGTGGGCACGGATACTTATTTGCTTCAGGAGATGAAGGAATTACTGTCATGTATAATTCCTCACTAACAGACAATACGGTGCGCGCACCCCGTTTTTCCAATCCGAATATTACTTTTAATGGTTACACCATTGGGACGGGTAATGAAAACAGTGCGACCCGAATTGCCACAGCCATCTGCAATTTAGGTTCGATCACCAGTGATCCGATAATGGAAATCAGAAATAATGATGCCATTCAGGAAGTTTCGATTTCACCCAATCCGGCTGATCAGGAGTTGCTTATTGAATTTCATAAAGGTTTCCAACCGAAATATTTGGTAATTCATGACCTCAATGGCAGGATAATTCACGAACAAACCATTAGCACAGCTAGGAAATTATTGGTCCCGATCCAAAATTGGCCAGGCGGATTATATACTTTGAATTTGGTTGATCAACAACTAAATAAGACCATTAAGATTGTCAAATTATGAAATGGATGAATTTTCTCTTTTGCATAATAGTATTATGTATTGCATGCCACAAAGAAGATATATTGGAAGACAATACTCTTAGCAAGGTAATTATTGGCAAATGGCAAATGATTCAAGTAATGGGTTTCCCTTATAGCCTGACTGAATGGGAAACTTTGCCATATGAAGGACCAATTTATGAATTTTACCATGACGGCACTTACTTTGAATTAGTGAATTCTCTTGATCCCCAGACAGGAACATATAAGGTGAACGATACAACATATACGATCCAGGTTGTAGTTAAAGACTTAAGAGAGGAAGAATCTTCTATTATCATAATAAATCATGATGAAATTATTTTCAGTTCCTCTGGGATTGAAGGACCAATTAAATATAAGTATAAACGGCTGGAGTAAAATTTGCTTTTCGGTGCACGCTTTACGCTGTTCGCTTATTTGGATAAAATGCACATAATTAACCAGCACAATAAATGAAATCCTGGACATTCTTTTCTTTAATAATAATAGTTTTGGCTTGCCAAAAAAAAAACCCACCGGAAGAATTTATACTCAGTGAGGTAATTATTGGCAAGTGGCAAAAAATAGAAGCAATGGGCTTTCCGTATAGTAATACGGAATGGGAAAGACTAACTTCCGAAGGTACAATTTAGGATTTCGAAGTCGATGGCAACTGTTCGATTAAATTTAGTTCTCAAGATTTTCAACCTGGAATGTATACGGTCATTGATTCAACGCTTAAATTGACCATTATCATCAGAGATGGCTTGGAGAAAATGGATTGGGATGTCTCAATCCCCAACAATGATGAAATGATCTGGGGAGCCTGTGGTGATGAAGGCCCGTTCAAACAGAAGTATCAACGGCTGGAGTAAAATTTGCTTTTCGGAGCACGCTTTACGCTGTTCGCTTATTTGGATAAAATGCACATGATTTACCAGCACAATAAATGAAATCCTGGACATTCTTTTCTTTAATAATAATAGTTTTGGCTTGCCAAAAAGAATCTCCACCGGAAGAATTTATACTCAGTGAGGTAATTATTGGCAAGTGGCAACATGTGCAATCAATGGACTTTCCATTCAGTAATACGGAATGGGAAGCCTTATCCTATGAGGGATCAATTTATATTTTTAAGGTATATAACACATTTATGGTAAAAGTCGAATCACAGGATTTTCAGCCAGGTACTTACATTGTCGACGATTCCACCAATACAATTCAGACAATTTTCAGAGGCATTCAAGTGGAGGTAGCAAGCGTCACGATCATTGATAAAGATGAAATCATTTTTAGTACCAGCGGTGATGAAGGAATAATGAAACAAAAATATAAACGGCTGGAGTGAATTTGCTTTTTGGTGCACGCTTTACGCTGTTCGCTTATTTGGATAAAATGCACATGATTAGCTAGAACAGTAAATGAAATCCTGGACATTCTTTTCTTTAATAATAATAGTTTTGGCTTGCCAAAAAGAAAACTCACCGGAAGAACTTTTACTCAGTGAAGTGATTATTGGTAAGTGGTTATAAAGAAACAGAAGCAATGGGCTTTCCATTCAGTAATACGGAATGGGAAACACTTCCATATGAAGGGGCTATTTATGTATTTTATGAAAACGGAGATTTAACGGCAAAATTTCCTTTGTTAGATATTCAATCTGGTACATACACCGCGAATGACTCCACCAGTAATATCGTAACTGTATTTAAAGAAATTCAAGTAGAAGAGTCCGATGTAATTATGATTGATTACGATGAAATCATTTTGGGTTTAAGTGGTGATGAAGGACCGATGAAACACAAATATAAACGTTTGGAGTAAATTTGCGTTTCGGTGCATGCTTTACACTGATCGATTATTTGGATACACTTAGCTTTCCCAATCTGATTTCCTGATTCTTGCAATCGAGCCGTAGTACTGAGGTATCCATAATCAATAAACTAAGGTTCAAGTATTTTACTAATTTCCTTGACGACCTCTTCATTGGTTATCGTCCTACCATGACAAAGGGTTGTGCTGCTGGCAAGCTTGCCCATTATCTACTTTTTGGCTGTTAATAATAAGTACTGCGTGAAAGCTTGGCCATCGGTAGGGCACTGTCTACTTTAAGTCCCATGCCCACAAAGCTCCTGATCACTTGTCATTTTGCTTCCACGCTGAATTCTTTTATTCAAGCAGCTCATTTTGCATTTTAATAGTAATTCCTTCTCCGCAATGATCTCTTTAGTCAATGGGATCTCCTTTCCCATTGCAAAAACTTCCTATATAATAAAATCGAATAGGAGGCATTTGTCCCAGGGAGAATAACAAACACTACGGCATGTAAGGCACCAAGGAGCACTAAGAAAGATCTAGATTTAAGAGTAGCTATTTAGGTTTTTTGATTTTATTGGATCATTTAACCAACAGGTACCGATCAAAGGACATCGGACACCAAATGATCCTACTCCGCAGTCACTTCAATTGCCGCTCCGGTCAGTCCTTCGCTCTTTGCCTGCAAGCTGATCCGACCCTTGACTCCGGTCGACTGCAGTATGGCCAGGCACATGCCATTGAAGGCATCCCGGCTTTCAGCCTTGAAGGGCTCCATGCTGGTCTGCAACCCATTATCGACACCGGCAATAAATGCGGGGCCACTGACTGAAAATTCGACATGGTTGTTGGCATTGGGGACTAAATTCCCTTTTTCATCCACGATCCGGACGGTAACAAAACTCAGATCACTGCCATCGGATTGAATCTTATCCCGATCTACGGATAATTCGATACGCGCCGGAGTTCCAGCTGTCTGGACCAGGGTCTCCAAAACTTGCTGCCCATTCTTCCGGCTCACTGCCCGCAATACGCCTGGCTCAAAGACCGTACGCCACTGGACATGCAGCGAGTCTCCTATTTTCTTTTGAACTCCAAGCGAGCGGTCATTGAGGAAGAGCTCCACCTCGTCGGCCTGACTGTAATAAGCCCATACGTCTACCGTATCGCCAGGGGACCAGTTCCAGTGGGGCAAAAGATGCAAAACCGGTTTGTCGGTCCATACACTCTGATAGAGGTAATAGGCATCTTTCGGGAAGCCGGCAAGGTCTACGATCCCGAAATACGAGCTACGCGCCGGATATCCGTAAGGGGTAGGCTCACCCAGGTAGTCAAAACCGGTCCAGATGAAGGTTCCGGCCATATCATCCAGGCGAAAGAACTCCTGGAGGGACTCTTCGTGCGTCGAAGCCCAGGAAGCACAGAAATTATCATAAGAAGAAGCCACCATATCCTTACCTGTGCTATCGTCTCCCGCAGGGAGAAATCCGGCGCGGGTGATCTGATCGGATGGCATGTGATAATATCCCCTTGTCTCAAATGCCGAGGCAGCCTCCGTAGCCAGAAAAGGTTTATCACCCCACATCTTTTGGGCGGTTGCCCAGTAGGGATGCCGGTAATTGTAGCAGATCAGGTCTTCCTGGTCGGTTCCCAGTAGTGCATTTTGAGGATTTACCTGGTCGATAGCAACGGTTACAGGTCTGGTCTTGTCCAGGTCAAGCACCGTCTTTTTTAGCTCAATAAACGTATAGTACCCGGAGCTGTCTACGGTACCGGTGTTCACCCAGGTTCCATTTTCATTACGCCAGATAGCCACCGACTGCTCCGGAATTTCATTGCCTACGCTCCACATCATAACCGATGGGTGATTCCGATCCCTCAGGATCTGATCCTGCAGGTCCCTGGTGTGCCATTCATCCCAGTAAAGGTGATAGTCATAAGGATTTTTTGGCCTTTTCCACATGTCAAATGCCTCATCCATCACAACAAAACCCATACGATCGCATAAATCCAGCAATTCTGGTGCCGGCGGGTTGTGGGAGGTACGGATGGCATTGACACCCATGCCTTTCAGGATCTCCAACTGGCGTTCGATGGCCCGGGTATTCACGGCAGCCCCCAGGGCACCCAGGTCGTGATGCATACAGACGCCGTACAACCGTAGACGCTGACCGTTAAGGATCAAGCCCTGTTGGGGATCAAAATGAAAATCGCGAATACCGAAGGAGGTGGAATAGCGATCCACGAGCGTCCCGTTGAAATCCCGGATTTCGGTAATGAGGGTATATAAATTCGGGGATTCAACCGACCATAACCGGGGGGCAGTAACCCGCAGTTCATCATCGACATCCAGGATGGCACCGACGTGCGACCGCACTTTTTGATCAGTTACGGTAACTTCCTGACCATCCGGATCCAGGATGCGCTGATAGACCTTCAGATTCTCGGCCTGCGGATAATGCTGGCGTATTTGCGTGTTTACTTTCACCACGGCCACACTATCTCCAACCTCCGGGGTTTCGATATGGGTACCCCACAGATCCACATAGGCCGGCCCGGTGGTTATCAGGCGCACGTGTCGATAGATCCCCGAACCGGAATACCAGCGCGAGTTGGGTTGTTGAGCGTTGTCAACACGTACTGCAATGATGTTATCCTTACCCCATCGAATATAGGGAGTCATATCGTAACGGAAAGAAATGTAACCGTTGGGACGTATCCCAAGGGATTGTCCGTTAATCCACACTTCGGAATTCATGTAAATCCCGTCAAACTCGATAAATAAATGCTTATCGAGGGAGTCTTTCGGAGCATCAAATTGCTTGCGGTACCATCCGATGCCTCCTGGCAATGCGCCGCCGCCGGCACCTGCCGGATTATCTCTGGAAAATTCACCCTCAATACTCCAATCGTGGGGCAGGTTCAGCTGGCGCCAGGAAACATCTGCGAACGATGCTTCCTTCGCTTCCGGCACATCGCCCAGATGGAATCGCCAGTTTTGGTCGACGTTTTCAGTTAACCGTCCTTCTACTGGTGTTTCAGGAGCCTGTTGACAGCCCAACTGAGCAATTATGATCAATGCGATCAGCGGGATGAACCATGATGAAAAGGTTCTCATGACGTACGTGTATTTGCGAAGTTCGAAGGTACGAAGAAACGAGATCAGATTTGAGGAAAAAGGGGTTAAGGGATAAAGGATAAAGGATAAGGGATAAAGGATAAAGGGATGTGGGGTATGGGGTGTGGGGTATGGGGTATGGGGTATGGGGTATGGGGTATGGGGTGGTGAACACGTGAGAGCCATCCGGTGTTACTTGACTGATGAGAAATAAATCTGTTATCGATCCGGCCACCGTTCGGGTGGTGGTACTGGGCGCCTCGCCTAATCCATCGCGCATTTCATACGAAGCAACCCGTCGTTTGGCCCTTGAAGGGTATGATGTTATTCCGATCGGAGTTAAGGATGGCACCATCGAAGGCATTCCTATTCGCACGGACCAACCCAGGATTACGGATGTGCATACCCTGTCGCTGTACATCGGGCCTCAAAATCAGCCTCCGCTATACGATTACATCCTGGCATTACATCCGCAACGGATCATCTTCAACCCGGGTACAGAAAATACAGAATTAAAGTTGCTGGCCGAAGATGCCGGAATCGAAACCGAATATGCATGTAACCTGGTGCTGTTGGCTACCGATCAGTTTGTTTGAAGTCCTCTTTTATCAAGCTAAATCACAAGTCTTTAATCCAGTTCAGAGTTAAGGTGTTTGACACAGAATTTCTGATATTGTGATTGTGCAGCACCAACCAAGATGATTTTTATTCATCGAGATACCAATTTACCCCGGATCCTTTTCACAGGTTTATCCCTGATTCTATTGAGTTTTACTGCTTACCCGCAACGCATCATCCACGCCTGTCCGGGAGGATCGGTTGATCTTTCGACGGATATTCCAGGGATAGGCTACCAATGGTCCCCCGAGCAGGGCATCGCTTTCCCTTCGCTGTCTTCCACGACAGCGAAAGTGAACGCCACATCCATCTATGTATGCACCATCTATCAGGTCTTGGACAACCTCATCGTCAATCCCCATTTCAACCAGGGAAATCAGGGCTTTCTCAGCGACTATGCGTACAATCCTTCCGCTCAGTCCGGACGCTATTATCTGACCGACCAGCGGACTGACTCCTGGTGGAATGGCTTCAGCCCTTGTTTTGACCATACCACCGGGCGGGACAGTATGCTCCTGGTGGACGGGGCTTCTGTGCCGGATGCCCGGGTCTGGTGTCAGAACATCCGGGTGCAACCCAATACGACCTATGCATTCTCCTGCTGGATCCAGAACATCTGCACCTGCGGAGCTCCACCCCGACTCCAGTTTGCGATCAACGGCGTCAAACTTGGATCCGACTTTCTGGTCACGACGACCAATTGTCTGTGGACCCAGTTTTATGAACTTTGGAATTCCGGGAGTGATACCCTGGCTTCCATCTGCATCCTCAACCAAAACCTGAATCCGGATGGAAACGACTTCGCCCTCGATGACATAGGATTCCAGGCCATCCAAATTGCCTACGACACCATCCGGGTGATCACCGACGTTGCACTTCCCGTCGGCCATCAGACAGTCGGATTATGCCCGGGCTCTACCTTTAATTTTAATGGCCATGCCTACGATCAACCCGGATTTTATGCGGACACCCTGCGCGGCCTCCCCTCCTGCGACAGCATCGTGATGACATTGCTTGAGCCGGTCGATTTTGCGATTGATGCCGGCGATCCCCTGGAAATTGAAAATGGAACTTCCATACAGCTGTTGGTCGAGGCGCCTGACCTTTCCAATCTGCAATGGTCGTGGTCCCCTGCCGACCAGCTTTCCTGCGCCGACTGTCCCATCCCTGAAGCATCACCCGCCACCAGCACAACCTATCACGTAACGGTAACCGACCCAGCTACCGGATGCACGGCCATCGATGAAGTGAGGGTACGGGTCGTCCCCTGCCGCAAAATCTATTTCCCCAATGCATTTACTCCGAACGATGATGGAATCAACGACCTGTATGTTCCGATTACGGGAAGCTGTGTCAAGTCCATCAGAGTATTCCGGATCCTGGATCGCTGGGGCAACATCCTTTTTGAACTGGAAAATGTTTCCGGTAATCAGGAAGGATGGGATGGTACCTATCATGGTATGGCATCGCCGTCCGGTGTCTACATCTACCAGGCTTGGATCGAATTTGGCAATGGAACCACCTCCTGGCTGACCGGTGACGTAACGCTGGTGCGATGAAACCAATCGTGCCGGAATGCCCGGTAACGATTATTTTAGCATCACCTTTCTTTCAGATTCATTCGTTATGAAGCCTTTTTACAAAACCCTGCCTTTCCTTTTCCTGATCGTAATTCATCCTGCTTATTGGTTACATGCGCAGAATAGTCCGGCCTTTGCATTCGGAGATCTTTTGCCGGATGCTCCCGAACTGGCCGCACGCGACTCATTTGCGGTGGGGGTTCGCACGTTCACAATAATCCATCAGCAACAACAGGACATCCTGAACCGCAAGGATGGTGTCACACCAGTATACGACCGTCCCCTCGTCCTGGAAGTATGGTATCCCGCAGCTCCCGGCACCGATCCTGAGCAAATAGAGACCTATCAGCAAGTCCTGGGCAATCATGGTGATGAAACCAGGCCATTGATTCCTTTCTCTTTTACAGGACGTTGTGTACGCGATGCCGATCCCGACCGGGAACATGGTCCGTATCCTTTGGTTATTGTGTCTCACGGCTACACCGGTTCCCGTTATCTGATGTCCTACCTGACCGAGAATCTGGCTTCCAAAGGGTACGTGGTCGTCGCCATTGACCACACGGAATCGACCTTTCAGGATGCAGCAGCGTTTACCAGCACGTTATTGAATCGGCCGTTGGACCAACTGTTTACCCTGGATGAAATAGGGCGGCTTGCACAACCTAACAGTGGTCATTTCCTGGCTGGTTTGGTGGATGCGGATCACGCCGGATTGATCGGTTATTCCATGGGGGGCTATGGAGCGCTGAATACGACCGGAGCCGGCTTCAGCAGCCGGGCAGTCGGCTTGTTTAGCGGAATGGCCGCCGGAAGTGATGCCCTGGCCATGCGCGGAGCAGATTCTGAAGCGTACCAGAAATCCCAGGATCCACGCTTCAAAGCGGTCGTAGCCTTTGCACCATGGGGCATGAATGTAGGGGTTTGGGACTCGGCAGGCCTGGCAGGATTGCATCTGCCGACCTTCTTTGTAGCGGGCGACCAGGACGATGTTTCAGGATACGAACAAGGAACTAAAAAGATTTTTGATGGCGCCATCCACGCAGAAAGATACCTCCTCACTTATGTGAATGCCCGCCACAACGTAGCGCCCAATCCACCGCCGGTAGCAAGTATGCAGCCCGGATTGAACATCAACGAATACCTCCGGTATGCCGATTCGGTGTGGGACATGCGACGCATCAACAACATCAATCAGCATTTTGTCACGGCGTTCCTGGGATACTATCTGAAGGGAATACCCTACAAGGAATACCTGGATTTGAGTCCGGATGCCAATCTTGAGGTCTGGAAAGGTTTTAAGCCAAGGACCTCAATCGGATTGCGCTGGGAATATCAGCCAGCCAGGTAGTAACAGGAGGAATGGACTCAAATCAATGGACGACTAGCTCTTTGACGTCCTCCCGGGCAAGCCAGGGCCGGGCATCTTCGTGCTTGGTCGTAAATGTACATTGGTCAAAAGTGATCTGGTCCAGGTGGCGAACATAAAAAGCAAAGGCGGGCGTATTGCCAAATGAACTGCCCTCCGGGTACTTGCCATCGTATTCCTTCACCGGTTCATCCGCCTTCCGGATACCACCTGCCATTTCCAATTGCACCTTTTCAAAAGTGACGTTCTGAATGTTATGGCCTGGGATCCCGGTCAGGATAGATGGGTAAGATTGCGTGAAATCCGAGCCCCGGATGTTGCGGAAGGTTACATTGGATATAGACCCGATACGGGTCTCACGACCTGGAACAGAACGACGCCGGTCTGCCAGGATCATAAAGATCGCTTGACCGCAATGGGTGATTTCACAATCCCGGATCAGAATATCATCAATCAGTGCGCCATCCATACTCTCTATCGCAATAGCAGAATTTTGTAACGCATTTTTCAGAGTCAAATCTGATATTTCAAAATGGGCAAATCTGCCCAGGCCATCCGTACCAAACTTAAAACAATTGCCTGCCCGCACATTGAGCTTATCGATCAAGCAGTCTTTTACGGTGATTTGCTCACACCCGTATTCGCTTCCGCTCTTAAAACAAATGCCGTCATCTTCCGACTGAATGACACAATCTTCGATAAGTACCTGATGGCAATCCACGATATCTATGCCATCCCGATTCGGAGTGAGATTGCCGGTATGCACCGTGATCCCACGGATGGTAATACTATCCGATTCGATATACACCTGGGTCCAGCAAGCGGGATCGATCAGGGTTATGCCTTCTACGGTGATATTTTTACTACCCACAAAAGCCAGTATGGAGGGCCGGTCTTTTTCGGTACCGAGCGACTGTACGTGCATCCAGGGTTCAAAATCACCTTGCCCGTCGATGACGCCTTTACCGGTAATGGTGACATCCTCCACATGATTTCCGAAAAGCAGCCGTCGCTGACAGTCCTCGAGCATGCGATTCGGGTACCTTGTTTCAATTAACGTGTGCGGGTAGTCTGTCTCTTCGTCAGACTGGACACCCAAAATGGTCGCACCGGAGTCGATCTGGATGCGTATGTGGCTCCCCAAAATGAGCTGGCCGGTCAGATAATTACCGGGTGGAAAATGGACGGTTCCACCAGTGCCCCGGCAAGCATCGATGGCACGTTGTATGGCATCATGATCGTTGGTCTTACCATCTCCTGTAGCTCCAAATGCAGTGACGGAATATTCCTGTGGCCTATTTACACCCATCTGGCATTGCAGCATTGTCATCAGGATAAAACAGACCACTGGAAACCACCTCAGCCAGCGGATTATTTGCATGAACTGAATATTTGTAATCATTTGGTCATCAATGCTTTAAAGGAATGTGGTGCCAGATGAATGGTGAAAGCATATTGTTCCGGAGTGATGGTCCTTCCCCAAAATTTAACCTCTGGAATAACTGTCATTTCGATCGCAATCCGGTTGACCACATCAAGTAATTCATTGGGCTTTCGGGTCGTTATCAACCGGACATCCACCGGGTCATCCCGGAATGATTCCACCACCATGGTTTGGTTGTCGTAGGGGAACAAGGCAACCTGGGAAGGCCCCTGCAACCGGAAAGGCAACGCACGTGTCAGTGTTTCCCGGATGGCATTCAAGACCTCATCAGGAAGGTCATACATATCTCGGTAATTATCCGGTATGGTCAGCACATACAGGTTTCCGCCTCCATAGGACCCACGATGTAATAAAGGCCACCCCTGACCATTTCCCATGGCGGATATGACCTCCCAACTGTCATTGGTATAATATTCCAACTGTGGTATCAGTATCTCCTTGCTTCCGGGGATGGTCCTGAATCGCATCAGAAAATCCCGGACCATTGCTTTACGCCCGGTATAGGTAATGTCCACGATCCGGTCAAGGCCCCGGCCCCGGAGTGCATTTACCAATCCGGAAGTAATCACCACGTCTTCCCCGGACTGAAGCCGGCGGTCCATTTTGTCCAGGATATCAGGGTCCTTTGCTGCCTGTTCGGTTAATAAAACAATTCCTTCCGATTCGGGGAATTCCGGAACAATGTCGATTGGTAGACCGATCATTCCCAGATACGACTCAAGGAAGGCCTCACCATCGGCATGAAATGGCCGGTAACTCTTGATACCAATCGGGGTCCCTAATTGTCCAATAAATGGCTTTACGGCATCCAGGGCATGCTGGGCGGCGCTGGCCATCGACCTATCAATGGTTTCAAAGGTGGCATAATCAAAGCTGGTTTCCCGGTTGCTCCAGGGAGCGATCATCGATCGCCGCAAAGGACTTGCCATGGCTGAATATTCGAAAAGTGTCATTTCCGGAGCCTTGGCAAATAAAGTCAGCCACAATTGTTCTGCGTACCGGTCAAAGGTTACGCTACCATAGGTATCCACCCAGCCGCCGCCATTGTGGCCGGGTTTTAAATGTTCAAAATAACGGAATAGCTGGAATCCGAGATAGGGTTGCAAGTGCTGGTTACTGTTGACGGCATCCCGTGTTTCCGTGCCCGTATAAAGTCCGTCAAAAATCGCTGGCTCCGTCTCCAGGTTAAAGCCCAGTTCATGAAAATGCGCATACCAGTTGGGGTATTTCACCACAACCTTCACCTTGGGATTTATCTTTTTGGCTGGTCCAATTATGACGTTTTGGGCTACATCGGTCATCATCTGGAGGCGGTATTCATCCCAGGTCCGCTGTCCTTTTTTGCGGATGCATTCGTTGCATTTACAACTGGTAAAGAAAAAATCGTCCAGTATGATCTCATCGAATAATGACGCGCATCGCTCTATGATATCCTGAGCCATTTTCAGATGTTCCGGCCTGGAATAGCAAAATGTCTCGAAATTATTGCTTTCATCGATCGTGAAGGTGATACCTCCTGCCACTTCAAGGCCTTGATTTTTAAAAAAACTGATCAATTTCCGCATCTGATCCGCCTCAATAAAAAGCATGTCCCGGTGGATCTCCAGGTAAATTTTATCCACATGCATTTGCGACGCAATCGCCGACCAGGTTTGGTGCAGCCATGTGGAATCAGCCATTTTCTGTACCTCTGCGGCTCGCGTGTAAATTGAAACTTTGTAAGGCGTCTGAGTCTGTGCCGAAGTAACGATTAGGGCACACATGACCCAGGCAATATGAAGGTTCTTTTTCACAAATCGATCATTTGGTTCTCCCCTGAAAATACAATTTAACAGGCTATCTCAGAATCTAAATCTTGCAATAGACCCTTTAAATCAGAAGCCATCACGTACAATCCAAAAATCATTATCTTGGAGGAAAGCCTTTCTCGACTATGAAAAAAATATTCCTTCCTTGCTTATTCTGCCTGTATTTCACTTCCATATTTGCTCAAACCAAACTGCTTAGGCAACCTGCCATCAGTGACGACCACATAGCCTTCGTTTACGCCAACGATATCTGGATTGCCAATCGTGACGGCAGTGACCCACAAAGGCTTACCTCTTTCACCGGCCAGGAACTATACCCGCATTTTTCTCCGGATGGTCAGATAGTCGCATTCACCGGCGAATACGACGGTAATAAAGATGTTTACGTGGTGTCCATACATGGCGGTGAACCTATGCGGCTCACCTGGCACCCAGCGAATGACCTGGTACGAGGATGGACCCCGGATGGACAGTCGGTCCTTTTTGCGTCACCACGGGAAGGAGTACCATATCCTATGAACAAGCTGTTCACCATTTCACTGAAAGATCATTTCCCCCGTGCATTGCCCTTGGCCAGGGCGGATGAAGGCAATTATAACGCCGATGGAAATCGACTGGTGTTCCGGAAATTCGAAGGATGGGAAACCGAATTCAGAAATTACAAAGGGGGGCAGAACGTCCCCATCTTCATCGCCAATCTTGCGGAAAAGACAGTCACTACCCTACCCAATGACAATACCACCGACCGGAATCCGGTGTGGATCCAGGAAAATGTTTATTTTCTATCCGACCGTGATCATGCTTCCAACGTCTGGGCTTACAACACCACCAATGGTGATCTCACCCAGCGCACTCACTTTAAGGAGTACGACTGTAAAAACCTCAGTGCCGGCGACGGTATGCTCATCTTTGAGAATGGCGGTGAATTGTATACTTTGAATCCTGCATCCGATCAGGAGCCTGTAAAACTGAATATCACCGTCGATGGTGATTTTCCCTGGGTCAGACCACATTGGGAAGATGTATCCGGCGAAATCCAGAGTGTTTCTTTGTCTGCCACCGGCAAACGGGCATTGTTTGGGGCCCGCGGGGACATTTTTACGGTACCAGCAGAGAATGGACCCATCCGGAACCTGACCAACAGTCCCGGAGCAGCCGACCGCGATCCGGCCTGGTCACCTGATGGCAAATGGATTTCCTGGTTCAGCGATGAGGATGGCGAGTATCAGCTGTACCTGATGGATCAGTTCGGTGGTAATAAACGGAAGATAAAGCTGGAATCGCCGACCTTCTATTATACCCCGGCCTGGTCACCGGATAGTAAGTATATAAGCTTCGCTGACGCTAACCGCACATTGTGGGTCACCGATGTGGCGGCCGGAAAGACAACCCAGATCGACAACGAAGGATTTGCACACCCGGTTCGGACCATCTATCCGGAATGGTCGCCAGACAGCAAATGGATTGCCTACACCAAGCGTCTTACCAGTGAGTACGACGCAATCTTTGTTTATTCCCTGGAGCAGAAAAAATCGTATCCGATTACCGATGGCATGGCGGATTGTACCAGCCCTGCCTGGGATGCCAGCGGAAAATACCTCTATCTGCTGGCCAGCACCAATTATGCGCTTAACGTAGGCTGGCTGGATATGTCATCCGCAGAACGCACCATCCGTAATGGGGTCTATGCAGTCGTACTACGCAAAGATGCATCTTCTCCCATCGCTCCAAAAAGCGATGATGAATCCTCCGGTGATGCAAAAATGAAGGAAGACACCGGTAAGGTGGTTCAAATTGACTTTGAAGATATCGGCAGACGCATTATTGCATTGGACATTCCTGTCCGGGCTTACCAGTCCATCGTGGCAGGGCCAGAGGAGAAGTTTTTCCTGCTCAGACAGAATGATGATGCTCCCGGTTACAGTCTGTTGCAATACGACCTTGAAAAACAGAAGCTGGAGGAATGGCAGGATGGCGTACAGAACATCTACCTGTCAAGTGATCACAAAAAAGTAATGATCCAGTCCAACGCGGGTTATGCATTGGTAGACGCCGGAGCGAAACCGTCACCAGGTAGCGGCGCATTGTCCACGAAAGGTATGCAAATGTATATCGACCCTGTCCGTGAGTGGGAACAGATGTTTCACGAAGCCTGGCGCTTTCAGCGAGACTATTTTTATGTACGGAATGTCCATGGCCTGGATCTGGACTGGGCCTATCGGGCCTACGCGCCACTGGTAAAATATGCGCGGCATCGCAGCGACCTGACGTATCTCCTGGACATCCTCGGAGGTGAGACTTCGGTTGGCCACTCCTTTACCGGAGGCGGAGAATATCCGTCTATTGACCGGGTGCCTGTCGGCATGCTGGGGGCTGATTTCGCCATCGAAAATGGCCGCTACCGCATCAAAAAGATTTACAACGGGGAAAGCTGGAACCCGGGTGTTGCCGCTCCCCTGGCTGGGCCGGGCATCGATGCACATCCGGGAGACTACCTTATTGCTGTCAACGGCCAGGACATAACCAGTGACCGGAACCTGTACAGCTATTTTGATTTTACGGCAGGTAAACAGATCCGGTTGCTGGTCAATGACCGCCCTGTACAGGAAGGAGCCCGTCTGCTGAATATTACCCCGGTGTCCAGTGAATATGCTCTGCGTCAGGTAGACTGGATCGAATCCAACCGGCGGAAGGTGGATGCCTGGAGTGATCACCAATTGGCTTACCTATGGCTGCCCAACACGGCCAATGGGGGTTACAATAATTTTAACCGCTATTATTTCGCCCAGAAAGAAAAGGCGGGAGCCATCATTGACGAGCGATACAATCAGGGAGGTTCTGCGGCCGACTACATTGTTGACCTCCTTGACCGGTCGTTGATGGGTTATTTCAGCAACCCGATCGGAGATAAACAGCCCTTCACCAGTCCCGGTGCAGGCATATGGGGACCAAAGGTCATGATCATCAACGAGTCGGCCGGGTCCGGTGGAGACTACTTACCTTACATGTTCAAAAAAAGGAAGGTAGGTACATTGGTAGGAACACGGACGTGGGGAGGCCTGGTCGGAATATGGGATGTGCCAAATCTGGTTGATGGAGGTTATATGACTGCACCCCGTGGCGGATTCTTTAATACCGATGGTGAATGGGATGTTGAAAATAAAGGTATAACACCTGATGTGGAAGTCGTTGAAGATGCATTTACCGGAGAGGACATCCAATTGAAACGAGCTGTGGAAGTTGGGATGGATAAGTTAAAGACCGAGCGGGTCAAACTGCTCCCACAACCCAAAGATCCGGTGAGAGTTAGCCGTCCAAAATCAAATTAAAGGATTAATTTATCTTTTTATTGAGTTCAATTTTTAACAAAGAGGCATTCCGGGTCCTGTTCCATAACGCCATTCCACATAATACGGCCGTTCTTGAAAGGACAGGAATGTTCATATCATTAACCAGTTGCCTTGATGCCATCCAGTCCTGATTGAGGTTCAGAGGTGTATTATTCTATAATCATTGCTAACAAAAGAGGATTATCAGCACCAGGTTGACTCCTTATCAAGCAAATTCAGTTTTGGTATGTGATCCGGATCACTAACGTCCACCCATTTAAATCATTCCTTGTGTCAATAGATCTGGCAATTTTTACAAAAAAGATATAAATATCTTTTTTTATTGCATGCTGAAACAAATTATAGTCATTGGGTGGATTTTGGTTATTTGCCTGCACACAGGGAAAGAAACCCTGATTTACAGTTGGTATTCCTTTGCCAATCCATCTTTTGAACGGCTGTTTTGCTCCAATTTAGACCGTCCGGAACTGCAATGCCACGGTAAGTGCCATCTGCAAAAAATGGTGCAACCGAACACGGATCCGTCACCTGCACCCATGCCGGCATTTCCCGAATTAAAAGATTTACAGTTTCCTTACGCCTTCTTTTATGGTTCTCCCTGGAGAACTTTCAACCATAACTATAAAAATTTCCAGCCGTATACCGGACCTACCCTACTGGTTGAAAACCTGAACAGTGCCTTGGTCTTCCGACCTCCTGAAAGTCAGGTAGCCTGATTCGGGCGATATCCTGATCTGGGATCATTGCCCGTGGACTTTCACACATTTTCAACCTTTAATTTGAATCGAAATGAAGCGACATCTCATGTTGGCCGTGAGCTTTTTGATGCCCTGGGTTCTGACTGCTCAGTGGCAAATTACCGGCACAATCTATGACCGGGAAACACATACCGGCATTCCTTTTGCGCTGATCGTTGCCTCAGACGCCCTAACCACCTCAGGTACAGAAGGTACATTCAGCCTCACTCTATCTTCACCAGACAGTACCGATCTGATCATCAGTCAGCTCGGCTATGAAACTATTGTGTTTAAAGCCGCACCAGGAGGATTACCTATTGCGATTACCTTACAATCCAAACCTCTGCAAATTGAGGAAATTATTGTCGCCGGAACTCCGCGATACAGCCATCCCCAATCCGATGTAATTTCTGACCCGGGACATCAGACGACCCAACCGCGGGACCTCGGTGACTTGTTCAAAAGTATCCCTGGATTTAGCGTTGTAAAGCGTGGTGGATATGCCCTGGATCCTGTCTTTCGCGGGTTTAAGTACGAACAGCTCAACATCATCTACGACGGTGGCCTGCAAACAACAAATGCATGTCCGGCACGTATGGATCCTGCTACGACGCATGTAAGTCCCAATGAGGTATCCAAGATTGAGGTTTTAAAAGGTCCGTTTAATGTCCGTTACGGAGCAGCGACCGGAGCGACCATCAATATTGTCACTGAAAACTGGGAATCCGGTCACACCGGAATCGGTGGTTATGTTGAAGGTGGTTATGAGACCAATGGCCAGGGCAAGTTCACCCAGTTTCAATTACAGCAAAACAAAACCCTGGATTGGCTGCTCAGCGCCAGCTGGAAGGATTATGGCAATTATCACAGTGGTGACGGAACAGTGGTACCCAGCTCCTTTCACGCACTGGATTACAGCGCCAAATTAGGATATGATCTCACTCCCGATCAGCGTATTCAGGTTAACTGGCGGCAAGCTGCGGCCCGCGACATACTGCATGCCGGCCTCTCTATGGACAGTGATTTGGATGATACGTACATTCTGAGTCTCGACTACCGGTGGAAGAACATAACTCCGCGGGTAACCGCACTTGCCGCCAAAGTGTTCGGCAGCCAGGTAAACCATGTCATGTCCAATACCCGCCGGCCCAACTTCAGGATGATGGAAGCCATCGCCGAAGTAATGGCGTCCAATTACGGGGGGCGACTCGAGGCTACGATCAATCCGGGCAAAAAGACTATGATCAATACCGGCCTGGACTGGCGTGCACTCCACCGTGATGGAGACCGCAACCGGTTGGTAAAGCGAAATATGATGACCGGCGAACTCCTGCCGACCCCGGTATCTTTCACCGATGCAATCTGGCAAGATAGCTATCTCGATAATTATGGAATCTTCGCCGAAAGCCGGCATTACCTTAATACCCGATGGACTGCGACGGCAGGACTACGACTGGATGCCGTTCATTCGGTTGCCCGCGAACCTGCCAGGGAGATCCTGGAGCTGTACGGTGATGGTACCAGATCCAATGAATTGAATATCAGCGGTACCTTGTCCGCACTATACGAGCCAGCCGAAGGTTGGCAATTCCAGCTGGCGGCAGGGCGTGGCGTACGTACCGCCAATCTGATCGAACGTTACATTGACCATTTTACGATCGGTATGGATGCTTATGAATATGTTGGCAACCCCAACCTTAAACCGGAAGCAAACCATCAGATCGAATTGGGCCTGAAGCGGCAAACCAACCGCTTGATGTTCGAAGCAAATATCTTCGGCGCCCTGATCACCAATTACATCTCTGCCGTCGTTGATCCTTCCCTACCCCGAAAGTTTGCCGGATCGTTGCCCTATTCACGACGGTTCGTCAATCTGAAAAAGGTACTTCAATCGGGGTTTGAGTTCCAAACATCCCTGGCGCTTACTCATACGATGTCTCTGATATGGAGTGGTTCCTATACCCGGGCGGAAAACCTGGAGCTGCAGGTGCCTGTAGCAGAGATCCCTCCTCTGGAGTCGACCATCGGTGCCCGCTATGAGGTTCCGGATTGGTGGGCCGAAGGAAGTATCCGGATGGTTGCCGTTCAGAATCGTATTGCCACAGATTTTGATGAAACAGCTACACCCGGGTTTCAGGTTGTGGATCTGCGTGCCGGTTGGAAACCCTTTTCTTCCTTGTCAATAGGGGTCGGCATCCTGAACCTTTTTAATATGCAATACCGGGAACACCTGAACCGGTTGTACCGCAATGCTCCGGAGAGCATTTTCATTTATGAACCGGGAAGAAACGTCACAGCCTTTGTGAAATACCGGTTTTAACCATTAAATCCGTCACCCGGTGAACCAAATGATCACCGGGTGATGTCTTTTGAGGAATGTCCGTATATTAATCCAGTACAAACAACAAATACATGAAAAAGCGGACCTTCCTGAAGAGCCTTGCCGGCAGTACCTTGTTTTCCACTTCACTCTATCGGACACTCGAACCTTATTTACTCGGACTGGAGGGAATGTCTCCTGCTGAAGTTGCGGAACAGGAAGATTTCTGGCTGGCAATACGCAGGTCTTACCGGCTTAAACCGGACTATATCAACCTGGAAAACGGGTATTATTGCCTGATGCCCCAGGACATCGAAACCCGCTATATCGATCACCTGCGCACCATGAACTACCAGGCTTCCTACTACATGCGGACTGTCCAATGGGACAATAAAAAAGCTGTCGCCGATAGGCTGGCTGATTTGATCGGTGCAGACCACGGTGAAGTCATTGTGACCAGGAACACGACGGAGTCCCTGGACACTGTCATAGCCGGCAAACACTGGGAGGCGGGTGATGAAGCCATTATGGCAGAGCAGGACTACGGCGCCATGGTCAATCAGTTCCGGTTGATGGCCGATCGCTATGGCATCGTCAATAAGATCCTCTCGGTGCCCAACCATCCAAAAGATGATGATGAAATCGTCAATTTGTATGCATCGGCGATCACGCCCCGGACTAAGTTATTAATGGTCTGCCATATGGTCAATATCACCGGACAGATCCTTCCGATCCGGAAGATCTGCGATATGGCGCACAGCAAAGGTGTTGAAGTGATGGTTGACGGAGCACATGTGATAGGTCAGTTCCCATTCAATATCAAGGATCTCGATTGTGATTATTACGGGAGTAGTCTCCATAAATGGCTGAGCTGTCCATTAGGCACCGGGTTGTTGTACGTAAAAAAAGAAAAGATAGCCGGCTTGTGGCCTATCTATGGCGATTACGGGCCGGACAAGGACAACATTGCCCGGTTGAATCATACCGGTACCCATCCATGTCACTCCGATCTTGCGATCCAGGACGCCATCGATTATTATGAGATGATCGGCCCCCAGCGTAAAGAGGCCCGGATGCGATACCTCCAAAATTACTGGACCTCACAGGTTAGGGATCTACCCCATGTTGTGGTGAACACCCCGGCGGACCCGGCACGGTCATGCGGTATAGCCAATGTTGGCGTGACCACCATGACACCTCATGAAATGGCCGACACCTTATTAAAAAAATATCGCATCTGGACGGTTGCCATCGATGGGCAAGGTGTACAGGGCTGCCGCATTTGTCCCAATGTTTATACCACCAAAGATGAGCTGGATGTCTTTGTAAGGGCCATTAAGGAGATGGCGTAGGGTCTTGGACACTCTTAAGTCGGTCAGCATGGAGCATGGGGCATGGAGTTTGGGGCATGGAGTAGAAAGCGTAGCGTAAAAAGACGACAACCCATCTCAAAACCCCACGGCTTTAGCCTGGAGACGACCAGGCAAAAAGATCTGGACTCCAGCCCGGCCATGGATTGAGGTGGGGAGAAGGAAACAGAAAAAGCAATAAACAATCAGAACAGCCCGTTATTCAATAGATATAAAATATTATTCTTACTTATCAGGATCATTCAAGATTTTATAAGGAATTTCTATTGTTTATCACAATTATTTAAACTATCTTCCCATACGCTCATTTTCCCGTAATTATTTATTGTTCCAATCTCTAATCTGTTGACTATGAAAAACTTTCTGTCGAAACCTGCGCCTGTTGAAACCATTACCGGTTTGCCGGCCGATTCCGTGACAAAATACATGGCCACCAACCTGATCACCTTTAAACCGGAAACCGATATCATGGAGGCCATCAATACCTTACTGGATAAACGCATCACCGGAGCGCCGGTCCTTAATCAACGGAATGAAGTGGTGGGAATGATCGATGACAAAGACTGTCTGCACATCCTTGTGGATAGCGTATACCACAATCAGCCCGTACACAAACATACCGTTGGCGACTATATGACCGATGTGATGCGGAAAATAACCGACGATGCGGACATAGTCGATGCCGCCAATATCTTTCTGAGCACAAAATTCAAACGACTCATCGTTACCGACAAGGCTGGAAGGCTGAAAGGACAGATCAGTCGCCGCGATATCCTCCGTGCCATCAAGGATCTGGACGGATCCACCTGGTTTGACAAAACGAGGTAATCAAAACTCACGTACTATCGATGTCTGATTGGATTCAGGCCACGACTTCAAAGGCCTGTTTGCCGTACCGCTTTCCATTGACCTGAATTTCGAGAAAGTGGGTGCCGGGATAATGAGTCCTGGTGGTGAAATCGACAAATTGCTTCCGCCGGGTGTATCTTTTTGTTTCAAGCGGTCCAAATTCTTCCTTAGCCAGCCGGAAAACCTTGGTACTGTGTTTTGCATTGGCTTTCAGGTAATGGATCACATATTCGATAACCAGGGAAGCCGGTTCTTTTTCCCGGGAAAAGACTTCCACCTCAAATACAAGATAGTCTCCCTTCCGCACTTCTGTTTTACAGGTAAGAATTCCTGCACCGGCGGAAACATCATGGTCAACCCCAAGTGCTGCCAGGGCAGCCGGGTTGCCCGCTTTGATCAGGCCCCGCAAGGCGTGCGAGCAGAGAGCCCGGGCCGTCTCACCTATTTCATACATCCAGCGATTGCAGACCTCTATAACCCGCTGGGGATGATCCTTTGCGATGTCGTTCAAATTATTGGCTACCGACCGGCGTACATATTCAGAAGGATCCGCTCGCAGCATTTCCAATAACTCGAGTACGGGTTCAGGGTTCTTCTGAAATTCCGGCAGGCGCATAGCCCACGGCAGTCTGGGACGTGTTCCTTCCGAAACCAACCTGCGGACATGTTCGTTTGGATCACTGGCCCACTGAGCCAATAGCTGAAGGGTCCGCTCCGGATAGCTGAGTATAAAGGGCCGGATGGCAAACTCGGACGTAAAGCGCTGGGTGATTTCGTACAATGCCTGCATGGACAGGTCAAAATGATCCATCCCATATCCGGCTACATAAAGACTGTGGGGCATAAAATAAAATCCACTCATCCCGGATTTAGATCCTTCCATATCTGCCTGCTGCAGGGAACGAACCAGTATATCCAGTGCCTTCGGATAGGCCGGTGGCAGACACTGGTATAAATGGCTTGCAATCAATCCCGCCCGCTCTTTAAGCTCCAGATCCGGCAGTGTTTTGGCAATCTGATCTACAAAATCCTTTACTGGAAATGGCTTCCAGACCTTCTGAACGTCGTGAGCTATTCGCTGTACCAGTGGGATATCAAAGAAATCTTTCAGCTTGTAATTTTCTGCCATAATCAGTCCAGCGGATTCCTGTCCGGTATTTTGAAAATCAAGTTCGGTGCAAGGTAGAAAATGCTTGAAATAGTGCGTAACCCATCAGGTTCCCGGCTGGTTAAATCCAGGAGGAATAACGACTAATAAAAGATCAACCTATTGGTAAGCCTGGTTATTCCACCGTCACGTATGCATAAGAAATAGACCCCCGGATGTTGTATCCGGAAATGATATTGGTTTTGCCCGGCAGACACATCTCCGGTCCAGATTATTTTACCGGACAGGTCGGTCAGATTCCCCTGCAACACCGGACCTGGATTGTTGATACTAACCTGCTGTCCCAGCCGGGCAGGATTCGGATAAACCCTGATGTTGCCTGGAATAAAATCTCCTTTGCGTGACGAGGTGCTACCAACGGTAATTGCCTGTAACAGTTGCCATAATTCATTGTCAAAAGGTGACAATGCCAGCAATGCTTCCGGCACCGCTTTATTTCCCTGCCTTACCACCACCAGATCTTCACTGGGCACGACATAGATCTTCTGATCATCCTTACCTAAAGCGGCGTAAAGGTCAGACGGAGCGTCGGGAATGATAGACCCCGGCCAGGAAAAACCAAATCCGGGCAATATATACGAATCGTAACCATTGAGCCACCACAAATAACCGTAGGAAGGATTGAGTGATTGGGAAGAATGCGTCATATCATGGAAGTATTCCGGATCATCCAGGATGGTTTTTCCTGCCCATCGCCCATCGCTCAGGGCAAACAACCCAAACCGCGCCATATCCCTGGCCGTACCCCAACGTACGTAATCCACCCACAAACCTCCCATACCAATCTGGTTCCCCAAAAGGGTATTCGTCACCTGGTTAATATTCATCTTACTGGATTTTGCCAGGACGTCTTCCAACAACCGATAGGGCGCATTGTAGTAGAACCAGCGTGTTCCGGCATCTGCACGGTAGTCCAGACATTCGGGGTCCAGGCAGTTCTGGTCATCGACCAGGTCATCCAGGCCGGTAGTCATAGTCAGTTGATGACGGATGGTGATCAAGTCTTCTTTATCCGGAGGTGTACTGGTCCATCCTTTACCCAGGATGTCGGAGGTTTTTTGGTGGATGTCTAACCACTTCTTTTGCTGGGCTATTCCTATTAGGCTGGCCGTAAGACTTTTCCCTGCCGAAGCCCAGTACCACCATTTTTCAGGGCCAAAATCATCAGCATACCACTCGATCACGATACGTCCCTGGTAGAGCACCATAAAGGATTTGCTGTTGTGCTCATCTAAAAATTGGAACAGGCTGTCATAGAGCGCCGTGTTCCAGCCTAATGAAGCACCGTCCATCGTTTCCCAATCATCTCCGGTAGTGGGCGGATAATAATAATTTTGCGCAAAGGAACTTCCGGATAACAGTAATAACCACAGCCATATTGAACGGAACATGCCAAGCAGATTTTCTTTTAGACTGGAGTATCCAGGTAAGGTTTAATCCCACTCAAACCTATTCGTTACCGGAGACTATGATATTACCGGAATAAGAGGCTGGTTTCAAATCCCGCGCCGGGCTTTTTCTTTTTCCAGCAGGGTGAGTTCCCTGCCAAGGTCACCCGTAACCGAAGTATTCTCTTCCGCCCGGCGAATAAGGTAATGGATCACTTTCTGTACCGGACCATAAACCACATATTTAGCTACATTAAATCCGGCATCCGCCAGGTTAAAGGTGATGTTATCACTCATCCCCTGAAGCTGGCAAAAGTTGAGATTGGGGTGATTGCGGTGAATACCTCGCTCTACGATCAATTGTGCCTGCAGCATGTTGCTGGCCGCATTGTGGGATGCATTGCAGGAGGCCATCGTATCGTAATGGTCTACACAAAACCGTACGGCGTCATCGTATGCTTCATCGGTAGCTTTTTTGTCCGGGTGAATGGGTGATGGATATCCTTTTTCAGCAGCCCTCTCACGCTCTTTATCCATATAAGCGCCACGCACCAACTTTGCTCCCAGCAGGTAGCCCTTGTCCTGGGCGTCGGTATAGGACTTTTTCAGGTAAGCCAGCCGGTCGGTACGGTACATCTGAAAAGTGTTGTACACGACTACTTTCTCGCGATTGTATTTCTCCATCATTTCCTCGACCAGGCGATCGATGGTTTCCTGCATCCAGCTTTCCTCGGCATCCACAAAGATCTTCACATCCAGTTCGGCCGCTTTCCGGGACATCTGGTCCAACCGGTCGTATACCCGGTTATAAGCAGCCTGTTCCGCAGAGGAAAGATCGGTACGCCGACCAACCAACTCAAGCGTGCGGTCATTTGCCAGCGCAGTGACTTTGGTGCTCACCACCGGAATGCTGCTGTTGGAACCTGCAAATTCAATGGCGCGCAGAAACTCGGCACATGCTTTATCCAGATCCGGCTCGTCGGATTGACCTTCTGCACCATAATCCAGTACGGTCAGTACGCGGTGACGCTGGAGGTCATCCACCGTCGACTGTGTTTCACGTAAATTAGTGCCCCCGCAAAATTGCCTGAAGATCGTCTTCTTGATCACCCATTTTGTAAATGGAAAATGGATCCTGAGGGCCAGTAGGCTGGCTGTTGAACCCCACTCCACCAGCCTGGGCTGGTTCATCAATTTGAACAGTAACGTGGTCGCTTTGAGTTCGCCATCCGGTTTGTGGGCAAATGCGATCTGGGTATTATTAAAATCCAAATTTAAGTCGGCTGTTTCCATATTGGTTTTAAACACATACTATCTCAGGGCGCTGAACCTTTCTTCATTCCAGATTTCCCAGGCCTTTTCTGCTTGCAGATGCAGCATTTCCAGGCCATTCACCCCTACTGCTCCCTGAGCTTCTCCAAGCTGCAAAAATAGCGTTTTTTCAGGATTGTAAATCAAATCAACCAGCAAATGTCCTCTGCCGAGCGCATCGTAGGGAATCGGGGGACAGGCGTCGGTATGCGGCGTCATACCCACTGGAGTGGTGTTAATGAGCAGGGTAGCCTGTTGCATTAACTCGACATTGACGTCCGCATAAGCCAATGCGTCCGCCCTGCGCTTTCGTGATACCAGCTGATAGCCGATATTCAACTGCCGTAACACATAGGTCACCGCTCTGGAGGCTCCGCCCGTGCCGAGTACGAGTGCCTGCCGATGTGATGGTCTAAGGTGAGCCAGCAGTGATTCCCGGAAGCCATAAACATCGGAATTGTATCCAACCAACTGGCCTTCTGTCCTACGGATTACATTGACCGCACCTACAGCCGCCGCCTCCGGGGAAAGCATGTCAAGATAGCGGATAACCTGTTGTTTATAAGGAATGGTAACATTGATGCCTTCGAGCTCCGGATATTGAGTCAGCAATTCCGGAAATTGACCAATATCCTCGATTGGGAACAGTTCATAACGGCAACCTGTTAAACCTTCCCGCTCAAACTTAGCCGTGAAGTATTTCCTGGAAAATGAGTGTGAAAGCGGATAGCCAATCAATCCAAACAGGCGTCCGGTCATGAAATCTTGATTTTGGCCGTGAATATACTGTCAAAATGGCACACTTCTGTTTTTATGCTTATCTTTGTCGTCCTTTAAAATTCAGATCGCATTCGATGCAAACGACCATTTCGACAACCAGGGTTCCACTGGAAGAAGACAAACAAGGCGAAGTATTTGCCTCTGGTGATGCCCTCCCGGTAAAGCCTGAAGGTGCCCGTCTCTTTTACATCGAAAGCTACGGCTGCCAGATGAATTTCAACGATAGTGAGATCGTTGCTTCGATCCTGGGAGAAGCAGGGTTTCATTCCACGCGGGATGTCGAGTCGGCTGATCTGATCCTGATCAATACCTGCAGCATCCGGGAAAAGGCCGAAGAAACCGTGCGCAAACGTCTGCGGGTGTTTGATAAAATGAAAACGCAGCGACCTGGCACGATGGTAGGTGTGCTGGGCTGTATGGCTGAACGTCTCAAGACCAAATTGCTGGATGAGGAAAAACTGGTCGATCTGGTCGTCGGGCCGGATGCCTATCGTGATCTTCCTGGCCTGGTTGCCGGGGCAGAAGAAGGGACCCGCGGGGTAAACGTGTTTTTAAGCCGCGAAGAAACCTATGCCGATATCAGCCCCGTCCGTCTGGATTCCAATGGCGTCTCCGCCTTTATCTCTATCATGCGGGGATGTGACAACATGTGTTCTTTTTGTGTCGTACCGTACACACGCGGACGGGAAAGGAGCCGTGATGCATTTTCCATTGTAGCTGAAGCCGTAGCATTGTTTGAACAGGGGTACCGCGAAGTCACCCTGCTGGGGCAAAATGTCGATTCCTATAAATGGGAACATCCGGAAACCGGAGAAATGGTCCGTTTTGCCCGCCTTCTGACGATGGTTGCAGACGTTCACCCTAAACTCCGGGTACGGTTTTCAACATCTCATCCCAAGGATATGACCGATGAAGTGTTGCACGCCATGGCACAATACCACAACATTTGCAACTACATCCATCTACCGGTACAATCTGGCAACAGCCGCATCCTCGATTTGATGAACCGCACCTATGACCGGGAGTGGTACATGGATCGCATCCGGGCCATTCGCAGGATCATCCCCTACTGTGCCATATCTTCTGACATCATTGCAGGGTTCTGCAGCGAGACCGACGAGGAACATCAGGATACCCTTTCCATGATGGAGTGGGCTGGCTACAGCATGTCCTATATGTTTTGTTACTCCGAACGTCCCGGCACTCCGGCAGCACGCAAACTGACGGATGATGTACCTGAAGAAACCAAAAAGAAAAGGCTGGAAGAGATCATCCAATTACAGACCCGCATCTCCCTGGCTAATAATCTGCGCGACATCGGAAGTACGTTTGAAGTACTGATCGAAGGAGACTCCAGACGATCCACAGAAGAATTCAAAGGGAGGAACTCCCAGAATAAAATGATCGTATTTCCCAAGGCTCCCGGACTAAATCCCGGAGATTATGTGGAAGTACGCATCTCGGAAGCGACCAGTGCAACCCTGCGGGGTGAAATCGTAAATCCATAATATGGCGGAAACCAGCCTCCAATCGGTCAAACAACGCTTTGGTATCATCGGGCGTTCTGCTCTCCTGGATCGTGCCCTGAGCACCGCCATCCGTGTGGCCAACACCGACCTCACTGTGCTGATCAATGGAGAAAGCGGAGTCGGCAAGGAAGTATTTTCAAAGATCATTCACGGGTTAAGTAACCGCAAACATGCGCCCTTCATTGCAGTCAACTGCGGAGCTATCCCGGAAGGAACCATCAACTCCGAATTATTCGGCCATGAGAAAGGAGCATTCACCGGCGCTACCGGTGACCGGAAAGGCTATTTTGAAACCGTCCACGGTGGTACCATATTCCTGGATGAGGTCGGAGAAATGCCTTTGGACACCCAGGCCTATCTGTTGCGTATTCTGGAAACCGGGGAATACATCCGGGTGGGAAGTTCCAAAGTACAGAAAACCGATGTAAGGGTGATCGCCGCAACCAACGTCGATCTGTTGGTGCGGATAAAAGAAGGAAAATTCCGTGAAGATCTGTACTACCGGCTGAACACCGTACCCATCTATGTGCCGGCGCTGCGGGAACGGAGAGAAGATATTTATATGCTTTTCAGGAAGTTTGCCCATGATTTCGGAGAAAAGTACCGGACCTCTTCCATTGTGCTGACCGACGATGCCGTACAAATTCTGGAAAATTATTCCTGGCCCGGCAATATCCGGGAGTTGAAGAACCTTGCCGAGCAACTATCCGTGTTAACCGATCAAAACGAGATCGATGCGGAAACACTCGCCCACTTTTTTCCTCAGTTCCTTAAAAGGAATTTACCCGTCCAGCATATCGATGCAAGTAAGGAAAATCTCTCCGAGCGGGAGATTCTTTACAAGTTGCTCTTCGACATGAAAAGTGATCTGACGGATCTGAAGCAGCTTGTATTTGGTCTGATCTCCACCAATAATCTGGACATGCCCGAATACGAAGTAGGGTCGATGTCTCCGCCCCTGATCGAAGCCCAGAAACCGTTCCCCGAAAGCAGGCCCCACGATGATCGCCCGATCATCCTCTCCGACTCGGCCCGGGACACCTATGCCAAAACGGAAGTAGTCGAAGAAAACCTTTCGATCGAAGAAATGGAGAAAGAGTTAATCCTCAAAGCATTGCGCAAGCATCAGGGAAAGCGTAAATATGCAGCACAGGAACTAGGCATTTCCGAACGCACGTTGTATCGTAAAATCAATCAGTATCATCTTGACTAAGTGGAAAACAATTACGCTGCTGACGCTATCCATCGCCTTTTTCTCCGGTTGCTACAGTTTTAAGGGGATCAGCATTCCGGATGAGGCATCAACGTTCAGCGCCATACCATTCGAAGATCAAACACGAGGTGGTAACGCTCCTCCTCCAACCATCTTTAACCAATTTACCGAATCGCTGAAAGACAAGGTCCGAAATGAGACCAAGCTTAACCTGGTCAATGGTGATGCAGACATTGAATTCTCCGGAGGAATCACACGTTTTGACGTATCCTACGAAGCGCCATCGGCCAACGACCAAGCCATCGGAGGCACCTCCGGCGCATTCAACCGGCTCACCATAACCGTGGAGGTCAATTTCACCTATCGGAAGGATGACACGAAAAACTGGAAGCAATCTTTCACCTTTTATGCTGATTTTGAAGCAGATGAAAACCTTTCTGATGTTCAAGATGAAAAGATAAAAACTATATTTGATCAAATCTTGGAACAAATTTTCCAGAAAGCCTTCGGAGACTGGTAGTGGAAAAAAAAGACCTGATATATTATTTAACCGATCTGAGCCGCGTGCAGGATCTGAAGCAGGAAGAGCTGGAAGCCTGGCTGGCGCAATACCCATACAGCCAAAACCTTCATCTCCTGAAAGCCAAAAAACAATACCTGCAGGAAGGAGCCTTTTCAGAAGGTGATGTCATTTACGCCACACAGCGATCCCATTTTTTCCGTCAGGTCGAAGAACAGACCTGGGATACATTTGAGGTTGAAAAGGAGATGCCGGTTCAGGCCCAGCGTTATGCGACCAAAATACCACTAATGACCGGAGAGGAGGATCATGCCATACCGGAAGAAATGGCTGAAGAAACCTCCGATACAACGACCGGTTCACTGGAAAATAACCTGGTGTCTGTCGAAGAATTACCTGCAGAAATACCGGTAGAAGTACCTGAAACAGATACCGCGCCTCAAATGCAGGGCTCCGATCCGACCCTGATTCCGGCCATCATCAAAACCATGCTGTCATCCGGAGAAATACCAGTCGGACCAAAGCCGGAGATAACCCCGGAATCCCCAGTCATACCGGCCGTTCCAGTGGAGGCCAATGCATCAAAGACTCCTGTCTCAGCTGAAAAACCGGTACCGTCCTCAAAAGAAAAACAAGCTTCAAGGACCATTCCTACCGTACCGAATGGGAACGGCATATCCCCATTCACCAAATGGCTGCATGATCTGCGTCGGCCATTCGAAGAGCCATCCATTCCACTGGAAGAAGATGAGGAGATAGACCTGGACATTCCATTGACGGCTCCGCAGCAAGAGACTACGGAGGGGGCCATTTCGACTGGAAACAATCAAATTCCGGTGACTTCAAAATCCGAAGAAAAGGAACCTGCTTTAACGCCCGAAGTGGAACCAAACCTTTCCCCGGAACAAGTCACCTCCGGTTCATCCGAGCAGGACACTAAAAATCCATATGTGGAGCTGGCGAAAAGCAGCAATGAAGTCAAGGACCATATCGGTTCGGAAACCCTGGCCAAGCTATTGTACAATCAGGGATTCCGCGATCTCGCCATCCAGATGTACGAAAGATTAGCCTTGAAAAGTCCGGAAAAAAGTAGTTACTTTGCGGACCAAATTCGAATCATTCGCGAAAATCTATAATCATGTTAGGATTTATCACCGTGTTTACTGCTTTTGTTTGTGTCCTGCTGATGTTAGTGGTTCTCATCCAGAACCCTAAAGGAGGAGGTATTGACTCCACCTTTGGCGGGAGCAGTGCAAATCAAATGTTTGGTGCAGCAAAGTCCACTGATTTCATTGAAAAATTGACCTGGGGACTGGCAGCAGCCCTGTTCATACTCTGCATAATCAGTGCCATCATGGTCGGTGGTGCTACCACACCGGTAACGCCGGCAGGCTAATAAACCACTTGAAAATTATTATCATGGCTGTACGAGGCACTTGCTCCGTACAGCTTTTTATTTTTCAGCAAATCCATTGAAAATGGTCACCTGGACAAACAAGGTATCTTACTTGTGACTACCCTTTCAAATACCTGATCGTCAAGGCAAGATTCCGGGAATGAACAGCAGGCACCAAGCGGGGAAACTTGGACCAATAAAATAGTGTGCAGCAGCCTTTACCTGCAAAGTATGGCAGAAAACATTTCAATCGCTGATAAAATCTGTCATCCTGTCACATCGTCAGGGACCTTGATTCGTCATGAACCTGACAGATTAAGCAAAAATGACAGGAAAAACCAAATGGCATAAGAAATGTTAATGGAAAGGTGTCCAACGGACAAGTAATCGAAGAATTTCTCAAAAGTTTCAAAAAACAAAAACGATATGAGGCCTATCAATGATCGAGTTGTTATTAAACCAGCTCCGGCAGAAGAAAAGACCAAAGGTGGTATTATCATTCCGGACACGGCAAAAGAAAAACCACAGCGTGGTGAAGTCGTCGCCGTTGGTCCTGGTAAAGATGGAAATGCAATGACCGTTAAGAAAGGTGACGTGGTATTGTACGGCAAATACGCCGGCCAGGAATTGAATTATGAAGGTAATGACTACCTCATCATGCGTGAGGATGACATCCTGGTGATCCTGTAAACACAGCGACCACCGAAACCTATTTTAAAACAATCCAAAATTTCAACGACATATGTCAAAACAAATAAGCTTTAACTCAGAAGCAAGAGAGAGACTAAAAAATGGGATTGATGCCCTGGCCAACGCGGTGAAAGTCACCCTGGGCCCTAAAGGCCGTAATGTGGTCTTACAGAAAAGCTTTGGAGCTCCTTCCATAACCAAGGATGGTGTTACCGTAGCTAAAGACATCGAGCTGGAAGACCCGGTAGAAAATATGGGTGCCCAGATGGTGAAAGAAGTCGCTTCCAAGACTGCAGATCAGGCTGGTGACGGAACTACCACCGCTACAGTCCTGGCTCAGGCTATGGTGACCGCCGGTATGAAAAACGTTACTGCCGGTGCTAACCCGATGGACCTGAAGCGCGGTATCGATAAAGCCGTTCGCGCGGTTGTTGAAAATCTGCACAGCAGCTCCGAAACCATCGGTGATGACTTCAAAAAGATCCAGCAAGTGGCTGCGATTTCCGCCAATAACGATGATGAAATCGGTTCCCTGATCGCCGATGCGATGAAAAGAGTTTCCAAAGACGGTGTGATCACCGTAGAGGAAGCCAAAGGTACCGACACCTATGTAGAAGAAGTACTCGGTATGCAGTTCGACCGTGGTTATTTGTCACCATACTTCGTGACCAACACGGAAGAAATGACCTCCGAATATGAAAATCCGCTGATCCTTATCCATGATAAGAAGATCTCCAACATGCAGGATATCGTGCCAATCCTGGAGAAAGCCATCTCCTCCGGCCGTCCCCTGCTGATCATTGCTGAAGACATCGAGTCACAGGCTTTGGGTGTACTGGTGGTTAACCGCCTGCGTGCCAATCTGAAAATCGTTGCCGTAAAGGCCCCTGGCTTCGGTGACCGTCGGAAAGCCATGCTGGAAGACATCGCCATCCTGACCGGTGGCACCGTCATCTCCGAGGAGAAAGGTTATAAACTGGAGAATACCGAACTGGAACACCTGGGTAGCTGCGAAAAGATCACCGTGGATAAAGACAACACCACCATCGTAAATGGACATGGTGATGAGTCTATGATCAAAGCCCGCATCAACCAGATCAAACAGCAAATCGAAACAACCACTTCCGATTACGATCGTGAGAAATTGCAGGAGCGTTTGGCTAAACTGTCCGGCGGGGTTGCCGTACTGTATGTTGGCGCACCTACCGAAGTGGAAATGAAAGAGAAGAAAGACCGCGTGGATGATGCATTGCATGCAACCCGTGCTGCTATCGAAGAAGGTATCGTACCTGGTGGTGGTGTTGCCCTGGTTCGTGCGATCACCGCACTTGATGCCGTGAAAGGCGCCAATGAGGATGAAGCCATCGGTGTTAACATCGTTCGCAAATCCCTCGAGGCTCCACTGCGCATCATCGCTGAAAATGCCGGTGTGGAAGGTTCTGTGATCCTCCAGGAAGTACGTGCTTCAAAAGGAGCCAAAGGCTACAACGCCCGTACCGGAGAATTCGAGGACCTGAAAAAAGCAGGTGTCATCGACCCGACCAAAGTGACCCGCGTTGCTTTGGAGAACGCCGCTTCCATCGCCGGAATGGTCCTGACTACCGAATGTGTCGTCAACGACAAGCCGGAACCGAAAGAGGCTGCTGCACCTCCGCACATGCCGGGTGGTGGAATGATGTAATAAGAACATTCAAACTGAGTAATAAAGGGAATCCGGTATCCGGGTTCCCTTTTTTATTTTCCAACCTTCTGATTAAATAACAAGGCATCAAACCAAAATTGCTGTTTGCAATTGAATCTAAAAAACACCATCCTTCATGTGTACGGCTAATTGAATCCATTGTGAATCAATTGTTATTTTAGAATAATCCAAGCTTAAATGACGGTGACATCAGGTTCTCAAAACAGTCTTTTATTTGAACAAACGATGCCAATCGTAACCGGGACCGGATTTGGTATTAAAGCACATGGAAAGCTATCTTAGTACCAACACCGATCCTTAGATTAAACAACCAGACAACCTAAAGTCAACCACCATGGATACCACTGCTTACATCGCCACCCCGGGAAAAACCATACGATTAGCGGATTATAAAACCAGTGATGATGGAGGATTAACTAAAAAAGAAGCCAAACACCAGTTAAAGAAAGATATCGGGCACATCAGCGATCTGCAATATCGTTTGTACGCTGAAAACCGCAGAGCACTCCTTATTTTATTTCAGGCGATGGACAGCGGAGGCAAGGACAGCGCCATCAAGCACATCATGTCCGGCATCAATCCCCAGGGTTGCGAGGTCACCAGCTTTAAACATCCCAGCACACAGGAACTGGAACACAATTACATCTGGAGGCATTACATTCGCTTGCCGGACCGTGGCCGTATTGGCATTTTTAACCGTTCGGTTTATGAAAATGTGCTGATCACCAAAGTTCACCCGGAGCTGATCCTTTCCGAGAATCTGCCCGGTATCACGGCAGTCAAAGACATCACACCGGCATTCTGGAACCGCAGGTATCGTCAAATCAACCAGTTTGAACGCACGATCTCGGAAAATGGAACGGTCATCCTGAAATTCTTCCTGCATCTCTCGAAAGAAGAACAGCGGCAGCGATTCCTGGAGCGTATACACAATCCTGAAAAAAACTGGAAGTTCTCCTACGACGATATCCGGGAGCGTCATTTCTGGGATAGCTACCAGCAAGCTTATGAACAAGCCATCAATCATACGTCAACAACGTTCGCGCCCTGGTACATCATCCCTGCAGATCATAAACTGTATACCCATGTTATCATGGGAAACATCATTGCCGAAACCCTGGACAGGATGAACATCAAGATGCCCTTGCCTACCGACGAAGAATTGAAACTTCTGCAAAAAGGGAAAGAAGAGTTGTCGGCAGAAAAGCTGTAACTCCTAAGGGAAACTGTTTATTTCCGCAGCATAATTGCTGTTACCAGTTCGGAATTACCTTCGATAACGTTGGGCTTTCCGTATCTTGAACCAGATCATCTGAGGGAAATGAGTCAAACCTTTTTTCCCTATAATTCAAGGTAAAGCAAACATGAAATATCGCATTCAACTGGTAACTCTCCTTCTTCTGATTTCGGGAATGGTCTACAGCCAGCGGCAGGACAATAATGTATCCAGAGATCTCACCTGGCGTAACATTGGCCCTGCAAATATGATGGGCAGGGTTGCCGCCATCGATGCCCTCAATACCGACTACCGGCATGTGGTGGTCGCCTCCGCTTCCGGAGGTGTTTTCCTTTCGACCAATGGCGGATGGACCTGGGATGCCATCTTCGACCGCTATGGCGCCGGATCCATCGGATCGGTCACCCTGTGTCAAGAACATCCGGAGATCATCTGGGTTGGCACAGGTGAATCCGTAAACCGCAATAGCAGCGGCTGGGGTGATGGCATCTATAAATCGCTGGATGGAGGAAAGACCTTTCAACGCATGGGACTTACCACCACCAATCACATCAAAACCATTGTGATTCATCCCAGGGATCCTAATATTGTCTATGCTGCAGCAGAAGGTCACTTATGGGGTTATTCCGGTGATCGCGGGTTATTCAAGACAACCGACGGCGGTAAGTCCTGGACCAAACTAACCAACGGCCTGCCGGATGACGGCAAAACCGGATGCTCGGATATTGTCATGCACCCTGGCAACCCCAATATCCTGTACGCTGCTTTCTACCAGCGATTGCGTGAACCCGACTGGTTTACCAGTGGTGGACCCAATGGTGGTATTTTTATGAGCAAGGACGGTGGAAAATCATGGGTCAAACTGACCAATGGCCTGCCCACTGGTGAAACCGGCAACATTGATCTGTCTATCCAGCGTGCCAATCCAAAGATCCTCGTTGCTGCCGTTGAAGCGGACGAGAACCTGCCTCCCGGCGTTCCGGGCACCGGAGTTTATCGTTCAGATGACGGAGGGAAGAGCTGGCGATATCTACTTAAGCATGCCGTTCGTCCATTTTACCACGGACAAATTGAAATCGACCCCAGCGACGCCAATAATATCTATGTTGTGGGCCGTGATTTCCGTATATCCAACGACGGAGGTAAGACCTTCCATGAGCGTGATTGGAATACCCAGGGAGGAGACGATCACGATCTATGGATTGCCCCAAACGATAACAAAATCATGTATCTGGCCACTGACCAGGGACTACGGCTAACCATCGATGGCGGCAAGTCCTTTCTATCGTTTAATAACATGGCTATTGGCCAATATTATGCGATCGGCGTGGACATGCGCGATCCGTACTGGGTGATCGGCGGATTACAGGACAACGCCCTTTGGATTGGACCTTCCAACAGCCGTGAATACCGTGGCATACTCAATATGCACAATACCTGGCTTGGCGAAGGTGATGGTTTTCATGCCCAGATTGACCCGACCAATTACCGTATTGCCTATATCGTGAATCACGTAGGTTTTGCCGCCAAAGTGAATATCGAGACCCGTGATTACCAATACATCACACCTACCCCGGAAACCGTGGTGAATTTCAAAGATTACTTCGATCCGGATTTCCCGGACGGCCGCATCCGCTATACCATCGACCCGGGTGAGCATTGGTTTTTTTACGAACGAAAGGACCGCCCTACCCTGCCTCCGCAATTCCGGTTCAACTGGAACAGCCCTTTGGTGATGTCGCCCCACAACCCGAACACCCTCTACTTCGGTGGCAATCACCTGTTCAAAACAGTGGATCAGGGGAATTCCTGGCACATCATCAGCCCCGACCTGACATCCAATGATCCGAAGCGGAGGGACCCAACGAACAGCGGTGGGCTGACCCGCAGTGTGACCGGAGGTGAGAATCACTACACCATCATGACGATCGCTGAGTCACCTCTCGATGATCAGGAGATCTGGGTCGGCACCGATGACGGCCATGTACAAGTGACCCGGAATGGGGGAGCAACCTGGTTCGACGCATCTACCACAATTCCAGGTTTGCCCGAACGCTCCTGGATCAGCCGGGTTGAACCTTCCCATCACCAGGCAGGCACCTGCTATGTGACCGTTGACAACCACCGGAACGATGACATGAAGCCTTATGTATACCGGACGCGTGATTTTGGGAAGACATGGGAAAACTTAAGTGCTGGACTGCCGGACAACTATAGCGTGTATTCTCTTTGCGAAGATCCGGTCAATGCCAGTTTACTTTTTGTGGGTACCGAACAAGCCGTCCACGTTTCATTGGATGGAGGCG
Source organism: Lewinellaceae bacterium (assembly GCA_020636135.1). Taxonomy (NCBI): domain Bacteria; kingdom Pseudomonadati; phylum Bacteroidota; class Saprospiria; order Saprospirales; family Lewinellaceae; species Lewinellaceae bacterium. The sequence continues at coordinate 3,116,622 of JACJYK010000001.1, forward strand.
CCCACTGGCAGGAGCTGATGGCAGGCATGCCCACCGTAGCAATGTATGATCTGTTGATCCATCCCCGTGATGGCGACCTGATTGCCGGCACCCACGGCAGAAGCATCTGGATCCTGGATGATATCAGCCCGCTGCGACAGCTGACCCCGCAGGTTATGCAGGAAGATTTCCACTTGTTCCAATCCCGGCAGGGCACCCTCTGGGACCGGATCAATCTCGGTCGGAAACAGCCTGATTTTGAATTTCGTGGTAAAAACCCGGAGCGCGGGGTCTATATCGATTTCTGGCAAAAAAATGCTTCTCCGGACACGGTAACCATCACCGTGCAGGATGCATTCGGTCCTGGAAAGAAAATCATCAAAAGTCCTGCACACCAGGGCTTGAACCGGGTGATCTGGCATTATCAGACCGATATCCAGCAGGAAGCCATCACAGCTTATAAGTCTGGGTTAACCCAAAACATCCGCGACCTGAAAAAGATGGTAGCTTCCGCTTCATTGCAGGACACCCTTAACCAACTGGCTGGAAAGCTCGCAGAAGCAACCCGGTTGCGGGCTATACATGCTGTACGGCTGGATATGATCCAGCAGTTTAGTGGATATGCCGGAGGCCAGGCCTTCTTTGAACCAAAACTGATGCCTGAGGAGGCAAAGCCGGGCTTCTATAGGATCACCGTCCAATCGGGCAGTCAGGAGCAAAACATAGTGGTGGAGGTACGGGATGACCCGATGAACGGGCAGGAATAGATAAGAAGCCGGTGCAGGATTGACGTTTGACATTACAGGATGCTCATTTGATTTAGGTAGGTTATAACCATTCGCAGATACAGTGATCCATATCATATGATTTGTGACCGCTATAATTTACTTACTCTTATAAGAAAAGCAATCCCAATAAATGGCCGAAGTAGCAGTTCACGAAGGCCGTGTGATGGCAGTCAGAGGCAGCGTAATCGATATTCGATTTACCGAAGGGCTACCTGAGATCTTTACCCTGCTCACCGCTGGTAAAGATCAGCAGATCATCATAGAAGTACAGTCTCTCCTGGATATACAAGTTGTACGAGGGATTGCATTGACGCCTGCCGAAGGATTAGCCCGGGGAAGTATCGTACAAAATACGGGCCATCGGCTGGAAGCACCGACGGGCAATAACGTGCTATCCCGGATGTTCAACGTATTCGGGAAGCCCATTGATCACCTGCCCGATCCGGTAGATATTACCTGGCGATCGGTTCATCAGCAGCCTCCCTCCTTAAGCCGCCGGTCCGCCCAGACCGAGATCTTTGAGACCGGAATTAAAATCATTGACGTGCTGGCTCCACTTGAGCGGGGCGGGAAAGCCGGGTTATTCGGAGGCGCCGGGGTAGGCAAAACGGTATTGCTGACGGAAGTAATCCACAATATCGTAGGGCAGCAGAAGGGCGTAAGCATATTCTGCGGCATCGGAGAACGGTGTCGCGAAGGCGAGGAATTGTACAGTACCATGAAAGAAGCCGGCGTATTGCCCCACATGGCCATGGTATTCGGTCAGATGAATGAGCCTCCCGGCAGCAGGTTCCGTGTTGGTTTTACCGCACTGACACTTGCCGAGTATTTCAGAGATGAAGAAAAAAAGGATGTTTTGCTTCTGATTGACAACATCTTCCGGTTTATCCAGGCAGGTATGGAGGTGTCCGGAATGCTGGGCCAAATGCCATCCAGGCTGGGTTATCAACCCACCATGGCCTCTGACCTGGCGCAATTGGAAGAACGCATTTCCAATACAGAATCGGGTGCCATCACTTCCATCCAGGCTGTCTACGTACCGGCGGATGATCTTACGGATCCGGCGGCAGTCCATACCTTTTCGCATTTATCCGCCTCCATCGTATTATCCCGTAAACGTGCCAGTGAAGGCCTTTATCCCGCTATCGATCCCCTCGAGTCCAATTCAAAAATGGCCACACCGGGTATCGTCGGGGAACGTCATTACCGGATAGCCCAGGCAATCCGGCGTACGCTCGCACAATACGAAGAATTGAAGGACATCATCGCCATGATGGGATTGGAACAGCTGTCCGCCGAAGACCGCAAAGTTGTGACCCGGGCCAGGCAGCTGGAGCGTTTTCTTACACAGCCGTTCTTTACCACCGAGCAGTTCAGCGGCATACCTGGTAAATTTGTGTCCCTGCAGGATGCCCTGACCGGATGTGAGCAAATTCTTAACGATGCATTCGCAGATCAACCGGAACAAGGATTTTATATGATTGGCCCGATTACCGACCTGAAACCGGATTCATCCACGTCTAAACCGGATAACCATGAATCTTGAATGCTTGCATCTTAAAGTGTTGCTTCCGTTTGCCGTGCTGGTCGATGAACCTCAGGTAAAAAGGTTGGTTGTCATGACGACCGGCGGGTCATATGGGATCTGGCCAAACCGGCTGGACTGTGTGGCTTGCCTCGAACCCGGCATTTTGACCTACGAGACCTCCAAAAATGAAGAAAAGTTTGTGGCTGTGGATGAAGGCATCGTGGTGAAAACAGGTGAGGAGGTTATCATCTCCGTTCATAATGCCATCAGTGATGGCGACCTGGGAACCCTGCATCAGGCTGTTGAAAAAGACTTCATGGCGAAAAGGCAAACTCAGAATGAATTGAACACGGCATTGGCTAAGCTGGAACGCAACTTCGTAAGAAATTTCAATGCCCTTAAAAACGAATCATGACCGTACGCAATAGCCCGGAGACCTCTGATTTTACCAAAAAAATTGCTTCGAAGGAGCAATTGAAAATGCGTGCCCGCAAGGAAGGCAAACGGAGCATCTGGATGAATGTCAGCTTGTTTGGTCTGGTAGGCTGGTCAGTGACTATACCTTCACTACTGGGAGCCTTGTTCGGTCATTGGCTTGACGGGAAAATGCATGATCAGGTATCCTGGACATTGACCTTCCTCTTCGCAGGGTTGGCACTTGGATGTTTCAATGCGGGCTACTGGATCAGGAAAGAAAATAATGCAATTCATAACGAATTAAATGACAAGGAAGATGCATGAACTCATCATTTATTCAGCCATCCTGCTCACCGGCGTTGCCGTGGGTTTGTTTTTCTACCAGGGGCTGTGGTGGACCACAAAAAAAGGGTTGACCGCCAAAAGGCCGGCACTCTGGTTTTTAGGCAGCAACATCATCCGCACCGGAACCGTGCTGACGGGCTTCTACCTCGTATCTGCCGGACAGTGGCAAAGGATGGTCATTTGCCTTTTGGGATTTGTACTGGCCCGGCTTATCCTCTTTTGGTTGCAGGCCGGTAAAGCCAATGATAAAATGAAAATGCAGACCGATGCACATCACTCCTGATAATACGATATTCTGGGAACACGGTTTCTTCAAACTCAATGCGACCATTGTCTGGACCTGGGTATTGATGATCGTACTGGTGGTCATCTCCAGGTTGGTCACAAGAAAATTGCGCACCGACGATCATCCGGGTCGCTGGCAGGTAGGGTTGGAAATCATTGTTTTGGGTATTCAGGATCAATTGAAAGAGATTGGCCTGAAGCATCCCAGGACATATATCGGATTTATTGGCTCCCTTTTCCTTTTTGTAGCCTTTGCGGCATTGTGTACCATATTCCCGTTTTATGAACCACCGACCAGCTCCCTGTCCACCACAGCTGCACTGGCCTTCTGTGTTTTCCTGGCCGTCCCCTATTTTGCCATTTCACAACGGGGTTGGCTGAATTACATTAAGACTTATCTAGAGCCGACGCCGGTCATGCTGCCTTTTAATATCATTTCCGAGCTGTCCCGTACCCTGGCGATGGCCATCCGGCTATTTGGCAATATGATGAGTGGTTCGATGATACTGGGAATACTTCTGGCCATCACTCCATTGTTCTTTCCGGTCATCATGAGTCTTCTGGGATTGCTGACCGGGATCGTCCAGGCATATATCATCAGCATTTTAGCCACCGTTTTCATCGCTGCCGCATTAAACAGCGGAGATGATGAACAACCTAAAAACATACAACATGGATAACACAACCTTAGTCGCATTGATCTCCATATCCGTTGCCGGTCTGACCACCGGCTTGGGATGTATCGGCCCGGCGCTTGCGGAGGGCCGTTCGGTAGCCAATGCCATGCAGTCACTGGCGCAGCAGCCAGACGCTGCCTCAACGATAACCAGAACCCTTTTTGTCGGATTAGCGATGATTGAATCCATTGCCATTTACTGTTTTGTGATCTCAATGATCCTCATCTTCGCCAATCCGTTCTGGAACCATTTCATTGCATCTTAAATAGATAAGCTATGTTGATAGATTGGTTCACGGTTGTCGCGCAATTGATCAATTTTCTGATCCTGATCTTTTTGCTTAAACGCTTCCTCTACCGGCCTATCCTCAAGGCGATCGATGCCCGGGAATTGCGGATTGCAAACGAATTGGATGAAGCAAAGAAAAAACAGGACCAGGCTGATCAGGAGCAACAGCAGTACCAACAACTGAACGATCAATTGCTGAAAAACAAGTCCGCACTCCTTACCCAGGCCCAGGATGAGGCAACCAAAGAAAAAGAACGCCTGATGCAGGAAGCAAGGGACACCTATCAGACTCTTCAGGACCGGTACAGGCAGTCCCTAAAAAACGAGGAGAAACAAATGACGGACACTTTAAAAAGGAAGGTGGAAACCGAGGTCATTGACACCCTGCGGAAGACTATGAAGGACCTGGCAGACGAGTCCCTGGAGGAAGGAATAACCAATGTGTTCATCCGGAAGCTCCTGATGCTGGCAAAATCTGATGTGGACACACTTAAATCTGCGGCTTCCGCCCAGGGTTCAGAAGTGGTGATACGGAGCACCTATGCACTTACTACCAGGAAGCAGCAGGAACTGAAAGATGCGGTATCCCAAAAACTAGAGAACCAAATTCCGCTTCGTTTTCAAACCGAACAGGAGGAAATACCTGGTATCGTGCTTTCGGTTGGCGGTTATAAACTGGCCTGGACCGTAGGCGATTACCTGCAGACATTACACGACCAGCTTGAGCAATCGGATCCCAAAGCAGATTCCAATGAACACAGGAAATCGAAGACCAATAAAAAACAGATCGATGTCGAACAGATCCATTGACCGGGTAGTTGATCAGACGCTGACTGATCTGAAAGGACTTCGTGAATCCTTCAACCCAGATCTGAAGCTGCAGGAGACGGGCTGGGTCCATACGGTGGGCAATGGGATAGCCAGCGTGAAAGGTCTGCCGGGAACGGGCTATGAAGAGCTGCTCAGGTTTCCCAAAGGGCTTTATGGGATCGCCTTTAATCTGGAGGAGGATGAAATCGGAGTAGTTCTGTTGGGGGACTATTGGCATCTGCGTGCCGGCGATTCGGTAGAACGTACCGGCCGGGTGATGGAGGCTCCGGTAGGCGACGAATTGCTGGGCAGGGTCATCGACCCGCTGGGCAATCCGCTCGATGATAAAGGCCCCGTCCATTTTACCAAGACAAGGCCCATCGAGGTCATTGCGCCATCCATCATGGACCGCGCCCCGGTCAATTACCCTCTCCAGACCGGCATCAAGGTCATTGACGCAGTCATTCCGATCGGACGGGGACAGCGTGAATTGATCCTCGGCGACCGCCAGACTGGCAAAACCGCCATTGCCATTGATACCATCCTCAATCAACGGGATCAGCAAGTCATTTGCATCTATTGCTCCATTGGACAGCGGGCATCATCGGTGGCCAAGGTCTATGCCAACCTGCAGGACCAGGGTGCCATGGATTATACCATCATCGTGGTATCGGAAGGCAATGCCCCTGCCGGACTCAATTACATCGCCCCCTATGCAGCCACCACCATGGCAGAATATTACATGAACCAGGGGCGGGATGTCCTGATCGTCTATGATGATCTCACCCAGCATGCACGTTCTTACCGCGAACTGTCCCTGTTACTCCGCCGGCCTCCCGGAAGGGAAGCATTCCCCGGTGACATTTTCTATCTGCACTCCAGGCTCCTCGAACGGGCAACCCATCTGCGGGATGAGCTGGGAGGAGGGTCGCTGACTGCTCTCCCCATCGTAGAAACGGAAGCTCAAAATATTGCAGCCTACATTCCGACCAACCTGATTTCCATCACCGACGGACAAATCTATCTCTCACCGGACCTGTTCGAACTGGGCATCCTGCCAGCCATTGACATTGGAAAATCCGTTTCACGGGTAGGTGATAAGGCACAGCTGCCGATCTACCAGGTGGTCACAGCCAGTCTAAAGTTAAACCACTCACAATTCGCAGAGCTGGAGAGTTTCGCACGCTTCGGCACTCGACTGGATGCCAGGACTCAAAAAATCCTGGAACATGGAAAACGGATCAGGGAGATCCTCAAGCAGACAAACCTTAAACCCATGCCGGTTCCTGAACAAGTTCTCATCCTGCTAGCACTGAAGCAAATGCTGCTGGATGATGTGCCACTGGAAAAAATCCAGGATGCGGAACACGCACTTTGTACACAAGCGCAACAATTGTCAAAATCCGAGCTGGAAGCATTACACGCCGGCAAGGCTCCCGATGAAACCATAGTACAGCATCTGATCCACCACTGTGAACTGGCACTTGCTGCTTTCAAACCCACAGGTTCATGAAGGCAACATTAGAAGGATTAGCGCATAAACTGGGCATGGCCCATGAGCTGCATGCCGTCGTACGCACCATGAAAGCACTGTCTGCTTCCAACCTGCAGCAGTACGAGCATGCCGTGAAGGCCATGAACACCTATACGCAGAATATCCGGAAAGGGATGATGGTCTGCCTCCAGTCCTTACCGATCTCAGCAATACAAAATGCTGGTCCGGGTAATACTAATGTAGCCATCGTCTTTGGATCAGGGCAGGGACTGGCCGGTCAGTTTAACGACATCATCTGTCGTGATACTGCTCAATTTCTAAGTACACTGCAGGGTGATAAAGAAGTGTGGACGGTAGGACCTTTTTTACCCTCCCGGTTACAGGATCTTGGCCTGGCTCCTGCCTGGCAATTTGAAGTCCCTCACGCCATTGAATCCATCACCTTTCTAATTCAGCAAATTCTGACTCAGGTAGAGAAAGTCATGGAGGCAAATCCGGGTACCACCTTTTATTTATTCAGCAATCAACCGGTAGAGGGAACCGCCTATCATCCTGTCCATACACGTTTTTTACCATTGGACCGCACCTGGCTGGAGAATATAAAAAGTGAAAACTGGCCAACCCGGCAGCGTCCGGAAGCCCTTCCGGATCCGCTTTCCATGATGCGCTCCCTGATCCGGGAATACCTGTTTGTAACGATATACCGGGCGAGTGCAGAATCACTGGCAAGTGAAAACATCAGCCGCCTGGCCGCGATGGAAAGGGCCGATAAAAATATCGATGAAATCCTGAACAGCCTTACTCAAGAATACCATCAACTGCGTCAAAACAGCATCGACGAAGAAATGTTTGATGTTATAGCGGGAGCACAATCCCTGCCGGATCGAAAAAAGAAATCACCCCCCGGATAGTTGTTGTAATTTCTCAAACAGTAATGCACTGACATCAATGCCATTAGAAGGATGAGGCACTGAATTGGTGGTTATGATCTGTTTCACGCCTTTATTCTGCAGCATTTCCCAGGCATGCCCGGCAAATAACCCATGGACCCCGATACAATACGGTGCAGACCAACCAGCCTTTAATACATGATCAATCGTTACCGCCAGGGTTTCACCCGTTGAAAAGATATCGTCCACGATTACGGGCACGAAATTTTTCGTCAGGTCAGAGGAAGGTTGTTCGATGACTACAGATTTATCACCAAGCCGCTCCTTATGGAGGATCATAAACCCGCATTTTGCCTTTTGTGCGATACGAGAAACCCATTGTTCGCTTTCTGCATCCGGTCCGATGAGGATGGGCCTGCTTATATTCTTTTGGATATAATCTGCTATCAATGCTTCCGCATGAAGGCTGTAGGCAGGAATAGAATACAGCTCAGAAAGATGATGGTGCCGGTGCAGGTGGGGATCAATGGTGATCAGTGCATCAAACCATTGGCTGATGAGCCGTGCAAAATAGTCCGAGGTTACAGCCTCACCCGGATGAAATGCTTTGTCCTGGCGCATGTAGGCCAGATAGGGAGCCAGCAACACGATGCTTGCTGCCCCTTTCTGCTTCAAGAGCCCCGCGAGAAAAAGCAGGGGTAATATGACCTGGTCGGGTTCGTGTAATGTACAAAGAACAACAACTTGCCGGCCTTCAACTTCATCCCGGATCTGAACCAGCCTTTCACCATCCGGAAATTGATGTAAATGCATGGTACCCGTTTCAATACCAGGATGGCTTGCTAGGAGGCTGCCCAATGCTTCATTACCCGGAAAAACATACATTAAATACATCTCATTCATTTGATCAGGACAATATCCCCTTGTGATTTAATGAATCCCTGAACGTATTCCAACTCGCCCTGAGACTCCACATGGATACGGTAGAGCAGGTCTCCTTTCTTAATTTTATCCCCGATCTTGACCGGGCATTCCAGGCCGGCTGTCTTTGCAAGTGGTGCTCCGGCCAATTTTGCCACTTTACTTAACAACCGGCAATTGATCGCGGTCACGACCCCAGCGTGGGTGGCCGTTACCTCAAACTGCATCTGTGAAGTTTGTGGCTCTTTAAATCCGCCCTGTGCATTGCAAATCGCCAGGAATTTCTGATAGGCCACACCCGAGTTCAGGAGTTGCTCTGCCATCGCGATACCATTGCCCTTGGATGCCTTTCCTCCCAGTTCCAGTAATGGCCCGGCTAATTGTAGAGCATGTTTCTTCAGATCCTGCGGTGCATCCGGGTCACAGCGTAAAACCCGCAGTACATCTTTTGCCTCCAGGGCGGGGCCTACCCCTACCCCAACCGGTTGTGTCCCGTCAGAAATGATCACTTCAATGTCAATCCCCAGCGCCATTCCAACCACAGAAAAGTAGTATTTCAGTTTGAGCGCATCCAGATGGGTTCTCACTTTCGCACTGGGGCCCACCGGGATATCGATCACCACCTGTTTACTGCCGGCAGCGGCTTTCTTTGAAAGTACGGAAGCCACCATTTGGCCTTCACTATCCAGATCCATTGCACGTTCCACCTTGATCAGCAGATCGTCTGCCGGGCTCAGCTGAATAGCCCCGCCCCATACGAAGCAGCCTCCTTCCTTCTCGACCACCGCACGGATCTCGGGCACGGTGAGGTCAACTCTGGTCATTACTTCCATGGTATCCGCCGTCCCAGCCGGTGAAGTGATGGCCCGGGATGACGTTTTGGGAATGGTTAGTCCTCCCGCTGCCACAATGGAGACGACGATTGGGGTCGTTCTGTTTCCGGGCAATCCACCTACACAATGCTTGTCAACCACACCATCCTTTCCCCAGTCCATACGCATTCCCGATTCGACCATGACTTCCGTAAGCCAGGTGATCTCTTCCAGATCCAGGCTGTCACCCGCACAGGCCGAAATAAAGGAAGCCAGATGAACCTTCGAATAGTTGCCGGCCAGGATGTCACGGATGATTTGCTGAAACGCTAGTCTGGTAAACCGCTTGCCGTAAAACTTGCCGCGAACAAAGCCAAATGACTCCACCGGAGGTATATGAGACAAGGTCAATGTATCCCCTTCCTGACAATCCAACGCAGCCCACGCACTTTCCGAAAGGCTGGCTTCACCGCGGTGCAGCATCCGGTTGTGGATGGTATTCAGGGTAGCAACGATGGCTTTGCCATCTTTGCGCACCGATACCCGGGTTTGGGACTCAAAACCCTCGGATCGTACTACCTGACAATCGTAACGGACATAGACATAGTACTCCTCCTGGGTGTCAATACCCAATCGCTTGATCGTCAAATGATTATTCCTTACCGTTTCCAAAATCAGCTGATTTGATACGTTTGATGCATATGGGCAACCTCACAATTCCATCCCAGTTCATGATGGATCTTCGTCCGTAAAGCGTCGGAGGAGTGCGGCTCACCGTGATTGATCAATACGTTTTTGGGCGCTTGTTTAAACTGACGCAACCAATCCAAAATATCCCGCTGGTCGGCGTGTCCGGACAGGTAATCCATTTTCTTTATGGCTGCCCGAACGGGATGGTAAGATCCAAAAAACTTCAATTCCTGCGCCCCATTTTCCAGCGTACGCCCCCGGGTACCTTCTGCCTGGTATCCTACCAGCAGGACGGTATTGCGCGGGTCCGACAGGCCTTTGTCCAGGTAATGCAGCACACGGCCACCCGTGATCATGCCGGAACCTGCCAGCACGATCTTGGGACGCGGGTCCGCCACGGCCTCTTTGGAAGCCTTGACATCCACGATCAGATCGGCGACATGATCCATGGCCTGGATTTGGGCATTGGATAGGGTGTGCCATTCACTGGACCTCAGCATCACTGCCGTGGCACTTACACCCATAGGGCTATCCAGATAAATGGGCACGTCCGGCAGTTGTTTTTCAACTTTCAATTCACTGAGCAGAAAAAGCAATTCCTGAGCCCGCTCTACTGCAAAGGTCGGAATGATCAGGTCTCCGTCCTTCTGATACGTTTCCCAGATGATTTTATGCAATGTTGCTTTCGCATCGCCATCCGTATGTTCACGATCTCCGTAGGTGGACTCCACCACCAGCGTATCGACCGCAGCTACCTTCTCCGGCGGAGGCAGCAACAATGGATGCTGGGTGCCCAGGTCGCCGGTAAACAGGATGGAATGCTCTCCCATTTGGATTTCAATCATGGCAGAACCCAGGATATGTCCGGCATTCCGGAACTGGAACCTGAACTGGTCATCAAGATTTTGCCACTGATGAAATTCATGCGGAACCATCAGGGGCAGGCAATGCATGACGTCCTCCAGATCATAAAGCGGACGCGCAGGGTGGTGAATGGTATAACCATAATGATTTGCCCGCTCCGCTTCTTCTTCCTGGATTTTAGCACTGTCTTTCAGAATGATCCCTACCAGGGCTTCGGTCGGCGTCGTGCAATGGATAGGCCCCTTAAATCCCTCCCTCACCAATACCGGCAAATAGCCACAGTGGTCCAGATGCGCATGGGTCAATAATACGGCATTAAGCTGATCCACCGGGATACCAGAAGGCTCCCAGTTTTTGAGACGCAGACGTTTAAGGCCCTGAAACATACCGCAATCCACCAAAATATTCCAGTTTTGGTATTGCAGCAAAGACTTTGATCCGGTAACTGCATCCGCACCTCCGAAAAATGTTAATTGCGCTCCCATAACTCCGGTTTTAAGGTATAAACCAGATTCTACGACTTATTACGGGATGTTAAAATGATATGAATCATATCCCTATGAAATAGGAGCGGTCGTTTTACAGCAGGGCAAATAAATAAGCAATCACCTAGCTATGTTGAGCCTCAGCTCGCATCATAAACCGGTTCAATACGGAATACTTTGCCTTCATCAACGGTAAAATAGATGAAGCCATCCGGGGCCTGTTTAACCTCCCTTACCCGGCCGACATTAGGAAACAGTTCTTCCTGAGCGCCCACTGTATGTCCATTTAGTTCCACGCGTTTCAAATAGCGAAAGCGCAGAGATCCGACGAGTGCATTGCCATTCCACTGCGGGTATTTGGCACTGGTGACAAAGGCCAGTCCGCTGGGAGCGATGCTGGGCCTCCAGAAAAGGATGGGCTGCTCCATTCCGGCCATGACGGTATCCGGGGAGATAACCGTGCTGTCGTAATTGATGCCGTAGGTTATTTTAGGCCAACCGTAATTCTTCCCTTTTTCAATCACATTCATTTCATCCCCACCCATGGGACCGTGTTCATTCTCCCACAACTCTCCGGTGACCGGGTGGAATAGCAGGCCTTGTTCATTGCGGTGGCCATAGGACCAGATGGATCCCTGTGCTCCGGGAGTATTGACGAATGGGTTATCATCGGGTATTCTGCCATCGTCATGCAACCGGTGGATCTTGCCGCTGTGGTTTTCCAGTGTTTGGGCGTTGTCCCAGTTGCCGCGTTCACCCACCGAGAAAAAGAGATAGCCATCCTTGTCAAATTCTATTCTCGATCCGAAGTGATGGCTGGTGGTTGCATGCGGCAATGCCCAAAACAATTCTTCGACCTGGACCAGCTGATCGTTATTGATTTTGGCCCTGGCGATACAGGTATTACTGGAATCGCCGGTCATATCAGCCTTTGAATAAGAAAAATACAACCAGCCGTTATGGGCATAATCAGGGTGCAGCTGCAGGTCAAGTAATCCTCCCTGCCCTTTCGCCCGCACTTCAGGCACACCACCGATCTCGTGAATCGAGGTGCCATCGTAACGCAGTAGCTTGCCATTGCGATCTGCCACCAGCATGTCGCCGTTTGGTAACCATTCCAGGGCCCAGGGCACGCCTTCAAATTCTAGTACCGTATCCAGGGAAAACGAAACGGGAGTTCTTGTCTCTTCCGCCATTCCGGAGTCATTTGAACAGTGGAACATCGTAATGGAAACGAAAAGAAGAGTAACTAATAGTTGCTGGTAATTGCGGTTCATTCTTTGTTTTTAATTGATCCGTAAAGATAGTCCGGTCTCCTAATTTTCCATGAAATGGAGCTACATATTCGGTACAGAAATCCAGCTAAATCAGGTATTGAGCCAGCTTGATGGTGATGGATTATACGAATAGGCATGGAAGTCGTATTTTATACCAATGAATCCACCCGAATCATTCCAATCACTGCATGAGGAAGCCGAGTGGCTGGTCCTGCGGTATTTCCCAAGGCTGGGCCCCGAACTGGTTTCATTATTCCTTAAGGAAGGCAAGCTTCTCACCGTCGAACCACAGAGTACGCTCATACGTGAAGGTCAGTACATTAAGGTTATCCCGGTGGTGCTCAGAGGTCTGGTCAAGGTGTCCATAACTTCCGATGTCAAAGAATTTTTGCTCTATTACATTGAAGCAAAGGAAAGCTGCATCATGTCCTTTGCCGCCGGCTTGCACAATGATCCGTCGCGTGTTACGGCTGTAGCTGAAGAAGAAAGCCTGTTGCTTCTGTTGCCTACCGAACAGGTAAAGCAATGGACGGAGACCTATCCGGCATTCAACAAACTGTTTATGGAACTTTTCGACCAGCGCTATCAGGACCTGCTGCAGAATATTCAGCTGGTGTTATTCCATAACCTTGATGACCGGCTGTTGCATTATCTCCAGGAGCGGGGACAGCATACCCACCGGGCGGTTATTGATTTGTCCCACCGGAGAATTGCCCAGGATATGGGTACGGCAAGGGAGGTGATCACGCGCACACTCCAGCGATTGGAAATGGAAGGTAAGATCCGCCAGAAGAACGACGGTATTGAATTGATTTGATGCGGTTTGAGGTTCGCTATCCGTCTATTGCTTTTACGCTCTTGTGCCAACCCTGTCACCCTGAATCCCTGATACCCTGACACCTGGATACTCCTTCCAGTGACTAAAGTCACCGCTTAGCGCAAAACACCCTTTTTATCTTTGAAATATGGATCTGAAAACAATGAAAACCGGCCCCAAATTGATCTTGATTTGCATCTTGTGCATCAGCATTGTCAGCATCCTGGTTTGGATCATTAGTTTATTTAAAGCATAAAAAATCAATGGATATGAAAAAGAATATGGGTAGTACGGATCGAATTATCCGCGTTATTGTAGCCATCGCATTTGGATTACTGTATTTCACACACACGGTTACCGGCACCTTTGGAGTTGTACTCCTGGTCCTGGGAATCGTTTTCCTGCTGACCAGCATCGTCAGTTTTTGCCCTCTGTATTTTCCATTTGGATTGAGCACCTGTCCCAATAAAAAAGCCTGAATCCTGAATATCAAAACAGACCCGGACTGAGCCTGAAAGCCCTGGTCCGGGTTTGATTTTTCAGGAATAGATCCGGATAATCTCTCCGGTTCGTGCTCCTTCCAGGCTTTTTAGATACCCATACAGTACTTTGTTCATTGGCACTGGATAATGACCTGGGAAAAATGGTCCGTAATTCCCCAAAGAAGGCTCTACCAATCCCGGACAAACCGCATTAATACGGATTCCTGCCGGCATTTCCATCGCTGCAGCCTGAACGAACGCATGCAATGCACCATTAACCATGCTCAGGCCAACTCCATGCCGAATGGGATCATCGGCCAGGATGCCCGTGGTCAGGGTAAACGAACCGCCCGGATTCAGGTATTTACTGCCGATCATCACCGCATTAATTTGACCCATCATTTTACTGCGGATGCCAAGATAGAAGTCTTCCTCCTTCATAGTGGTAAAATCTCCAAAATAGGCATTCCCGGCGGTGACAATCACGGCATCAACCGGACCGACTTCTTCATACATCCTGGTGATGGAATCCGTCGAAGTTATATCGACCTGTACCGGGCTTTTGCTTTTGCTGGCGGCAATGATTTCATGCCGGTCCTTCAGCTGATCGGCCAGATAAGACCCTATCGTGCCGGTGGCTCCGATAAGCAATACACGTTTACGCTCCATAGTTAGTCTTTTTCTTCACCCAAGATTTTATATCTAAACCGCTCGGTAACTGCTGGTACATGAGCGGAATCCATGGCTTCCTGGAGCTTTTTTAGGATGTCCGGGTGATCCCTGCTGACATCGTTTAGCTCCATCGGGTCTGCCTGGAGATCATAAAGTGCAATGTGCAGGCTATCCTGAAACAAATGGTCCCTGATGCCCTTCCATTGCCCCATTCTAACCGCTTGCTGACCGGTATACTCTGCCAGCTCCCAATAAAGATACGGGTGAAATTCCTGCCGGTCATTTTCACCCAAAAGGGTTGGCAAAAAACTGATCCCATCGGTATGCGTTGCCGCCGGAACCCCGGCCAGATCGCATAAGGTTGGTAATACGTCGTAAAATGCAGATGGCAAATCCGAGGATGTTCCAGCTGCAATATGTCCCGGCCACCGGGCAATCATAGGAACCCGGATACCACCTTCGTGCGTAAATCCTTTTCCATAACCATAATCGGTGGCAAAAGGATGGGCGCTGTCAAAATACCGGGTATCTGCCCCACCGGTATACGTCGGGCCATTGTCGCTGGAAAAGATGACGATGGTATTATCGTCCAAGCCCTGGATCTTCAACTCTTTAAGCAGTTCTCCGACCTGTTCGTCCAAATAGCTGATCATTGCTGCATAGGTGGCATGTGGATACCTATTGGGGAAATATCCGTTCCGCCCGGTATAAGGCTTTTCATCGCCAAATTTTTCAATGTAGTGGCGAACCCATTGCTCAGGCGCCTGCAGGGGTAAATGTGGCAGTGGCGATGCATAATACAGAAAGAATGGCTCCGCCTTGTGACTACGGATAAAATGGATTGCTTCTTCATTCATCCTGGTAGGCGCAAAATCGGTCTGTTGATAAAGCGCATAACTGGCGGGATCCAGGGTATCCGCACCGGGCTCCAGCTTTGTCCCGGGAGGAACTACCGGATTGTGCAGCCATTCCTTCACGGTATCCTTCCACAGGAATGGCGGATACAGGTTATGAGCCTGACGCTGGCAATTGTACCCGTAAAAGAAATCAAAACCCTGTTTATTGGGTATGCCATCGGTCAACGGCGCTCCCAGGCCCCATTTCCCGACCATCCCTGTGGCATATCCGGCCGTTTTTAACAACTCGGGAATCAATATCGAATCGGGTGAGAGAGGTCGCTGCCCCTCCAGATTGGGGTCCTTCACGGCTTTGGCATAATCCCAGACCTCCCCTCGTTCCCGCCATTCATCGTTACCGCGGATAAAGGCATGTCCGGCATGTTGACCGGTAAGTAAAACACATCTGGATGGTGCGCATACCGGAGCTCCCGCATAGTGACTGGTAAATAACATACCTTCCCGAGCCATCTGATCCAAATTAGGTGTCTCGATCAATTTTTGACCATAACACCCCAACTCACCATAACCCAGGTCGTCGGCAAGAATGTAAATGATATTGGGTAATTTTTCTTCCGGTGATTTTTGACACCCGGTAAAAACTGCCAGTGTTATGATCAACCCTGCTATGCGTAACTTCATCATCCAGCTAATGGTTTTTTCTTTATGCAGGCTGACAAGATAATAAACTACGTGAGCCTTTAAGCCTTAAAACCAGATTGTTGAAATCAGGAACGCATGGCTTCTTTGACCAATGGAAGGATTTTCTTCCAGGCATCACTCCAAGGGACTATGATCTCAAAATGTCCCGAATCCGGAATAATGATCAATTCTGATTCCTGATTTTTTGCCTTTGACTTTTCGTTATACTGCAACCCGATGAAGGGTGGCACTGCCGCATCAAATACCCCGTTGATGAGGTATTGTTTGCCGTCAAATGGAAGCAGGTGATCCGGTGAGGTATCTTCCAGTGCAGCTTCTTTGCCCCGATTGGACCAGTCAATTAATTCTTCCACCGTATTATCCCCACATGCCGGCGCACCAAAATGGGAGAAGTAAGCCAGGTCTCCAATGCCCGCCAGACTGATGACATTTTTCACCGGCAAAGGATCCTTCCTATAGAGGGGACTGGAGGCAGGTATGTTCTTACGCATGGCCAGCCATAATGCCAGGTGGCCTCCGGCGGAATGCCCCATGGTTACGATCCGGTTCAGGTCAAGCCGGTGTTTTCCGGCAATGGTTTGCAAGTAATCCATCCCACGGGCAACATCCAGAAATGTCCCCGGATAACCACTGCCCGGATAACCTATACGGCGGTATTCCAGATTCCAGACGGCGTAGCCCCGTGACCTCAGGTCATCGGCGATGTAATAAACCAGCTCGGCACCAGGATACTGATCCAGCCAGCACCCACCATGGATCAGGACGATCACCGGATGGCTGGCACCATGCTCAGGCAACCATAGTTCTCCATACTGGAGGCTGTCATCGCTGGCATATGAATAGACAAAATTGGGTTGAGGGCGGTCGTTTTCCAGACGCTTTAAAATGTCCCGCCAGGACAGCCCCTGAGCATCCAGCGTTGATTGTAACAATGGGATCATAACCATGGTTAAGCAAATTATCCGGAATCCAGCCATTGCCTGTTAATCTGATTCAGGCACAATTTACAAAAGGTACCGTCACTTATGAAGGACCGAACTACTGGTCAGGGTTTATTGTCAAAGAAGACTTTTGAGATTCGTCTGGCGCGGCATTTGAAAGGGCAGATCCCGATCCAATTATCCTCATGAAGGGAGGGTCCGGGATTGGGACCTGCCATTAGGTGGTTTCCTCTTCCACCCATCTGGATTAACCAGGGTAAAGTTCTAGAACCTCCATCGAACTGCCAGGATCAGATTGCGTCCTGCTGCACTGATCCCTGAGGAATACGGCCGGTACCGCTTATCCAGTATGTTTTCGAGTCCGGCTTGAAGTACGATCCGGTGAGCGAAGGAATAACTGGCCTTCAGGTTCAGCGTCATCCACCCTGGTGAGTAAGGGTTGCCATCCACGTCGGGTGCATAGAGGTAATCTTTATCCTGCTCAGAAGGTGCCAGGTCCGCATTAGACACCTCACTGTTGAACTCCGTGTACAATTCAGCCCGAAACTGCTTCCGTTCAAAGCGCAGACGCGCCACCCCGAAAAGGGGTGCCGCATGCCGCAAAGGAGCCGTGGATCCGTCATCCAGCTCCTCCTCTCCCTTCTGGTAGTTTACATGACCCAGCAGGGACCATCCGGGTGCCAGGTCTGCTTCAGCGCCAACCTGAATACCAAAGACGGTGGCTTGAGCGGCATTCTGAATGGTCTGGACCTGACTCAGCTCTCCATCATACAGGATGCTGTCCTGACCATTGAACCGGCTGGCGCGGCGTACCATGGCCCCATTCAGGTAGTTGTAATATGCAGTCAGATCCACTTTAAGGAAAGATCCCAAGACAGCTGCCGTTCCAACATCCACGCTGTACAGGTACTCACTCTTCAGGGACGGATTGGGCAAGACTACTGATCCGGGTTCGGAATCAAATACCTTACCGACATCATCTATATTAGGCGCCCGGAATCCGGTTGACAAATTGGAAAAAAGTTGCCAGGTTGGGGTCGGGTTAAACACCACGCCGATACTTCCTGTCAAAGCCCCAGACTGGTTGTGGATATCGGTCACCGGGAACGGATAAAAGCGCGTGTCCAGCATACCTTCAATGCCGTAATCGGAATATCGCAGCCCAGACCGGAGTACCCAGCTCTCCTGCATCTGATACCGGTGAGTCGCATAAAATCCCAAAGATCGCCAGGTAGACCCATCCGGATAGCGGGAAGGACCGGCCTCTTCGGTTTTGTTCAGCACATTCACTTCGCTTCCCAGGCTGGTCACTCCATTCCAGATCCATTCCGCACCATATTGCAGCTGATGCCGTTTTCCAATTGCCTTCGTTGCATCGGCATTAAATGACCAGGCATCCACTTTTTCTTCACGTACATGCCGGATCGGGTCATTGAGGTCACGGTCTTTACGGCTCTCGGCAAAATATTGATAGGCGACACTGAGCTGCAGGTCATCCAACAGAGCATGATCACCCGCATAACGGGCACTGAGATGGTGCATCATCCAGGTCTGAGGGCCATAACTCCATTCTCCGGAGCGCAGGGTGCCACGGCGGTAGCGGATCAGCCGGTCGTAACGACTGTAATCCGACGTCGTCGCATAATGGCCTCCATACTCAAAATCCCAGGAAGCTGACGGCTTGAACCGTATTTTCTGCATCAACTGGATCTGGGAGAACCCGGAAGGAGTCTGTACCAATGGATCGGAGTTCGGCACAACCACATCTTCCTGCCCCTGACGAACGACATATTCCGGTCTCAGATATGCGTCCGGTCCATGACTGCCTTGTCGCAAGTCATCGTAATCATTCCAGGTTGCGCTGGTTACCATACCCCATTTCTTTCCGCCGATCATCAGGTCGGCATGACCTGTTTTTTCGGTATTTGCCGATGAATACCGCACATCAGCATTGCCGGCGATCAGAGGCTTATCACCTGCCGACAACTCGGGCTTCAATGTATAGAAACTCATCACGCCACCTATGGCATCACTGCCAAACAAGACTGAACTCGGTCCGAAACTCACTTCTGCGCCCTGCAGGGCAAAGGGGTCAATATTGATCACATTCTGCAGGTTGCCACTCCGGAATATGGCATTGTTCATCCTTACTCCATCGACACTCAGCACCACCCGGTTGGTTGCAAAACCACGGATCATCGGGCTACCACCACCCAATTGGCTTTTTTGCATAAATACGTCGCCGGACTGGGCCAGTAAATCGGCCGCCGTCTGTGGATTCCCGAATTGAATATCACGGGCAGGGATGGTGGTGATCTTGGTGGGTATCTCCCTTTTCTTCTGCTGCCAACGGCTGACGGATACCACCACTTCGTCCAGCAGCAACCGGTTCTCGTGGAGATAAACCACAAAACCCATTGAATCCAGATGACGGAGATCCAGCGTTTGTTGGTCGAAGCCGACCATTTGAACCAGGATGCTGTCCGATGATATAAAACCGGACAAATCTGCCTGCCCCTGGATATTGGTTTCCACCGTAGTGCCGGATTGGGATCCGTGGATAATCACGCCGGCGATGGGTTCCTGATTGGATTCATCGCGAACTTCGATGGTCTGCGCCCACATTGCCGGAACCATACTGTACATCAGCATGGTTATATACCATTTCTTCATTGAATTGAAAATTAAGATGTTGAACTAAAAATTTGATTTTCTCCTGGCATTGCCAGGCCCTGGATAGGAGATCAACACATCTTATTGGGTGGAGGCACTTCAGGAGAACGTGCTTCCTGGCCGAGGCATTTCCGAACAAAATCGGGCCGGTTTTCAGTCCAGTATAATGATGGAGAATGTATAATATCAATGCCGGGCTCACACCATTGCTGGTTGAGCAGGTCTAATAATCTGCTGGTTAAGGGCCTTTGGCCATCCGGCTGATCCCCTGAACTCATCAAACTTTCCAGCTGTTCTTCAAAAGCTTTTTCGGTGGCATCGGCCAGGCATTCATACCAGATGGTGTCACCTTTTTGGGTAGTGCGGATCACATCATACCATTGACCTTCATAGCGGAATTCCCGGTCTTCGACCCAATGCAAGTCCGGGTCGCCGGCAATTACTCGGATGGTCGTGATCATTTCCTGCGGCAAGGTCTGTACCAGCTTCTGATACACTGCTGCCTTCCATTCCAACCGCTTCGTGGTAAGGAATACCCAGGTACTGACTGAAGGTAACACCAGTATCCCGAATAAAACGATAGCGATCCATCTCCGCATCGCTCAAAGATAGTGGATTTCGCGAAGGGATTAGGGTGCGAAATACAACGCCAATTGTCCCCGCCGCGAGCTTGGAAAACGTATCAGGACAGAAAAAGCCACCGTCATAGAGGAATACCTGCTGAGAATAAAGGAAGCTCTGGATTAAACCTGGGTGCCTAGGCTACTTCTTCCGCGCACACAAATCAGGAAAACACCTCAATACGTCCACACGTTTCGTACCTTGCCGTAAAGGATTAATAACAATGAAGCTAGTCAAAATTGTCATACTGCTCCTAATAGCGAGTACGGCCATACCTGCCCAATCCTGGCACCAGATGCTTAGCGGTGCCTACGATGATTACCGGGAATCGACCATCACCGACCGGAGATTCAAGCACCGGGATATCGAGCCACTCATTGCCAAAACGGCCACACATCCTGAATTTATGGTCAAGACCCTCGGGACTTCGGTGCAGGGAAGACCAATATATCTGGTCCGTGCCGGGCATGGACCACACACGGTGCTGATGTGGTCTCAGATGCATGGGAATGAATCCACCGCGACGATGGCGCTGATGGATCTGTTCAATTTCTTACTGGTTGACGATGCGTTTAACAACATCCGGAAGACGATCTTCGACAACCTTACCATCTACATGATCCCGATGCTCAATCCAGACGGCGCTGAGCAGTTTACCCGTCGCAATGCCTACGACATTGACATCAACCGGGACGCCCTTCGATTGTCCAGTCCTGAAGCCCGCATTCTGAAAGGGGCTCGGGACTCTTTACAGCCGGAATACGGATTTAACCTGCACGATCAAAACCGCTATACCAGTGTAGGAATAAGTGGAAAAACAGCGACCATATCCTTTCTGGCTCCGGCATTTGACTGGGATAAATCTGTCAATGATGTCCGGCGCCGGTCCCTGCAACTCATTGTTACCCTGAACAATATGCTCCAGCAATACCTGCCGGGGCAGGTGGCTAAATACGACGATACATTTGAGCCACGAGCCTTTGGTGACAACATCCAAAAGTGGGGAACCAGTACTATTCTGATCGAATGCGGAGGTCAACCCGGCGACCTCGAAAAACAGTTGATACGCAAGATGAATTTCCTTCTGTTCCTGACCGCCTTTGAATCAATTTCTTCAGGCAATCATCTCAAAAACAACACCGACGATTATTTCCGGAAAATACCTGAAAATGCGCATTACCTACATGAACTGATCATCCGTAATGGCACGTGTGAAACCCCATATGGTCCGGTCATCCTGGATATCGGATTTGCTATGAATGAACGGGATAATGCCGAGGCAACCCGGTTCAGCCAATCTGCATACATCTCGGACCTGGGTGATTTATCAACTTACTCCGCATACGAAGAACTCAATGCCGCCGGCTATACCATTCTGTCAGGTCTGCTGTATATTCCGAATGCTCAGGAGCTCAAAAGTCATCGAATTGACGAAAGGGAGTTATTAAAGCAGGGCTACCTCTGGCTACCGCTTTCCCTGAAAAGTGAATTTCCGGAGGTAAGGACCATGCAATGGACCTCTGCAGATGCTTTCAAGCCAGCCACCATCAGCCTGGGTCAAAATCCGGGGCTGATCCTGATCCATGGCGGGGTTCTGGCTGGAACGGTCATCAACGGAACCTGGGCCAAAATCGAATGATCATGGAACAGACCGTTTCCTGGAAACCAACGGTGGAGTTTGTTCAGAACTCCAACCTTCAGCATTATCTGGATTGGATGGCCGGTAAAAAAGGTCTGACATTTACCGATTACCCGTCATTATGGCAATGGTCCGTCGAAAACATCGAAGCATTCTGGGAATCGCTCTGGGATTATTTTGCAATAAAAGCCCATGCACCATACGAAAGGATCCGTTCCGGGAATCTGATGCCCGACGTGGAATGGTTTCCCGGCGCCACGTTAAATTACGCCGAGCATATCTTTCGGCAATTTTCCAGTGAACGTCCGGCATTGGAATTCGTCCATGAATCCGGAACCCGCCGGATCATCAGTTGGGAGGAGCTTAGGGAGCAGGTAAGCAAAGTGCGTACGTTTCTTATCCGCCAGGGAATCACCAGAGGCGACCGGGTTGCCGGATTTCTACCCAATATCCCCGAGGCTATAGCCATCTTCCTGGCCGTGAATTCACTGGGAGCTATCTGGTCCTGCTGTTCGCCGGACTTTGGCGAGCGGACGGTTATCGACCGGTTTTCGCTTATCGAACCCAAGGTACTCTTTACCGTGGATGGGTATCAGTATGCTGGGAAGCCTTTCCCCCGGTACAAACAAGCATTAAATATCGTCAGTGAGGTACTGTCCATCGACCGGGTCGTCGTCATTCCTTATCTCGATCCAGAATTTACCTGGCCGGGAGAAATGAGTCACCCATGGAGTGCGATCATGGACTTGCCGGCCGGTCAGCCATTAGCGTTTACGCCGGTACCTTTTGATCATCCTATCTGGGTGCTGTATTCGTCCGGGACCACGGGCAAGCCTAAAGCCATCACCCATTCCCACGGAGGCATGCTGCTGGAGCATCTCAAATACCTCTCCCTGCAAAACAATGTCAAACCGGGTGAACGATTCTTTTGGTTTACCACCACCGGGTGGATGATGTGGAATTTTCTGCAAGCATCGATGCTGGTTGGGGCGGTGCCGGTCCTTTATGATGGCAGTCCCGGATTTCCCGACCTCAATGTGTTGTGGAAAACAGCAAGTGAGTTGCCCGTACACCATTTTGGTACCAGCGCACCTTATCTGGTGGCGTGTATGAAAGCGGACCTTGATCCTGGAAGGGCATTTGACTTGTCATCGTTGGTTTCCATCGGATCGACCGGTGCACCGCTGCCTCCTGAAGCCTTTGACTGGGTCTACGGACATGTGTCACGCAAGGTTTGGCTTTGTTCCATGAGCGGTGGTACCGATGTCTGCACGGCATTTGTAGGCAGCAGCCCCTTGCTACCGGTTTACCGGGGATACATCCAATGCCGGGCGCTTGGCTGTGCACTCTATGCGTACGATGATCAGGGACGTCATCTCACCGGCTCATTAGGAGAAATGGTTATCGAAGAGCCGATGCCCAGTATGCCGATTTATTTTTGGAACGACACGGATGGCGAACGTTACCGGTCCAGTTATTTCGACGAATATCCAGGCAAATGGAGACACGGGGACTGGATCCGGATCGAAGAAAACGGATCCCTGCAAATCCTGGGACGGTCGGATGCCACACTGAACCGCAAAGGTGTACGCATCGGCACGGCAGAGATCTACCGGGTGCTGGATGGCTTTTCCGAACTGAAGGATGCCCTGATCCTCAACCTGGAGCTACCGGGTGGCGATGACTTCATGCCTTTGTATGTCGTGCTGGCAGAAAATCAATTCCTGACCGAACATTTAATCAAATCCATCAATCAGTCTCTTAAAACCCAGTGTTCACCGCGCCATGTCCCGGACCATATTATGGATGTCCCGGACATCCCCTATACCCTCAGTGGAAAAAAGATGGAAGTGCCCGTGAAAAAAATTTTAATGGGTATGGATCCTGGCAAAGCCTTAAATAAAGATGCAGCCAGGAATCCGGAGGCGTTGGAGTGGTTTGTGGAGCATAAAAAGCAGATCTTCAGCCGAGGGGAAGGATGATTTGAAGAAATTCCATTGGTTATTTCTGTCGCCCTTCCAGGGCTCGTTTTGATGCGTGATTTAATCATAAATGGGTTTCACCCATTCCTCATCTAATTATGCCCTTTCAGGGCATAGCTCTGAATCCCGTATCAATGCAGATTTAGCATCATATCACAGGACAGGGTCCATACCCTGGCCTACAACGTATCCCATTCCACCCAGCCCTGAAAGGGCGACATACTACAGGACAGGGTTACTAACCCTGTCCTGAAAGGGCGACATATCACAGGACAGGGTCCATACCCTGGCCTAAAACGTATCCCATCCACCCAGCCCTGAAAGGGCGACATAATTTCAATCCCAGACATACCGATCATCATATTCAATATGGAATTCATCCAGGAATTTGATATACTCTTCACGGAATGATAATTTTTTATGATGAGTTTCCTGGTTTGCAATGTATTGAATGACAGGAGTAATATTGGAAGATTGCACTGAAAAGGCGCCATATCCATTCTGCCAGCGAAAATTATTAAGATTAATGTGCTTGGTTTTAATCCATTTCGAGGAATTTGATTTCACCTCCCTCATGAAATTAGCCAGAGCAATATTCTTTGAAAGGGAACAAAGAATATGAACATGGTCCCGATAGCCACCCACTTGAACAGCGGGGGATTCCAGTTGTCGGCAAATCCCTCCCAAATATTGGAATAACTCATCTTTAATATCTGGTATAATCCAGGGAAATCTATTCTTAGTACTGAATACGATATGCAGGTAGTTCTTTACCAGAGACTGGCCCATAGGTACTATTATTTGATTAAGACAACACTCCTAAAATACCTGAATTCTCCGATAATTAATAATTATTTGCTCTATATATGTCGCCCTTCCAGGGCTCGTTTTGATGCTTGATTTAATCCGTAAATGGGTTACACCCATTCCTCATCTAATTATGCTCTTTCAGGGCATAGCTCTGAATCCCGTAGCAATGCCGATTTAGCATCATACTACAGGACAGGGTTCAAACCCTGGCCCACAGCGTATCCCATTCCACCCAGCCCTGAAAGGGCGACATACTACAGGACAGGGTTCATGCCCTGGCCTACAACGTATCCCATGCCACCAAGCCCTGAAAGGGCGACATACTACAGGACAGGGTCCATACCCTGGCCTACAACGTATCCCATGCCACCCAGCCCTGTAAGGGCGACATACCACAGGACAGGGTTCATTCCCTGGCCCACAACGTATCCATGCCACCCAGCCCTGAAAGGGCGACATACTACAGGAAAGTGTTTATACCCTGGCCCACAGCGTATCCATTCCACCCAGCCCTGAAAGGGCGACATACTACAGGAAAGTGTTTACACCCTGGCCCACAGCGTATCCATTCCACCCAGCCCTGAAAGGGCGACATACTACAGGAAAGTGTTTATACCCTGGCCTGAAAGGGCAACAGATTTTCAGCTAGTTCCATCATGGTGATCTGGGACAGCTATTTTTACGGTTATTCCTTTTCATGCATCACCACTTCGGGATGCATAGTATACATCCTGAAGCCTTCTCCGTCCGGCACCAGGATCCCACTTGACTTATTATCTTCAAGGATGGGGTTATTGGGATATTTCGTCCAGTGTATCAGGTCTGTTGATGCGGCAACATTGGTATTCCATAGACTCCAGTCCGGCTCCGGCGTACCGTGATAATAGCCGTAATAGTGGCCTTTGTATTTGACGATCTGGTTCAGCGCTACTCCATATCGATCATACCCTTCCGGTCCCCGGTCAATTACAGGGTCATCCTGTACATTGGTCCAAATGGACAAATCCGGAGAGGTAGCCAACCAAATCGCCGAATCATTGCGCTCATAAAACAGATAATAACGTCCATCCTCCTTCCAGAGTGTGGGTGTCCCATAAGGACCCGGATCGATTTTGCTTCCATCCACCTTGCGGATGTCCAGGTCACCCTTATCTTCCCAATGAATCATATCGGCAGATACCATCCAATGCGCGATATCGTGCCTACCCTCAGCAACCATCACATACTGGTCCCCGTCATGAATAACCATCATATCCTCCGTCCAGTTGCCCGTAAAGATCGGATTGCCCGGATAACGGGTAAAATGAATGCCATCCGGCGACGTGGCGTAACCCAGATGTAATTCCGTGTCCTTCCTGTCCTGATAACCCGTATACCATAAGTGATAAACTCCTTTTTCTACCAGGATGTAACCCCTCTCACGGATGAGCTGATCCCAATCGGCTGAATCGCCGGTCCCGGCGAAGACCGGGTTTTCCCCGCTTGGTTTGAAATGGACTAATTCGGAAGGAAATGCCAGGGACGAGGATTGATCTGTAGAGGCAACCGTGCAGGATTGGTTGAGGATAAAGCCATAAATAAAACAAAGAGGAATGATCCCGATCCACACACTTCGACTCCGCTCAGGATGGCATTCACTTCCAACCGGGGATCTCTGTCCCATTATACATTCAACATTCAGCATACAACATTCAACATACAACCATTTTATATGGTCCACCCTTCCCGGTAGGTCCTGGTAACAAACTGGTTGGCGTCTTCCAGGTTGGTGATGCGCATGTTATTGCCATCCCACAATAATTTCTGGCGGCCATAAAACTGCATGCGACCATTGGCGTCGGCACGGCGTAACATGTAGGACCTGATGGCCAGATTACCCATCAGCACCGTCTCTGTCATCGGTCCGGCATAATCAAAGGATGAAGTCAGTGCTTTGTGTTCCGGACTATTGAAGCCTGCCTTACAGGCTTCAACCCAAAATCGCTGATGGCCGTATTCCGGCGCCATACCCTCTTCGGTTTGCGGGCCAATTTCGACCGTCCCGTCATTCAGGTACAACTTTGGCATCAAAGGCGAACTGTCATTGATATTGGTCGAGATCAATCCTTTCTCCCCAATGATCAGCACCCCGTTTTGACTCCCGGAACCTCCGATCTCATCATCCGCCGGTATGATTTCCGGATGGGAAGGCCGGATACCGCCGTCACTCCAGGTCATCTCGATCGGTGACTGGGTCTTTTCGGTGGAAGGAAAATGCAATGTGATAAATGACGAAGAGGGCGCTCCCTCCGGATGATAGTCCGGTGTCCACATTTGTGAAAACAGGGAGGCAACGCTGCATTCGGCATCCAGAGGGTAATGCAACTTAAGGGTTCGGAATGGAATATCGATGAGGTGACATCCTACATCGCCCAGAGCGCCGGTGCCATAATCCCACCATCCACGCCAGTTGAAGGGAGCAATGTTTGGTGTATAAGGGATCTCGGGGGCAGGCCCCAGCCACAAGTTCCAGTCCAGTGTTTCCGGCTTCATGGTGGGATCAGGCTGTGGGAAGGCGCCACCCTGCGGCCAGACGGGTCGGTTGGTCCAGACTTGCACTTTGTGGATCTTACCAAGTTTTCCGGAATCCACCCATTCCTGAACCAGTTTGAGCAATGGGTTGGAACCACCCTGGTTGCCCATCTGGGTGACTACTTTTTGTTTGCGGGCCAGTTCAGTGAGCATCCTCGCTTCACGAATATTATGGGTCAAAGGTTTCTGCACATAAACATGCTTTCCGCGCTCCATAGCGTACACCGCTGCCGGCCCATGGACATGGTCCGGAGTGGATATGGTTACCGCATCGATGTCCTTTTCTTTATCCAGCATTTCACGGAAGTCTGCATAGCGCTTCGCATTTGGAAATGCTTCAACGGTTTTAGCCGCCGAACCACCAAAATCCACGTCACACAGGGCAACAACCCGTTCCATGCCGTTACCGGCCGCCAGGCGGATATCGCTGGCGCCTTTACCTCCGGACCCAATGGCAGCCAGGTTCAGCTGGTCGCTGGGTGGTGTGAACCCGAGGCCACCCAGCACATGGCGAGGCACAATAAAAAAGGTGGATGCGGCAGCACCGTATTTCAGGAAGTCACGACGTGAAGTTGTGGCACCTGCTTTCTTTGAATCATTCATTTGTTGTGTGTTAATTGAAAGGCTTGGTAAAAATCATTTCCAATGTAAAAAATGATTTTTGAACTCTTGCAATAAACAAGGTTCTGGTCCCCTGAATCACCACGGATCACCCCGGAAAGTATTCAATTTTCTTATCTTAAGGGACAATCCTGATTCATGCGATGGTTATTAATAATCCTGGTGTTTTGCACCCCCCTAGAACGAAGAACACCTCTTCAGGAACCTTGGGATTTTGATACCCAGCTCGGTGACTTTTTCAAGGGCCAGGTCCAAGGAATGGAAAATAATCCCGCCTGGCAATCCTGGAACAACCTGGATGAGCTCAAAGTCGTACAGCAAAATCTGAGGGACCAACTGTGGGAAATGCTTGGATTGGCGCCTGTGCCAGACAGAACCCCGCTCCAGGTCCAGATCACCGGCGTAGTAGAAAAACAGGATTTCGTTGTCGAGAAAATAGTCTTTCAATCACGACCCGGACTTTATGTCACCGGGAATCTCTACCGGCCGAAACAAATCACGAAACCCTTGCCGGCTATCCTCTACGTTTGTGGACATGCCACAGTGAATCAGGACGGTTACGACTATGGGGCGAAAGCCCACTATCAGCATCATCCGGCCTGGTATGCCCGGCATGGATACATTTGTCTGGTCATCGACACCCTGCAACTGGGTGAGATCGAAGGCATCCATCACGGCCTGTACCGTTATGACCGGTGGTGGTGGATATCCCGTGGATATACACCTGCCAGCGTTGAGGCGTGGAATGGAATCCGGGCCATCGACTACCTGGTATCCCGTCCGGATGTGGATCCTGCACGTCTGGGTGTGACCGGCCGCAGTGGCGGTGGGGCTACCAGTTGGTGGCTGGGAGCACTGGATGAACGCATCAAAGTGGTGGTGCCCGTAGCCGGGTTAACAGACCTGGGCAATCATGTGGTGGATGGTTGTGCTGCAGAACACTGTGACTGCATGTACTTCAACAATATATACCATTGGGATTATCCAATGCTGGGTTTGCTGATCGCACCGCGGCCTCTCCTGATAGCCAACGCAGACCGGGATGTCATGTTTCCGGTCAATGGGGTCTACCGTAGCTATAGCCAGATCCGCACTGCCTATGACCGTCTCGGAATGGGTGATGATCTTTCGCTGAATGTGGTAGGAGGTGGTCATCATGATATTCCCGACATTCAGGTACCTGCTTTGCGCTGGTTCAACCACTATTTGCTGGGAATCGACAGTCTGATGGATTGGCGCATGACACCTTATTGTACACCGGAAGAAATGCGGGTACTTCCGCAAAGGCCTGATAATGAAATTAATACACGAATCGATGAATCCTTTGTAAATCAGGCGGCGCCGGTACTGAACCAGATCAAGGCAGACGGATTTAATGCCTGCCAGCAACAATGGCTAATGCAGTTACAAAACAAGACTTTTCAGAATTGGCCGGACGGTTGGACTTCTACCCTGTCCCAGGTAAATGATCTGGAAGCCTTTGGATATCATATCGAATTAAAAGCTTTACAGGCCGATCCGTACACCCGGCTTCCGGTGTGGGAGATCACCAAACCTGGCTTCGAGGACAGTCTGGCAGTCGCCTACATACTGGACAACCATACCTGGCCCCGCTGGAAGGACCTCTTGTACTCCTCAATGATCAACACAGACATCTATTTTGAAGACACTCAAATACCGGAAGAACTGAATTCGAGGGGCCACGTTGTATTGCTTCCCATGCGGGGCTCAGGTCCTGCAAAGTACACCGGCGACGATGAAGTGCAGAAACACATCCGGCGGCGTTACTATCTGCTTGGAACCTCACTGGAAGCCATGCAAACATGGGACCTGCTCCAGGGATTAAGTATGCTTAAGCAATTAAACCCGTCCTGTCCTGTCTATGGTTCCGAGGCCACCGCCACCCAATTATGTTATGCCTCCTTATTCACCAATCAACTCAAATTAAACCTTGTTGGGCCTACGGATAGTCATGTGTCCGGACCCGATTATCCCAATGTCCTGAAATCCATGGATGTCCCGGCCGCCGTAATGATGTCTGCCATGAAGAATAACATCACCTTGATTACTGAAAATACCAACTTGTGGAAACCCTATGCTGATTTTATAAAAAAAGAAGGAGGTACTTTTATGTTAATTAACAATCCCTGAAATAGTCGAAAATAAAACAGTTTATGTCAACTCAAATTCACTGAAAAAGCCAACTGAAAAAGTCTTGAAGTCCGGGTTAATATCCAGATATCTTTTAAACTGGGTTATGTTAAAATATGGCCGAAATGCATCTGGCTACAGCAATTATTTTTAATTTGATATTCGAGCCACTGTTTTATAAAGTAAATTAATAAAAAACTCACTCATGCGAAAGATTACTTACTCCGCCTTTGCAATGCTTTTAATCGTTGCATCCTGCTCCAAACAAACCATTTTACCTTACGAAGATTCACCCCTGGTAGGGCAGTGGGAAGGCGTAAAGCTGGTCCAGCAGGTCAATGCTACGGTGAACTACTGTGACAGTTATTCGATATCTTTTACTTTCAATCCTGATGGCACCGGGACTTATTACAGCCTGGATATTAACTGGCGCCTGGAATTAGCAGATTCAGACCATCCTGACCAGGTGATCATCACCATTAAAAATAATCCCCTTTTCACGGCAACCATTCAAACCAATGAGGCAAACTTACAGGAGTGGTTGATTATGGAGAGCAGTCCGGTTTATGATCTGATCAAGACTTCTTTTCACCTGACAAAAATCGGCACGCCCGTACCAGATGTACCGCATGGGGGATAATTAAGCGGGACCAAATCAATTGTTCAATTATTGCATCACGCAGTAACTGTATTTTAGATCCGTATCAAATCAGATAAGCGTCAACCACCATGGAATTGGTATTTAATAGCAGTATTCCTTCTGTTGTGTTATTCATACTTCCGATTTTGTTCCCTTCCGGATCCCACCAGGCCGATTCGCCTGCTCCGATAAAATCATCACTTGGACCGATGGAGTTCACCATCCCGGCTATCATGCCATAGTACTGGGAGATCCGTGCCAAACGGGGACCCGCCTGAGCCACTCCATTTGCTGACTTGGCCACACTGGCCAGGTAAATGGTCTTTTCGGACTGATGAACCTGTTCGGCGTGCGTGGTCACGGATAGTTCATAGCAGATGGCTAGTCCAATTGAATTAAATGATGGTGGGAGCCGGGGCTGCTGGTATACCCCTTTAAAAAAAGGCTCTTCATCCGGATGCAGAAATTGTTTGGCATACCAGGTGCGCTGATCATCCGGCCCCATCAAAACCATTCCGATGGCAATACCTGTCTCAACCAGAATAGGCATTCCAACACCAACCATCATGTTACCCTTCCGTGCAGCCTGTTGAATGGGGTCGAATATCGGGGAGTCAATGGTTATGGCACTCTCTTTAGCAAGGGAAGGCTCATACCCGGTCAATGACAGTTCAGGAAATACAAGCAGCTCCACTCCGACTGCATTTGCCAATTCAATAAATCGAATGTGATGTTTGGTATTAACTGCTATCTCACCAGCGTGCGATTGAATTTGTGCCAATGCAATTTTCATACCTTGAAAATAGGTTCCGAATTGAAATTACGAATTACATCTTCACCGCGAAATAACCTGAAATAAATCGCTGGTCCAGGCCCACCCTGAATGCGATATTCCGTCTTGAAAGAAATGGATTGAAATTTTTGAATGGTTTTATCCAATAGATAATTTCCGTACTCAATATGCCTACCCCCGCTCCTGCCAGCACATCAGAAAACCAATGTTTATTGTTCAGCATGCGCAGGAAACCGGTCCCGGCAGCAAATAAATAACCACTTCCGGCCAGTACCGGAGCCGTTGAGCGGTATTCTTCCATTAACACCGTAGCATTGGTGAATGCGAAGGTGGTATGTCCGGATGGCCAGGATTCCAGCTCACCATTAGGCCTGATCTTATGCGTCACTATTTTAAGCCCATGGGTGATGGATGAAGACAGTACATTCGCAAAAAAGAGGTATTTCGATTGGTCGAACCAATGACTTCTTGCCGGGACCTTACCGACATCTGCCAGATACATTTCGACAATGGGAGCCCACTGGATGTAATCATCCCACTGGACATTAAAATCCGGACCGGTAAAATTACGCAGATCCGTCTGTATACGTCGTTCGGCCGGGCTGTGATTGAATGCGATCCCGGTACCAAGAAATCCTACTCCGACCAGCTCCGGGATCCATTCCTTCACCGGAACAGAATCCACTGATGATACAGAAGAACCGGACCAGCCGATCTGATAGCCTAACAACAAGATCAATAAAATAAAGATCCAGGTCCTTCGGCAAGTTATTATTTTCAATAGGAACGATTAATCAACGGAATAAAATTAACAACGCACCAAGTGCAGTCAGGATTAAGATCAATTTACGAAATACGGCGTCATTGATCCGGTTCATCAAAAATATACCCAGACCTAATCCGGCCAATATCCCCGGCAACAGGTGCAGGTCAACCTGCAGGCTATCCCAGGTGATGGTGTGCCAGACAAAAATGTGAAAAGGTAATTTGAAGACATTAATGCATAAAAAGAGCCAGGCTCCGGTACCAACGAATGCATTTTTTGGCAATTGCATGGCCAGAAAAAAGACATTGGCGAATGCTCCGGCCAGGTTTCCTACCATGGTGGTAAATCCTGCCATCAACCCAAATGCGCCACCAAAGGACCAGTGCGTCGGCACCTTGGTTATCTTTCGATTACTCATCCAGAATAATAAGCCGACCGTGACCAAAATGATGGTTGCAAGCCCCCACCGGAACACATCTTCCGGCAGGTCTTTCCCAAACCAGACACCCAGTAAAATCCCGGCGATCATCCAGGGTAACAACTGCCAGAAATATTGCCACAAAGCATGCCGGTGATAATACACAACGGCAAATACATCACCTATAACCAATAAAGGAACCAGGATGCCTGTCGATGCCTTGCTGCCAAATACCAATGCCAGAATGGTAACTACGATGGCATCAATGCCTTTGATTCCAGCCTTTCCGACGCCTACGATCAGGGCTGCAAGCAGAGCAGCTGACCACTCAACCCAAGTCAGATCGGGTGTAATGACCAAAAGGGTTGAATGCATGTCCTGGATATTTAGAACAAAATTAAGTTTATACGATAAGTACGCGAAGTTATCCTATTTCGATTTTACCTGTAATTGGTCAATTTGCCAGGCTTCCCAGACATAATAAGTAACCACATCCGGGTCAATCTCGTCGAGGGACTTATAGGTATGGGTGTATACTTGCTTTCGGTTCCCTTTATCCAGGAAATTCAAGTCATCGGCGATCCGATACCCCTCGCTGAATCCCAGCATGACTCCTTCCTGCCGATAGCTGCCCCACTCCACCGAGGGAGGCCAGATAAAACAAATGCGCCGGTGGTTCGAATAATAGGGCACATTGTAAGCTAATTTTTCATGGACCTGAGGTATGGTTCGCAAGATGGTTGTCCGCAACAGATCAACCATCGCTCGCTCATCTTCCGGGAGATAGTCCAGGAATTCATCGATCGAACGGAAGGATACGGTTTGAAATTTATTCATGAAGTCTGATGCACCGAAAATTGTGAGGTATAGGTTAATTACCGGCAAGGTATTTTAAAACCAGTTCACGGATCTGGTAAAGCACATCCCGGCTAAGATCCGAGGTGTTGTCAGCGCCCCAGATTTCTGTGTTCATGTTAAAAAGAGCTGCCTTCTTTTGATCGGGATACAAATACAGAAATGCCTGGAATCCCTTCTGGCTACCGGTATGTCCGTAAAACATTTCCTGCTTCCCATCCATGTTCCGGTTCAATACAAATAAAATGGTACCAATGGATTCACCTTCCTCATCAGTAGGCAGCACCGGGCTGATCATCGTCTCCCAGGCTTCAGTCGACAACAAAGGAGATTCCCCTCCCCCGGCCACATTAAGGAGAAATTGCAAATAGTTTTTCATATCCCGGAATGATGCATTTAATCCTCCGTTTCCTTTGGTAATTCCCGTATCGAATTCCTTGCCGTGTGTGATCAGGCTGCCATCCGGCTCCACGGCATAACTATTGGAGCGGTGACCCTGTAGGTACGGAGGGGTGACGTCAAAATACGTTTTATTCATTTCGAGAGGCATTAATATCCGCTTGCGAACAATGATCTCGATGTCTTCGTCATATAAGGTCTCCAGGATCCGTCCCAGGAAAGTAATGCCGGGGTTGGAATAACTGTATTTGCTACCGGGTTGGAATTGAATCTCCGTGTAGGGCATCATCGCAACCAGTTGGGACCAATCGGTAGGTTCAAAAGGATGCCAGGGCTGGCTGCCGCCCCAGGGCCAGGTGGGATTGCGCAATCCGCTGGAATGGGTCATCAGGTGACGCACAGTAATATCGTCCATTGAACCAAATGGATTGTGGATAACTCTGGTTTCCGGCAGATAATAGGTTATGGGCTTATCCAGCTCCAGCAGGCCTTCCTGCACTGCCTGCATCGCACAGATACCGGTGAAGGTCTTGGTAATGGATGCCCAGTGAAACAACGTCTCCGCATCAACGGCCTGTTTGGTCTCCCGGTCGGCCTGGCCAAAATAGGACTCCAGGGTTGACCCTGGCGAAACGATCATCAATCCCGCACCGACGATATGATTTTTGCCGAGGATCGATTGGATTGAATCATTGAGCTGGTTCCACATTTGCATGTTTTGGGTGATCCCAGTCATGGTACTCAGGAAACTAAACAGCAGCATGTACAACGCCCTGTGGAATGAACTATTAGATGGCATGATTGACTTTTGTTATCCTTTACTGTGAATCAATTTTACTACAACAATTTAGGTCATCCGGCACGTAATGAAGTAAGATTTACCTTCACAATTTTTTTCAAAAAATATATTTGGACTTGAATAATTTTGCACCCGGAACAATCATTTATCACCCCTCTCGACTTGCATTGAGGTTAGTCACCTCTGCTATTGCGCTATACCCCAAGATACCAGAGTCAACTACAATTTTCAATCACGTTATTGAACCAAAAAATTATTCCCCTTATGAAGAAGATGCAACAATTATTCGCCGTTGCGGTGATCCTTGCGATGACAGCTTGCGAAAAATACCCTAATCAGCCAACCCCTGCCAGCCAGTCAAAACTCGAAACGCGTGCCTCTGTCACCCCAATCGTCGTTGGCGATTGGACAGCTATAGGAGATGCAGCGAGTGAATGCCAAAGAGCCGGTGATTGTATGGGCTCCGCCTATAAAATTGATAATTGGCAGTCTGTTGGTATGGATGGCACTCATTCCGATCCCAATGCACAGCCCGGCACTCCTGCCGCCAATGAAATTGTCATTACATCCAGCGACGGTAAAACATTTACCTGGAGCAGTGATTACGAAGTGTGTAAAGTGATCGTAAAAGGAGGCACCTATGCCAATATTTACAGTTATCCGGAAGGTTCCTGCGTGGATGAAGGACTGGTAGCTGCCCTTAATCCAAGATCAGGGCAACTGTTTGATATCAGCCATGTGACATTCTGCTGGAGCAACACCCTGTGTGAAGCGCCTCCTGCACCATGTTACCAGGAAGAAACCGCCTGGGCCGCCG
This sequence comes from Lewinellaceae bacterium, assembly GCA_020636135.1. Lineage (NCBI taxonomy): Bacteria > Pseudomonadati > Bacteroidota > Saprospiria > Saprospirales > Lewinellaceae > Lewinellaceae bacterium. Next base: position 3,152,199 of record JACJYK010000001.1, read on the forward strand.
GAACACGCTATGTAAAGAGAGGAAACTGGGCCACTTATACCACGTACGGAGGGGCGGAAATGACGGTTCCGGTTTATGCCGGCCAAACCCTACCAGCCGGAACGGCCATTTTATCGGCACCTTCCGCGGGGATGGTAACCATTACCATCAACCTGAACCCGGGTTTCATTTTTTACTACGATCTGTCTGATCCAAATCAGGACTACAACATCAAGATTCAGGATTATTCCCGTACTCCCCCAGCCAAAAATCCTGCACCGGGCCAATTCGCCTGGAAGTCTACGGCACTTTTCGGCAGCCAGACTGCGACCGTAACGGTACCACAAGCCAAATACTATGGCATCCATCTCGATGTAGCATATGAAACCGACTGCAATTAAAGCATTAGCCGCCCCACTTCATGGCACAAAAAGGCAGGTGATCGATCACCTGCCTTTTTATTTCATTCCCCAGGCTAAAGCCATGGGGCTATGGGGCGTAATACCTCTCTAAATGTTTCTCCAATCCCCAGGCTAAAGCCGTGGGGCTATGGGGCGTAATACTTCTGATAAATGTTCTTTCATTCCCCAGGCTAAAGCCGTGGGGCTAATGGGCGTAATATTTATGATAAATGTTCCTTTAGTCCCCAGGCTAAAGCCGTGGGGCTATGAGGTGTGATACTTCTTTTAAATGTTTCTTCAGTCCCCAGGCTAAAGCCGTGGGGCTAATGAGCGTAATACTTCTTTAAATGTTTCTTCAGTCCCCAGGCTAAAGCCGTGGGGCTAATGGGCGTAATACTTCTGATACTTCTTTTACCTCTGATACCTCTTCTACCTCTTCTACAAATTCCACCAATAATTCACCTTGAGCACCACCGCCCGGTTGCGGATGGAGAAAGGATCCGGCAGATAATTATCGGTAAACACCAGGAAGATATCGGAAGCTGGCTGGTAACGCCACTGCAGACGGGCATTGATATTCAGGTTGTCGGTCTGCTGATTATACTGAACAAACGTAGTAAAGTATAGCTTGTTTGTCAGGGTAACATCCAGCCGTGGACCGACCAGCCAAAATGTGGTATTGTTCCAGGGAGCATCAAGTTGGATGAGGTTGTAGTTGGTATTCAGAGCCAGGCTGACGTAGGGTTGGAAACGGTATCCAATGTCTGTGGTGATGTTTAGCCGTTTACCATGCTGATAATATCCTCCATAACGCGTGGAGAAGCCGTAGGTAAACAGGCTTTGGGGCTTGGAGGTAAAGATGGTACCAAAGGAACGCCAGTTGTGTCGGGAGCCGACTTTGAGTTTCTCCTTGCCGGTATTGGTCGGGTCAAAAGGCTGCAGTAATTCGACATAATCGTAACCTACCCAGGCCGTAAACACACTCTGGCTCCGGAAATTAAGATCATACATCATGTAGGTGGTATTGTCCGTAAAGCGTCCCTGATCGTCGAAATAAATCGATGATCCCAAGGTCGGACCATGACTGAGCACCGAACCTCCCTTGGGGAAAAACAAATGGCCGATGCTGGGAGTCAGATGGATGTATCCCGTGCGGGGAACAAAGCCTACTTCTGCTTTGAAGTCCTTGCCTACAATCTCATGCTGCCAGAGGATTTTCCAATCCCGGCTGGAATATTGCAGGTGGCCGGCATGAATGAAATCTTTACCCTGAGAATCCGGGCTCCATGATTTCAGAAAAAGCGCTTTACCGGTCCACAAGTTGTTTGAAGATGCCAGGTTGTATTCCAGGCCCAGGTTCCGGTTGTAGGCCGAACCCGGATCCGAAGGACTTCTTTCGCCCACCGCAACTTTATTGACGAACATCATCCCGATGTTTGACCGGCTAAACACCTTTCGCTGCAAGGCGAACACGCCAAAGTTCTGGGCGGACAATCCCGTCTCACCCACTTTACGGGTTTGCATGTCCATCACCCCGATACGCCAGTTTTCATTGAGCTTACCACTTAAACGGAGTCCGGCATCGATGGGTGCATCCAGCCCGATACGGCGGGAGAAAAAAGGACGAATTGTAGAATACCCAAAGTTGTTGAATAAGTCCCCATTCTCCAGGAAGAACTGACGACGTTCCGGGAAAAACAGTTCAAACCGGTCCAGATTGGTTTGTTGTTGATCCACCTCCACCTGCGAGAAATCCGGATTGATGGTAAGATCCAGGTTAAGGGACGAGTTGATCGCAATTTTGGCATCACCACCCACGCGGTAATTAAATCCAGCCTTATCATCCTTAGAATAATCCTTGGATACATTGGTCAGCACGTAGGGAATCACCGATATATTAGCCCCTGCCGGTGGTGGCGGCTCATCAAATACGATGGATCCGGTATAAGCAAGCGATGCAGTCGGAAATTGTCGCGGCACAGGCGCCCAGGCACTTTTTTCGGTGCTCTGTACATCCAGGCGACTAAAATTGACACCCCATTCCTTTATTCCCCTCTTATATCGAATGCTCTTAAACGGGATAGCCATTTCGATGATGTATTTATCATCGAAGGCATGCACGGCAGAAGTCCACTTATTGTCCCAGCTGAGATCGACCGACCCTCCCCCATACATGGTCCCATCCCACTGGGCGCCAGCAGCATTGGCACCAAACGAAAACCCATTGGTCAGGTCATTGAAGGGATCCATAAAAAACAGAAAATTGTCATTCTTGCCAAAGGTAAAATCCCTTCGCAGTGATTGAACAATGTAGCGTTGGCCGACTGGATGATTGCATACGGCACTGAGGTACAGATTCTTGTCGTCGTAAGCCATGCGGACCTGCGTGAGGATCCGGGCTTTGCTGGTATCCATGGGTAAGACCATATTAAACTGGTCGGCTACGTCTGCATTCTGCCAGGTTGCCTCATCCAGTAATCCATCGATTTGTAGCGGTTCGGTTGTGTGGAAAACGGAAAGCTGGTATTTGCTGTTGATCTTCTGGGCATGCATCACATTGGTCAATGAAACCACAAAAACAAACCATATTAAATACCTCATAGCTCCCGTTATTTTTGCGAGCCCCAATATAAACTACTTTACAGAAAGAATGCGGATCCAGGTGGAATATCCCCTATTCCGTCCGGACATCCAGATACTGAATCTTGGGTTGTTCCTCCGGACTGCAGGTAAAAAACACCCTGGCTTGCCCGGATTTTCCGTAGAGGGTAAACCGGCCACGCAATTGGTTCAACGGGATCATCGGACCAATCGAATCCACTGGTCCAATCTGGTCATATACTTTATGGATGTCCTGCAGCCGCAGCGCTTTCGATTGATCCAGAAAGAAATTTTCGGCAAACAAGCTGTCCCGCGGCGAATCCGGCCAGGCGGGTAGCAGATCCGCCAGAGCGGACCGCATGGATTCCAGCACAGATGAAGGATGAATTGACCTTTGTTCAAGTCCGGCATCTTGAATGATCAGGTCCAGTGCTTTATTGGTCGGCGTACCCATGCCCGCATACGTACGGTTAGCAAAAGCCATAATCCCAAGGCCTAATTCCGGAATAAAAATGTGGACGCTGCCATACCCGGGTAGTCCCCCGCTATGTGCAATGAACGTGAGTCCATGGCAATTCTGGCTCCATCCCAGACCATAACCATAAAAAGCTGCTGACCCGCAGGGGCCTTCCGGATCATCCGTCTTCTGTCCGATACCTCTTAATGCATATGGTTGTTGCATAGCCCGCACCGAGGATGCTGCTACCGGACCGGGCAATCCTTCACTCCCGGAAGGCCAGGCACTCAGCAGATAGGCCTCATACCGCGCCCAGTCTTCCAGCGTGCTGATAAAACCGCCCATACAGGCATAGGCTCCATCCTTGAGGATGGGCTCCAGCTTCCATTGTTCTTCCTCCCATCGATAACCCAGAGCCAGCGGGGTATCACCGGCGGTCTCATAATCCCAGATACTATGAGTCATCCCGATCGGGCCTAATATGTATTCATTCATGTATTGCTGATAGGGCATACCGCTGGCTTTGATGATCACCTGGCCCAATAGCGCGAAACCCAAATTGCTGTATTCAAATCCGGTGCCCGGCGGGGTCGAAAAAGCAACTCCTTTGCTGACAAAAGCAAGCAGTTCCTCATCCGAGTCCTGCAGCTGGCGGTCAGCCCAGGGGTTATCCTCCGGAAATCCGGCTGTCATTGTAAGTAACTGATGGATGGTGATGGGTTTTGCTTCCCGGGTAGGATATGGCAGGTTTTTTAATTCAGGAATGTATTTCTCTGCCGGATCCTGGACATTCAGCTTTCCCGCTTCCTGTAGCTTTAATATGGCCATGGCCGTCAGGCTCTTCGTCATGGATGCTACCCGGTAGAGTGTCTGGCCATCCGGCTTGGCATGGGTTTCGAGATTAAGTTCACCCCAACCCTGCTGATGGATCATGGCTCCGTCCAGGACAATGCCGTAGACATACGATGGAAAATGTTGTGTTGTAGCGTAGGCTTCAAAAATCGAATCAATCCGGGGGACCAGCGCCAGTACGCGTTGTGTCCGGTCCGTTTGGGTAAATGCTGCCGGCTGAAAATCGCCTGCCACCTTTACCGGACTGATTGCATTGGAGGTGACCGGTTCCTGGCTCTGTTTACATTGCATCGCCAGCATTACGGTAACAAGGAAAAAAAGCTTACGGCCATCCATGATCTTGGTTTTGATCCAAGATACTGCATTATCACCGGGTTTCGGATTTGTGGTGAATTGGTTTTATGGTATTTAGGAATTACAATGTTACGGTGTTTTGGTGTTTTGGTGTTTGGTATTATGGTATTATGGACGTCAAGTCCCATCACCGTCAAAACGTAAACACTTAAACACTTAAACACGTTATCACTGATTCATCATCAGGCCTTTTTTAAGCATCTCCCGCCAGCTTAATGGTGAGCGTTTGATTTTTTCCACTTCCTCATTCAAGGCCTGGTCAATCAATTGTTTTTCGGCACGAATGGCAGCCTGGGTCCGGTACGATCCGGTATTCTGATCAAATTCAAGATCCCGTTGAATTGCATTTTTCAGCAAAGTCGTCTGTCTGGAATGGTGCATCTCAAACTGATGCTCGTGTTCATGCAGGACCAGGTCATAGGGACTACGTGAAGAAATGAGTTTGACAAAGATGGGAGCCGTTTCAATTGCGATAAACAACAACATAATGAAAAGACTGGCAATCCAGATGGCCTGACTCTTTGCACCCAGACGGCTTAGTGCTTCCAGACGGGCAGCGAACCCATTGAACGGGGTATCTTCCAATCCGGTCACATCGGTTTGCTGAGCTGTTTGCATTGCCTGCATTTGGGCTTCTTTATCGCGGATCAAGGGTTCATTGCGGGCCAGGACATCCTGGTATTCCTGCTCGGCACGGTCCGCATCGGCTTTCTTGACCTGATAGATGGGACCCAGGTTGCGTTGCTTGGATCCACCAGTGCCATCCGCTTCCTGTTGAGCTGCCAACGCCAGTTCATCACGGTGTGCCTTCTGGACTTCTTCCTCTGATTTTAAGCTGGCTATCTCGGACTGTAATTTTTCGAAATCTCCGGTATAGCGGGCTTTGACCTTATCCTCCTGATCTTTGCGAACTTCCTGGCGCATACTTACCAACTCAGCCTGGATCTCCCGGTCAAATATCTTTAATTCGAGAGGTTTGGAGATAACCAGGGCTATGAGAACGGCAAACACAATACGGGGAAGTGCAACCAGAAAGTCTTTGAAGCCATTTCCGCGACGCTTCATGCTGGAAACAATGTAGCGGTCCAGATTAAAGATCATCAATCCCCAGACAAGGCCGAAACCCACGGCGGGGATCCAGGACTGGAAAACCGTATAGATGGCATAACCTGCCGCAATAAAGGCAAGCACACCGGTAAAGAAGATCGTCGCTCCAATACCCGTGTATTTGTTGTAATCAGTAGGACATCTTTTCAAAACGGACGGGTGAACTCCGGAGCAGAATAGAAAGAAGCGCTGGATGCTTTCCATAATGTATCAGGTTTAATATAAATGTGTTTGAATGAAATTGTTAACCGGAAATTAGGGCGGTTTCGTATGCTACGACTTGATTTTTCGACGAGTTCTGGCAGTTATACTATCAGTAGCCCCCCTTGATCAACGAGAAATATTTCCGCATCTTTAGCTCAGGAACCACAGAACCATGGCACGTACGACACTCTCCGATGAATTGAAAAAAGCCATATCCCACTTAACATCCAAAGAAAAGGATAAGTATCTGTTCAGGTTGATCGCCAAGGATCCCATTCTGATGGAGCAACTGGAGTTTCAGCTGCTGGAGGACCGGTCTACTGTAGAAGAACGACGGGAGAAACTTCACAACAGCATTCAAAAAAATATCAAACAGGTATCCTCAGGACGCGGACGGATCCGTGCATTAATTTCAGAAGTACGCAGTCAGAGTGCCCACATAACGCGGCATTTGAGGGTTACCGGGGACAAATACGGTGAAATAGAACTAAATCTGCTATTGATCCATGAGGCGCTCCTGGTGGTCAAGGGCCAATACCTTCACAGCAATCCACGGGACCAGATTAAGCTATACGAATACCTCATCAACCGCATATTCAAACTCAGTAATCTGGCGGATAAAATCCATATGGATTATCGTCTTGACTTTGCTGAAAAATTACAGGAACTGGGAGGAATCATCGGTTCAAATGACCTCATGATGCATACCTGCATCATGAACGGACTGGATGTAAATGTGCTGCTGAAAGGAGACTTCCCTCCCCGATTAACCTATTAACACCACGCACCTCATACCGCACACCTCATACCACGCACCTCATACCCCATCAAAACTGCCCCACCATATCCTGCACAGCGCCGACAAAGGATTTCATTTCATCCATGGTTCCGATGGAAACCCGACACCATTTGCCCCCGCCAAAATTATTTGAACGGATGATATAACCCTTTGCCAGCATATCCGGTGCAAAATCACCCGGATATTTGCCCAGATCGAACATAAAGAAATTCGTGGCCGAGTCCAGGGTTGGGCGGCCCATCTGTTGAATGGCATGCATCGCGTAGGAACGTGCATCTTTATTCCATCCGCGTACTTTATTCCGGTATGCTTCGTCTTCCATACTGGCTGCGGCGGCGGCCATGGTCAGGTTGCTCACACACATTTCCGTGCTGTCAAAAAAGTTTTCCCCCAGTGCCTTGATCAGGGAGGCGTGACCAGCGGCAAATCCTACCCGTAAGCCAGCCATCCCATGGATCTTGGAAAATGTACGCAGGATCAAAACGTTCGGATGATCGTGGACCAGGTCCATCATCGACATGGCCTGAGGATCTTCCTGAAAATCCATATAAGCCTCATCGATAAGCACCACGGTATTGCGGGGGATGGAGGTTGTAAAATCACGCAATTTGGCTGCATCGAGGATGGTAGCGGTCGGGTTTGCCGGATTGCAGATATAAACCAGTTTGGTCGAACTGGTGACCTTCCCGGCCATAGCATCCAGATCATGCACACCGGCAGAGGTCACGGGTACTTCGATGACGTCGTTCCCCAGTTTCTTACTTAATTCCGGCAGAATAAAAAAGGTAGGCGTGGCTGTAACCACCGGGCCTCCACTAAAATGCCGGGCGGCCAGGTTCAGGCCTTCACTGGATCCTGCGGTCACCAATACCTGGTCAGACTCCAGGCCGTAATAGTTGGCCAGAGTTTTACGGAAGCCTTGCATGGATGGGATATTAAACTGATAGCGATTGGATAGTCCGGTCATGTCGGCAATGGCCTCTTTCGCTCCCGGAGCGATGCCATAGGGGTTTTCATTGGATCCCAGGTTGATCAGCCCTTCTGCCTTGCCAAAGTTGCGAAGCAATCGTTCTTCATTCCCAAGGGACTTAAGATTCAGGGACAACCCAATTGCGGCCAGCCCGGAATTGCGCAACCACGCGCGACGGTTCATACCTTCCTGCATGCTTTTAGTTTTTTACTAAGTTAAAATAAGTTTGGAATACCTTAAAGCGAAAGGTCTTAACGTGGAATTTTAGAAGGTATGCCCATGAACAACGGGCAGGTTATCCAATTCCACCTAACTTTGGTTCACTATGGAGCTTGATTACGACTACATCATCATCGGAAGCGGATTTGGCGGGTCTGTCAGCGCCTTGCGTCTGAGTGAAAAAGGCTATCGTGTGTTGGTGATCGAAAAGGGCAAATGGTGGAAACCAGATGACTTTGCAAAGAACAACTGGCAGCTCCGGAAATGGTTGTGGGCCCCCAGGTTAGGCATGCGTGGTATTTTCAAAATGACTTTTCTGAACCACATCACAGCTTTGTCCGGAGTTGGTGTCGGTGGTGGATCCCTCACTTACGCCAATACCCTTCCAGTACCTAATGATGACTTTTACAATTCCGGAAGCTGGCAGGAATTAGCAAATTGGAAGGCCGAACTGGCGCCATTCTATGAGCTTGCCTATCGTATGCTTGGCACTACCACCCACCCTTATCAGGGGACTGCAGACCACCATTTGGAAATGCTCACCAGGGATCTTGGGTTAACGCAACATTACGAACCTACCAAAGTAGCCGTTTATTTTGGACAGCCAGGCCAGCAGGTGAAAGACCCCTACTTTTCCGGACAGGGACCTGACCGGACCGGATGTATCCACTGCGGTGCCTGTATGACCGGATGCAGGCATGGCGCAAAAAACACCCTGGATCAGAACTACCTGTACCTGGCTCAGCAACGAGGAGCAAAAATACTGGCGGAATGCCAGGTTACTGACGTATCGCCCCGGGACAGCGGAAACGGAGACATGGGTTATACCATCACTTACCGGCCGCGGCATGGAGGAAGAAAAACGGTAACGTCGACCGGTGTCGTCTTCGCCGGTGGCGTGCTCGGGACGGTCCCATTGCTCCTCAAATTAAAGAAATCTTCCCTGCCCCGTCTGAGTGATCAGGTCGGCCGTCAGATCCGTACCAATAATGAGGCCCTGGTCAACGTAGTCTCCACCGACCAGACACAAGATGACTTTACCAAAGGCATTGCAATCGGGTCGATCGTGCAGACAGACGCCGATAGCCACCTGGAGCCAACCATCTATGGCAAAGGATCCGGTTTTTTTAAGCTGCTGATGGTGCCCTGGATCCCGGAACGGAATGGATTCAGACGGTTCGGATCATTGATCAGTACCCTGATCACCAAACCGGTCAAGTGGTTCAAGGCTTTTTTTATCGGTGATTATGCTTCCCGGTCAACATATCTGCTGTTTATGCAGACCATCGACAGCACATTGCGGCTGCGGCAGGGACGGATAACTCCATTAAGGACCCAGACGGAAACTGGACCTGCACCTTCGGCTTTTATTCCAGCGGTAACACCCCTGGTCCGCAATTACGAAAAACAAGTTAAGGGCATGGCTTTTGTCGGTTTCACCGAGACCCTGTTAGGCATCCCTACTACTGCACATATGCTGGGAGGTGCCGTGATGGGAGCCAGCCCTGAACAGGGTGTGATCGACAAAAACAATCGCATATTCGGGTACCAAAACATGCTGGTCTGCGATGGGTCGATGATCTCTGCCAACCCGGGTGTCAATCCTTCATTGACCATTACGGCTATCAGTGAGCGTGCCATGGCCCGGATACCTGACAAGCAACAGTGACAGTAACCCGGGATGAAAATCTGATTTATTGGGTCTTCAAGTTTATAAGAACAAGAATTTCAAGGCATTGTAAAAAATGCGATATTCAAAGGATGAAACGCAGAGATTTTATCATCCAATCCACCCGGGTGGGTCTGACCCTGCCGCTATTATCCAAATTTGTACCCTCCAAAACGCATTGGATCACGCTCAGTTTCGACGATGGCTTTAAGAAATCCTTCTACCACATCGCCGGGATCCACGAAAATTTTGGTTTAAAAGCCTGCCTCAATGTGATCGCTTCCGGTCACCTCCCTGGTTTTAAAGCCGTAGATCAATGGATATTACCGGAACTGATGGGAAATTTCGACGACTGGAACAAACTCAAGGGCCGGGGACATGAAATCATGCCGCATACCTGGGAACACCTCAACCTGACCAGGATACCAGAGAAACAGGCGAAAGAAAACATGACCAAATGCTTCGATTATTTTGAAAGTCATTTGGATGGGTACGACCCTGCCTATGCAGTTTACAATTTTGCATTTAATGCTTCCACGACCGAACTAGAAGCATTTGCTCTCGAGCGCGTCAGTGCAGTGCGTACTTCAGGAGGGCTCCTCTTAAAAGATCAGCTGGCCAACTCCATACCCTCGACGAATAAGTCTCTGCGGCTGGGATGCTGGAGTCAGGGCCCGGATTACTGCGACACTTTCGTTGAAAAGGAAATCAACGATTTTCTAAAGACGGATGGTGGCTGGCTCATTCTGAACCTCCATGGACTGGATCAGGAAGGCTGGGGACCAATTCATCCGGAATTTTTGGAAAAATTGCTGGAACGGCTGGTGGCTTTACCCCACGTTGCTGTGGAACCGGCAGGTGTATTCATCAGGCATCTTTAAATGCGGATGAATAACTTCAGGCCAACGTTTGCACCTATTCGATTTTAGTGGCTGTTTGCGCCCACAATATCCCCCAACAATGAATAATTTTGGGGATTGCTGTGCAAGTAACGAAGTAAATGTCAATTCATTCCTATGCAATGGTCTATGTCAAAACAATATAACGTCTGCCTGTTAGCCCTGCTGGCAATCACCTTCATGGCTTGTGAGAAAGTATCCACGAATAACTCCAGCCTGGAAAGTTACAATGCCGTTCAATACGTCGATCCGCAATTAGGTGCCGTACACGCCCGGTGGTTTTTTTATACCCCCGCCGCCATGCCCTTCGGGATGGCAAAGCTGGCGCCACATACCAATGCCTATGAGAGTATCGGCTCCTGGATGCCCGGTGGTTATGACGACCGGCAAACTTCAATCGAAGGCTTTGGCCATTTCCACGAATTTCAGATTGGCGGAGTGGTTGACATGCCCTACACTGGCAAGTTAAAAACAGTGCCGGGAACATTGGAAGATCCGGATGCCGGTTACCGTTCCCGCTTCGACAAATCCAGTGAGGTTTCCGAACCCGGTTATTATGCGGTTACCCTTAAGGATTATGGCATTAAAGCCGAACTCACTGCCACCGAACGTGTTGGTTACCACCGCTATACTTTCCCCGCTTCGGATTCATCCGGCATCTTGTTTGATATTGGGCATAAACAGGGTGAGAGCAGTGATGTGATCCGGGCAACGGCCACTTTGGTCAATAGCAACGAGATCGAAGGATCGGTGGAGACCTATCCGGAATACTGCAAGTTTTGTGATCCGGACCGCTATGTGACCATGTATTTTTGCGCCCGCCTGAATAAACAACCAGAACATGTAGGTTCTTTTGTTGACCAGATAACGTATCCTGGCCAAACATCCACGGACACCATTCACAATGGTCTTTACCTGACCTTTCAGACCAAAGAAAATGAGGTGGTAGAAATGCAGGTGGGACTTTCTTACACCAGCATTGAAAATGCCCGGCTTAACCTGGAAACTGAGACGAAGTCGCTGGATTTTGATGCGGTCCGGAGGAACGCCAGCTCCCGCTGGAACGAATGGTTGTCCCGGATCCGGGTAGAAGGCGGACTGGAAAGCGACAAGGTGAAATTTTACACCGGCTTGTACCATGCACTACTGGGACGCGGTATCGCCAGCGATGTCAATGGCCAGTACAAACTGCATGGTCAGGGAGCCGGCCAGATTCCTTTGGATGATCAGGGCATTCCCCGGCACCATCATTTCAATACCGACGGAATGTGGGGCGGCTTCTGGAATCTCAGCCAGCTATGGTCGCTTGCCTACCCCGACTACTACCAGGATTACCTGCAGTCTAACATTGATTTTTACCGCGGGATGGGCTGGCTGCATGACGGTGAAGCCGCCGGAGCATATACCAATGGAGTCCAGACGAACGTCCAGGGGTTATTGATTGCAGCCGCATACAATTGCGGTTTGCGGGATTTCGATTTTGAGACCGGTTATCAGGCTGCGGTAAAAAATGAACTGGAATACCACGGACGCAGCCTCGGCAACGGCAAATACGACCTCCACCGGTTTGTCAACCTGCATTATGTGCCCTTTGAAGACACCACGTTGTCGAATGGCTGGGTATTTAACTTTGGCACATCACATACGCTGGAGTATTCGTTCACCTCGTATGCTGTAGCTCAGATGGCCCGTGCCATGGGGCGCCAGGAAGATTATCAAAAGCTGATCGAACAGTCCGGTTACTGGCAAAACATATTTGATCCCGAGACAAAATTCATCCGCCCGAAATATCCAGACGGTAAATTCCTCGATCCATTCGATCCTATGAAACCGTGGGTCGGTTTTCAGGAAGGCAATGCCTACCAATATACCTGGTATGTGCCACAGGACCCGGCCGCCCTCATACAGGTATTGGGCAATGATTTGTTTAACCAGCGCCTGGAGAACACATTTGAAGAATCACGCAAGAGCGTATTCGGTGGCGGTAAGGAGCTTGACAGTTTTTCCGGATTGGAGAAGTTATACAATCAGGGCAATCAGCCCTGCCTGTTCCATCCCTGGCTATTCAACTATTCCGGTAAACCCTGGCTTACCCAGAAATGGACACACATCATTTGCGATGAATTTTATGGTACGGAACCACTGCATGGTTATGGCTATGGTCAGGATGAGGATCAGGGCCAGCTGGGCGCCTGGTTTGTCATGGCAGCCCTGGGTTTATTTGATGTCCAGGGACACGCTGCGGAAAAGCCGACTTTCCAGTTTGGAAGCCCGTTGTTCCCGAAAGTTACGATTGACATTGGACAGAATCCAGGCAAACAACTGGTTATCGAAACGGAAAATTCCGGCCCCGGTCACTATTACATCCGGGATGCTTCGTTTGCTGGTAAGGCATTGGATAAATGCTGGATTTACCGCCAGGATCTGATTGAGGGCGGCGTCCTGCATTTTGTTATGGATTCCGTACCCAATGAAAATTTTGGTGCCAGCGTACCTCCTCCTTCAACATATTAAACCGTCACTGATGAGAATCTTATCATTTGTCCTGATCCTCACCTGGATCGGCTGTAATCCGGGAAGTGATTCCAGATTGATCGAATCCATTCAAAACGACTCCTTGTTTTCGCTGGTGAAATACAAAGCGCTGCAAACGGTGAAGACCGGATTTAATGCGGGCGATGGCTACGGCGAAGTATGGATCCGCGATTACAATACCTTCATCAGGCTCTCTGCGCAAGCCTTTCCTTCCAACGAGCTAAAACGAAATCTGCTGGTTTTTTTCAAACTCCAGGGACGCGACGGGAACATCATCGATGGATTTGTGCCCAGGGCAAAAGCAGGAGAAGATTACGATGGCATCACCACCGACCTGGAATCCAATTTTGTCGGGCATAAAAATACCGTGGAGACGGATCAGGAGACTTCTCTGGTTCAAGCCGTGTACAAGTTCATAGAGGCAACCGGTGATACCATCATTTTGCGTGAGATGGTGGGACAACAAACCGTAGGTGACCGCATGGAAGATGCGATGCGCTACCTGATGAAAAACCGCTACAACGAAAAGTATGGCCTGATCTATGGCGCCACTACCGCAGACTGGGGTGACGTTCAGCCGGAAGGAGGCTGGGGCGTGGATATCTCCGATTCAACCCATTATGCCATCGACATCTACGACAATGCCATGTTCATCATTGCGTTGGATAACCTGATTGAGCTTATCCCGGAATCTGCCTACCACTGGCAGCCGATCCGCGATGAGGTTGCTGCCAACTGCCGGAAATACCTCTGGGATGCCGAACATCAGAAATTCATTCCTCACCTCTACCTCGACGGCTCTCCTTTCCCAGCAGATTTTGATGAAAATGCCATCTTTTACCACGGTGGAACAGCTGTGGCAATCGAAGCCGGCCTGCTCACCCCGGAAGAAGTTAAAAATTCATTGAACAGGATGATCCAGGATGTTAAAGATGCCCATGCCGCATCCATCGGACTGACCATGTACCCGGTTTATCCGGAAGGTTATTTTAAAAATAAGGTCATGGGTCCCTATAGTTATCAAAATGGAGGGGACTGGACCTGGTTCGGCGGCCGGATGATCCAGCAACTTATCCGTTACGATATGGTTGCCGAGGCATACGAACAAATTCAGCCCATGGTGCAAAGAGTGAAAGCCAATAACGGCTTCTACGAATGGTATACCGTGGATAACCAGCCTAAGGGGTCCGGCACCTTCCGCGGTTCCGCCGGGGTCTTGTACGATGCCATTAAAATGTTCGAAGTGTACGCCCAGGAGAACAATCGTTAATTTATGTTCTGTTGAAGCAGGGAATAGTCAAAATTCTATTCAATAACCTACTTGGAAGTTAATTCATCCAATCCATGAGTGATTCCAATCCGTTTGAATTAAGCGGATAAAAGCACGAATAAGCCTGATGGAATTACCGGGATGATCATCCACATGAATATTGATTTTTGGAAGGCAATATCCTATTGAGCCCTGCTCCAGAATCCTGTTGGCCCTAATCAAATAAGGGACCAGTCTGCCAGTCCCTTATTGGGTTAGGATTGGATCATGGTAATCGAGTTTATTTCTTACCGGTTTCGGTGTCCTTTGCTGCTTCCAGTAGTAAAGCTGCATTTTGGGATTTTAGCAACTTAACCTGCTCAGTAAGCCATTCGATCTGTTTTTGCTGTTCTTTGATGGCATTGATAGCGATATAAGTGAATGCACTTGGATCCACCGTCAGATAGGGATCCTGACCAGGGTCTTGCTTCATGGTTGTATTTTCCTGGACCATAAAGGGTGCTACTTTCTGAAGTTCCTGTGCAATCACCCCGATGTATTCGACGGATGGGTCGTAGCCTGATTTTTCGTTGTAATGGAATTTAACTACATGCACATTTTTCAGAAGGTCCAGGCCACTGTTGAAATCATGAACATCCTTCTTCAACCGACGATCCGAGAAGGATCCCCATGAGCCGCCTCCAGGCTTATTGGCATCTCCATTCACACTCAATGTGGCCGTTGGCGCCTCTGTTTTGATTCCAACCCTGCCATTGCTGCCAAATGGATTCAGGACGACATCCGTATTCGATGTGATAAACAACTTTGCGCCGCTTGCCTGCAGATCCAATGCTGCACCATCAGTCCTCAGCCGGAGGGTTTTACTGCCCGCAGAAAGCCGGATCGCCCCACCTACAACATGCAGTTTATCACCGGGCACATTGGTGCCGATACCCACATTATTGCCACTTGAATTCAGCAGAATATTCCGGTTCGAAGTATTAATATAAAGGTCATTGGAATTAGAATTGATTTCTGGCACACCCTCGTAAGCAATCTTTAAATAACTGTTTGATCCTATTGCCTGAATGTGAGCTACTCCATCCACACGTAAGGCAGCGATTGACCCGTTGGTCGCAAGAACACCATATTGCCCACCGGAACCATATATTCCATAATTGCCGCCTTTGCCGTAAACCCCAGCAACAGATCCTTCTCCATAAATTCCGCTTGAGCCCCCCTTCACGTTAAGTTTTCCAATATTTGAGTTTGAATTGATATTGACTAAAGTGCCATTGTCTTGTATTTGGGAGTTACCCAGCGTGGTGCTATTGGTCCACTTTGGGATAACGTTGCTTGATCCATTACCGCCCACTCCACCTGAGGTACTGCTTATGGTATATCCGGAGTTGGAAGTTCCCGAGATGCTAATTCCACTCCCAGCAGTCAGCGTTGGACCATCCGTAGCCGGCGACCAGGAGCCTCCACTGTATTTGAGCACCTGTCCATTGGTAGCGCCCATACTGCTCAAGTCTTCTGCTTTGATCGTGCCATTGGCAATGTGTGAAGAGGTAATCCCTCCGGTATTTACTTTTAGTTTGTTGGAACCCGTGCCATCTCCGGTAAGGCTGGCATCGCTTTCTACCACTTGTGTACCCCAATTATCTGCTCCCCCATTGCCACTGGGTAATGTCACCGATCCACCGTTATTCGAGAGGCTTAAGGTGGATCCTGCCAGTGAGAGCGTTTGTAACTCATTACTTGGATCGGCATCCGCATCTTCAGGCAACGAGATGGATCCTCCATTATTCGAGAGGCTTAAGGTGGATCCATTAAGTGAGAGCGTTTGTAATTCATTGCTTGGATCGGCATCCGCATCTCCGGGTAAGGTGATGGATCCTCCGTTTTGGGAAAGCACCAGCCTGGACCCATTCAGAGATAAAGTCTGTAGTTCATTGGAGGGATCAGCGTCAGCATCACCACTGTTGGAGATGACATTGCTGCCGGAGATGTTGATTCCTTGACCGGCGGTATAGGTCGATCCGGCGGTGCCCTGGTTATCCGTGGCAGGTACCCAGGCCGTGCCATTCCACTTCAATACCTGACCGTTCATAGGCCCGCTGGCATTCACATCCTCCAGTGCATCCAGTTTCAAACCGGCGACTGACGTAGCCCGGCTGGCCAGAAGGGCAAATGGTACGGACAACAATTGCGAAGTGCCTGAAATGGTATAATTCGCACCCCCATTCAGATCCGTTTCCGTCTTGATGAAATAGGGACCTCCGGACCAGTCAATCTGATTAAAAGTACCGGAAATTGTCGTTCCGGATCCGATCATCAGGGTCACCAGTCCATAAGCATTGGTAGTCGGAAAATGCCGCTCCACATAGGAGGCTTGACTGGTGGCACTTCCCTGCAATATGCTTATCTGGATTCCCACTGCGCCATTGACAACGGCATGATCCGATGCATCACGGATAATGGCCTGATAAGAGAATTGGTTGGGAGCCTGTGCCCGGGCAAGGGTTACCAATAAGAGTCCCAGAATGATTAGGAGCTTTTCCTTCATGATGTAAATTTTTTATAATGATTTGAGGCAGAGCGTGATCTTTTCACATTGGATGGTCCGCTACTTTTTGATCAATTGAAATACTCCAAGCCGTCGATCCATGGTATTTATTTCCAGAAAATAAAGCCCGGCGGAAAGCGACTCGAGATGTAATTCTTGATCATCATGTAGGGATTTGAACAGTACCGAACGACCCAATACATCGTAGATACTGACTTCAAAATGGTATTCCACTTCCGAATGTATTTTGATCCAATCCGAGGCAGGATTGGGATAAATGTGCAATTGGAGCTCCGGAAGATCCGATTCTGATATTGAGGTTATGATCATGGCAGCCGGTTGTTGGATACCTGGCCAAATAGAATGGTTACTACCGAAAATGGGTTCAATAAGGATTTGACCTACGGAATAACTGACCTCTCCCTTGTTGCTTTTCACGACCCCACCGCCGCTAAGTGTGGAGGTCTGGGCCAGCGAATATCCACAGATGCCTATTTGGATTAGTATCAATAAGTAACGATTGATCAAAGCCATGAGTATTTATTGGTCTAATGTATAGGTGGTTCTTGGGAACGTTCAGGGTAAATGATGGAACGGCATATTAGAATATACCAACGTCGAGTACGAAACAAGGAACGGCAATACTATGGCATCCGTCATGCGCAAAAAATGCTGGAAAAGGGTCATTCCAAGGTTAAAACAAGCCACTCGGAAAGCGATCTTGGAGGCACGCCATAATTGAATTAGCTTTACCGGTGTGTCACTCTCAGGCATATGACATGTATACCACCTTATGTTTATTGTATCGGTACCTACCGCTTTTGGATTAGCATCCTTTGCTTTTTCGTTTGGGCCTCTGGACATGCTCAAACTGTGTACTCAATTGAAGATTTTCAAAATTATTCGGTTTATCACGGTCTGTCTGATAACTCGGTCAATGCCCTGACATTTGATTCGCTGGGATATTTATGGGTAGGCACCAAATATGGTCTGAACCGCTTTGATGGAAACTCGTTTGATGTCTTCACCATACCAAGCCATCCGGATGTTTTACCTGGTAATTATATCAGTTCAATGGAGCGCTATGCTCCCAACAAAATGTATCTGTGTACCAGGAATGGGCTGGGCATACTGAACATGCACCGGTTAAAATTACAGAGGTATAAACTGGCAGACACGACGATCATTGGGGAGTACATGCAAAAAGCCTATTCCATGCGTTGGTTGACTTCTGATAAACTCGCCGTTTCCTCCACTACTGGTTTTTATGTCTTTAATGCTGACGGGAGTATTTATTTTGATTATACTATTTTTCAGGCTTCAGATTTTGGACAAAAACGCATCTCTTTTGGGCAAGAGATTTTCCAAATCGGTCCCACGGATTTTCTGGTATATGCCAATAAATCACGCTTATATCTTTATAATGTTATCAGTAATACACTCGACGAATTAAATTCAGATGACTCAAACCAATGGAATGAATTCATGCCAGATAAGAATAACTGGACCATTAAAAAACAATGGGGAGACCGTCAGTATCTGTTACTTGGCTTTACAGATGGCCAATTGAAATACATAGATCTGGATAAAGGCCTGAGCACCAGCA
Organism: Lewinellaceae bacterium; assembly: GCA_020636135.1. NCBI lineage: Bacteria > Pseudomonadati > Bacteroidota > Saprospiria > Saprospirales > Lewinellaceae > Lewinellaceae bacterium. Next base: position 3,170,669 of record JACJYK010000001.1, read on the forward strand.
TTTCAATTCCAAACGAAATCTTAAATGAACTGTACTGGGCAAGCTACATATTTCCCCTGGACTCCACACACTTCGCCATTAATTATACAAATCATGGATTCATTCTTTTTTCGCTCGATCCAAAAAATGGACTGATTAAAAGGAACCCCACCATACAGCTTCCTGAATACCGTTGTAACACCATTCTTCCGGATGATCTTGGACATTTGTGGATCGGTACCGACCAGGGCATACTGCACGAAACCACAAAGCCTTTTATTAAGTCCAATAAAATAACAATCCCGGATTCAGAGAACGAAAACCAATTCATTTCCGATGTACTTCCCCTTGACCATAAAATAGTTGTTGCAACCTATAACCAGAAACACGCCTTACTGCTGTTGAATGAAAATTTTCAATTGGAGAAAACCATTGATTTTAATTCTTCGCAAAAAATGTGGAATGAAGTTTGGCGTATTCATGCCATCGACAGCAATGTGATCTGGTGTGAGACTACAGCCGGCCCAGTAAGTTATGAACTGAATACGGGTAAGATCCAACCATTAAAAGAGGAGATAGACATTCCGGATGGAACAATTATTCTGCATCCTATTATCAATTCCAGCAGGGTATTAATATATTCCGTTCTCCACAATTACATTAAGATTTTCGATCTTAATACCAAATCCCTGTCAAATGTAGAGGGTCCCATCCGCCATAGCACGCAATTGAAAGCGCAAACTTATCAGGATAATTGGCAAAACATATGGATTTATGGAGATGGCCTGATCAAATGGCATCTGCCAGATAACACCATCCAGACTGATTTTGGCACACCATTACTAAATCAAAGTTCCAATATCTTAAGTATCACCGCAGATAAGGCGCAAACCGTCTACATCACGACCGAATCAAACGGAATGTTTCAGTACGATCAGGTCAGTCAGCATGCCAGTGCACTGAATATGGAAGGCAACAACTTAGCGGGTACCATTACAGCATTATCTCCCGTCATTAACCATAATCTATGGATGTGGCAAAGTGGCCGTCTTGTGAATTACAATACATTAAATAAAACTTTCTGGGCTTTTGGTAATGAAAGCGGTTTGCCGGTTGAAAATACCAGCGCTTCATTTATCAAATATTCAGAACCTGATAACCAGTTTTACTTTTCTACCACTAAACACATTTTAACTTTTGGGTTTCCCAAAGAAAATTCGGACAAAAGTCATCGGATAATCATCAAAGAAATTGCGATCAATAATGGCAGGAAAATAATCCACCCTGGAGACCAGGTCACACTGAGGCCAAAAGAAAATTCATTCACCATCTCCGTTACCAATCTTGATTTCGAACATGAATTTGAAGAAATTCATTATCGCCTGGATGAGTCCGCCTGGGTCCCGATGAATAATGGAAATGCAACCTTTATCAATCTTGATCAGGGAAGTCATCAACTGGTGTTCAAGGCATACGGCAAACAACAACGCACACAAACAGAAATTATGTGGCTGGAGGTATTACCTCCCTATTACCGGACCGGATGGTTTTTTACCCTGGCATTGTTGGCTCTGATTACGATTGGTGGATTCCTGTACCATCGGCAAATTAAAAATCTGGAAGAAAAATCAAACCTGGCCCTGGAACTTTCAGAAGCAGAAATGAAAGCGTTGCATGCCCAGATGAACCCTCACTTTTTATTCAATTGTCTGAACACGATAAAAAGTCTTATTCTGCAGTCAAAAATCACGGAGGCGTCCAGGTACCTAAGTATTTTTTCCGGATTGATCCGCAGCAATCTGGATCACAGCCGGCAGGTATTTATTTCGTTACAGGAACAGATGGATTACATTGAAAAATATCTGCAGATGGAAAAGCTTAGATTTTCCAATTTCACCTTTGAATTACAAGTTGATCCGGTTGTTCCCTTGTATGACCAGGAGATACCTGCAATGATCATCCAACCACTGGTCGAAAATGCCATTTGGCATGGTTTGCAACATTCCCATGAGGACAAATCCATTAAAATCAGTATTTACGAAAATAACGATAGGATCTTCTGTCAAATCGACGACAATGGTATTGGATTGGAAAATGCAAAGAAACTGCCCAGAAAACCCCATGCATCCATATCCCTGGGGAATATCCAAAATCGGATAATCTTGCTCAATCGAAAATATCCTCACGCATACGATTTGAAACTGCAGGACAAAACGTCAATGGGACAAAAAGGAACCATGGTCATTTTTTCATTTAATAAACAATAATCCACCATGAAGGCAATTATCGTAGACGATGAACAACACGGCATCATATCCCTGCGAAAAATATTGGAGCTGTATTGCCCTCAGGTGGATGTAATTGGTGAGGCAGACAATGCGCTTGATGGAGAAAAGTTGGCAAGGTCCCTGAAACCGGAATGCATTTTTCTGGACATTGCCATGCCGGGCAAAAGTGGACTGGATCTCCTCAAGGATCTGTCACCTGCTCCGGGAGGGGTCATATTTGTTACGGCCCATCATGAGTTCATACTTCAGGCTTTACGCCTGAGTGCCATTGATTATTTGTTAAAACCTATAAATGAAGAGGAACTGGTACAGGCCGTAGACCGTTTAGCGCACAATTTGCATATCAATCGCCCCCCTCAACGTTTGGATGCATTCCTGGAAAATATGAGGGCTACAAATTTACAGGACATGAAAATATGCATCCCGGAAATGGATGGTTTTCAAATTCGGAGAGTTGGCAATATCCTGTATTGTGAGGGAGAGAGAAGTTACACAAAAATTGTCCTGGTGGAAGGAGAAGTTATTCTGGTTTCAAAACCTTTGATTACCTATGAATTGCTTCTAAGGGACCTTGGGTTTATCCGTGTTCACAAATCCTTTTTAGTCAATTTAAACCACGTGCATTCATTCCATAAATCGGATGGTGGGTATCTTATCATGGCTAATGGCCATCAAATTAATGTATCAAAGCGAAAAAAAGATCACATCATTGATTCCCTAAAAAATTTATTCCGGAACTAATATGCTTCCTGGTATTTGTGTCAACTCGATTGAATTTTGAAGGTATTGTGTACCTTAAAGCCTAAGAGTAAAATACCATGAGAATTACCTTGCTTCGGTTTGCTATCCTTATTTTCTTTTTGTCCATCGGTTATTTTCATTGCTCGCCCCCTTCAACTTCATTTCAATCAGCATGGTTTACTGAATTAGGCATCGACAGGCCCTGGGCAGGACCGGAATACTGGCTCAATCCGTTACAAGCCTGGCAGCAGAAGGATGGAGAACTGCAGGTCATTGCTTCAGGTGGTGACCGCAACTGTGTATTACTCACCCGGGAGATCAGCAGGGATCCTGGTCAGTTCAGGACCAGAACGACCATCCGGCGTATGACAGGTACAGCCATACAAACAGAAGAAACTAACCCAGAACAAACCGTCACCGAAGGTAATAATGCGGTCAGTGGAGAGCAGGACGGATGGATGGGTTTCCAGATCGGACTGACCGGAGAATTTGGAGATTACCGTGATGATGCCATTCATGGTATCGGATTTTGTGCCGGTATTACCACCGACGGACGACTTTTTATCGGTGCACCCCAGCAAGGTGATCCTTCTTTGGGCGGCTGGGAAGCCGTGGAGATGAGCCTTGAAGCCATCCCGGTTGACTCCATCCATTACGAGGTTCGCCTGGAAGTCCGGGATATGCACCTGAGGACCAGCAGAAACCTTTCCCGTCAGGTACATGGCTCCTGGCTGCCCGGACTTATAGCTTTGACCTGTTCACAGGGATTGCCTGACCTTTTACCCCTGGGTGAGGCAAGACCTGAATTCTCCGCCCTTAAAGAATTGCCCAAGCAGAAAGGAGGAGCCGTCTATGCGGCCTTCAATACCTGGTCGGTGGAAGGTGATAAATTGTCGGTTCACAACGACCGCGCCTTTGGCCCCATATTGTGGACTCAATACACCGTTTCAGATACTATCCTGAAAATGTCGGTTCAAATGGCGCCTTTGGGTAATGATCTGCGAACCTTGTCGCTCAAGGTCGATGGAAAAGCTGTTGGTGATGCATCGGTTGATACGCCGGCTTACAATGCAGTATTCCGTATCACCGGATGGGTTGATTCGGTCGAGCATAACTATGGGGTAGGCTATCGGAATCAGCGGGGACAATCCTTTACCTATGCGGGTGCCATACCTGGTATGCCGCATGGACACTTGATCGTAGCCTCCCTTTCCTGCATGGATGATGTGGGATTCCCACAAAAAGACCTGGTACAACACGTGGAGGAGCATCATCCGGACCTGTATTTATTTCTTGGGGATCAGCTGTATGAGCGGGTGGGTGGTTATGGTGTTGAAAACCGGAACAAACTGGACTACCTGCGCAAATGGTATTTGTTCGGGTGGACCTTCCGGGAGCTGATCCGGAACCGACCTTCCGTTATCATACCGGACGATCACGATGTATTCCATGGTAACTTATGGGGTGCAGGGGGCAAAGCCGCTGATGTCTCCCATGGATATGGTTACGAAGCACAGGATGACGGAGGTTACAAACAGCCCGCGTCCTTTGTCAACATGGTTCACCGAACCCAGACCGCTCACCTTCCAGACCCATACGATCCTACACCGGTTCTCCAGGGCATTTCGGTTTATTATACCAACCTGAATTACGGCGGTGTATCCTTTGCCATCCTCGCCGACCGCCAATGGAAGTCTGCACCGAAAGCATTTTTCCCGGATGCTGAGATTGAAAATGGTTGGCCTCAAAATAAATCCTGGAATGCCAAAACCCAGGCATTTCATCCGGACGCCCAGCTGCTAGGCCCCCGGCAGGAAGCTTTTTTGGAACATTGGGCCGGCGACTGGTCCCCCGGGACCTATCTGAAAGTGGTAGTTTCCCAGTCGCCCTTCTGCAATGTAGCCTCGTTGCCGAAAGACATCTATCACGACAAATACGTACCTACACTGCCCCGCTACCGCGAAGGAGAATATCCGCCGGACGACCGGCCGGTTGCAGATTTTGACTCAAACGGATGGCCCCAGAACAAAAGAAACCTGGCGCTGTCGTCCATGCGTAAAGCATTTGCCATTCATCTGGCAGGCGACCAGCATCTCGGTTCCACCGGCAAATATGGCATTGACCAGTATGACGATGCAGGCTACTGGGTTGCGACTCCTGCCATTTCCAACTTGTGGCCCCGCCGCTGGTTTCCGGCAGCTTACGGAGCAGGTGGCCCATTACCCGGCAAAGACCGGAATATCGGGAAATATGAAGATGGTTTTGGCAACAAGATTGATGTCCTGGCTGTCGCTAATCCCTATGACATCGATCGTGAACCGGGCAAAATATACGATAAGGCCCCGGGATATACGATCCTGGATTTTGACGTAGATGACCAGACCATTACTGCTGCCGTTTGGCCACGCTGGTCAGGCCCGGATGAACCTGAGAGCAATAAGCCATTTCCCGGCTGGCCGATTGTCATGCATCAGGAAGACAATTACGGCCCGAAACCACTGGCCTTTCTGGAAGATGTAGCCGTGAATGGCAAACAGGTGGTCAAGGTGATCGATGCGGATACCAAAACTTTGGTTTATGCCCTCCGGCCGCCGGCTGGCACTTTTCGCCCGTTCGTGTTTGACACCACCAGGACCTACCAGGTAACCGTAGAATAACCGGACTATGCCTCCGTCCGGGATGACTTAAATCATTTTGTCCGCTAAAATGATTTGGTTAAGCTTGTACCCTAACGAAGGAATTAAGCAATATGAAGCAATTTTTTACGCCTAAGCGCCTGTTGGCATTTACCATCGGAATTTGTTATCTCTGGTTTGGCTTTTTGAAATTTTTCCCGGGCCTGAGTCCTGCCGAAGCGCTTGCGGGCGACACGATCAATGTCCTGACCGGCGGTATGATCCATGGCCGGATAGCGATCATTCTTCTGGCGATCTGGGAATTTACAGTGGGTACCGCACTGGTGTTGAACATCGTGAATAAAACGGTACTCTGGCTGGCCTTTGTGCATATGGCATGCACCTTTCTACCCCTCGTCTTTTTTCCGGCATTATCATTCAGCGCAGCCCCCTTTGGTCTGTCCCTGATTGGACAATACATCATCAAGAACCTGGTTTTTATCAGCGCGTTATTGTATCTGTACCAGGAAAGGGATAAAACAGTTGCCGTGCCAAAAGCTCAACCTCTGGAACACACCGTGTCCTGAATCGTTAAGCGGGAGGCGTTTTCCCCCAGCGGGAAGGCTTGGTGACCAGCACCAGAACGGCACCGGCAGCACCCATTTTAAGTATATTGAAGACGAGATTGTTCATCATGACAAAAATATCGATCTGCTCCGTAGCATAACGGGTCAGAATGGTCAGGCTAAAAACGAGAAAGCCAATCAATAAACCATAGATGAATCCCTGACTTAACCGGGACAGATCATCGCTGTATTTCCCTGCGAAATATGTAAAGAACAGCCCGAAGACCAGATATCCGATGGTGAGAAAAATAAAATCCGGCATTTCGCGCAACACGCCCGGATCCAATGACATGAATCCAAAGGTCCCGTAATAGAGGTAATCTATCAGGAACAGAAAAACGGCGGTAGCCAGGGTGCCCGCGAGGAGCGTTTTATTGGACATGACCATGCATTAAAACGTTGTCACCCAAGGTACCTAATTTTCGCTGACAAAAATGAAGATCATGGCCTGATCCTGATTACGGGGGGCATGGACAATTTGTCCATGACAAGTAATAAGATGACCAACAACCATTAATTTGCCGGATAATAATGGAACTATTCAGGTGATATGAACCTATCGTTTTTAATTCGTCCGGCTACGGAGGCTGATTCGGCACCTATGCTGGCTATTTACCGGCCCTATATTGAAGTGGGATATGTTTCCTTTGAAGAGGTGGTTCCTGACCTGGATGAATTTGACCGGCGTCGCATGCATTACCAGGCTTCAGCCCCCTGGCTGGTGGTTACTTTTGAACATAAGGTGATTGGCTATGCCTACGCTGCGGCACACCGGGGCAGACCTGCCTATCGCTGGACCAGGGAATTATCCATCTATCTGGACACGGATCATCATCGCAGGGGAGTGGCCCAGGCTTTATATTTTGCCTTGATACAGGTGCTGCAATGGCAAGGATACGTGAATGTGCTGGCAGGAGTGACCCTTCCAAATCCGGCTAGTGAACGATTTCATGAAAAGCTGGGCATGACTCCGGTGGGTACCTACCACCACATCGGTTATAAATTTGGTACTTATTGTGATGTACGCTGGTACGAGCTATTTATCGGGGAGCTGCACACTCCACCGGCCGAGATAAGGTCACTGGAGGGATTTTGGCAGAGCAGGGAATGGGAAGTGATTTGCAGCGAAGCGCTGGCGAAGGTCGGGTCCTAAAAAACAAGGTGCGCCTGCAACGGTTTGCAAGCGCACATTATAAAACGCCCAAAAAAGAAGATGCAATTAATAACTGACTCTAAAGGAACTTCAGGTTTCACCTTCTGCTAAAGAAAATCGACAGAATGGCTAAACCAGATTAGCTTCCTATGAATCAAGAGGGGGTAAAAATCGGGGGGGGTATGTACTTTCTAGTGCTGGCAGCATTTGATAATAAAAAGTCGCATCCGGCCGAATGCGACTTTTTCAGTAGTTGATAATCCCATGAACTTATCCGAAACTAAAGGCACAAACGAATTTTACGGGAAAACTTTATTATCACGATTATAATAGAAGTCAAATTGAAGTCCCTGGAAACTTTATTAATAGCAGGTTGTCAAAATCGACAACCCACTATTAATAAAAATTATAATCCCATGAACATATCCTTAATCTAAGATTAAAGGAACGCTGATTCTTTAACCAGCGCTGTGAATCATTATTCACACTACAATAATCCGACAATCGGGAGCCCTATACAATGACAAATTTACCACATTGTCGTATTTTATTTTTTATAATATATTATGCTAAACACATCTATATTGCTGATTAAAAGATACTTATAAAATATTCACTCACGAAACTGAAGACGAATTGTCTAATTTAACAAAGACTTGTCGGCAAAATATTGCAGCAGAAAACCTGAAAAAGATGGAAAAAAGTTAATTGAAAGGGCTTTGATAGGCAGGATTGGTCAGAAAATCCGGATCGGTCAGCGTAAGAATAAAGGCCTTAAGGTCGGATCGCTGCTCTTCCGAAAGCTTAAGCGGATAGATCAGGGCGTCTTTGTTCAGCTGGTTATGTCCGCCGCTGATGTAGTGGTCCAGCACCTCATCCAGTGTCTTGAAACGGCCATCATGCATATAAGGGGCGGTATAAGCTAAATTACGCAGGGTGGGAACACGAAACCGCCCATTGTCAATGACCTTGGCGGAAATGGCACCACGACCCATATCTGGAAAATCGTTCAGATCCTGGATGTCTTCTATTCCGTTATTGATGTATTCATTGGTGGTAAACAGGGGCGCATTGTGACAGTGGGCGCATTCCGCATCAGGGAATCCGGATCCGAGATCAAAAAACATAATGTAACCGTTCAGCTCCTCATCGGTGAAGAATTCTTCCTGACGCTGCACCCGGTCATATTTTGAGTTACCGGAGGATATTAAAGTCCGTTCAAACTGAGCGATGGCTTTTGCGGCCAGCTCTTTGGTGATTTGATCTACATGCTCTATGCCAAAAGCTTCCCGGAAGCGGGCCGGGTAGTCGGGATGCCGCTGCAGGTCTTCGACCACTTTGGACCAGGAATGATGCAGTTCTATCTGGTCTTCTACTGGAACCAGTGCCTGTTCTTCCAATGACGCCGACCGGCCATCCCAAAACAATCCCCGGTTGTAATAACCTACATTGAGCAAACTCATAGCGCTGCGCCTTCCGTTAATGCCATCGATACCGGGGCTTACCGGAAGATCATCGGTAAAACTATGTTGCGGAAGATGACAACTGGCGCAAGCCATGGTGCTGTCACCAGACAGTATAGGATCATAAAACAACCTACGCCCCAGCTCGATGCCTTCAACCGTCATCGGATTATCCGCAGGAATTTCCATCTGTGGAAAAGTGGATGGTGCTACAATGCCGTAAGGATGCGGCTGGTAGGTAATAGCAGTTAGGTCACCGGGGTCCGGGCGATCTTTGGTACATTGGGAAAGTAAAAAAATAAACAATATGCCATATGACAAATGCCGGGTCATTGTACTTGCACGGATAATGCAGAAACCAGATTATCAATGATTTGTGTGATCGGACCTAAATTGTTTGGATTGTGGTTAATAGGGCTGGCTGGAATGTCGAGGGAATTTCCAGGTTTGAACAGAATGGTTTCATGGTCAACATTCACTTTGACACTGGTTGTTGCCGTAGCATTGATGTTAATTGGAATATCCACATATGCCTGGCGATAGAGAGCATCCATACCGGTGTGGAAAATAAATCCAAGATCCAGGTTCCCATTGCCCAGGGTGTCAAGAAATCCTTCGGTCTTTGAAAAGATGTAACTGTTCCATGCCGTCCAGTAATGGCTCTCCAGGGAAAGCGGGTTGGAACTGGGGTAATCAGCAGGTTTGGTGGCATTGACCGTTGGATTTAATCCAAGGCCGAAACCAATCCGGGTGTATTTACCCGCATCAATGTCGGAAAAAGTCAGCTTGAAACCTTTGGCTGCATCTTCGGCACTGGTCGAAACTGAGGTCAGATCCACAAATTCAACGGGCGATAGATCCAGGCGATCTCCATTTTCGGCGATCAGGTAAACATCAGACAGGTAAAAATCCGATTTGGAAAACTGGATCTGGTGCCCTTCCGGAGTTAGATAGGAATGCAGTAATACCAATGGCTCATCTCCGTAAGAAGCTGTGAAATCAAGCGTTAAGGTTCCTTTCTCCGGATCTTTATTACACCCCAGCAAAGTGATTCCAATCAACAAAAGAACGGATAAATACCTCATAGTTAATGGTTAAGATATGGTTATAACAACTTGTACAAAAATAACGTTCAGAAAGACATCTAGGATGTAATCCGGGTCACAAAAGTTAGAGTAATTCTTGATTCGCTGGTGCTGGAAGTTATTTGCTGTGGGTTAACCCCCTATAAATGGGAGACGATACACTTATTAAAATTTTATGTTGGTCCACGTTTGGACATTTACTAGTTGGCAGCAATGATTCTTGATCAGCACCTTTGATTGCCAAACCCACCGAACGGAACCTTAAGTGGGCATTGTCAATCAAATGTGCTTCTTAGCGTTCGGTGTCCTACTACATCACAGGACAAGTTTCGGCAACACAAAGCGGTACGCAACAATAAGTTTTTTTCCGGTAAGTCAATCTTCTTTTTCGTCAAATACCGGTACGGTGAAGTGTATCCAATACCAGAATGGATACGCTCATAATTGTAAAACTGGATAAATCGATCATACGTTTGTGAAGCCTGTCCGAGGTCTTCAAAATCATAAGACTGCCAGATCAGTTTTTCTACGATGCTGTGGTACGATTCAATATGAGCATTCTGTTCTGGCGTAGCTGGTTTGATAAATTCTTGACTGACCTGCTGGTTGGCAAAATACTGACGCACTTCTGCGGCTATAAATTGGGATCCATTATCGTTGCGAACATAGATTTTCTTCGGAAGTGAATACAGCGAAAAGATCTGTTCAAACAGTTTAATAATATCTCTCTTCTGAATCGACCAGGCCATATAATGACCCAGCACCCAACGGGATTCTACATCGATCACGGTAACCGTTAATCCATTGCGACGCTGCCCGTGGACATAGCCATATTTGATATCTATTTCCAGATACTCCAGACTGATACGGCATGGTGGTAACAGATCCTTGACCCATTCCCTGTCCCTGGGCCTTGCTTGCCTTTTCTTCTTGTTGACCAATTGATGCTCCTTCATCAAACGGTATACCTTCTTTTCGTTGATCATGTAATGCCTGGACTGTTGCAGCCATCGCGTGACTTTTCGGTATCCATAATCCACAAACTCTTGATCCAGGATCCATTTGATGTCTTCTACGACCTGTTCATTCCAGACCCATTGTCCCGAATAGGTCATCGTGTGTTCCGATGCCCGACATCCACGTTTACCGTTCGTATTTCTACGTGCTTTCCTGCCGTAGTAAGTACTCGATGCAACACCGGTGTACTTCAATACTAGACGCACCGGATGCCCTCTGCTATGAACATTTCTGCGACCATCAATCGTTCTTCAAGCGTATTTGGCTTTTTTTAGCAGCTCTTCTTTGATCCGCAAGGCCAGCTCTTTTTCCGCCAGCATCTCTTTATACGCTTTTAACTCTCGTTTCAACTGCTCATTCTCAACTTCTAAATCGGTCTTTACCACTGGTGATCGATTCTCCAGTCCGATGGAGCCATCCTTTTCATAACGGTCAATCCACCGACGTAACACACTATCCGACAATTCATATTCCCGGCGTGCTCGTGTTACCCCATGTCGCTTGCTAAATTGTATGATTTCTAATTTCTGAGCTACCGTGAAGCTCCTTCTGTGACGAGTCATTTGCACTCTTTTTTATGGTTATAAAATTAAGCGCATTTTCTCCATCTATTTAGGGGGTCAGAGGGGCTGTACGCTGTTCGCTTTTCGCTGTTCGCTTTTCGCTGTTCGCTTTTCGCTGTTCGCGGTACGCCTTTAGCCTTTCACCTTTGGCCTTTCACCTCCCACGTCAACACGTCAACACGTCAACACGAAAACACATTATCAGATATCGCTCCGTGCGCCACTCTCAGTTGGCTAAGTCGAGATGACAAATGGTGGAAAGCTGAATGCTGTTTGCTGTTCGCTGTTCGCTGTACGCCGTACGCTGTTTGCTGTGTGCGTTGATGCATGAAAACTCTAATCATATTCTTAGTGCTTCCTGGTGACCTAAGTGCCTTAGTGGTAAACAGCTATTCGCTTTTCGCCTTTCGCTTTTCGCTGGGGATACGAAAAGAAATCAATAACGAAAACACATCAATACGCTGGAATTAATATTCTTAGTGCTTCCTGGTGACCTAAGTGCCTTGGTGTTTAAATAGCTTTTCGCTATTCGCCATTCGCTTTTCGCTGGGGATACGAAATACCGAAAACACAATACGCTGGAATTAATATTCTTAGTGCTTCTTCGTGACCTAAGTGCCTTAGTGGTAAATAGCTATTCGCTATTCGCCTTTCGCTTTTCGCTGGGGATACGAAAAGAAATCAATACCGAAAACACATCAATACGCTGGAATTAATATTCTTAGTGCTTCTTCGTGACCTAAGTGCCTTAGTGGTAAACAGCTATTCGCTTTTCGCCTTTCGCTTTTCGCTGGGGATACGAAAAGAAATCAATACCGAAAACACATCAACACGTTGGAATTAATATCTTAGTGCTTCTTCGTGACCTAAGTGCCTTAGTGTTAAAATAGCTTTTCGCTGTTCGCCTTTCGCTTTTCGCTGGGGATACGAAAAGAAATCAATACCGAAAACACATCAATACGCTGGAATTAATATTCTTAGTGCTTCTTCGTGACCTAAGTGCCTTAGTGTTTAAATAGCTATTCGCTATTCGCTTTTCGCTATTTGCTGAGGATACGAAAAGAAATCAATACCGAAAACACATCAACACGTTGGAATTAACATTCTTAGTGCTTCTTCGTGACCTAAGTGCCTTAGTGGTAAATAGCTATTCGCCTTTCGCTTTTCGCTGGGGATACGAAAAGAAATCAATACCGAAAACACATCAATACGCTGGAATTAATATTCTTAGTGCTTCTTCGTGACCTAAGTGCCTTAGTGTTTAAATAGCTATTCGCTATTCGCTTTTCGCTATTTGCTGAGGATACGAAAAGAAATCAATACCGAAAACACATCAACACGTTGGAATTAACATTCTTAGTGCTTCTTCGTGACCTAAGTGCCTTAGTGGTAAATAGCTATTCGCCTTTCGCTTTTCGCTGGGGATACGAAAAGAAATCAATAACGAAAACACATCAATACGCTGGAATTAATATTCTTAGTGCTTCTTCGTGACCTAAGTGCCTTAGTGGTAAATAGCACATCCCCTCTGACCCCCTAAATAGATGGAGAAAATGCGCTTAATTTTATAACCATAAAAAAGAGTGCAAATGACTCGTCACAGAAGGAGCTTCACGGTAGCTCAGAAATTAGAAATCATACAATTTAGCAAGCGACATGGGGTAACACGAGCACGCCGGGAATATGAATTGTCGGATAGTGTGTTACGTCGGTGGATTGACCGTTATGAAAAGGATGGCTCCATCGGACTGGAGAATCGATCACCAGTGGTAAAGACCGATTTAGAAGTTGAGAATGAGCAGTTGAAACGAGAGTTAAAAGCGTATAAAGAGATGCTGGCGGAAAAAGAGCTGGCCTTGCGGATCAAGAAGAGCTGCTAAAAAAAGCCAAATACGCTTGAAGAACGATTGATGGTCGCAGAAATGTTCATAGCAGAGGGGCATCCGGTGCGTCTAGTATTGAAGTACACCGGTGTTGCATCGAGTACTTACTACGGCAGGAAAGCACGTAGAAATACGAACGGTAAACGTGGATGTCGGGCATCGGAACACACGATGACCTATTCGGGACAATGGGTCTGGAATGAACAGGTCGTAGAAGACATCAAATGGATCCTGGATCAAGAGTTTGTGGATTATGGATACCGAAAAAAGTCACGCGATGGCTGCAACAGTCCAGGCATTACATGATCAACGAAAAGAAGGTATACCGTTTGATGAAGGAGCATCAATTGGTCAACAAGAAGAAAAGGCAAGCAAGGCCCAGGGACAGGGAATGGGTCAAGGATCTGTTACCACCATGCCGTATCAGTCTGGAGTATCTGGAAATAGATATCAAATATGGCTATGTCCACGGGCAGCGTCGCAATGGATTAACGGTTACCGTGATCGATGTAGAATCCCGTTGGGTGCTGGGTCATTATATGGCCTGGTCGATTCAGAAGAGAGATATTATTAAACTGTTTGAACAGATCTTTTCGCTGTATTCACTTCCGAAGAAAATCTATGTTCGCAACGATAATGGATCCCAATTTATAGCCGCAGAAGTGCGTCAGTATTTTGCCAACCAGCAGGTCAGTCAAGAATTTATCAAACCAGCTACGCCAGAACAGAATGCTCATATTGAATCGTACCACAGCATCGTAGAAAACTGATCTGGCAGTCTTATGATTTTGAAGACCTCGGACAGGCTTCACAAACGTATGATCGATTTATCCAGTTTTACAATTATGAGCGTATCCATTCTGGTATTGGATACACTTCACCGTACCGGTATTTGACGAAAAAGAAGATTGACTTACCGGAAAAAAACTTATTGTTGCGTACCGCTTTGTGTTGCCGAAACTTGTCCTGTGATGTAGTAGGACACCGAACGCTAAGAAGCACATTTGATTGACAATGCCCACTTAAGGTTCCGTTCGGTGGGTTTGGCAATCAAAGGTGCTGATCAAGAATCATTGCTGCCAACTAGTAAATGTCCAAACGTGGACCAACATAAAATTTTAATAAGTGTATCGTCTCCCATTTATAGGGGGTTAACCCACATCAATACGCTGGAATTAATATTCTTAGTGCTTCTTCGTGACCTAAGTGCCTTAGTGGTAAATAGCTATTCGCTTTTCGCTATTCGCTATTCGTGAACACGTGAACACGTGAACACGTTATTCCACCTTCGCACCCAGGGTATCGTGATGGTAGTTGATCAAACTTCGCAGGTAAGGGCCAATGGCAGCCGCAGACTCAAAGCCGGCTTGCTTGGCAGCTGCTTCCTTGTCTGACGTACTCATTTGCGTATCCGCATAATGACTGAAGTCCCGGTAACCACCCAGGGTGAAGATATCCCAGGCAAAGCCATTTTCTTTGGTGAAGATCATATTGTAGATGCCGCCACGGGCCTGGGAGTAGGCATTTTCCATTTCACGTTCGTGATACAGGTCCTGATGCTTTCCTGGCAAAGCGACAAACATTTCAGCATGAAAGTAGGTGTTGTTCTGCCACGTCTCGCGAAACAGGTCAAGGGCAGGACCCCGCACAAAGCCTTCCTCTTGCAGCGCGACATAATTGTAGTATTCGGAACCGTAAGGATGCTCCAGTATCTGCGCCGTCTTACTGGTAAAATAACCGGTATAGCTACCGACAGGCACCATGACCATCAGGTCCCAGCGGTCACCCTGCTGATGACGGAACATATAAGCCGGCTCCTCCCCACTCTGCCGGACCTTATCCAGATCCGCTTTAAGGTAATCGATCAAAGCCATCAGCTGACCGGGAGCAGCCTGTACCGTCGTACATTTGTAAAGGTATCCCTGTGCCGATGCATTTGATTCCCACAGGCCAAATACGAGAAGTAAAACAACAATTGTCCGCATAATCCGAATTTAATAAACCTGATTGTTAATTACGCAAGCTCTTTTTATAGTCTTTCAGCAATTGTTTAACCAACTGCTTGACCTGGGTAGAAAACTCCTTATTCAATATCCAGTTGTAGTACTGTTGATCCTCATAGAGGGTTTGGGCAACCGGTTGGCCCTGGTACTTTCCGAAATTAAAGACCACCACCCCATTATGATCCAGTTTCAACTTCTGCGTGGGGTCGATCATCCGTGCATCGTTCGTAAAATCATGCAGCGCCTGGACATCGGGTACAATGGGATTCTCCACACGCTCTCCGTCTTCGGTGATCAGGTCCTCCCCTTCATAGCGCGCGATTTGCCCTTGTAACACCCCGATGGTCGCACGTACATCAGCCATCGCATCATGGGCATCTTCCAGCTCCTGCTCGCAGTAAAACCGGTACGCCGCTTTCAGTGTACGTGGTTCCATGCGGTAAAAGATCCGCTGCACATCGACGATCCTCCTTTTATCGATGGGGAAGTCGTATCCGGCACGGGCGAACTCTTCCATCAGCATCGGTATATCCATCCGCATCAACCCAAATCCACCCAGATCGGCGTCGCCGATGAATTCATGCAGGGTCTTCGCCACTTGTTGGAAGGTCGGTTTATTGGCCAGGTCTTTGGGCAGGATACCATGCACGGCCATCGCCTCTTCTGAAATCGGCACACCGGGGTTGATCATCAACATCAATTCCTCCGGATCGGATTGTCCGGGTAGGTATTTGATCAGGGCAATTTGAATGATCCGGTCACGAAGTACATGTAATCCGGTGGATTCAATATCAAAAAATACAATAGGTTTTTGCAGAGGCACATTCATTGCATCATGGCTTTAAAGGGTTCGGTGTGGTATAATTGCATGGCCCCGCTTGAATCGCTGAAGATAAGACTTACAGGCCAGTCCGGATGCTGAGCCAGAATTTCCATTCCCTTTTCTCTGCCCATGGACATAAACGCGGTTGCCCACGCATCGGCATGCATGCAATCATCCATGACTACCGTAGCACTGAGCAGATCACTGGGAAAATTCATACCTGTAAGCGGGTTCGTTGTGTGCACAATCCGCTGCCCGTTCAGCTCGTAAAAATTACGGTAGTTCCCCGATGTTGCCACCGCACGATCCTGTAGGACAAACTGAACCACCGTTTCTTCCAGCCCGGCTTTATCATCGGGCACATTGATGCCCAGGACCCAGGGAGCCTGATCTGCTTTTTTCCCGGAAGTGCGGGCTTCGCCACCAATATCGACCAGGTGATTGGAATAATTCATATGTTGCAGATAGGCATGAACCACATCCACACCATAACCTTTGGCTAGAGCGCTGAAATCCAGTTCCAGGCCCGGAGGCTTATGCAAATACTGGCTACCCTCGCGTTCGATCTGGTGGATCTTATCTATGCCTTTGAGCTTTAACAACCGGTGGATCTCATTGGTATCAACTTCGGAAGGATGTTTCCTCCCTCCGCCAAAACCCCAGTAGCGGATCACCGGCATCGCGCTGGGATCGAAATAACCTCCTGACGCCGCAGTCACCGTCTTGGCAGCCTCGAGATTCACCAGAAAATGATGATAGGCAGGTAGATCGATGGAATCTGCTGGCAACAGGAAGAGCGTATCGGCACGATTGAACCGGCTGATGATCGAAGTCTCCATATAGGTGGACATCGAATAGTTCACATCATGAAGGACAGAATCCAGGCCTCTGATCAGTACGGAGTCAGGGCTTGGTCCGTACAGTGTGATTTGATAATACGTCCCCATTGTCTCACCCTGCAGGCGGGTTAAGACATCGGGCATGGTTTGCCGGCACGCGGATGCCGATAACAACAATAACCAGATGAAGTTACGCATGGATTTACCGTTTGGTGGATCGCCAATAATCGAGCGAATACCGGCCAGGCCCGGTCAGAAATAGTGCAACAAAGCCAATTAAATAAAACAAAGCCTTCTCCATCTGACCAAAATCGTCTCCCATATGCCGGGTATAGGCTACAGTCATGGTGATGATCAGCGGTATCAGTGCCCACCGGGTCATTAAGCCCAGGGCTACCAGAATAGCGCATAACGACTCGGCAAATGCTGCCAGTACAAAGGATGCGGTCGGTCCCAATCCGAATGGATCTGCAAACTGTATGGGATCATCGCCAAAAAGTCGAATCACTTTTCCCAATCCATGACCATAAAACATGAAGAGTCCCAAGCCTAAGCGGAGGATCAACAAACCTAAGTCACGGTTTTTTTCGGAAAATAAAGGTCCATCAGGGTTCATTTGTTGGATTTTGGTTGTCAAACAAGCCTTCTTTTTCTGCCTCCTCGCTCATTCCGTGTAACTGGACGGGTTTCTGTCGCTTACGCAATTTGATGTTAAGAAATTCAACAAACAGGGAGAATGCAATCGCAAAGTAAAGATAACCCTTCGGAACCGATCCAATTTCTGAATGGAATATGGATATTTCTGCGAGATGGGCAGCTTCTGCCACCAGCATAAAGCCGATCAGAATAAGAAAGGCCAGCCCCAGCATTTGGATAGAGGGATGATCATTGACAAATTGCCCGACAGGTCCTGCAAACAGCATCATAATCAATATGGACGCCACCACTGCAATGATCATAATGATCACGTAAGGGGTCAGACCAATGGCCGTCAGGATGGAGTCAAATGAAAAGACAATGTTGATCAGGGCGATCTGCAGGATGGCCGCAGTAATGCTGGATTTTCCTTTCTGCACCGTCTTTTCCGGACCCATATCGTCACCTTCCAGCTTATGGTAGATCTCATTGGTTGCCTTGTAGAGCAGAAAGATCCCACCGGCAAACAGGATCACCGCCTGGCCGGTGATGGCGCCGGAAAACCATCCCATATTAACATGCACAAAAGGCTCCTGCATAGCCATGAATACCGATATTCCGAGCAATAACAACACCCGGAAGATCATCGCCAGGATCAGTCCGATATTGCGGGCTTTTGCCTGATCACTCTTGGGCAGACGGTTAGCAGCAATGGTAATGAAGATAATATTGTCTATCCCCAGCACGATCTCCAGAAAGGTCAGGGTCAATAAAGAGACCCATATTTCCGGCTTCGCAAAGTCCGGCATGGCCATTAAAAGTGTCGTCATCATAACCAAATGGTCAGTTTATTAATCTAAACCCCTGGCATTACACACTCCCGGAGATCAAACAGGCATTTAACTGCAATAAACTGATAGTCAGAAATCTATGCAAAATCATTGGCCGGACATCAGCATTAATAACTCCTCAGCGACTTGACTGGAAATGCCCTTGAAATCGAAATGAAGGTTGCTTGCACCACGGATTGCTTGCAATTTTACAAAAAAAGGTCAAACTTTGATGTTACGTCTATTTCCTCATTAAGAGAACACGTTATGAAACACACCATCTTTACCACTCTTTTCTTTTTTACAATTATCGGCAGTAGTTTGCTGGATGCCCAGCGTCCGGTGCTGGTGGAACATTTCACCAATACCTGGTGCCCGATCTGTGCCAGTAGAAACCCATCCTTGTACGAGACCATAGCAAAATATCCGGATAATGTGGTCCATATTGCTTACCACATTCCCGTACCTTATAATCAATGCATCCTTTATCAGGCCAATAAGCCCGACCAGGAAGCGCGGATGAATTATTACAATGTATACGGGTCACCCTCCGCATTCATCAACGGAACCAATGGAAGTGGCAGCAAATTATTGGATGAAACCAAATTGACCAATGCCATCGCCTCAGCGGCTCCCCTGTCGGTTACCGTAACGAAAGCACCATCGGGATCACCGGATGGCCTCAGTACCCTGGTGAATGTGAACATCAAGGCAAATAGCACCGTAGATGCGGGCAACAACGCACGTATTTTTGTTCTGGTAGCTGAACGCACCCTGGACTATACTGGTCCCAATGGAGAATCCACTCATCCCGATGTCTTCCGTAAGTTTTTGACATCCAATGCCGGGGATGTCATCGGTCTCCCGCAGGCAGGGAATACGGTCAGCATGAGTTACTCCTATGATCTTGAATCTGGTTGGATTGCCGACCAGATCTATCCCATTGCCTTCATCCAGAACATCGAGACTAAAACCGTCTATGCTGCCGGTTCCAGCCTGTTAAACAGTACAACTGGTGTACATGAATTTACGCCGGAAGAGTCATTACAGATTTACCCGAATCCGGCGGACAACCAATTAATTCTGCAAACTCCAATGGCAGATCCGCAGTCGGAAGCACGGATATTTGCACTGTCCGGCCAGCTCGTACAGACCACCAAGGTCCACGACCAACGCATCGATGTTTCCAATCTGGCTCCTGGCATGTATGTCCTGCGGATTCAGGATCATATCGGACGTTTTGTCAAACGCTGATAAAAAATAGCTGACCGGTGGCGGGAAGGCATGGACCATGCATTCCTCTGAACGCTTTGAAAGGAAATGACCTGCTACTGGAATTCCTGCACAAATTGCTATCCGTTTTGTTCCATCAATAAGTAAAAACTTATTGTGATATGTGTCATTTGTTGATTTGATGGGGGTCATCGCCTTTTGGGTTAAAACACTTCTTATTTGAATCGACAATTATGATTTGTTCACCTTTAAACTTTGAGCTATGTCAGTAACATTATGGAAACCTCGTCGTTCGATGGTCTCCCTGATGGATGACTTCTTCAGAGATGACTTCTGGCCTACCGTACCGGAACGATTTGAAGTCCCTGCCGTCAACATAGCCGAAACCGAAAAAGCGTACAATATCGAAGTAGCTGCTCCTGGAATGAAAAAGGCAGACTTCCATATTGAAGTTGAGGCAGGAAATCTGGTGGTATCAGCAGAAGTGAAACACGAAGAAGAAAAGAAAGAGGACCACTACACGAGAAAAGAATTCAATTACACTTCCTTCAAGCGGTCTTTCTGGCTTCCTGAAAATGTCAAGGAGGATGCCATTAAAGCCAACTACAAAGAAGGTGTATTGTACGTAACCTTACCAAAATCTGTGAAAACACCGGCCAAGGTTACAAAAACGATTGCAGTTGATTAGTTTGAGGAACGCCACTGCATTAAGTCTTAATGCGGTGGCTTCTTGTTTTTAGGCTTATGCTAACCAAAGAATCACTTAAAGGGGGACGGGATATTTATCTGGACGGCCCCAAGCCAAGACATCGCGAACTCGGGTTCGCGATTCGCGTTTTTATCCAGTTCATCAAAGGATTTCGTGCACTCCACTTTATCGGCCCCTGCATCACTGTCTTCGGATCGGCACGATTCCGGGAAGACCACGCTTATTATGCTCTCGCCCGGGCCATGGGAGCCGCCATCGCACAACAGGGATTTACAACGCTTACCGGTGGAGGCCCCGGGATCATGGAAGCCGCCAACCGGGGCGCGTTTGAAAATGGAGGGCACTCCGTCGGTTGTAATATTGTATTGCCCAAAGAACAGTTCCATAATCCTTACATGCAGAAGTGGGTCACCATCCGTTACTTTTTTGTACGCAAGGTGCTTCTACTCAAATATTCCTACGCTTTTGTAGTGTTCCCCGGCGGATTCGGCACCATGGATGAGCTTTTCGAAACACTGACGCTGGTACAGACGGGCATCATCCAGCGCTTTCCCGTAGTGGTTATGGATAGCAAATTTTACGAACAACTCATGGAATTCCTCAGGTCCATGGTAGCCCAGGGGACCATCTCGGCTCACGATCTCAAGCTGGTACTCCTGACCGGTGACGTTCAGGAAGGCATGGATCACATCATGAAATACATAGACCTGAATTATGTGGTCCGCAAACGCAAGCCAGCCTGGTGGTTATTTGAAAGGGTATGATTAACGTGTTTAAGTATTTAGGTGTTCTCGTGTTTACGTTACCTGCGAACAGCGTACAGCTTATAGCGAACAGCGTATTGTTAACAGCGTATTGCATTTTACATGCATCTCAATAATTCGAGTAATCTGTGTGATTCGTGGCAGTTATTAACGTGTTTAAGTATTTACGTGTTCTCGTATTTCCGTTCCCTGCGAACAGCGTACAGCATAAAGCGAACAGCGTATTGTTACCTGCATATTGCTTTCTAAAAAGCCTCCCGTTAATTCGAGTAATCTGTGTAATTCGTGGCAGTTAATCGGGTTTCCGTTCCCTGCGAACAGCGTACAGCTTATAGCGAACAGCGTACCACATTAAAACAACGTATTCAACTGAATCAAAGCCTCGCGCTTGTAATTTTCCGGAATTAATATGGAAATATTGTGCCGGCTACCGCCATAGGAGATCATGCGGATAGGCATTTTTTCGATGGCGGCAAACACCCGCTGCGCGATACCGGGGCGTTTGATCAGATTGTCGCCCACCACACACAGGATGGTATGCTCTCCCTCCCACTCCACTTCGCCAAACTGTTTAAGCTCGCGGATGATCTCATGCAGGTGATCGGTGAAGTCGATCGTGAGGGAAACCGCCACCTCGGAGGTGGTGATCATATCCAGCGGGGTCCGGTATTTCTCAAAGACCTCAAAGACCCGTCGCAGAAATCCATACGCCATAAACATCCGGTGGGAATAGATCTTGATGACCGTAATGCCATCTTTAGCGGCAACCGCTGTGATCGCCTGTGAGGAAGAACGCAGGCTGATGAGTGTTCCCGGCGCTTCGGGTTGCATGGTGTTTTTTAACCGGATGGGGACCAGGGCCACCTCAGCAGGGATGACGCACGAAGGGTGCAGGATTTTCGCTCCGAAATATGCCAGCTCGGCCGCTTCCCGGTACGACATAAACCGGATGGGATGGGTCTCCGACACCACGCGGGGATCGTTGTTGTGTACGCCGTCGATATCAGTCCAGATCTGGATCTCATCTGCTTTCAGGGCCGCTCCGATCAATGTTGCCGTATAATCACTGCCGCCGCGTTTGAGGTTGTCAATGGATCCCAGATGATTGCGACAGATGTATCCCTGGGTTACGAAAAGCCGCGTTCCCGGATACAAAGCGAGCATCTGACCCAATTTGGCGCTGGTATACTCCAGGTCCGGTTCTCCTTCCGCATTGGTACGCATGAATTCAAGTGCCGGTAACAAAACCGAATCAATGCCAGATTCGTGCAGCAAAACCTGAAACCATTGGGTGGATACCAGTTCCCCCTGAGCCAGGATGATCTTTCGATATTCGGCTACCCAGTCTCCGGACCAGGTCTGCCGGATGGTATGGTTTGATTCATCCAGAATTTGCCGGGCTTTCTGCCGGGCAGTATCATGCCTGAACAAACCGGATAGAAAGGGTTGATACATCCGGTTTAGTATCTCCATTTCCTGCTCGGCCAACTCCTGATTACACTCCTCACTGGCCTCTGCAATACGTACCAACGCATTGGTAACCCCTGCTACGGCGGACAAAACCACGATCTTCGTCTCGCCAGTCCGCGTGATAATATCCTCCACCTCGCGCATCCGTTCCGGACTTCCAACCGAGGTTCCTCCAAATTTGTAGATGATCATGACCGATTTGGTTTTGAGCCGCCAAAGGTAATCAGTGATTCCATTTCAAGTAATACTTCAATAGAAATTGCACATATAACTAACATAATGTTATGTTTATAACAAATAGTGAAATGAAACGGCTTGCTGATGCCATAGAAGAACATTTGCGGCGCATGCCATTTATTGAAGAGGCCATGGCAGAGGGCCTTATCAATCTCGCCGCGCTGGCTCGACGCATCCAGCCCTTCCTCGAGCGACAAACCGGAAAGCCTGCTCGACATGCGGCCATTTTGATGGCTTTGCACCGGCGTAATGCATCCCCCTTGCTGCACATCACCAAATCAATCCGGGAAGCAACCGCAAAGTTGGGTGACATCCTGGTCCGCTCCAACCTCGAAGTATGGTCTTTCGTGCCGTCGGGCAATTTGATGGCCCGGATCCGCCAGACACTGGACTCCGTATTGCAGGTCCAGCCGGCATTCTATGCCTTCAGCCAGGGCATCTACGAAACCTCCATGATCATCAGCGAACACCTTGCTGGCAGCCTGGAATCGTTGATCCCTATTGGTCAGATCCGCAGCCGCCGCACCAATCTGGCCGCAATAACTATCCTGTTACCACCGGGGAATACCGAGATGTATGGCCTCTATTACTTCCTCCTGCGGGCTTTGGCCTGGCAAGGGATCAACGTCGTGGAACTCGTCTCCACCGCCAATGAATTTTCTGTGGTCGTTGACGCTGATGAAGTCGATAAGGTAGTCGGCATCTTTATGCAGGTAAAACGTGGTGAGGACTTATAATCCCTTGCTTGAAGTTCGTTTTTTGTTATTTTTGCGCCACCTTAACCGGTATCGGGATGTAGCGCAGTCCGGTAGCGCACTACGTTCGGGACGTAGGGGTCGCTGGTTCGAATCCAGTCATCCCGACAAAGCTTCAAAAGGCCTTGAGCGATGAGCTCAAGGCTTTTTTCATGCCCGGCAGCGTGGTAAGCTTGCTTACCTAAGCGGACGGGCGTGAAAAAAGTAAGGGCGACAGCCCGCTCCCTTTTGTAGCTTTGATTCACCCCATCCCCTGGATCGCCGAAGGCAATCCACTTGTTAGCGTTAATAAGTTAATGAGTGCATAAGTTTCGTGCCCGGCAGCGTGGTAAGCTTGCTTACCTAAGCGGACGGAATTTAACCACTAAGGCACATAGGGCACATAGTAGAATATTTTTAATTCGTGCCAATCCTTGCAATTCGTGGCAATAAATTGTGTTTACGTATTTACGTGTTCTTGTGTTTCTGTTACCTGCAAACAGCAAACAACAAACAACAAACAGCTTACTTACCCTTTGTCATCTTGACTAAGCCAACTGAAAGTGGCGCACGGAGAGATCTCTGTTTACGTATTTCCATATTCTTATGTTTCCAACGCCCGCATTATTTTAATTCAATACCAGCTTATCCGCCAACAACCTTTCCTTCAACTTACCATAATCCAGTCCATGAACCCCTACCCCACCATCTAATGCCAGGCAAGCTGCGGTAGCGGCACTCTGTCCCAGCACCATAAAGACCGGCTCCATGCGGATGCTGCCAAAAGCGATGTGCGTGGCGCTCAGACAGACCGGCACCAGCAAATTGGTACACTCATCCGGTTTGGGTAAGAGCGACCGGTAGCTGATTGGATATGGAGCACGGACAGGCGCTTCAACATTGCCCTCATTTTTCACAAAACCCTGGGCGTTGATGTAACGCTGGATATGGTGGGAATCCATCCCATAGGCACCCATCCCAACGGGATCCTCCACCACTTCGAGACCCTCGCAATGGTACTGCGTCATCGTCATCACACCATCCATGCGGCGTGCTTCCCGGATATAGAGCTGCTCCTGCCAGCCGTCAGGGCGGGCAAACTCGTCCTTGCAGGTGCCCCAACGCGCCACCTCGTTGCGTATTTGGTCCGGTATGCGCGGGTTATTGGCCAGTGTCCACATCAAGCCCTGCTGGTAACTGCGGTGAGCCTCCCGGATCTGCTCCCGCTCGGCATAGCTGGCTTCCGGATAAGCATAATTCTGGCCGATGAAATCGGTAGAAAAACCGGTGCGGTTGTTGGTATCGGTCTTGCGGTTGGGCATCGACGAGTTGATCCAGGGAAAGCCCGCCTCCCCGGCCTCGTAATTACGCAACAATAACTCATAGTTGATCTCCTGGTAGTCTGCCGGTTTGGCAAACGGGATGCGGTTGTCCTTGTCGTCGGTCAGGCACATGCGGAAACAATAAGCCTGCACTTTATGGTCTCCTGCTCCCGGGACGCCCGGTCCGTCCGAATTGATGTAAGGCAACAATCCGCTGGATGGATCGCCCGCGACCACATATGGATCGACGCCGTCGACAAAGTTGTGGTTGTAGGCATCGTGGGATACACGGCCAGTCATGGTGGTGTCAGTTATTTGCGGATGCACGCCATTCAGCGTCTCATGATACGCGCTGTTTGCTTCCCGGCCTACACGGTAGGACACCCCGGCGGCAGCCATCAGGTCGCCCTCGTAAGTTGCATCAATGAATTCTTTTCCGGTGTAGATCTTGCCACTGAGCATGGTGATGGACCGGATGGCTCCATCTTCCGTTCCGACGCCCGTCTCCCGGTTTAGCTTTTCATTTAAAACTACCTCCACCTTCTCTTCCTTCAGCCAGGCTTCGTAGATGGCCAAAGCTGCCGACGGCTCGAAGGTCCACATTGAGTTTTCGTTTTCAGCCGTACGGGTCTGACCGCCATCCTGGTATTCTTCTTTTTTCTGCCATTTCCAATGTTCCGGCTGATCGTACCAGGTCTTGACCCGCTCGTAGAATTCCCGCGAAATACCTCCGATGGCTACCTTGTTACCGATGTCGGTCTGCCCCAGCCCACCCGTCGTCAAGCCGCCGATGCGAGCTTCCGGCGAGATGAGGATCACGGTATGCTCCATGCGAACTGCCTGGATCGCCGCTGCTATTCCGGCCGAGGTCGCACCGTAAATGACGAGGTCGTAGGTTTTCTGTTCAGATTTTGGTTGGTGGCAACCCATGCTTGCCAGCAATAAAGAAAGAAATATAGCCAGTGTTCTGGTCCTCAGGTTGATGCTCACTAGTGCTTGCCGATTTATCATTCTTTATTTCTTTTCCAGCTTAATCAGTAAATTAAATAATCTATGGTCTTTTAGTGACGATGTACGACAATAATTGTAATCCCCGCCTGAACGGACGGGCAGGCCCGCATGAATGGAGGGGTAGGTCGACCGAGATGGTTGAATAGAGCGAGCGAAGAGATCTATTAAATACTAATCAACGACTAAATTGTATTCGATTGAACATGGATTTCTCCATTTCGGCTCATTCTTCGCCTTCAGTCGAAATGACAACGATGATAAAATGTAAATTCGGAATATATAAATCGTTCTACCAATATGCAATTTCGATTATCAGCCAAACCTGGTTTTAATTGCTCGGCGACCTATCAACCAAAACTTCTAGAAGACCGAAGCAATCCCTACCAAAATTACTAAGTTCATGCGGGAATCGGTTGATTAGCCTGGTCGTTTTGCGAGTTTGCAATTTCAAAGATTTTAATACCCTATTCATCCAAAAAAAGGACTCGTTCGCCTTCTTTACTCGTGACCTGATTGCCAGAAAAGACTCATTATTAACCACAATTGTAAGTCCTTTCACCACTTTTGGTTTGAATTCTATACTTTTATTTATCGAAAGTAATATCCAATTCACAGGACAAATGCCTCTTCTAGGGCAGCAAATCCTACAAACAAACTCATTATGGCAGACAACAAAGTATCCACTCTAGGGAGCGTTCGTTTAGGTACATGCATTAAAAACGGCACCTTTTTACAGGACCCTATTTTTGCCGGCCCGGTCAGTAATTTCATTCACAACCCAACCAATGAAAGCTCAATGACCGGTCAAAGCCGTTATACCCATAACGAAATGATGAACAAAGGATCTTTTGGTGTTCATGGTTCGTATTCGGGGGTGGTGAACCTTAAAACAACCATTTCGGGCTACGTTGGAAATGCAGTAGCTGAAAGCAGCAAAGCAGTAAAAGTCAATTACAGCGCCTTTGTCATCGCCGGACAGGAATACCTGCGCACCAACGACCTTACCATTGCGAATTTCATCAATTCCTTGAAAAGCAATGTCAAAAAGGACATGATGGAAGTCTTGGATAACTACAATACCTTGATGAAGGAAGTCAATACAATCGGAAGCCTCACGATAACCAGTGAGGGATACGACCAAAAAGAAGCCCTGAAATTGGCTTTGGGTAAGTGGCTGCAATCGGTTAACCTCTTTAATGAAACCTATGGCGATGGATTTGTAGCGGGTTTAACCTGGGGAGCCTATGGCATTCTTGAATTTGAAATGATGAGTAAAGACCGGTCAACGAGTTGGAAATATGGAGCTCAGGTTGATTTTTCACTGGCTGGAGCTGCCCGTGCCTTCGCCTTGAAATTAGTCTATGACGGAAGCCAGTCTTCCGAAGAAGCCGAAGTAAATGTATCCGTACAAAAAGTGGCTAAGGGAAACTATATTGTTCCTCTCATTGCTAAATGGGAAGCAGAATTTCAAGGGAAAGCCTTCGCGGAGCTCGCCAACGTGAATGCATTGACCAAACTACCGGAACTAACTATTCCAACCGATCGAATTCCGCAGGCTCCTGAATTGGTAAAGCCGGAAAAAGATACCAGCCTCACAGATAAGCTGGGAAAAATCAACAACCTGAAACAGTTGGAGGTTTTGGCAAAAGTGCAAGCCTATGAAAAAGTTAAAAAAGAACCGGGCAATGAAGCTCTGAGTCTACAGGACTTTTTAAAAGGTGCTCAAGCCAATGCACTGGAGGGACAAGATGAGTTGGATATCGATGCCTTCGTGTTGATCGATCGGGACGATGAAGATGCTGCATTTGACGGTTGGTTAAATGGATTGCTGAATGATATCCAACCTGATGAAATTGAAGCTCAACGCGATGAAGTTCCTGGCAGACAGCAACGAATATTGACCAACGTGGCGGGCGGTACAAAATTGGAAAACGAAGCACCAATGATGCAGGATGAACTCGATAAATCGTTTACACCATTGGGTGCGATTTTATGCAATTGGAGTGACCTTTTCCCCTGGTTGTCCAAGGGCATTGACAACCGGCTCTTAAATATATCCGAGTTGAGAGACACGTTGCGCTGGAGAAACATGATCCAGGATGCTCAATCCTTGAGCATCTTATACTACACAGCTCATGAAGAAGCTATCAAGATTTCCGAGCATACCAGCCCTTTGCAAATCGCGGATGAATTCGCTGGGATGTCCCTCATCTTGCAAAGAGAATTGAAGGAAGATAAATACCGTGATGTCATGCGCAAAGCGATCCGAAAATTAGGGAAGAGTTCTAAAACAATTCTGGATGTGTGGTACAACATCGGCTTCTTAAGGGATGCTGAATTGGGTTTCGGTCTGTTGTGGATGGACGACGAAATTGGCAAAAGCCTGACTTTTGATCGCACCTGGGAACCCTGTGGTTATGATGAACGGGCGAAAAACCATTCCGTATACAGCAGTTTTCAGAAAGTGTTGCCTATCATACGTCCCGATGATGGTAGGGTTTTTCTTTTTGCTAACGGGGGATTTTTAGGTGAAACCGTCCAGCCCCCTCAGTTGGTGGCACCGTATATGTCTAAAACCGATTTCCAGCCAAAGATCCAAATGACTTTTTCATGGCAGGAAGAGATGGTATCTTTGCTGGGTGGTAAGGAAATTGTCACCGTCACGTCTAATTTCAATGCCTTCCCACTTGAAATAGATCCTACCACCCGCTGCCTGTATTTTAAGGCTAAAAAAATGAAGTTTTATCCAATCCCTCTATCTGCAGCAGAAGGCAACAACTGGAAAGGAGGTATGGCCGGCAGCCCCAGTTTAAAATCTTTCAAGGAACTTACCCGTACTCTGGATGACTTACGGAAAGATCTGAAACGCAGTACAAAATGGAATTTTACCCAGCCCAGTTTTGATGGCGTTGAAAACTATGGTCCCGACACTGGTCTGAACAAGTTAAAGGCTAATCAATATTATGTGGGCATTATTCCAAAACCTGACAATTCGGTATTTCCACGGACTACTGTAAAATAGCAAATCTTTGTCCCTCGAAAAGAGCGAAGCTCGCCTCTTTGTGCTCAAAAAAATCTCAATAGCGATGCGAATTCGAATTCAAAAGAAGCATTTTCTATTGTGACAATTAATAAAATTCCGTGGCTCTGTGAAGCTGACTGAGGAACGAGGGTCAGTACTCTGTGTTACTCTGTGGTTAATTAAACCATTAAAATTAAATTACGCCTCGATTAATCCATCGCATCCATGTATTATCAATTAACTAGGCTTTTAATTTTGCTTTCGTTTCTGTTTTTGCTTATCTGTCCTGTCCTGTCACAAAACCGTGACGAACTCTTCATCCGCGACTTCCTCCAACCCATCACCACCGACAACATCTTTTCCGACCCGGATTATTTCAACTGGGGATCTTCCATCATCCGGGATGAGCAGGGCCTGTATCACCTCTTCTATGCGCGCTGGCGGCGCGACCTCACCTTTACCGGCTGGCTGACGCACTCGGAGATCGCCCATGCTGTATCTGAACATGCCTGGGGGCCGTGGAAATACAAGGAGACCGTGTTGAACGGCCGGGGTGGTGACCACTGGGACGCCATCACCGCCCACAACCCCAAGATCAAATATTTCAATGGCAAGTATTACCTCTATTACATCGGCACGCATGCCGGTCCGGAAGGTTTGAGCGAGGCGGAACTCATCGAAACTGCCCGGACAGGCTATTCTCATAAAAACTGGTGGCCTTTACGCGAGAACCAGCGTACCGGCGTCGCCGTGGCGGAGTCTCTGGATGGCCCCTGGATCCGTCAGGATCAGCCCCTCATCGAACCCTCCGGCCCCATCACCACCCTCACCGTCAACCCGGCCATCACCCAAGGGCCCGATAGCAAATATTATCTCATCGTCAAGGGCGACAAACCCAACGAGACGCGCTTCATCCGCGACCAGGCCATCGCGATCAGCGATAATCCAGATGGCCCCTTCGTCATGCAACCCAAACCG
Organism: Lewinellaceae bacterium; assembly: GCA_020636135.1. Taxonomy (NCBI): domain Bacteria; kingdom Pseudomonadati; phylum Bacteroidota; class Saprospiria; order Saprospirales; family Lewinellaceae; species Lewinellaceae bacterium. The sequence continues at coordinate 3,200,693 of JACJYK010000001.1, forward strand.
GTGATCGACAATCTGGACACCGAAGACATGTCGCTGTGGTACGATGACAAGCAACAGCGGTTTTACGGCATCTTTCACGCCGATTCCTTTATTGGTATGATGGCATCAACCGATGGCATCAACTGGAAAAAAGCCACCGAATACGTCGTCACCCACAAATACCTCCGGCTGGAGAACGGGGACACCATCCGGCCGGACCGCATGGAGCGGCCCTTTATCTATTACGAAGATGGGAAACCGGCCGTGCTGAGTGTAGCCATCAAAAAAGGCAACGAATCCTACTGCGCATTTATCCCTATCCGTTATCCGGAGCATCCGCGTCCCAATCCCCGCCAACTAGCGTGGCAGGAAGCCGAATTGGGAGCGGTCTTCCACTACGACCTGCATGTCTTTGACGGGAAGAAGTATATCCAGGGAGACAACCGCATCACCCCCATCGAAGATTACCAGGTCTTCAACCCCAGCCGCCTGAACATCGACCAGTGGATCCACACCATCAAGGAGGCCGGATTCAAGTTCGCCCTCTTTACGGCCAGCCACGAGACCGGCTTTGCTTTCTACCAGTCGGAGGTCAACCCCTACTCCATGCGGGCGTTGAACTTCCAGAATGGCCAGGGTGATCTGGTGCGCGACTTTGTCGATGCCTGCCGCAGATACGGCATCAAGCCCGGCATCTACCTGGGCATCCGCTGGAATGCCTTCCTGGGAGTGCATGACTTTAAGGTCGATGGCACCGGTGCATTTCAACAGAAACGACAGGAACAATACAACCGCATGGTGGAAGGTATGGTCAAAGAGATCTGCACCAACTATGGCGAGCTATTCGAGATCTGGTTTGACGGTGGTGCGGACGATCCAGCCCACGGCGCTCCGGATGTCTTGCCCATCGTGCAGCAATACCAGCCCAACTGCCTCTTCTACCACAACCTGCAGCTGGCGGAAGCCCGCTGGGGCGGCTCTGAGAGTGGCACGGTGAATTATCCCTGTTGGGCCACCTTTCCTTATGTATCGGTAGGCACCGGCGCCAGTGGTCATCCCGAGATCGTCGCCAATAACTATGAATTGCTAAAGACGGGAGCCCGCGATGGCCAATACTGGATGCCGGCCATGGCCGATGCCCCCCTTCGGGGCTACCAGGGTAGGCACGAATGGTTTTGGGAACCCGGCGATCAGGACCACTTATTTCCTGTCGCCGACCTGATGAATATGTACGAAAAGTCGGTGGGCCGCAATGCCACCCTGATCATGGGCCTCACTCCCGACACCAGTGGCCTGCTGCCGGAGGTGGATGTGCAACGGCTGCAGGAGTGGGGCGCAGCCATCCGTGCTAAATACGGCACTCCCCTCTACGAAACCAGTGGTGAAGGAAATGTCCTGGAAATCACTTTTGACCAGCCCACCACCATCGACCGGGTGGTCATCCAGGAGGACATTACCGCGGGAGAGCGGGTGGAGGAATATAGCCTGGAAGTGCTGCATAACAAAGAATGGGTAGAGGTGGAGCGAGGATTGGGCATTGGGCATAAACGAATAGTGCAATTCGAGTCGTTTCTAGGTAACGGAATCCGCATTACAAGCCATAAATATCCTGGAACACCGAATATAGTTAGGATTGCTGTTTATGAGAAGAAATAGTGTACTCAGTCTAATATAACTTTATGACTAAGGGTGTGTGAAGAGAATTGGTAACGGAGTATTCTGTGCTGAAAGATTTAGACTGTAGACAACAATGAGGTGACGATCATTATGAAACAAACGAAATCTATATTTCTTAGCATCAAAAATTAATCTGGAATTTTAATGCTTTATTAATTCTATTTCAAGACTTGCCATTCAAAATATTGAATACGACAATCGAAATTCAATTAATGCCAGGCTTAAAAAGCATTTTAATAATCAACTCGAACAAAACTATATAATTATGCAACTACTAGTAAAAAAACAAAAGAAAGAAATTGGACTTTCACCAGATGTATTGTATTTCAGGGGCGACAAGAAGATAGATGAGGTATTGCTTAGAATTATTGATTTTGATGCAAATAATTTAGAAGAAAACATTGTACAAAAAGTCGAAGAAGTATTGACGTATAAGGACAAAGAAACTGTAACATGGTTCAATATAGATGGATTGCATAATGAATCTTTAATGGAGGAAATTGCCAAAGGCTTTCAGTTTGACCCTTTAATTTTGGCAAATGTAATGGATACTGAAGCACCCCCAAGAGTACAAGAGTTTGATAATTGCATCTTCATTTCCGCAAAAATGATGAAACAAAATGAATTAAACGTTCAGGAGATTATTGTTGAAAATTTTAGCCTACTATTAACAGATAAGGTATTAATTTCCTTTCAAGAATCGAAAGGAGACGTTTTCGAACCAATTAGGGAACGAATTAGGGCACAAAAGAAAAGAATAAGAAATTCTGGAACCGATTACCTGACGTTCGCTCTGCTCGATACCGTAGTGGATAATTACATTTATATACTTAGCATACTAGGTGAAAAAATTGAAAAAGTAGAAGATAGTCTTTTACATGACCCAAATCAAAGTACGATAAACGAAATCAATAATCTAAAAAGAGAGCTCAACTATATCAGGAAAAGTATACTTCCTGCCAAAGAAATGATACTGAGCCTGTCAAAAATCGAATCGGAATTTATTGACGAAAGTAGCGAAGTTCATTTCAAAGAACTCATTAATAATATCACACATGCTACTGATATCTCAAATAACTATAGGGAAATATTATCCGACCAGCTTAATATTTACCATACTACAATGAGCACCAAACTGAATGATATCATGAAGTTTCTGACTGTCTTCTCGGTCATTTTTATCCCATTGACATTTATCGCCGGAATTTATGGCACAAACTTCGAAGTATTACCAGAGCTTCACTACAAATACAGCTATTTTGTTATGCTGGGAGTAATGATTGCCATTGCCATTACCATGTTAATATATTTCAAGAGGAAACACTGGCTTTAAAACAAAATTTCAAAAAAAACATCAATGCAACGAAAAATTATATGGGACAATTGTAAGTTCAATGATTGTAACACCCTGCCATCATCATCTTATCTTGACAGTGAGAGCTACGAAATCACATTCTACTTCACACAAACTTCACACCTACAATCCCTACAAGATGTTAACTTTACCCATATCAATTGATTCAATATCATGCGTCCGTTTATTTTAGCTTTCATCCTGATTACCTCACTTTCGACGATCCACGCCCAACTACCTGGAACTAAAACACTTCTTTCCAATGGATGGACCCTGACGCCGGCCGGCAGAATGCTGCCGCTGGGTGACTTACCGCTCAACATGGCCGTGAGCCCGGATCAGGCACTCCTGGCGGTGACCAACAACGGTCAGAGCGTGCAAAGCATCCAGTTGATTGATGCGCAGAAAGGTAAGCTGCTGGATCAGATGGTCGTTGGCAAAGCCTTTTACGGATTGAAGTTCGCCGACAACAATACCCTGTATGCCAGCGGTGGCAATGACAACTGGATCTATCAAATGGAGGTCGAGGATCAGAAATTGGTCATTAAAGACACCATCGTGCTGGCCAAGCCCTGGCCGAAGAAACTCTCTCCCACCGGGCTGGACATCGATGTCAAAAAGAAGCGATTATACGTCACGACCAAGGATGACAGTACCCTCTACGTGATCAACACATCTACCAAAAACATTGAAAAGAAAATTCCGCTCGGTACTGAAGCCTATACCTGTCTACTATCCCCCGACAAAAAAAGTCTGTTCGTCTCCCTGTGGGGAGCCCGGAAAATAGCGATCTTCTCCACCGATGATCTGAGGGAACTGGGACAGGTCACCGTCGGAGAAAATCCCAATGAACTATTGCTATCCAAAGACGGTAAAATACTCTATGTGGCCAACGCCGGCACCAACAGCGTATCGGTCATCGATATCTCAACCCGGAAAATCATCGAAACCCTGCAGACCGCCCTGTACCCGGACGCACCGACCGGCTCTTCCACCAATGGCCTGGCCTTATCCAAAGATGGAGAGACCCTGTTTGTCGCCAATGCCAATAACAATTGCCTGGCGGTCTTTGATGTTGAAGAAGCCGGAGAATCCCGGGCCCAGGGCTTCATCCCCGTGGGCTGGTATCCGACCAATGTCAAGGTGGTCGGGAAAAAGATCTATGTGACCAATGGCAAAGGCTTCTCATCCTTCGCCAACCCCAATGGTCCCGATCCCACCAGCGTTGAGCAGATCACAGCACGGCATCGGGGCGATGCAGAAGCGCTGCTCAAAATCGAATACATCGGGGGACTCATGAAAGGCACGATGTCCATCATCGATCTACCGGACGCAGAAGAGCTGGCAGCCTATGCCCGGCAGGTCTATGCCAATACGCCCTACAACAAGAGCAAAGAAACCGTGGCCTCCGGTGAACCCGGTAATCCCATTCCCACCATCGTCGGCCAGTCGTCGCCCATCAAATACGTCTTTTACATCATCAAGGAGAACCGGACCTACGATCAGGTCCTGGGTGACGTAGCTGAGGGTAACGGGGATCCGGATTTGGTCCTGTTCGGAGAAAAATATACCCCCAATCAGCATAAGCTGGTTAACGAATTTGTGTTACTCGACATCTTCTACGTCGATGGGGAAGTGAGCGCGGACGGTCACAGCTGGACGATGTCCGCCCAGGCTAACGACTACCTGGAAAAAACCTGGGTGTCCAGCTACGGTGGGCGCGGTGGCACCTATGACTCGGAAGGAAAGAGAGCCATTGCCAGTCCGGACGATGGATTTTTTTGGGACTATTGCCAGCGGGCCGGCGTCTCGTACCGGTCGTATGGTGAATTTGTCGATGACAAAAAAGCAAATATTCCTACTCTGGAAGGACATTTTTGCCCCGATTATCCCGGTTTCGATATGGGCATCCGGGACACTGTACGCTTCAACTTGTGGAAGAAAGAGTTTGATTCGCTGGTAGCCATCAACCAGGTTCCCCGATTCAATAGCATCCGCTTTGGCAACGACCACACCGAAGGAGCACGCGTCGGGAAGCCTACGGTGTTTGCGCATGTGGCGGACAATGACCTGGCTGTGGGCCTTTTTGTGGAGCACCTGTCCCAATCCAAAATATGGAATGAAAGTGCGGTATTTATTGTGGAAGATGACGCCCAGAATGGCAGCGATCATGTCGATGCACACCGGACGACCGCTTATCTGGCCGGACCATTTGTCAAGCGAGGTTATGCGGATCACACCATGTATTCCACCTCTTCGATGCTACGGACGATGGAGCTCATCCTGGGCCTGCCGCCGATGAGTCAGTACGACGCTGCCGCCGAACCCATGTGGCGGTGTTTTACCGACCAGGCCGATCTTACGCCGTTTACATCCGTAACCAACCAGGTCAACCTGAATGACGTCAACGTAAAAATGTCCTGGGCGGCTAAGCAGAGTGAAAAGATCGATTTGACCAAAGAGGATCGGGTTCCCGATCTCTTGTTCAGTCAAATCATCTGGAAGGCCGTGAAAGGGGAAGACAGTGAGATGCCTGCACCGGTCCGCAGTGCGTTTTTAAATGCAAAAATGGAGGATTGATTAACCACAGAGTTACACAGCGTTTTGCGCAGAGTTAAATAGAGTATATTATATACCTGACTGACAGTTGACGCTAAGCAATATGGGTCGAAGAAAAGACGAATTTTGAGAAAAACAATTCGAGCTTTTGTGGTGAGCTGCAAACTATAATTAAAAAGAAACCTCATTACCGCACCTACTCTGTGTCCCACTGTGATTAATTATGCTGACCGAGGAATGAGCATCAAAACGCTGTGTCTCACTGTGGCAAATAATATTTGCTTTTAGTGGCAGTGGTCTTTTCAGCTAATCCTCAATTTTCAATCACCCCCACACCGCCTCCAACTCATCAATCGTCTTCGGCTTAGCCTTTCCCAACAACCGGGCGCCGTCAGCCGTCATTACAAAATCCTCCTCATTACGTATGCCGCCAAAGTTCCGGAAGGTATAGAGCTTATCCCAATTGATGAATTCGTTGAATTTATTTTCCGATCGCCATAGATCCATCAGTTCCGGGATGAAGTAGATTCCCGGTTCGATGGTCACCACATGGCCGGGTTTCAACGGTTTGGCCAGCCGAAGGGACTTCAAGCCAAACTGGGTGCTTTTGGGTTTACCATCATACCCGATCCAAACTTCACCCAGATCCTCCATATCGTGCACATCCAATCCCATCATATGGCCAGTGCCACAGGGAAAGAACAGGGCATGGGCGCCGGCGGTAACCGCATCTTCCGTATTTCCTTTGGCGATGCCCATAGCCTTCAATCCGTCAAAGATGGTGGAGCAGGCCGCCAGATGTGCATTAAGAAACGGTATGCCTACACCAAGTGCCTGGATGGCTGCTTCATGTGCCTCCAGCGTAAGCTGGTAGATGTCTTTTTGCATGGTGGTAAAATTCCGGCTTACCGGAAAAGTACTCGAAAGGTCGCCGGCATAACCCATTTCATTTTCGTAACCGGCATCGATCAACAATAGATCCCCTTGCTTAAGCGTATTGCCATGATAATGATTGTGCAGGGTCTGACCATTGATGGTAGCAATGATGGGGAAAGAAAGATTACCACCCGCCGCAATGGCCACTTTATGGATCTCGGCAGTCACCTCTGCTTCGGTCATGCCCGGCCGGGCACAGCGCATGGCGGCCACATGCATGTCTACCGTCACGTCGACCGCCCGGCTGATCTGCTCAATTTCTTCCTTCGCCTTGAATTCCCGCTGCTGGATCACCGCATGCACCAGATCGATGGAACATTTAGCGGCAATTTCATCCGGCGCTATTCCGGTTAGAGCTTGTAATTTGATTTTATTCTCCGGCCGGTATAGCGGCAAAAAATGGATGGCTTGCTTGCTATTTTTGGCCCTCGTGAAGCTTGGACCCAGTTCATTTAATGGCTGCACCTGACCTACGCCACAGCTTTCAGCCAGATGCTTCACAGTGGGTTGCGGGCCCATCCAAACCCAATCTTCAACCGTGTAATCATCGCCAAAAAGAATCTCCCGATCGTTGTCAACATCCAGAAGCGCGATCAGACCGGGCCGTTGAATGCCAAAATAATAAAGGAATGTACTGTCTTGCCGGAAATGATAGGTGTTATCGGTATAATTCATCGGAGAGTCCTCGTTGCCGAAGAGTAATATCAGCCCCGTAGCCACCTTTTCTTTTAATGCTTTGCGCCGTTCCCGGTAAGTGTTTGGTGAAAACATGTCCATCTATTAATACCCTATTAATTTTCGACCGATCAGTCATCGGTTGAAATGATCATTAAATAATTCCCTCCGATCAGTTTAACTTGCCCAGCTTCCATGCCTTTCACCGGGTCAAGGTCCTTATTTTTCATTAAATCCCTGATGCGGGTAATTTTTGCATGGCCTTTAGGCAGGATAACCTGAGCGCTGCTTCCTTCCGGTATAGAGACTTCATAGCGGTAATGATCCCCCTCCTCTCTTTGCCATTTGGATGCAATTAGCCCATACGGTGCGTGATAGGTACATGAAACGGAATCCAGTCCTTCCGGCATATAGGGCGCCAACACAAACGACTTGAAACCCGGATGCCCTGGGTCCGCCCGAATACCTCCCAGCCACCGGTAAAACCACTCGGTCACCGACCCAAACATTGGATGGCAGTTGGAATAGGTGTTTTCGCTCTCCTTCCAGGTCTCCCAAACGGTGGTTGCCCCCCGATTGATCATGTAACCCCAGCCCGGATAGGCGGTACTGTTGACGATATCGTAGACTTCCTGGGGAGAACCATAGCGCGAAAGCGCTTCCAGGACATATTTCGTGCCGAAGATACCGGTAATGAAATGTCCGGACGGCGCTTCCTCCAGTGCCTGACGCAACGAGTCGACAGCGGCTGGCACCTGGTCTGCCGGAATCACTTCATGGTAAAGTAATGTTCCAAAAAGCGTTTGACGATTGATTTCACCTGCCGCGGGCTTTTCCCAATATTCTTTCCGGATCATCTCCTGAAGCCGGGCGGCGAGGTTTTCATATTCCTCCTTGTTTCTTTCATCACCCATGAGGTCTGCAAACGATATCATAATCCGGGCACACTGCAAGTAATGGCAGGTCCCGGTCAGTTTGACCGGCACCGGGGCCAGGGATTCATGGTCGCTCAACCCTTCATCCACCCACCCTTCCGGATGGATCCTTGCGACTTTTTGCATCCACTGGATATCTGCTGCATACAGTTCCTTAACCAGATCCAGGTCACCGTAATAGAGATAGAGATAATACTGGGTGATGAGAAAGGCCGATTCCCAACTGAGGCCACAGTAGTTGATTCCCACAAAGGGTGCGGTGTCCACAAAAAGGGTGTCATTCATGGCGTCCATCCAGTCGTAGAGGGTTTTCCGGTAGAAAGCCTGCATGTCAAAATTATAAATGAAGGCTTCACTGGTGGCATTCAGATCGCCGCCATAACCAAATTTCTCCCGGGCCGGGCAATCGGATTGCACACCGACCAGGTTGGCCAGAAAAGTTCTTTCCGTGATCTCCTGGATCGAGTTCAGCAAAGGAGATGCGGTGGAAAAGTGGTTGTCGCTCTTCACATTGGAATGGATAAAAAGCCCCCGGATATCTTCCTGGAGCGGCTGCGAAGCAAGTCCTCTGATCTCCATATACCGGTACGTGTGATAGGTAAACTCCGGTGTAAACCAGGCCTCTCCGGACTCGCCGATGATGTAATCGTCCTCTTGCCAGGCGATGTCTGGAGCGCCCGGACCGCCCATACCTTCTCGCTTGATCTGTCCGGCAACGGTCGTCATCGGATTGAGGGTACCATCCTCATAGATCCGCTCTCCAAATCGCATGGAGATGGTATCCCCTGTCTGGCCGGATATTTTGATCCGGTAGGTGCCGGTAAAATTGACTCCCATATCGACCATCCAAATTCCGGGCACCGGACTGTAAATAGCCTTAGGCGTGATTTCCTGTGTGACCTGAACCGGAGGGAAAAATGCTTTTTGCAATTGCCCTCCCGGGCTGGTGCCCACCTTTACCGGGTCCCACTTCTGGTCATCATAGCCGGGTCGTAGCCAGCCATCTGCTTCCTGGCCCGCATCATAGGTAACCCCGAGGTAGACATCATTTTTCAGCAATGGACCATACGAAAATCTCCACGAAGTGTCGGAGACCATTTCCTGGGCCGAACCATTTTCAAAATTCAGGATCAGTTTAGCAATAAATGCCGGCTTCCCTACTTTATCAAGGTCTGTCCGCAGATTTCGCTGGCCCCATTTACGCAGCGGGAGCGGATTGTAAAATCCATTTCCCAGCGTGACCCCTAAACAATTATTCCCTGCATTAAGGAGAGAAGTCACATCGTATTCGGTGTAATAAATCCGTTTGCCGTAGTCGGTCCAGACTGGATCCAGTACATTTTTTCCGACCACATTCCCGTTAATCCAGGCCTGGTAATATCCAGCGGCGGTAATCAGTAGCTTCGCTTCCTTGATTTTCACCGTGGAATTAAATTCCTTTCTGAAAAGCGGGGCCGGCTGATCCAGGTAGAAGAGAGAATCCTGATCCGGAAGCGGTCGGCTGTCCTGAATCCAGAACGCCCCAGACTCAAGGCTTACTTCGGAATCCTGGCTATCCGCCAGCTTATCGTTACAGCCATAAGCCACCACTACAAGTAGCCAGCCATATTTTATCCAATCCATAATTGGTTCATACGTTAACCGGATGAAAATACCTTTTTACAATTGTTACATGAGTACCAGCAGATCAATTCTTATGAAATATCACGAATTCCATGGTAAGAATGGGTTGAACATATGGAAGTTAGTAAAAGGAATTATGCATTCATCCAATCAAGCACCTGCATTTTTTTACGCCTGGAAACAGGTATTTGGAGACCATTCTTCAATAGAACAAGTCCATGGTTAACGGATTGCACATGAACTTTATTGATGATAAAAGATCTATGGCACCTGAAAAATTGATGATCATCCAGAGCATCTTCAAAATAAGCTAAATTCTTGGATGAAAGCACTTTACCCCCATTTGTCAGATGAATAAAACTATAATTACGCTCTCCTTCCAGGTGCGTTATTTGAAGAAATGAAAAACGTAAGGTACCTGTTTGCGTAGGTAATATCAACTTACCGTCATTGCTAAAATTACGGTCGATATTGGAAATGGCAGCGTTAAATTTATCCGGATTATAGGACGATACCAGGCATCGCTGGATAGCTTCCGAAAGATCGTGCCTTTTAATGGGCTTCACCAAATAATGTAAAGCGTTAATCTGAAAAGCCTCAATGGCATAATGGCTGTAAGACGTTGTGAAAACCGTCTTAAAACGAATATCCGGCAGTCGTCTAAGCAGCTCAAACCCGGTCATATCCTGGAGTTCGACATCCAAAAAAACCACATCGGGTTTAACCTCACGAATTATTTCAATAGCAGTTTCACCGGAGTTTGCCAAACCTGCAAGGCTAACCGACTGACTGAATTGTCTCAGTAAATCCTCCAAAGCCGTAGCCATGAAACCATTATCTTCGACGATTATTGCCTTTAATTTATTCATTGTCAATTGAAAGATACATATTTATCAACAACCGCTTGATAAGTAGAATAACCACTTGATCATTGAGTCAAAGCATCCCGGGGACATAACATGTATCTTCAGTCCATCACTTGGAAAACAGATGAAATCCAAATTTAATCTACTATTTTTTGCTGTCCACTTAGCCATCCCCTTTCAGGCCCTATCCCTGGAAGTAAATAAAGATTCATTATTCCAGGTATGGAATAATCCAGTAAATCCACCCAAAGTTCGGGTCGCCGCATTTTATCAACGATTTTACCCAATCACCGGCCAGGAAGTGCTCGATACCGAAGTCATGCGGTGGGTTCCGGGTATTTCAAAAGTCCAGGAGCTTGCTCTGCAAACCGGGCAGGTTAATTTATTACCTTTTTTCAAAGCATTGGAAGCAGGTGGATTAATGTTAATGCAGAACATACAAGCGGGTTGCGAAGCATCTAAAGAAGCCTTTCATCTTGCACTTGATCAGAATGATCGGGAAAGCCTAACCTGGGCATATCGCTTCCTTACCACCTTCTGCTATCAGACTTACAATATTATTACCAAAAATGATCTCAATGAGCTAGACCAATTGATTTTTAATAAAATACGGAAGACTGATGATGTAAATGAAAAAGTGCCATTACTAAACATCATAGCTCTTCATTTTTATTACGATAACAAATACCCGGAGGCACTATCCTTATACCAAAAAAATATCGAATATGCAGAAGCCAATAATATTGCTGATTCCGACTACGCAGAGGAATTATTAACTGTAGGAGGAATCCACAAACATCTACAAAATTTCCAGGAAGCCAAATCGTATTACCACAAGTCTAAAAAGGTGGCGTTGGAGATCAATAATCCACAACTGGAAATGAACGTTGACATGAATTTGGCAGAACTATTTACACTAATAAATGAAATTGATAGCGCACAACTGTACATAAATAATGTTTTCAAGGAGTATTCAAACATTCCGGAATGCCAACCCTGTATGGGCCGAGCCAAAACAATCAATGCTCAAATTCAGAACCTGAAGGGAAATTACTCCCAGGCTTTGACCAATCTGTTGCAATTAGAGTACCTATTTAATGAAAACAAACAGGACCCTTACGATATCGGTTATTATTATGCCGCTTTGGCCACCGCATATTTGGGGATGAAGCAGCCCAATAAGGCTCTTGAGGCAGCACGTAAAGGAATAGCACTTGTAGGTAAAAACAATGGCATTGCGCTGTTGAACAACACGAAAGTCCTACTAAGGGCTCAAGAAGCACTAGGCCAATACCAAACTGCTTTAACTGGTTACAAAAAATATTATCAACTCCTGGATTCCATATCCCAGATCCGAAACAGTCAGGAAGTTCTGCGCAAGGAATTAGCTTTCCAATTCGTAAAGCAACGACTGGATGACAGTTTACAATATGAACAGATAAGACATCAGAAGGAATTACTTTTTCAGTCCGAATTAAACAAGCAACGGCTAACTAAAAATATCCTCATTGGATTAGGCATTTTGTCTGCAATAATTGCGATAGGCCTCTACTACCGACTACGGTTTATACGAAGGACTCAAAAGGAATTAAAATTAAAAAACGAAATCATCGAGGCTGAAAAACAAAAAGCACAAACCAGTGAGCGAGCCAAACATCAATTTCTGGCCAATATGAGTCATGAGATTCGAACGCCAATGAATGCGATCAAAGGAATGACCGACATATTAATCCGTCGTACCCCGCGTAAGGATCAAAATGAGTATCTGCAAGTCATCAAACAATCTTCTGATTCACTTCTGGTGATCATTAATGACATTCTGGATATATCCAAAATAGAAGCCGGTAAGATCGAACTAAGCAAAGAACCTTTTTCTATTCAGGAGACCATCAATAACGTCCTGACAATCATGCAATTCAAAGCAGAGGAAAAAGGCTTGCAATTAAAAAAGAAATTACCTGAGGAAGCGCTTTTTGTAATGGGCGATGAAACAAAACTGAAGCAAATACTAATTAATCTGATCGGTAATGCCATCAAATTCACAAACACCGGACTGATTACAACCTCGGTTACCGCTCAATCAGAAGATGATATCGTAAAACTGCACTTTACCGTATCGGATACCGGGATTGGCATAGAAGAGGACCGGTTGGATAAAATCTTCAAGACGTTTGAACAAGCATACAGCGACACATCCCGCAAATTCGGTGGTACCGGCTTAGGCTTAAGTATCTCCAAGAAATTAGCTGAACTACACCATGGTTCAATGTGGGTGGAGAGTGAAAAAGACAAGGGAAGTGCATTTCATTTTATCATTCCTTATGAAATTGCGAAAGATCAAGCTTCTGCCCGTCAATCCGATTTCATTGGCTCGGAGTCCTCTGTCCGGGAGGCATTAAGGGACCTCCGTTTGCTACTGGTGGAAGACAATCAGTTTAATGCCATGGTCGCTAAAGAAGAGCTGGAAGATGCCATCGAGAACATTAAAATTGAAGTGGCAGAAAACGGCGCCATTGCCATTGAAAAATTCAAATTATCCAACTATGATATCATTTTAATGGATGTACAGATGCCAAAATTAAATGGCTATGAAGCGACTTCCAGAATCCGTGCATTCAGCAATGGCAAGTCAGCAATACCAATCATTGCAATGACCGCTAATGTGCTTAAGGAAGAAGTAGAACGATGTTACCAGGCCGGGATGGACGATTTCATCGGCAAACCTTTCAACACGGATGAACTCATTCAAAAAATATTTAAACTAACCTATTCCAAAAATCATGAAAAATTATAACCCAACGATATTTATAGTTGATGACGAACCCTTGCTTACCGAATTACTGGCAGATTATATCAAGGATCAAAACCAGGACTTTCACGTATTAACCTTTCCAACAGGAGAAGCATGCCTGACTCAGCTCGACCTAAACCCAAATCTGGTCATACTGGATTATTATTTAAACTCCAAAGAAAAAAATGCCGCCAATGGGATCGATATTTTACGAGAGATAAAACGTCGAAATAAAAATTTACCCGTAATCATGCTTTCCAGTCAAAAAAAATACGGAACCGCTTCCCAGACCATCATGTACGGCGCCGTTCATTACGTGATAAAAGGGCAAGATGCCTTTCAAGAGATCTTTCAACTCATAAAAGCGAATACATGACCATTGATTTAACATTTCTGAAAGACTTCACGAAAGGCGAGCCGGTGAAGATGAAACGATACATCACCTTGTATTTAACTGCCGCCCCGAAGACTTTCGAGGAAATGCAAAAGAGCATTCAGGATCAAGACTGGGAACAACTACGCATCTATGCACACTCCTTAAAACCGCAGGCTGATTTCATGGGTATCAAAACATTAAAAACTGAATTGACTGCTATCGAAGAAGCCGCAAAGGAAGGAGACACCTCCGGAATTTTAGAACATTACAATCTGGCTGAACGTATCCACGTCCTCTCGACGGATACCCTGAACGAAATCTTAAAAGAACTTTGATCCCATTGACTCAAATAAATATTCAAGGAACAAAGCCATGCATTGGCAACAGTTCTTGCATCTTTGCTCAGGTTTAAAGACCTTCAGTGCCATGATCAGACTCTATGCAGCTAAGGACAAGCCTGGAATCATTACCCTCCTCAGGCAGAACACCCCGGCTTATTTTGCCCCTTCCGAAGAAGCCGATTTTAAACATTACCTGGACTATGAACTGGAGGATTATTTTGTCTATGAGGAAGATGGCCGGATCGTCGGAGCCGGAGGGATCAATTATTTCCCGGAAGAAAAGATCGCGCGAATATCATGGGATATGGTCGACCCGGCAATGCAGGGCAAAGGCATCGGAAAAAAGTTAACGCAATTTCGGATAGAGCACATCCTCAAAGACCCCAGGATAGCGATAATCGTAGTGAGAACTTCTCAACTGGCCTACACATTCTATGAAAAAATGGGCTTTGAGGTGGTAAGCATTGAGCAGGATTATTGGGCCAAAAATTATCACCTGTACCAGATGCAAATGCCCATAACACAATCAAAATAAAAGGATGGAATTCAGTCCCAACAATCCGATCGTCAAGCGTTGCTTGCAAGGTATGGCCCAGGAAGACCAGGGTAACCCGGAAGAGGCTATCCGAATATTTCAAGTTGTCTGGAATGAAGCAACCAATGACTTTGAACGATTCCTGGCGGCATATTACATCGCCCGCCAGCAAAAAGATGCAATGCCGCAATTACAATGGCTCGAAACAGCAGTTCACCATGCATTGAAAACCAATAATTTAAGTGCCAACAGTGCATTGCCCAATTTATACCTGAAACTGGCTGCCTGCTGTGAGCATCTGGGCAAATTTGACCAAGCAGAAAATTATACATCCCTGGCTACAGCGGTAGCCGCCAATTTGTCCGATACCGGGCCTTTCTACCACGGAACCCGCGCCGACATG
Source organism: Lewinellaceae bacterium (assembly GCA_020636135.1). Taxonomy (NCBI): domain Bacteria; kingdom Pseudomonadati; phylum Bacteroidota; class Saprospiria; order Saprospirales; family Lewinellaceae; species Lewinellaceae bacterium. The sequence goes on from JACJYK010000001.1 coordinate 3,215,743, forward strand.
CAGATTGGTGATTTACTCACTGCCGGATACCGGTCTAACTACCAGAGCGACATCATCATGAATCACATTTATTTTACCGCACTGATCAACGGGGCCGGGCTGGCCGCGGCATTGGCAACCGGTGATGGACAGGAAAGAGTTTACATCGTGGAACCCACCGGAAAATTCGAAAACGATCCGAATGTGACCGACAAAAAATTTCCTGGCAACCCTACCCGCTCCTACCGGACCAGCGAACCGCTGAAAATCGTCGGCGAGATCAACGACTGGGTTCGAATTACGCCGGAAGAGCTGAAACACTGGCGCGAAAAACTGGCGAATAACCAGGGGAAAATTATCAATTAAAACAAGCATTTCTTACTGACGCTCGTTTCTCGGTCAGCATTACATAGTATGCTGAGTTTGTTGGAATTATTTTATTCTCCGAAAATTTGCGTTGAATTATTCCAATAAAACGAAAAACGGATCCTTCTTTATCCATCCATTCCTTGCAGATCTTTTGAGTACAAAGCAGGTTCGCCAGGCTTTTTCCAGTATCCATGACCATCGACATGAAGGATATTTTTTCGAAAAGGATACGGATTTTACAGCATCTATTGCCAGGCATGTTGCTCGTTTTGTTTGTCGTAAATGCTTCAGCCCAGCCAGAACCGTGTGATGTAAAAAATCCACAGATGACACCGACCTGCATAGAGGCTTGTATCATATGCAACATTGACGGCTTCACCGGCCGGCATGAAAGTGCGGTCCGGGGCACGCTGCCTGCCAATTTCTGCACCCACATCGTTCACAATGCGCAGTGGATTGCTTTTCAGGCCGCATCCACCAGCCTCAAGATCAAATTGACCGTAGGCAATTGCGTCACCGGCGACGGATTGGAGATGGGTATCTACAAGAGCATTGACTGTCAGTCCTTTAAACTCATCTCCAACTGCGAAGGAGAAGTCCGCGGCGGTCAGTCGGCCATCTTTACCATGACTGAACCGCTGGTAATCGGACAATACTATTACCTGGCGATGGATGGAAATAACGGCGACAACTGCAACTGGACATTTGAGGTTTTGGAAGGTTCCACCGCCGTGGATCCACTGACTGTCACGGCTCCCATCCAGGGTGTCGATCGTACCTGCCCGGATATCGATCAGGTGTTCACAACAGAACCAGAAACGGGCGCGGTGTTGTTCGATTGGACATTGAACGGCCAACCGGTGGGAGACCCTACCCTGCCATCGATCACCCTCAATTTTCCGCAGGAAGGGCTGTATAACCTGTGCGTTACGGCCCGTAATGCCTGCGACGAGGCAACGACTACCTGCAAAGAAATTCAGGTCGGCATTCCCACTCCGGACACCCTGCCCATCCTGTTGTGTACCGATGATTGTTTTGCGATTGGAGACACCCTTTTTTGCGAAGACGGGATACACACCTATTCCTTTCCTGGGGAGAATGGTTGCGATAGCGTGGTTATTGTAAACATCAGCAGAGTAAGACCAGCGGTAAAAGACCTGACGCTCACCATCTGTGAAGGTGATACGGTCTTTTTAGGGAACACACCTTATTACCAGGCTGGTTATTACCAGCAAATGCTCCAGAGTAGCGCCATGTGCGACAGCCTGATCAATCTGGATCTGGAAGTCATCCGCTGCAATATTCAGGTGGAATACAGCGTCGTTGACGTGAGCTGTTTTGGCGACCGGGACGGGGAAATCCGGTTTGAATTGACCAATGGTAACGCGCCTTTCACTTACATCTGGCAGCATTTACGCGAAGGCCTGACCGGGGAGGGTTCGATTAGTGCATTAAATACCGAAGAAATCATTTCGGGCCTTCCCCGGGGGACGGTAGCCATCAAAATAATGGATGCCCAGGGTAATCATCAGGTGCTCCTCATCGACATCGAAACGCCAGATCCTCTCCTGCTTTTTCCTGCTTTTTCGGATCATGATGGCTCGATGTTATCTTGCTATGGAGGTTCTGATGGCGTAATCTCAGTCACCATAGCCGGGGGTGCTTCGCCCTATCAGTATCTTTGGGATACGGGAGAGGAGTCGCCCACTGCGACCAATCTTGCTGCCGGCAATTGCGCGCTTACCGTAACCGATGCACAGGGCTGTCAATTGACCGAATCCTTTGAAGTTACCAGTCCACCTCCACTGGAAGCAACACTAAGTACCTCGGATGCGTCCTGCGATGGATACAATACCGGAAGCATTATCGTGCATAATGTGGAAGGCGGTACAGGGCCTTATCTTTTTTCATTGAATGGATCAGAATTTGCCTCAAAGAGCCGTTTTGATTCTCTTGCCGCCGGTATTTATGCGCTAATCATAAGGGATGACCAGGGCTGCAGCACGCAGACAGAGAGCGAGATCCGGGCGCCTATCATCCCTGAACTGACTGGCTTAACAAACTATGAAGTGCATTTAGGCGATGAGGTACAATTGGAAATTCAGTCCAGTACATCCGATCTGAGCATGATCCGGTGGGAGGGCGTTGATGAACTCAGTTGCAATTCCTGTCTGGAACCAGTGGTCAAACCACTGCAATCCGGCGCCTACCGGATTTGGGTTAGTTCCGCCGATCTCTGCAGGGATTCCCTGTCCCTTTATATTCAGGTTATTAAAAACCGGAATGTGTTTGCGCCGAACGTATTTTCGCCGAATTCTGACTCCAACAATGATTTTTTCACCTTATTCGGAAATAAAGAACTGGACTATTTCAATTTGTCGATTTATAACCGCTGGGGTGATAAACTATTCGGAAAAAACAACCTGGTCATCGGTAATGAACAAGATGGCTGGGATGGCACCCGTGCAGGCTTGCCGGTCGAAGCAGGTGTTTATGTCTGGGTAGCGGAATTGCATTTCATCGATGGAGAAACCGAAATACGCAAAGGAGATGTTTCGGTCGTGAAATAAAGTCTGCGATTGGAATTAATCAGAGCAACTAACTGTCGCAGCGAGGAGCTTGGCAAAGCGACGACGCTGTTCATGAGAGATTTGCAAAAATGGATTGCGTTGCTCGTCCTTAGGATTGAATGACAGCTTTGCTTGAGAAGCAAGTATGCCTGGAACATGGTGTTGGAAACCCTGCTTCCTGAACCTTAGAAACGATGATGGAGTCTTATCGCTTATGCTGCTTTGAAAGTAATAAGGGAACTCACGACGATTTGCGATGCAAATCTGTTCGGAATGACAGTTTTGCTAAGGGACAGGGGTATGGATTGCGTCGCTCGTTCCTCGCTCGCAATAACAATCCCCTGGTTGTCACAGCGAGGCATCTCGCAAAGTGCCGTAGCTGTCCGTGTGGGTTGTATTTAACCACAGTGTTACACAGAGTTTATAGTTACACAGAGTTTACACGAAGAGACGCGGAGTTAAATTTTTGCCCCGTTCAGCGATTGTCGTATAGAAATTAGTAAAAACCGCGCTCCTAGGGCTCTTAGGACACAGAGGCGAGCTGCGCTCTAAGCGGAGGCTTGTCGGTTTGTGCATAATGGATTGCAGCGCTCGTTCCTCGTCGCAATGACAATAGACTCCCTTAACACAATTTATTCCATTACCTCCTCTTGCATATAATTGATATATCAACTATATTTACATCAAATAACTTTATGACGGTCATCAATCCAAGCCAAACCGTATTCTATGCCATCGAGAAAGCCATCAAGGTGTACCGTCAATTTGCTCAAAAACGTATTGTAGCTCAGGGCATTGACATCACTGTAGATCAATTGCTGATCCTTCGCGCCATCCAGGATCACGAGGAGATCACGCAGAAGCAGATTGCCGACATGGTCTTTAAGGATTATGCCTCCGTAACCCGTATCATCGACCTGCTGGTGAAAAAAGAATACCTGGAGCGAAAGATGCACACGGTGGACCGGCGAAGATTTGACCTGACCATTACCGAAGCCGGAAATCAGGTATTAAACCACCTGGATGATACTGTCGACACCTATCGTAAAGACGCTCTAAACGGGATCTCAAAAAACGACGAGGAGTTATTAAAAAAATTATTGCAAAAAATCACCAATAACTGCCAAGGCTAAAAAAACATTCATACTAAACCTTTTTCTGTTCATTCATACTAAACCTTTTTTCGAAACCTCTAAAATGAAAATGATGATAAAACGATTGATTTTTTCTGGAATAGTACTATGCATGTTATTTGTGTCCAGAGCATCCGGACAGGGTAATTTACCGGTAATGGATCATGCTAAAATGCAAGCAGTGGTGGATTCCATTGGCGTCCTGCTGGTGGATAATTATGTGTTTCCCGATAAGGCCAAAGAAATGCAGTCCCTGATCGCCTCCAATCTGAAAGCCGGCAAATACGATAACCTTACGAACCCCAATGATTTTGCGGCAAGTATTACGGATGATCTGCAATCGGTGAATCATGATCTGCACATCCACCTTATGTATAATCCGCGTATGGTAGCAGAACTGAACATGGTCCACTCACCCAATGACTCTGCGCAAATTGTTAAACTCATAGAGCAGCGAGATGCCGACGACAACTACGGATTTGAGGAAGTAAAAATGTTATCCCACGGCGTAGGCTATCTCAAATTCAATGGGTTTTCCGGATCCCCGAATGCAGGAAAAGCAGCAGAGGCTGCCATGAACTTTCTGGGGAATGCCAAAGCGCTGATCATTGATCTCCGGCAAAACGGAGGAGGCAGCCCGAATATGATCCAGATCCTGAGCAGTTACCTGTATAATGGATCCCTGGTCCACCTGAATGACTTTTACTATCGTCCTGAAAACGCCACAGAACAACGCTGGACCCTACCCTATGTTCCGGGCAAACGCCTGGGGGATGCCGATGTTTATATCCTGACGAGCCGTGGCACATTCTCCGCTGCTGAAGAATTCACCTACAATCTTAAGAACCTGAAACGGGCGACCATTGTCGGCGAAACAACCGGAGGTGGTGCTCATCCGGGAGATGTTCTGCCCGCCAGTGATGAATTTGGCATTTTTGTACCCAACGGCCGGGCTATCAATCCAATTACCCACACCAACTGGGAAGGCACCGGCGTAGAACCGGACATCAAGGTGCCAGCGAATGATGCACTGTTGGAAGCACATTACCAGGCCGTGAAAAAATTGGCAGAGAAATATGAGCGCAATCCAGATAATCCCTATGACTGGACCCGGGAGCAATTACAGGTATTAAACCACCCCATTCCAATGAGTGAAACGGACTTAAAGACGTATGCCGGCTCATTTGGACCTCGTTCGATCATTCTGAAAGACAATCAATTGTTTTACCGTCGTGACCAGGGTGTCATCTATCCACTTGTTTACATGGGAAATGACCGCTTTCTTATCGAAGATCTACCCTATTTCAGGATTCATTTTATCCGTGATAATGGGGTCATCGTCGCCCTCGATGGTGAATACGATGATGGCCGTACCGATCGATCCGGCAAGACCATCCAGCCTTAAACGAATATTTCTTGATTAACCTGTTGAGGGGACCTATGTCAGGCATGGGGCCCCTTTTTTCATTGGTCCCTAAAAGCGACGACTGGTCCATCTTTTATGCATTTTGCCGGAGAGTTATTTAAATTGGAGGTTATTCGTTGCATTAATCCTTTGAAATGAAGAAACTATTGCTTGTACTTGCCGTCATTTCCTCATTATCACTTTACGGGCAGGATAAACCTTATTATTATGAAATTCCACCGGTACCCGAGACGTATACGGCGACTACGGCCGTTGCACGCATGGTGGATGGGTTAGGCTTTCGTTATTTCTGGGCAACTGAAGGCCTTCGTGATGAAGATCTGCAATTCAAACCATCTGCCGAAGCACGGACTTCCTTTGAGACCATTCAACACATCTATGGATTAACCTTTGTATTATTGAATACAGCACAGGGTAAGCCAACCGGTCCCAATGATGCCAATTTGACCACCTTTGCCGAATACCGCAACGCCACGCTGGAAAACATCCGGCAGGCCAGTGAAATCCTGAAGCAACCGGAGACCGACCTCGAAGACTTACCCATGGCCTTTCAGCGATCCGGCGGCACGAAAGAATACCCATTCTGGAATCTGATCAACGGTCCTATTTCCGACGCGCTCTGGCATGTCGGCCAGGTTGTGACCTTCCGCCGCTCCTCAGGCAATCCATTACCGGCCGGTGTCAATGTGCTGGAAGGAACGAAGAAGTGAATGGTTGGGCGCAGTTCGCCGAGTGGTATTCGCTTTTCAGTGTACGCTATTCGCTGTACGTAGTTAACTGTTCGTTGTTTGATGTTCGTTGTTTGATGTTTGTTGTTTCGCATTCGGACTATTCCTCTTAGTGCTTCTAAGTGCCCTAAGTGCCTTGGTGGTAAAATAGCTGTTTGCTGTTTGTTGTTTCACATTAGGACAATTCCTCTTTGTGCTCCTATGTGTCCTGTGTGCCTTAGTGGTAAAATAGCCGTTCGTTGTTTGCTGGCAACGGAAACACGTAATTACATAAACACGTCCACACGTTTCTTATCTTCCGGTAAATAATCCGGTATGATGGCACATCGTTCAATTATGTTTTTGTTAATGGTTATGCTGTCCAGTACGGCAAGCAAGGCACAGGATACCCTCTTGTTATACGACAATGTTCCTATGGACCATGGTCCGGCTCCACATCTGATCACCAACCTGGCACCACCGACAACAGCCACCGGCAGTGCGGTGATGATCTGCCCGGGAGGTGGCTATGCTCACCTGGCGATGGACCACGAGGGCAAACAGATCGCGCAATGGTTCAACTCACTGGGCATCCATGCCTTCATCCTGCAATACCGCCTGGGTAAGGACGATGGATCCGGATACAAGCACCCGGATATGCTCAACGACGCCCAGCGGGGAATGCGGATGATCCGTGCCAACGCTGCGGCCTGGGGTGTAGATCCCAACCGGATCGCTGTGATGGGCTTCTCCGCCGGAGGGCACCTGGCATCTACGCTGGGTACGCATTTTGATCGCGGAAACAAAAATGCACGTAACCTGATCGATCAGATGTCCTGCCGTCCGGATCTTATGATCTTATGTTATCCGGTGATCAGCCTGAACCAGCCGTGGACCCACATAGGCTCAAGAAATCACCTCCTGGGACCCAATCCGGACCCTGCTCTGGTGGCATCTCTATCAAATGAAACACAGGTCACAGCAGATACCCCACCGACATTTCTATTTCACACCGACGCCGATACGGGCGTACCCGCCGAAAATAGTGTCTATTTCTATCTGGCATTGCGAAAGGCCGGAGTGCCGGCAGAAATGCACATCTACCAACCCGGAAAACATGGCGTTGGTTTTGCCCCGCAGGATGCAGTCCTCAGTACCTGGAAGGAAAGACTCCGGGATTGGCTGATGGAGAATGGCTTTCTAAAATAATGTTGAAGGATGAATGCTTTATGGTGAATGTCGCTCAATATTCATTATCCCCCTGGCTCCTATCAAAGGGTTACCAAGGGGAATACTAAATATTATCCGATTTAAGATCTTAGATATTTGGCTGGATCCTCCCTAAGCTATGATGTTCTGATCTCCTGACGCTAAATATCTTTTTGGAATATCCGGTAGCGCTTATACACCGTTCCACCCAGCTTTTCATTTTCAGCGCGCATTTTGGTATTCGTCTCCAGTTCGAGATGGCTATCGATCAACTCCATGCCCGCTTTTTGACATTCACGCATGATTTCAATACCGAGAATGGTATTTAATCCGGTATTCCGGTAATCCTGACGGATGGCTCCGAGCAGTAAATCCAGCTGTTTTGTCTTTTTCTGGGCCCGCAGGATCTGGAATATACCAAAGGGTAGCACCCTGCCCCTGCATTTACGAATCCCTTCACTGATATCCGGCATGGCCAGAATAAATCCAACCACCTCCTTTTTCTCTTTTTCAATGACTTTTACAAACCGGGGATCCAGTACCGGCAAATATCGTCCAGCCAATTCATTCATCTCTTCATCTGTCAAAGGCGTGAAGGCATAAATTTCCTGGAAAGTCTCATTGACCAACTGGAATACCGGCTTGATGTAAGGCTTTAACTGAAGTTTATTTTTAAATTTCACCACCCGCAGATGTTGATTATTGCGCATGGCACGGTCGTAAATCCTGGTATAAAATTCCGGAATTTCTTTAGGCACATCCAATTTATAAACCACCAAATCCACCTTCTTACTGAAACCGGCCTTTTCCACAAAATCCACCAGGTATTCAAAATTAAACGTAGTAGCAATAACCGGCGAATATTCAAAACCTTCTACCATTAAGCCCTGTGGATCTTTGTCCGAAAATCCCAGCGGTCCGACGAATTTAGTCATGCCTTTTCCCCTGCCCCAATCCTCTACCGACCGTATCAGCAGTTCAGCGACACGATAATCATCGAAAGTTTCCAGACAAAAGAACCGGACCTCTTTCAGCTCCTCGGCAGCATTGTATTGATGATTGATTATTCCCATAATCCGGCCAACCACGTTATCACCCTGATAGGCAAGCAACAGGATGGTATCCGAGTGTGAAAAAGCTTTATTTTTCTTAGGATTGAAAAACACCCACTCATCCATATAAATAGGAGGCACCCAATTCTGGTGATTCCGGTGAATGATGGCAGGCAGATGAATAAAAGTCCGCAGTTCCTGTTTGTTACGGACTTCAGATATACGGATTTCCATTATTTCGTAAGTTTAAAGTGGTGTCTTGAAAGCAAGTCATATAGCCAGCCTGAAAACCAGTATATAACCGGTGTGAATAAAATACCTCCCAGAACATCTACCACATAATGAGCCCCGATGTAAACGGTCGATAAGATAAGCAACACTGCCGTTGGCACCACCAAATAAATCCATTTCCTGGCATATTTCATACACCCCCAAACCAGCATCAGGCAGATGCTTACATGAGAACTGGGGAACGCCCCGGTAGGACGCTCCGCCATACCCTGGATCAGCCGGATCACAGGCTCAAAAACATATCCCGCCGGCACCTGAATCAAATCATTATTGAAATAAAACTGAGGGCCAGCTACTGGAAAGAGCGAAAAGATGACGTAATAAATCAAAAGCGAATTGACAATAATAAAAGCAAAACGTTCACCAATCTCTTTATTAATGACCCAATAAATGTAGACCGGTAATCCAATGATCAACACATAGTATGAAAAGTAACCGAAAAACATAAGTTCCGAAAACAAGGTAGCACTGAAATGTTTTGAAAACTCAATAGAAGGTTGCCATCCAAAAAGATATTGATCCAATCCTGCAAAATATTGATCCAATAAATCGGAAAATACCAGCTTATGGAATAATGCCGATTCAGCATAAAAATAGGATAAGAAAAAAAATGGGGTGAATATTCTAAAAAATGAAATAAACCTGCTTTGCCTCATCAGGGTGTACCCAATAACCAGAAACAGAGCCAGCGCCCTAACGACAATCTGATCAATCCAGACATCCAGTTGGGTACGAAAGACCAGAATGATCAATGCTGAACCCAGCAGATAAGTCAAAAATACAACTTCGACCGGCTTGAGCGACTGCGTATCCTTAACCATATTCATTTGCACCAAACTATGAAGCAAACAAGTTAACGTCATTCATACAGAATCAATTTAATTGGTCCTGTTTTTCTGGTTTCAGCAACAAGTAACAGCATTAATGCATTTTCAAGCAGATGTTGCAGCACGGGCACAGTTCTAAGAAACAGGATTATGATTCTCGTTTTCAATTGATTATATCTACCAGCGCATCAAACTCATGCTGCTTCGACCGAAACCAATTCTGAAAATCATCTTGGGACTGCATCATCTTCTGCATGGTCTGCATGGCCTGTAAATGAGCCATATCTTGTTTTTGGAACATTTCTTTTCCGTGAGCCTGGCTTTGTTTAGCCATTTCTTCAAAGGTATCGGCAAAAAATTCCTGATCACAGGCGCCACCCAATTGCCGGCAAGTCATTCGTTTCATGTTTAAGGATTTGGAAAGAAATGAAAATGGTGTTTTAAGATCGGACTTTTTGGTTTACGATGGATCAGGGCAGGCATTTTTCTATTCCGGATTTTTCTATGCACATCAGGTGATTGGCGACATTAAATGCAAGTCCATTCACCTTACGCAGGTCCCTGCCCCACCAATTGGATTTCGCCAAAACCTGCTCCGTCAGCAAATGAACATCCTCGGCGCAATCGTCACAATCATCCCACACCAAATGCATAAATTTTAATACTTCATCTCCGTCTACCAATGGAATAGTTCTTCCCTGCCATTTACCCCGGTAAAAACGGATCAGGCATGCGAACGCAAACACCAACCTTTCCGGCAACCGGCCAGTGACCGCATAATAGTCGAGAAGCGAAGGAAGTACGCGAACCTGAAACTTAGAAACCGAGTTGAGAGAAATGCTCAAAAGCCGATGATTGATGGAGGGATTGCGAAATCGATCCAATATCGTGTCTGCATAGCGCTCCAATGGATCCGCAGGGCCACTCATCGAAGGTATGATCTCCTCAAAAAGTGCTTTTTGCACATAAGCACCCAGAACCGGATGCTCAATCGTTTCCCGTACGGTCTCAAGACCTGCCAAAAAGGCTACCGGAACCAGCGTAGTATGCGCCCCGTTCAGAATCCTTATTTTCTGTTTCCGGTAAGGCTGCAAATCATCTGTATAGACCACGTTGAGTCCGGTTTGATCCAGGGGCAATTCCTGGCGAACCCATTCCGGTGCTTCAATGGCCCACAAATGGTAAGGCTCTCCTTCGGTAACCATGACATCTTTATAACCGAGACTTTGCCATACGGAAGGCAGCCGGTCCTTCTGTATTCCCGGCACGATCCGGTCTACGAGGGTATTGCAAAATACATTGGAATCCTTGATCCACCTGATGAAGTTCCGGTCCAACCGCCAGGCGTCAGCCTGATCCAGAACGGCATAACGCAGGGCGTCTCCATTGGCCTCCAATAATTCACAGGGCAGAAAAATGCATCCTGCCGACGCGGCTCCGTTGAAATGCAGATAACGATGATATAGCCACCGGGTCAGTTTTGCCGGAAACTCATGCGGAGGTTGGTCATCAAAACGATCGTCACTGCTTAACCGGATACCACTTTCGGTGGTGTTGGATACAATGTAGCGGATGCCCGGCAATTCGGCTGTTGCCAGAAATTCATCCCAGGCCTGGTACACATGGATGATCCGGGTGACACAATCGATGCGTTCGGTATATTCCACCGGAGCGCCATTTTCAAATCCCCTGATACGCACATGGTAGAGTCCGTCCTGCTCCTGCCATTCCCGGTAATCTCCCCGGTCGGTTGTTTTCACCACTACAACTCCCATCGGCCTGGCCACCTGCAGATTATAGCGCTGCACGATCCAACCAATGAAACAACGCACAAAATTACCACCACCGAACTGCAGGATGCGTTCTGCAGGCACGGGTGCCTGAATGGTGGTCCTGTTCAATTGTTTGAGAATCGAGCTCACGTGTTATGGTGTTTGGTGTTTGATGACAGGTGTTTGGTGTTATGGTGTTATGGTTTTGTGGTTATATGGTTTTGTGTATGATGGTTGTTGTATGATGTTTGGAGTTTGATGTTTGGTGTTATGGTTTTGTGGTTTTGTGGTTGGTGGTTGGTGGTTGGTGTTTGGTGTTTGGTGGTTGATGTTTGGTGTTTGGTGTTTGGTGACTGGTGTTTGGTGTTATGGTTTTGTGGTTTTGTGGTGGAAGGTAAATGACACTGTTTTTCTTTAAAGCGAAACGCCTCGTTTCCAGGGGATGAAATCATCCTGACCCAACCGCTCGGCGTGGGGGATTGCATCTCCACTCGCAACTTTGATGATGTATTCAAGAAGCTCCCTCCCTTTGGATTCAATGGTATCTTCACCGGAAATGATTGTCCCCGCATTCACATCAATAATGTCCGCCATACGGTTAGCCAGGACGGTATTGCTGGCCATCTTTACCGTAGGCGCTATCGGGTTCCCGGTAGGGGTTCCCAGTCCGGTGGTAAAGACGATGATCGTGGCTCCAGATCCCACCATGGCTGTCGTTGATTCAACGTCATTACCCGGCGTACACAACAGGTTCAGGCCGGGTTTATAGATCTGTTCGGTATAATCCAATACATCGGTCACCGGTGATGTGCCTCCCTTCTTGGCTGCTCCGGCAGACTTCATGGCGTCAGTAATCAGACCGTCACGAATATTGCCAGGCGAAGGATTCATATCAAATCCCGAACCCACAGCCTTTGCCCGGCTGGAATAGGCCCGCATAATATCTTCAAATTTATGCGCCGTTCGGTCATCCACACACCGGTTGATCAGTTCCTGCTCTACCCCGTTAAGTTCCGGGAACTCTGACAGAACGGTGGTGGCTCCCAGTGCAACCAACAGGTCCGAAGCGTACCCCAAAGCCGGATTGGCTGAGATGCCGGAAAATCCATCTGACCCACCGCATTCCAGGCCCAGTGTCAATTTCGATAAAGGCGCAGGTTGGCGCTGGCATTTATTCGCTTCCATCAAACCCACAAAGGTGTGTTTAACCGCTTCGGCAATAAAATCACGTTCGGAAAGGCTTTTTTGCTGCTCCAGCATATACACGGGCTTACCTAATTCAGGTGCAAATTCCTGCAGTGCCTGTTCCATGAGCTGGTACTGGGCATTCTGACATCCAAGACTGAGAACGGTAGCACCAGCGACGTTGGCATTTGCCACATAGCCTGCCAGCAATCTCGTCAGTGCTTCTGCATCCTGGCGCGTGCCACCACAGCCTCCTTCATGGATTAGAAACTTGATCCCATCCACTTGTGGAAACAGGCGCTGACGAGCCAGATCTTCGGCTTCCCGGATGACGGGCGTTTGTAAGATGGTATCTGCAGTAGCCCCAGTGCGATAGAGTTGTACCAATGGATTGATGTCCACAGAAAACTCCTTGCCGCTGACATAACCCAGCTGGCTCAGCATCGCCTCACGAATCACCTTGACATTGCGGTTCTCGCAAAAAACCAACGGTATGACCAGCCAGTAATTCCGGGTCCCCACCTTGCCATCCTTTCGGTGGAATCCCTGAAATGTCTTCTCCGCAAAATCGGTGATATCCGGTACTGTCCAGCTCAGTTTTCTTTCCCCAACTGTGTAATCTCCGGAGTCGTGGGAGATATTCTGACGGCTGATGCGCGTTCCCGCCGGAATGCCGGACAGGGCTTTGCCCACCAGTACACCGTACATTATAATGGAGTCACCGGCCGCAAAGGTGCGCTCCGCAAATTTATGCTTTGCAGGGACATCCTCCGTCACCTGAAAAGTATCTCCAAGCAGCGTAACACTATCCCCGGCTTTCAGGTCCTGCAAGGCTACAATCACATTATCCTGGGGGTGCACTTTTAATATCGGACTATTCACTTTGTACTATTTCGGACAGTGACACGATTATTTACGCAACTCATGGATGAGATCCAGAGCTTCACGCACATTTTTTTCCAAACCTGCAAAATCACGATTTTTAATCACATGACCTGAGATCAGCTGGGAGCCCATACCCACGCAGGTTACCCCGGCATCGAACCAGGATTTAAGACTTTCACGGGTTGGTGCTACACCACCGGTAGGCATAACGCTGGTCCATGGTTGCGGGCCGAGAATAGCCTTAACAAATTCAGGTCCATAGGTCCCGCCCGGAAACAATTTGACGATTTCACAGCCCAGCTCTTCTGCCCGGCAAATCTCCGTCAAAGAGCCGCAACCCGGGGACCAGAGAACCTTTTTCCGGTTGCAAACGAGGGCAATATCCTCACGCAATACGGGCGTGACGACAAAATTAGCTCCCAGCTGCAAATACAGGGAAGCGGTGCCTGCATCCGTAACCGAGCCGACACCAAGGATCATTTCCGGTAATTCTTTAGCACAGTATTTATTGAGCTCGCCAAACACCTCATGGGCATAGTCACCGCGATTGGTAAATTCCAGCAGACGTGCACCTCCCTGGTAGCAAGCTTTTAAAATCTCTTTCCCCAATTCCACATCCGCATGGTAATAGAGGGGTACCATGCCATTGGAGGCCATGGTTTGCGCTACTTGTAAACGTGTGAAACGAGCCATGTTTTGAATTACGATTTAGGATTTGGAATACATTCTACATTCAACTTTCATCGCGATACCCGCCCGCTGGCATCCCCTTTCATGAGTTGCTGAACTTCTGCTACCGTAACCAGGTTGGCATCACCGTAGATCGAGTGCTTCAAACAGGAAGCGGCAACTGCAAAATTCAAAGCCTGCTGATCGTCCGGATAGGTTAGTAATCCATAGATCAGCCCCCCCATGAAGCTGTCACCACCGCCTACCCGGTCCACCATATGGGTGATGTTATAACTGGGTGCGGTCACCAGCTCTTTTCCATTGTATAAAACGCCGGTCCAGGTATTGTGCGATGCCGAAATGCTTCCGCGCAAGGTAATGATGGCTTTCTTGCATCTCGGGAACCGGGTCATTAGTTGCTGGCACACCGACTGATACGCCAGCGCATCCATGGAGTCTTCTTTGGTGACATCAACCCCTTCGGGATGGATGCCAAAGTGCTTCTCCGCATCTTCTTCATTTCCCAGGATCACATCACATCCCGCTACCAGCTCCGGCATAACCTCGGATGACTTCTTCCCGTACTTCCATAGGTTTTTCCGGTAATTGAGGTCCGTGGATACCGTCACTCCCAGCCGGTTGGCGGCTTGTATGGCTTCCAGCATTGCTTCCGCGGCGCCCTGTGATATCGCCGGGGTGATCCCGGTCCAGTGGAACCATTGTGCATCCCTGAATACCTCATCCCAGTCCACCATACCTTTGGAAATCGAGGCCATGCCGCTGTGCGCACGATCGTAGACCACCTTGCTTCCACGGGCCATGGCTCCCATTTCCAGGAAATAGATACCCATACGTTCACCACCTCTCAGAATATATTGTGTGCCTACCGAGCGTTTTTTCATTTCCATAATTGCGCACTCCCCGATCTCATTAGACGGAATACGGCTCACAAATTCAACCGGCAGGCCATAGTTGGCAAGGGATACTGCAACATTTGATTCACCGCCGCCATAGACGACATCGAAGGATGCAGCCTGGGAAAAACGCAAAAATCCCGGTGGGGTCAGGCGTAACATGATTTCACCAAAGGTGACGATTTTCTTCATAGAACTTTTGTATTATTCAAACTCAAAATATTGCTTCGCATTGTAATAACAAATATCACGGACCAGACTTCCCAACCATGGGGTGTCATTTGGCAATTCACCATTGTGGACATCGCGGCCGATCAAATTACACAGGATGCGGCGAAAGTATTCATGACGCGGAAAGGACAAAAAGCTGCGACTATCGGTCAGCATGCCGACGAAACAGCTCAATAACCCAATATTGGAAAGGGCATTGATTTGGCGTTCCATACCGTCTTTCTGGTCAAGGTACCACCAGCCGGACCCAAACTGCATTTTGCCCCGTACACTACCATCGTTGAAATTGCCGATCATGCTGGCCATGATTTCATTGTCTGCGGGGTTTAAATTGTACAATATGGTCTTTGCCAGTTTATTTTCATTATCCAGACGATTCAGAAAATGGGCCAGAGATCTTGCCTGCGGATAGTCCCCAATGCTGTCGAAGCCCGTATCGGGCCCCAATTCGCGCAACATGCGACTATTGGCATTGCGCAATGCTCCGAGGTGAAACTGCTGAACCCAGCCCTGGGTGGCATACATCTTGCCCAGTTCGAACAGCACACAGGACTGGTATTTTATGGCCTCCTCCCGGGTTATGAAAACTCCGATCTTTCTCTTTTGAAAAATTTCATTGACTTCCTTTTCCGTATAATCGGCAGCATAGATGTGTTCCAGTCCATGGTCCGAAAGTTTACAACCATTCCGGTTAAAATATTCAACCCGGATTTTCAATACATCCAGCAGATCTTCCAACGTCCCGATGGAACGATCTGCCACCGCCTCCAGTTTTGCGATGTAATCCAAGAATCCTTCCCGCTCGATCAACAGCGCTTTATCGGGACGAAATGCTGGCAGCATCCGGACTGGGCTCCCATCACGGTATACCTTTTGATGAAATGCAAGATCATCGATGGGGTCGTCCGTGGTACAGACCACTTCCACCTTCATTTTTTGCAGGAGAGACCGGGTCGAAAATTCCGGCGTGGCCAATAAGGCGGAGGTGTGATCGTAAATTCCCGGAGCTGAGCCTGAATTCAATAGTTCGTTCACCCCAAAGTATCTTTTGAGCTCCAGGTGGGTCCAGTGAAAAAGGGGATTGCGTGCGGTAAATGGCACGGCTTCAGCCCATTTTTGAAATTTTTCCTGGTCGCTGGCATCTCCGGTAATGAATCGTTCCGGAACACCAAGGGTCCGCATTGCCCGCCATTTGTAATGGTCTCCATAAAGCCAGATGACGGTGATGTTGTCAAAATTCTGATCACCGGCGATGTCACCGGGAGGGAGATGGTTGTGGTAATCAATGATCCCCATTTCCTTTGCATAATCGTGATACAAGACCTTGGCGGTCTGGTTTTCCAGCAGGAAATCCTCATCAAGAAATGGCTTCATTGGTTCTATCGATATTGAAAGGTGATTCCGGACCGGATGTTATCAATCGATTGCGCAATACATCCGTAAAGGTAACTGAAGTGCCCGAATACTTTCAATGACCAGCATGGCAAATTGTCTCGCTCCGGCCGGATTAAGATGTGTATCGTCTTGTTTTCCGTCCGGTAATGCCGGATACTTGCCTGGCGGCACCCAGAGGTACAGCGATTTGGAATCCTCCGGCCCCAACCTGGACACCAACTGCTCCGTCATCCACTGCATATCAATAAATGGTACCTCCAGCTCCGTAGCAACCTGCCGGCAAACCAGTGGATAAGTACCGTGCGTGTCAGTCAGGGTACCCTGCTCGTTGAAATGCCTTCGAACAATGGGTGAAAGCAAAACAGGGTTCGCTCCTTTCATCCGTGTATCGTTGACAAATTTGATCAGATTATAACGAAATCCGGTATTGGGATTGGTATATCGTGATGGATCCTCTTCCTTCTCATCGTTGTGTCCAAACTGGATGAATACATAATCACCCGGCCTTAAATTCCGTACGATCTCATCCCAGCGGCCTTCGTCCAGAAAACTTTTGGAGCTTCTGCCATTAACCGCATGGTTCTCAACCCGGACCCGGTTATCGAAAAAGGTTTTGAAGAGCTGCCCCCATCCCCGCTCAGGATTCTCTTCCGGCGTACCCGGCTTATCTGCCATCGTCGAGTCTCCTACCAGGTATACCGTCAATACCGGATCAACCGCAGCAAATCCACCCAGCAGTATCATCCCGGAAAAAAGAAACAGAATCCGCCACAATCGATTTATCATAAACCCAGTTTAATTTCATTAATTGGACTTGCTGTCCCGGATAAAAAATGTATCCTTTAAATCCGGACACGTCCTAAAATTAGTTATTTCGACCAATTGACCCTTCTCGAAAAAACCAGCATAAGTTTGGGAAAATATATTGCATCATGGATAAAAAGATCAGGCTGCACCAATTGAATTTTCCGATAGGAATTACCCAATTACCCTTAACGGAACCCATACCGCACTGGGTTTTCGACAGTCCATTTTTTCAATTGGTGCGCACTCCTGATGAATGTTCAGTTGTTTGTGCGATGGAATATTTCCCTGATAAACTGATTGTTGAGCCACGCTGGAAAGGGTTCTATGTCGAAGGCCCCCTGGATTTTTCCCTGACCGGCATTCTCCATCAAATAACCTCTCCCCTGGCTAAGGCAGCCATTCCCATCTTCGCCATTTCCACTTTCCTCACGGATTATGTACTGGTCCGGGAAATGGATTGGGGCCGGGCTATTGAAGCGCTCGGACAAGCCGGAATGGAGGTTCTGGATTAATGCGTTGATATCGGAACTAATAAATGCACTAGCTTTACATTTGTGGAAGCAATGGAAGACCAGACCCGATTAAAAAAGTCCATGCGGCGGTATTACAGCCAGCTACGTTCCGCTATGCCTCGGGAGGAAAGAAGTGAGGCTGAAACCACCATTTGCCATCAATTGAAGGAAATGCTGCTCACATGGAAAGCACACCGGATACACACGTACCTGCCAATGGGTGAAGAAGTAAATATCTGGCCGGTCATCCGCTGGGCGATAGGGGCAGGCATGGAGCTCACCGTCCCCAAGACCTTGCCCAAAAGAAGATTGGAACACCTACTATTTCTAGATCCTGAGGACCTGACTTACGGAGTATTCGGCACGCGGCATCCAAGACTGGCTGTTCCAAACCCCGGCCCCTATGATGTCATTCTGGTGCCGGGCCTCGCATTTGATTCGCAGGGCAATCGTCTGGGTTATGGTGCCGGTTATTACGATCATTTCCTGACAGAGCAACCAGCTGCCATCAAAGTAGGCATCTGTTTTTCGGAACAAATTGCACAATCCGTCCCTCACGAAGATCACGACATTCCGATGGATGCCGTCATCACCGAGCATGGTTTGGAATCCGGATCACTCCAATAACATTGAACCGGGTGATGACCATGGTGGAAAAAATACTGTGCGCATTTGCAGTCACATACATATGGTGTGCCTACATTTCTACGTTAAAATTTACAAAACATCCACATGCGGTTACTGTCCCCCTTCCTGGTTATTCTGCTATGGCCTGTAATCCTCTCCGCCCGCCAGATCACCATTGGTCAGGCTGGTGATTATGCCCGGTTAAGTGACCTCAATGAACTGATTACCGCCGGAGACACCCTCCTGCTTTTGGATGCATTGTATCAGGATGGTACTCAGTTTCTGGAAAACTGGCATGGCAGCGCACAGGCTCCTGTCGTTATCCAACCTGCTTCGGGCCATACAGTGATTTTCCGCGGCGGCACGGAAGCCCTGCATCTGGTGAGCTGTTCGTATGTGGTGATCGAAGGACTGATCGTGGAACAGCAAACCGGCAATGGGATCAATATTGACGACGGGGGTAACTACGATGTACCAACCCATCACATTACTTTGCGTAACTGCGTATTCCGGGATATGGCCGCAGATGGCAACAACGACCTGCTTAAGTTGTCCGGCCTGGATGACTTCCTGGTGGAACAATGCACCTTCATCAATGGCGGTGACGGCGGCAGCGGCATCGACATGGTTGGTTGCCATCATGGCACGATCCAGGATAACTATTTTGACCGGGCAGGTGTCAGTGGCATCCAGGCGAAAGGTGGCACGCAATACATCCTTATACAACGCAATATCCTGAAGGATATGGGGCAACGCGCCGTGAATCTGGGCGGCAGTACCGGGCTGGAATATTTCCGTCCCCCACTGAGTAACCCAATCCGGGATGCATTCGAAGCCGCAGATCTGGATGTCTATTCCAATGTATTTGTAGGTACCTGGTCACCAATAGCCTATGTTGGCAGCATCCGGGTGAACGTCATCAACAATACCATCTATCATCCGGAAAACTGGGTATTCCGTATCCTGCAGGAGACCACCGAACCAGGCTTCCTTGCCTGTGCAAATAATGTATTCCAAAACAACCTGATAGTTCTGGAACACGACCTTACGGAGGTAAATGTGGGCCCCAATACCGATCCGGAGTCTTTTACCATCAGCCACAATCTATGGTTCAATGAGTCGACGGACAACTGGAGCCCTACCCTTCCGGTCAATGATCCGGCACAGCTTACCGGGGATCCATTACTGTTTGATCCGGAGAACGGCGACTTTCAGCCAGCTCCTGTAAGTCCGGTCATAGGAAAAGGAAAATCCGGGAATGGCCCTGAAACAGATTTTCTGGGCAAGCCATTTCAGGATCCACCCTCAATAGGCGCCATCGAAGGCAGTATGGCAACTACACTCCGACACAATACCCAGCTACAGGAAGCATTGGAGATATCACCGTCAATCGGTCATGATTATGTTAAAATTCGAATCCCGGTTACGGAGGGGATGCTGCAGATCGTATCCGTGGACGGGCGACTATTGGAAATACATACCGTGCGTAGTCAAGACATCCGGGTGGACATAAGCCAATATCCGGCTGGCATTTATTGGGCTACCTGGTTAGCTCCGCATGGAAAGTCCATCACTGGTAAATTTATCAAAGAGTAGCGCGGCGTTGAAGCAATCCCAGAGCGCTAAGTAGTTTGTATACACCCCGAAAATTCTGGAATAGTCTTCTAAAATCCCACTTACGGATAGCATAATCCTTCTTACGGCATAACCATTTTCTGGGAACATGAAATGATTGAATTTTGATCAGGAATCAAAATAAACTAATCTATTTCGATATGCATTCCCAGATCATTTTCAGTTTTATGGCATTTTTATTGGCCGTGACCTCCTTATCGGCAGCTGACTTTCCCATCCCGTTGAAACAGGCATCCGAGCCCATAACCATCGATGGCCGGCTGGATGACCCAGCCTGGAAACATGCATTTGTCATTCAGGATTTCAAGACCATACAACCCGACTTCGGGTTGCTACCATCAGAACAAACGACCGCATACCTCACGTATGACCAGTCCAATATTTATTTTGCGGCCTACTGCTATGATTCACAACCATCCAGGATAAAAGCCAGTTTGTCCGCCCGGGACCAGGTAGATGGAGATGATTGGGTAGCCTTCTGCCTTGATGCCGATAATGATGAGTTAAGTTCTTATTTCTTTTTATCCAATCCGCTGGGTATCCAGGCCGACGGGACGCTGGATGCTTCGGCATCACCCGATGCCCTGCTGGATATGGTCTGGCAGAGCGCCAGTCAGGAGACTCCCGACGGGTACATCGTTGAGATGGCCATTCCCCTGAATAATTTGCGCTTTTCCAACCGGGACACCCTTACCATGGGATTTAAAATTGCCCGGTACATCAGCCGAAAATCAGAAGAGGATGATTTCCCGGAATACCGGCCGGAACGGGGTGCGGCCCTGACTCAGTTCCAGAAAATAACAGTGACCGGAATTAAAAGCAAAAATATCCTGGAAATTTTGCCCGCGGTCACGTTAGGTCGCCATGATCAATTGCAGGCAGGGAAACTAGAATCAGGGGCCTGGAAAGCAGATGTCGGCGTTACCGCCAAAATAGGCATCACGTCCAGCCTGACCCTTGATGCAACCTATAACCCGGATTTTTCACAGGTAGAATCCGACGCCAGTCAAATTGATGTAAACCTGAGATCGGCCTTGTTTTATCCTGAAAAACGTCCCTTCTTTCAGGAAGGCCAGGATCTGTTTGGATTCAGCGCAAGCCTGGATGGCACCTATCTCCAGCAATTAGTTAATACGAGATCCATCGTGGACCCTCAGGTGGGCCTGAAACTCACCGGCCGGATAAATCAAAAAAATGTCCTTGCAGCATTGTATGCCCTTGACCAGTATCCTGGAACCCTGGGCGATAATCCCACGGGCAAAGATGCCCACTTTTCCGTACTGCGTTATGGCCGTCTGCTTAAGTCTGACAGCTATCTAGGTGGTTTTTTTACCGGCTGGAATTACGATGGTCAATCGAACTATGTCGCTGGTGCGGATGGCCGGCTTCGTACCGGAAACAAAAGTCGGATTGAATTCCACGGATTTAGATCTTTCAGCCGGGGTGAAGAACATCAACAAGGCCACGCGATAGGCACTGCCTGGCGTTACGATGCACGTGACTGGAATTTTCATACCGGGATTTTCGATGTGTCTGAAAACTTCAATACACGGTTAGGCTATGTTACCCGGACTGGAATCACAACCATTCCGATGGTGCTGACACGTAACTTCTATTACGAAAACAAACGCTTGCAACGACTATCACCCTATATCTGGTCCCGCAATAGCTTTGACCATGCAGCAAACCTATGGGAAACACTCAACAGCTTTGGCATCGAGATGGGATTACCTCGACAAAGTGAAATTACGGTTTCTGCTTGGCTGGGTAATGAGGTGTTTGCCGGTCAACAATTTAGCAGGAATGCATTGCGATTTGTGGCAGCCAGCCAGCCTTACAACTGGTTAGGAATCGGCATGGAATGGCGTTATGGCCGAGCCATCTATTACAATTATGACGATCCTTTGGGAGGGAATGAACAACTTCTTGGTGCGTCCATCCGTTTACAGCCGTTCGCAAAACTATCATCCCAAGTAAACGTGCGCTTCGGCAATTTTTATCGCAAAGGGTCCCAGGAAGCGCTCTATTCTGTGACTATCTGGCGAAATAGCACGGTTTGGCAATTCAATAAATATTTATTCTTCCGGGCTATTTCAGAATTTAACGTCTATACGCATAAATTCAGAGAAGATTTATTACTTTCTTTCACCTGGATCCCCGGAACGGTCATTTACCTGGGATACGGATCGCAATTTGAAAAACAGGAATGGAATGGAATGGATTATATTCCGGCTGACCAATTCCTCCAAAGTCAGGGTACGTGGTTTTTTAAAGCTTCTTATCGCTGGCAACGAAAATAAGCAACAGTTATCAAGCTGAACACCAGAAAATCTATGAATAAAGACAATGCAAAGCAATTTGATGATTTAACCATGAATTGGATTAAATATAAATGGCTCTGGATTTTCATCTTCCTTACCCTGTTGGGGCTACTTGACATAGGCGTTCTGGTTACGGACGATATGGCTGACGGCAACCAGGTAGAATGGCTTCGCTATTTTATCAATGAAATATCCGCAGTTTGGCTTTTACTACCATTGATAGCTGTTTTATTCTGGTTTTTCAGGCAATATCCCATTACTAAATCTAACTTCAAAAGCCGGTTACTGCTTCACCTGTTCGTTACAGTATTATTTGGAACCACCCATACACTATTAATGTACACGATTCGAACACCATTGTACCATTGGTTTGGAATTGGCGCATACAATTCATTCTATGGAATCCTCGGGTACAGGATTGTGATGGAATACCTGAAGCAATTTATTTTTTATTGGGTGGTTTACGGGTTATTCACATTATTTAAACAGTTCAGAGAACAACAACTACAACAAATCCGGACGGCGCAACTCGAAGAACAACTTACCAGATCGCGATTACAAACGTTGCAGATGCAACTCAATCCGCATTTTTTATTCAACACTCTTAATGCAATATCGGGCATTATGTACGAAGATTTGGATGCAGCAGACCGGATGATGTCCAATCTCAGTGATATGCTGCGCTCCACATTTCAGATCAAAACATCAGAGCATTCTCTGGATGAAGAAATAAATCTGATCAATCATTATTTAAAAATCATGCAAATCCGGTTTAAAGACAAATTGGATATCCGAATCTCAAGCGAAGATCATGCAGGAGACGCCCTGCTACCGGTATTTCTGCTTCAACCACTATTGGAAAATGCTATTAAACATGGTGTTGAAAGTAAAGGGAAAATTCACATTAATTTAACTTCCAAAATCATTCAGGATAAATTAAACATACTGTTAACCGACGATGGCCCGGGCATCCAACGCAACTTTGGCTCCGGTATCGGATTGAAAAACACCATGGAAAGACTGGAAAATCACTACGGAGATCAATTTAAATTTGAGATGAAAAACCGGGATGAAGGCGGGCTATCCATACTTATTGAAATCCCAATACAAAAAGCTGCATGAATCCCTGGTTGAAAATTCTGATTGCTGATGATGAAGCCCCTGCACGACGTAAATTGCAATCACTATTGAAGGATGAGCCATTGGTGGACCAGGTTTATTTTGCGGAGGATGGGGACATAGCTGTGGAAAAAATTATGCAGTTAAGTCCGGACCTGGTATTACTGGATATTCAAATGCCCGGCAAATCCGGATTTGAAGTAATTGCAGAAGTCGGTGTTGAAAATATGCCACCGGTCATTTTTATTACTGCCTACGATCATTACGCGCTTCGGGCCTTTGAAGTTCATGCTGTTGATTATTTATTAAAACCTTTCGACCGTGAGCGATTTCAAACTGCATTTCACCAGGCGGTGAACCAAATACAACTTAAGAAAAATCAAACTGCTCTTTTTCAGCAATTATTGGCAACTTTTAAAAATCCTCAGCAGTATCTGGACCGGATAATGGTACAGGTAGGTACACGCATTATTCCGCTCTCTATCTCGGACATCCTTTATTTTGAGTCCGACGATAAATATGTAGAAATTCACACCGTAGAGCAAAAGTATTTATTGCGCGAATCCCTCTCCCGGCTGGAGTCTCAACTGGATCCAAAATTATTTGCCCGCGTTCACCGGTCCCATATCGTACAGATCAAAGCCATCCGCCAGCTGACGCCCCGTTCACATGGCGATTACTGGATAGAACTGATTAATGGTAAAAAGCTGATATTAAGCCGCCGGTACCGGGATCAGCTATTTCAATAACATTAGCTTTTGCGCTCATTATGCAGGAGCATATCCACAGCGTGCTCAAACGATCCGGCCCTGACCATCTCTCCCGCATTGACAAAAAAGATCTCATCGGCATTCTGAATGGTGTTCAGCCGGTGGGCAATGATCACCCGGGTGGTATAGTCCGGAAGGTGATTGAGGATATCTTCCAGGACCTGCTCGGTAATGGTATCGATATTGGCCGTCGCTTCGTCCAGGATCAGGATCTCAGGCTTACGTAGAACGGCGCGCATAAATGCAATGAGCTGGCGTTGACCCAAGCTGATGCTTTCACCTCCTGAGCCAATCTCCGTATCCAGACCTTTATCAAAGGTGCTAAGGATGCGCTGGAGGCCGGCTTCACGGATTGTCTCCTCCAATTGGTTACCCTGCGTTTCAAACTGGCTGTTGCCATAGATGATGTTTTCCCGGACCGTACCTGAAAATAGAATTGGCTCCTGCAGGATAAAGCCTATTTTCCGGGCTCTTTCTTCCGGTGAAAAACTGCGGATGTCTTTTCCATCCAGGAGTACTTCTCCCTTCGTGGGGTCATATAGCCTTGCTATCAGGGATGCCGTAGTCGTTTTACCACCGCCGGTCGGGCCTACCAGAGCATAGGTTTTGCCCCGGTGTAATTTGAAGTTGATGTTGTGCAATATTTCGGTGTGTGGATCATAGCCAAAGGAAACTCCTTTAAACTCAATGACCGTTGTGGTGTCCTTCATGTTGTCAGGTGCAGCCACCACCTGCATATTATTTTCCATATTTAGCATGAAGGATATGCGGTCCCAGCTCGCCATAGCCGCCTGAAAATTCGCCCACAAAGCAGCCAGCTGGCGTAATGGATTGTAAAAATTGACCGCATAGGCCAGGTAACTAACCAGCAAACCTATCGTAAATGCCTGGATGCTGATCAAATGAATACCGACTACCAGAACGATAAGCTGTGCCAATGCAGCAAACAATCCGTAAACCGGAATAAAAATATTATTGGCGATGCCTGCTTTTAATGCGGCGGAATAATTCTGGGTATTTGCTTCCTCAAAACGTTCCCGGAAATAATCCCTGCGGTTGAATGCAACAATAACCTTGAAATTCTGCAGACTTTCCTGGATCTCTGCGCTTAAGCCCCCCGTACGCTGCATACTGATGGCATTTTTACTCTTCACCCAGGACGAGCTGAATTTTGTGAATAAAAAAATCAGTACTGCTGGTAATAACGTCGCAATTCCCAACTCAACATTAATCGCCAGTAAAAAAATACCGGCACCGGTCATCGTCACAATGGTGCCAATAAACTGCATCAGGGACTGGGAAAAAAATTGATTGATTTTGTCTGAGTCATTGTTGACTCGGGAAATAAGATCTCCTGCTTTGTTTACTCCAAAAAAGGCAACCGGTAATTCCTGTAGTTTATTAAAGATCGTATTCCGCAACTTAAACAGCATGCGCTGACCGACGCCTCCCATCATGACCGTTTGTAAATAATTAGCCACGAAAGCGATGAGATACATGACGAGCAAGATCCCACCCCAACGCAATACTCCCTGGAAGTCCTTATTCACCACATAGGTATCAATGACATGACCGATAATGAATGGCGCCAGCAGATTTAATCCGGAATTGGTCACAATGGCTATCAAAGCGAGCAACATGGTCTTACGTTCCTCACGGATCAACCGAAGCAATTTCTGCAGTGCCCGCAGACTGGAAGTTTTCTGCTGTTGCTTCGCAACCTCATTGAGATTGTAACTCATAATTGCTGGTGCTTTGTTGAGAATTGTATATCTGAACGTACTCCAGGCTTTGTTTGAGCAAATCCTGGTGAACGCCACGGGCTACTATTTCACCTTCCATCAGTACGATGATCTGATCAAAAAGCTCTGCTGTGGCTATCTTTTGTGTCACGGAGATCAGGGTTATTCCAGGGTAATTTTGACGTAAATTATTCAGGATACGCGCCTCGGTACTGGTATCTACACGGGCAGTAAAATCATCCAGCAGCAATATCCGGGGATTAATGGCGAGTGCCCGGGCCAGCATCAATCGTTGCTTCTGTCCACCGGACAAGGATGTGCCCCGTTCGGAAACGATGGTATCCAATTTATCCGGAAGGGTATTGATAAAGTCTTTCAATTCAGCGGTGGCAATGGCCTTCTCCAGCATTTCATCGTTCACCTCATTGCTGAATGCTATGTTTTCCCGGATGCTCATGTTAAACAGGATGCTATCCTGAAAAACGAAGCCCACCTGACGATAAAAATGCTCTTTCACATAGGATTCCAAATCGTGCCCGTCAAATAAGATCTTACCTGAAGTGGGAGGCAACAAACCAGTTAATAAATAAAGCAGCTGGGTCTTGCCAGCGGCTGTCGGACCGATGACTGCCAGGGAGGTTCCGGGCTCCACCTTGAAGGAGATATTATCCAACGCCATCTTATCTCCGTATTTAAGCGATACCTGCTCCAGTTCAATCCTTCCCTGTAATGGTTCGGTAACTGTTGCCCTGTCTTCCGGTTCCCGGGCATGCAATACGCCGTCGATACGCTGATAACTGGCCGTGGCCTGGGCAATGACATTACTCATGAAACCGATCACTAGAATAGGGAAGATCAGCATGGACAAATAACTGTTGAAAGCTGCAAAGTCACCAATGGTCATGCTTCCCTGGATGACGAAATGGCCTCCAAGAACCAGTATTGATAAGGTAGCAAGATTCGCGGTAAGCACAATTATAGGAATCAGCGTGGCGAATAATTTCAGAATGGTCATTCCATAGTCTTTGGCTTTGGTATTGGCATCCAAAAATTTCACGTACTCCGGTTGCTGGGAGTTGATCACCCGGATAAGTGCAGCTCCCAGAATGCTTTCATTGATGATCTTATTCAACCGGTCAACAACCGCACGACTCTGAATAAAAATCGCCCTTACTTTCTTTAATACCACAGCAAATGCCACTCCGATGATCGGAATGATGGCTACAATAGCGAAGGCCAGCTTCCAATCGATTGAAAATAAAAGAATACTGGCACCGATTATGATGATCAGGGACGAGACGATGGAGACGATGGCCTGCGAAACAAACGATTTTATAGAGTCCACATCCGCGGTCAGGTTTGTCAGTAATTTTGCCGGATTGGATTTCTCAATGAATGCACTGCTTTGCCGGGAAATTTTCTTGGATAGTGAAGTGCGAAGGTCACGGGCCACTTTTTCCGAGGCATATACCTGCACAATTCCCTGCAACCAGGTAAAAACAAAGACAGACACAGCCGCAACCAGGTAACTGGTCAATATGGACTTTAACTGATAGTTATCCGGATAAGAATCGATGGCCGAAGCGATGATCTTTGGTAAGATCAGGTTGATGCTGTTCCCCAAAAGGGCTAAAGCGAGCAACATTACGATGAGCTTGCGATAAGGCTTCAAGAGCCCAAAAATTCCGGCATTTCTGGATGGTTTGCCGGTGCGAGCACTGGTGTTCGACATGGTGCTAAGATTGATTGCCCGAGGAAAAGGCTGCAAATTAACACCCAGCAGGTTGCCAAGCAAACGGCAATTGCCTGTTTAGAGGTTGTTATCCATTTTTTCAATTGAATTCTGACAGTCCAGACCTCTTAAAAACAAAACAGTCACCCTGCTATAGGATGACTGCCTTGTTATATTATTCATTTGGTCGGCTCGACCAGCCTTTATCAATTCACTTTCACCATGCGCTTATTCAATACGCCCATCTCCGTTTCTACTGACGCTCCCGTCGGTCGGTCAGCACCGGTTAATCCACTTTTACCATGCGTCTGTTTAAGACCCCTTTCTCCGTTTCCAGTTGATAGAACAACACGCCCTTCACTTCCGGGATGCTGCCAGATTCCAACGTAAACTGATGGTTACCTGCAGAGTAACTGCCGGTCACCCGGTAGAGCTCCTTACCCGTCACATCCATCACCCGCAGGGTGGCTGTCATGCTTTCCGGCAACCAGAAGCCAATCTTCGTCTCCCCGCTGAATGGGTTCGGCGTGTTCTGATAGAGTTCTGGGGTCCTTATCCCTTCTCCCTTTACCTTTTGTCCCGATGATGCTACTCCGGATCCCGACTCTGTCAACGGACTACTGTCCTGACAGGCATTGCCACTGTTGTCCTGCAGCAACAACGTCGTCGTGCAGAAGTCCTTGTTACCCGCTTCATCGATCACCCAAATCTCAACTTCGATCTCCTGGGAACGTCCATCCGGAATGTCCGCACAGGTGAATGTTATGCTTGGTGTTTCGCCGTCTTCCGTGAAGCTCAGGATCAGGTTATCGGCTGTTGTACAGTTATCGTAGCTGCCCGCATCAAAGTCCGTAGCCCAGATCTCCACTTCGCCCGATGGACTCATCACCACCGTGGCGATGCCATGGTAACAATAAGGCGTTGGGTTCTTGCAATCTCTTATCGTAAAGGTTGTGTAGCAACTGTCCTCGTTCCCACAACGGTCCTTGCCTACCAGCCAGACACCATAGGTGCCGACGGCCAGTTCTGCTGTTAATTCATGGCCTTGTCCGTAAGCTATTGGCGTGGTTTCACCGGCCAATACCGTGTATCGGTACTGGATCTCATCTGCTGCTGCACAGTTGTCTGTGCCTGAAGCCAGCAACTCGTACCGTACCGTCGCTGCATCGCAGTTGTTATCCAGGATGCAGGTCTCTTCCAGCTCATTGCAGACAATCACTGGTGCTTCATCGTCCACCAGTAAGGTACGCCATCGCAATACACCGTCACATCTTCAGGAGCTACCACAACCGGTGGCGTCTTGTCGTCTTTACGCACTTCGATCATGCAGTCGCTGTAGCGAACCGGAGTATAATAAGGTGTGGTCAGATTAAGGCGTTTCGTGATTTCTGCCTCGTTCCGCAAGTTTACAAATTGACAAATTCAACATCGGATGTGCGTCTCCCATCCTGAAATGCACACACTTCAGTTGAAGAAACGTATCCGTAATGTTTTTTTGAGTAATAAATGGAATCGGTAGAAGCGAGCAGGCTGTATATACACTTGATTTCCCGCACAAGGCACTGGAAAAACATTTCCATTGGGCGAATGCTTTGGTTTTCAAGTGTTAAGGTTATGTCAGTCCGTCAAAGGCTGCAATTTAACTCAATAATCTTTATTTGACATAGCGCCGGACAAAATATATTAAAAATTAATATATAAAATCTTCCGTTTAAGGTCTTTCACCGGATCCGGGCTGTCAAATGCAGCGGAGGGTTATTGCCCAGGAAAGAATGGCTGATATCGATCGCTGCTTCATCCCCGTTCAGGGTGATGGTGATAAATGCCGTATGCGGGCTTTCGATGTACCTAAGTAAAATTTTCAGAGTGTGATCATCCTCCCAGGAGTAACTTCCGGCCGTCTGAAATGGTGGAAGGCCCTCGAGATTATTTGTTGCCCGGGCCACCAGGTAAGGTCCTTTCCTAAGGGTATTATCCAGGATCCAGGCACCGTGCCCCATGCGGATCCTGTAAGACTGCCCTGCTTCCTGGAATTGAACAAAGGAATGATCCTTCGTGAAGTTAAAACGCATCGATTCAAAGCTTTCCGGATTGTCTGCGATAACCAAGGTCTTTCCGGTAAGACTTTGCTCCATTTCCGGATTGTTTATGCCGGTTCCCGGCACATAACGCAATTGTGCCAGCCGGTCTGCCAGCTCATCCGAGGTGGAGGATTCAGGCAGCATTTCCTGATCCGAAATCGCCGGGTAGAGGTATTTCCAGATCAGGTTGAATTCTTTTTGCATATCACTGACTTCGGCTGTGGTGATGATCACGGCGTCTTTTTCAGGCAGAACAATGATGTATTGGCCCATGGCTCCATCACCCCGGTAACTGTTGTGCCGGCCCCGCCACATCTGGAAACAATAGCCTTGCAGCCAGTCGCTGGAGTCTTTTTGTGCCTGGGTGGCATCGGGGTTTTGCCAGATTTTACGGCTGCTGGCTTCTTCTACCCATCCGATGGGTAATATTTGTTTACCATCCCATTTTCCATGCTGCAAAAAGAGCTGGCCAAACTTAGCCATGTCTTCGGTTCGCTGCCGAAGGCCCCACCCACCGGTATTAATGCCTCCCGGGCTGGTCTCCCAGTCCAGGCCGTGGATGCCCAGCGGGTCAAAAAGCCGGGGCTGCAGGTAATCAAGGGCCGTCTGACCGGTAACCTTGGTTACGATCGCCGAAAGGATGAAGGTGCCGGCAGAGTTGTATAAAAAATGTGTGCCCGGTTCAAAAGCGACCGGCGATGTGAAGAAGGATTTCACCCAATCATCCGTCAGTACGGCCTGGATCGGTTCTTTGTCGTACCCGCCGCTCATGCTAAGCAGGTCTCTGACTTTCATGGCGGCCAGATTCGGTGAAATGGTATCCGGAAGCTTATCCGGAAAGAACGAAATCACCGGGTCATCCAGGGTCAGCCGGCCTTCTGCCACTGCAAATCCAATGGCCGTTGCCGTATAACTCTTACTCACTGAGTACATGGTATGCTTCAGGTCCGAACGGTAAGGAGACCACCAGCCTTCTGCAACCACCTTGCCATGCCTCAGCAGCATCAAACTGTGAAACTGAATGCCTGAGGATGAGACAGCCTCAGCGGCATCCAGAAAACGAATGATCCCTTCCGAATGAACTCCTTCCTTCTCCGGCGTGCTGCGGGGTAACCGGATATCCTGAGCTAATAAACATGGGGCGAGGAAAAGGAGCAAAATTAATTTTCTCATACCGGAATGATTTGTAACAAGGTAAGGAAGTTAATTGGGAAATAGAGGGGTGTGGTTGTGCGCAGCAAGGAATTGTAATTTAACCACGAAGGCACGAAGGTCACGTAGAGCACTAAGAGGCTTTTCAAGTTGATCCCAGGTGGGAATCAAGTTGTACTATATAAGTATCCAACCAAAACCAGGAAATTGAACTCTTCTACACGATCGGTTCGCTGGAGCCGAAGACGGGCGGAGCAGTCAACTGGTGTACTAAGGGCACTAAGGACATTAATGGCTTGAAAGTGTATCAGTAGTAATGTGTTTTTTGTACGAATGGCGTAAAGCGTATGGCATTTTAACCACTAAGGCACGAAGGTCACGTAGAGCACTAAGAGGCTTTTTGGAGTTGATCTCGGGTATCAATCAGATTGTATTATGAACTCTTCCACACGATCGGTTCGCTGGAGCCGAAGACTGGCGGTGCAGTCAACTGGCTTGCTAAGGGCACAAAGGACATAAAGGGCTCGAAGTGTACCAGTAGTAATGTGTTTTTGTACGAATGGCGAAAAGCGTATGGCGTGAAGCGTATTGTATTTTAACCACTAAGGCACGAAGGTCACGTAGAGCACTAAGAGGAATAGTCCTAACAACGAACAGCAAACAGCTATTTTACCACAAAGGCACATAGGTCACTTAGAAACATTAAGAAGCGGGTTCTAATATACTTTGTTATTGTGGACAGGGTTTTACCTCCCTTCCAATAATTCGAGTAATCTGTGTAATTCGTGGCAGCTAAATGTGTTCATGTATTTCCGTGTTTTCGCCGTCAGCAAACAACGAACAGCAAACAACGAACAGCTATATTATCACTAAGGGCACAAAGGACATAAAGGGCTTGAAGTGGACCAGAAGTAATGTGTTTTTGTACGAATGGCATAAAGCGTATGGCATTTTAACCACTAAGGCACGAAGGTCACGTAGAGCACTAAGCTGTTTTCGCTCCTTGCTCCATGCTCCATGCTCCTTGCTCCATGCTCCATGCTCCTTGCTCCATGCTCCATGCTCCTTGCTCCATGCTCCATGCTCCTTGCTCCATGCTCCATGCTCCTTGCTCCATGCTCCATGCTCCTTGCTCCATGCTCCTTGCTCCATGCTCCATGCTCCTTGCTCTCTGAAACTTCTTCTACTTCTCCTTATACTTCACCACAATCCCGGGATTCAGCATATACCGGCCGAACTCACTTCCGTAAATAGCCAGGCCTGCATTACCAGGCGCTTCAAGCCGCACATCCAGGTAACCGGATTTCATAGCACGGCGTAAGGTGGATTTGCTTACTGGAACACGCAAATAATAGCCATAGGAACCAGCTTCCCGCAATTTTAGATCGCGGAGTTGATGGTGCCAGGAGAGTACCCCGCGATGGTCGGCTGGATCATCGGGTAATTTCATGCTGCCGGCAGCAACACCGTTAATCTTTACCCGCACCTCGCCGGGATACATGGTTTCATCCGTCATCGGATAAGCATTCGCATTTTTACTGTTCTCCACGCGTGCGCCCAGCATGTAGTCCATATCCTTGACCAACGCTTCGTCGCGGTCCTTGGCAAATAATTCCTTAGCACCTACTTCTGCCTGAAAATAAATATCCACCGAACCACCTAATAATAAATCCTTTGGGACCGGAATCCGGTATTCGAAATAGCCACGACCGGCGCCATTTTCTTTCTTACCGTCGAGCACCTCCCATTGCTTTACGGACCAGTCAGCTGCCGAGAAGTCTTTCACCGGGATGTCTACGATACGGGCGGCCTTCTCCTTGCCAAATACGATGAAGTTCAAGAAATTATGATGCAATGAAGCATCATCCCCGGCCTTCAGTTCCCAGGACAGCGTATAGACACCGGGGTATTCGGGCATGGTCACTTTCAGAGGGCCTACCGATTGCTGCATCCACGGCTTGGAAGGTAGTGGCAACGTACCCCTCGAACCAATGACCTGGTCTCCGGTCGTACTGGTTCCGGTGATTTTCCATTCCAGAATCAACCCTTCGGGCACATCTCCGGTCATAAAACTGGCAAATAACGGGACTTCAACAGAACTCCCGGTCATAGCTTCGCGGCAGATGTCAACACCGGTACTGATGTAATACGGGTCGTGCCAGTCCTTTAATGTCATACCGGGGACCATTTCTTCAATGCCGGTAAACTTCTGCGTGCGGTCAAAACGCCAGTAGCCGTTCCACTCGTTGATCACGTCGTGATGCTCCGTGTACAACCAACCCGAATTTTTCGGGAACATCCGGAAGGCGTTCATCATTTTATGGTAATCCCAGCTCCAGTCCACATCACCGGTGCTGCCTTCATAGCCCCAAACATTACCGCATTCCGAGTTGAACAAGGGCTGGGCACCCTGGGTGAAACCATCTTCAAAGAAATAGCCACTCCCCGGATAGGTACTATCCGAAATTTCCTTCAGGGTAGCCTCCCACTGCCATCCCGGCAGATACATGTGCCATGAATTCATATCCGTCTCCGTGTGTCCACGCCCGCAACAGATGGAATTGTCTTCCACCAGCCTGGTCTGATCCAAAGACTTCGCCAGGTAGTACATCGAGGCAACCCAGTCCTGGGTTTCCTTCAGATAACGACGAACTTTTTTACCGTTTTCTTCCACCTCGCTGAAAAGCCCCCAGGTCTCATTGAACACGATCCAGGAAAATATGGCCGGATGATTAAAATCCCGCTTGATCATTTCATGCAGGGTATGGGTGGATTCCGCTTTGGCTTCAGGGGTCGGTTCTCCCCAGAAATTGGGCAGGTCCGACATCACCAGCAATCCCAGTTTATCCGCCCAATACAATTTGCGGGGAATGTCCACTTTAATATGCGTGCGGATCCCGTTAAGCCCAATTGATTTGGATCGTTCGATCTCTTCCCGCATGAACTGATCAGAAGGAAAGGTGTAAAAACCTTCTGGATGATAGGACTGATCCAGGGTAAGCTGAAGATAGACGGGCTGATTATTCAGGGCCACATAGCGGTAATTGGTGCCAGGCATGTTCATGACTGAGATCTTGCGCATACCAAAATAGCTGGTAACCACATCCTCATCCAGGGTTAGTGTAACATCGTACAAATTGGGATGATCAAGGTCCCAACGCTTGGCGCCGGGCATGTCTATCGTAGTGATCAGTTTATTCTTTCCTTCCGGCCAGTCCACCGTTTTATCAAAATTCTGGCCCATACCGGAAACATTTATTTTCAGCGACAGGGTATGATCCGGTGGGACGGTCGTAAATGCAACCACCTGTACATTCTGGCGATCGATATCCGGGTGAAACTGGACTGCTTCCAGGTACGTTTGTCCCCGGGCTTCCAGATAAACCGTTTGCCATAACCCACGCGCATTTCCATAGCCTTGTTTACCATAAAGGGCAAAATCCCGCCGTACATCATCAACGCGGATAACCAATTTTTGGGTTTCGCCGTAGTGCAGGTAAGGAGTAAGTTCAAATTCAAATGGCGTATAACCTCCCTGGTGTGTGCCCAGCAGGTTCCCGTCGAGCCAGACGGTAGTCTCCCAGTCACTGGCGCCGATGACCAGGAAGGTCCTCTTGTTTTTCCACACCGGATCTACCTGAATGGTCCGCTGATACCAGGCGATATCGGCTGAGTCCGGAACCCCGGATAGTGCCGAGCCCCAGGGGAAAGGCACATTGATTGGGAGTACAGGCCCTTGCAAACCCTGATCCCACTGCTTAAAAATACCGGTGTTACCGGGGTCGAAGGCAAAGTCCCAGGTCCCGTTCAAATTAACCCATGATGCCCTTTCCCAATCGGGACGAGGATGTTCCGGCAATGGAATTTCCTGTCCCGAAGCAGCTGTATTTAATCCAAGCACACATCCACTTACCAAGGTCAGGATACGCAACCATTGTCCAATGTTCCGATTAGACATCATATATTTTGTTTGTTTTTAATTTCGCTGTCTGTTCGATTTCTCCGGTCAAAAAACTCCTCGATGAAATGCATCAGGATATTGATCATTACTATGATCAGGGCACTAAGCAATGAAGGCCACACCCAACCGAAACCGACCATACAACCGATGGATGCGGTAACCCACACCGTAGCCGCGGTATTCAGTCCATGGACAGATCCTCCCGCCCGAAGGATAACTCCGGCGCCAAGGAATCCCACCCCAACCACGACCTGCCCCAGCACGCGGGTGACATCATCATGCCCTTCCCGGATCAGGGCATTGCCCAGCATCACGTAAATGGCCGAACCGACCGCCACGAGGGTATTGGTCTTCAAACCGGCCGCCTTATTGCGCCACTCGCGTTCCAGGCCGATGACGACGCCACAGCCGATGGCGAGCAACAATCGATGCAAATATGTTGTTAACTCCATAGCATGAGTTTGCGGGCAGAAGATACTCAAATCAACCAAATGTCTATTCAATTCCGGCGGATAAAGCAGCTGTTGCCGTGGGCAATACTGATTGTCTTTGTGATGTGGCCTGCCCTCTCACCGTCCCAGTCACCACAAGCATGGAATAAACTGGACCGGCAAGCCAAAGCCATCCGCTATATTGGTCAATCCCTGCCCGAACTCACCGGTCAGATCACCCGTGTCGCCAGAACAGACCTGGATAAAGCTCGGGCTCTTTTTACCTGGACCGCAACACATCTGTATTACGACCAATTAAACAGCGATCAGGAGGCCAACTGGGATAACCGGCAGCCCATCGCAATCATTGCCCGTGGCAAGGGTGTTTGCTGGGATTATGCAACTGTTTTCCAGGCATTGTGCCAGCGTGCCGGTATTCTTTGCCTCCGCGTCACCGGTTACGCTCCCGTCCGTATACCGGACTCTCGGATCCCTGAACTACCCAATCATGCCTGGAATGTATTTCGCATTGACAGCACGTGGTACCTTGCCGATGTGACCTGGCAATCAGGGGCACCGGAAGGCAATGACCTATTCCAGATGCAGACAGGGAACGACTACTTTGGAACGCCCCCTGGACTATTCGCCACCAACCATTTGCCGGAGCACCCGATGTATCAATTGCTGGATTGCCCTTTGTCACCCGAGGAATTTGCAATGACGGTACGGATAAATCCTCAAGCATTACGGACACCCTGCCCGGCGCCCTATGTTTACATCGACACACTCAACCAATACCTGGATATGGAAGAAGGAGACAGGGGCTTATGGTACCAACAGGGAGTCTATCGTTTCAGACCAACTACAGCCAACCAGCGGTACCTGGATCAGTCCATAACAGACCATGGTATAGCTTTCCAGGGGCTGGGAGACGAGTGGTACAGTCAGGGCAGCTATGCAAGAGCTGATTCATGCTACACCCAGGCTATTGCTCAATTCGACCAGATAAAAGATACCTCATCGCTGTTCGACTGGCAATTGAAGGCAATCGGACTGACCTGGTTCAACCGGGGAATGACCTGCCTCAAGCTTTCTGGGAGTACCTGCCCTACTTATTTTCAAAAAGCCTGGGAAGTCCTGGAGCCCTACCAGGAAGATGTCTTACTTACCCCGGTGATTAAATATTTGAAGCAACAAAAGCATTAATTCTCCTGACTGAACAATAGTCCAGAAATATTCAACAATAGTGCTACTCTTTTTTTAAGCATACGTCTAGCTTGAACCCATTAAAGTCACCATTAATTCTTTTATTATGAGAAGCGTAATATTCTTACTCTCAACCATTTTATTATTGATTATTTCTTGTAAAGACGATCCGAAAATTCCCGGATGTACTGATCCTGATTCTACCAGTTATAACCCGGCAGCCAACGAAAATGACGGAAGTTGCGCTTATCCCAGGGATGTTTTTATTGGTACCTGGTCGGGGCCCGTGGATTGTAGTAAAGACTTTGATGACGATCCGAACTTTTTCATCCAGATATCTATTGTTGATGAAGCTACAGATGAAGTGAACGTTGATTTCCTCTGTTGTCCTAAATTGATATTTACCGCAAAAGTAGTGGATGAAAATACTTTAATGATCAATTACAAAAGACCTGTTCAGGACTACCCAAATCGTTGCAATACTCCTACCACAATACTCAGACAAGGATTTTTCCAATGGCAAACAACCCTGGTGAGATCAGGGAATACACTAAAAAGCCAATTGTCTACTGAATCATTACTGGATGGCGACGGCAAGGTAATTTGTAGTGAGAATTGCCGCTATGAGTTTACCAAAATCTAATTAGGTGAAGGCCATTGGAACCATTTGGAGGCTATTATTTACCATACATAGGATCCTTGCATAACCTGCTCAATCAAGATTACTTCCACCAATGTTCTACCTCATTGGTCTCCAGGCATGCAAAAGCTACTTTTACGTGAAATTGTTTCAGCGTTTGCCAAAACATTTTGAGTCGCTTTTGCTTTACTATGCAAATGGTTTTTCCAATCATCAAAAAGCATTGTTATGAAATTAACTAACTTCTTTTTTACCACCTTGCTGGCAGGTATGGCCCTTTTGCTTTCGACGGCAGCATGTGGTCAGGATTCCCGTCCCAGCCCGGCAGCTACTGCCAATGGCATGATCGGTGATGCAAAAATCAATATCAATTATAGCAGTCCGGGGGTAAAAGGACGTTCCATCTGGGGCGCTCTCGTACCTTATGATAAAGTATGGCGTGCCGGAGCCAATGAGGCCACGGTTTTCGAAACAAGTAAGGACGTCATGGTAGAAGGTAAAACCCTGAAAGCCGGTCGCTATGCATTCTTTACCATCCCGACGGCTACCACCT
The DNA here is from genome assembly GCA_020636135.1 of Lewinellaceae bacterium. Classification (NCBI taxonomy): domain Bacteria; kingdom Pseudomonadati; phylum Bacteroidota; class Saprospiria; order Saprospirales; family Lewinellaceae; species Lewinellaceae bacterium. The sequence goes on from JACJYK010000001.1 coordinate 3,253,646, forward strand.
GGACCATCATCTTTAACAGCGAACCCGATCAGTGGGGCGCATTCAAATACGATGAGTCGAAAGACGCACTTCGGGTGGTCGTTACACCTAAGGCATCAGCCGAAATGAATGAGCGCCTTAAATACGAAGTTACTCCCACCGGCATCTCCCTATTTTGGGAAAATCTGGAAGTGCCGGTAATGATCAAGTGACAATTCGATGAGAAGTTTAGTAGTTTAGGGTCAGAGGAATAAAACAATTCACCGCCTTAAACTACTAAACTTTGTTTTCCGTATTTATTTCCAAAGACTTCCCACTGAAAGGCTCCCAACTACTTGGAGAAGCAGGCATTCAGGTTACCCAGTGGCCCCATGACCGGCCCATGACCCAGGACGAACTCATTGCTGGTGTACAAGGTCATGAGGGTTTGTTTTGTGCCGGTACTGATCTGATCAATGCCCATTTTCTGCACGCCTGCCCGCATCTAAAGATCATTGCACAATTCGCCGTTGGCTATGACAACATTGATGTAGCCACTGCCAATGCGCTCGGTATCGTGATCACCAACACGCCCGACGCCATGCGCGATGCGACAGCAGACATTGCATTTGGGCTGATGCTGGCCGTTTCCCGCAAGATGTTCTACATGCATAATTCCATCGGTCGTGGTGAGTGGACCTACTTCCGTCCCCGGGCAAACCTGGGGGTGGAGCTTAAAGGCAAGACACTCGGCATCTTCGGGCTGGGAACCATCGGACTGGAGATGGCGAAGCGTTGCCATGCCGCCTACCACATGCCGGTACTTTACACCAACCGGAATGCCAATCCACTTGCAGAAGCAACGGTAGGAGCCCGTCGGGTACCTTTTGATGAGCTGCTAGCCTCCAGTGACGTATTATCCATCCACTGTGCCCTTACACCGGAAACCGCCGGACTGTTTGATCAAAAAGCTTTCTCAAAAATGAAACCGACCAGCATATTCATCAATACTGCACGCGGGGGAATTCACAATGAATCCGACCTGCTGGACGCCCTCCGCGATGGAACCCTCTGGGGAGCCGGTCTGGATGTAACCAACCCGGAACCGATGGCCTCCGACAATCCCCTCCTCGGAATGGAAAATGTAGCCGTATTACCACACATCGGATCAGCCACCATGGAAGCCAGGGATCGCATGGCGGAGATGGTGGCAAAGAACATCATTGCATTCGTACGTGGTGAACCCATCCCCAATCCGGTCACTGCTTGATCCAGTATCACATGTGAAATTGGGTTGATGCACTACATAATTGTTATTGGGCCTGCCGGCGTTCCGCTACTTCTTCGGGAGAAACTTCAGATTCCTGGTTTCCAAAATGTTGACGGATGTAGGTAAGTATGCTGGCAATGTCTGTATCCGATATCATGTCCAGTTTAGGCATTACATTATTGTAGGATTTGCCCTTGACCTGAACTTCACCCCGCATACCATTAAGTACAATGTCGATGAGCGGGCCTTTTTCACCGACCACCCACTCCGATCCATCCAGTGGCGGGAAGCGATCATTGCCCCGGCCATCCCGCTGATGACAAACTGAGCAAAAAGTATTGTATAATTTGGCTCCCTCCGGCAATTGAGAATCATCAACTTCTTCCATTTCAGGCAGCCGGATCTTGTCTTTTACTTCATCGGGCGTCTTGATATTGGTGGCCGATTGTTTTCTTTCGCTCATGGCAGCCAGTTCCTGATCCCCAAATGCGTCCCTGGTGCCATCATACCGGATCCTCCAGATCTTCCCCTTCTCGGAATCCGAGATGTAGAGCGATCCATCCGGCCCTAGGGCCAATCCCATCGGCCGGTAAGCGGCATCGCTGGTATTGACAATGGTATCCACACCAGCAAAACCGTCGGCAAAAGCTTCCCACGGGCCGGAAGCTGTACCATTCTTCATAGGCACAAATCCAATAAAATAGCCGGACTGAGGATAGGGCGAACTACTGGTCGAACCATGAAATGCTATGAAGGCACCATTCCGGTAATGGGCCGGGAACTGGTCGCCGGTGTAAAACAAAATGTCATTGGGAGCAAAGTGCCCGGGAAATCCTACGATGGGCCTGGTCAGATGGCTGGTGTCTCCCTGTTTTACCCCATCACCGCCGTATTCCGGGTTAAGGAAGTATTTGTTTTTGATCTGATCGTAGTAATGATAGGGCCACCCCGCATCACTATCCTTATCCAGTCGGATAAATACCTCTGAAGGCAATACCGCTCCTTCCCAGACCGTAAATGCGTTAGGCCATGTGTTGTGCAAATAATCACGGCCATGGGCAACCGCATACAACCCATTCACCTCATCATTCCACTCCATCCCTACAACGCTGCGCAAGCCGGTGGCAAACTTCTCCCCGTCCTCCTGAAACTGATCTAACTTATTCATATCAAATCGCCAGATCCCACCCCGGGTTTCCAGGAGCGGGCATGGAAATAGTCCTGGAGAAAGTGGTGAGCGGTCATTTTCCTGGCATGCATCTGAGGGAGCGCCGAACACTGTGTAAAAATGACCCTCATGATCAAAGGCTATCGGCTTGGTGTCATGCTGCCGCGGTCGCTGGCGGTCCGTAAGTAGCAATTCCATTTCGGAGGTAGGGATCAGATCACCTGTTAATTTTTGACGGTAGATCCTGGTTACGGAACTAAAATACAAATAGCCATCATGGATACGCATCTCCGTACCATAGCTGCTCCGATCCTGGTAATCGTCAAATGTTTCGATCACATCCGCTCTGCCATCTCCATCGGTATCCCTCAGGGCGGCATTTCCGCCCATGGAATCCGGAAACCGGAGTTTTACATAAATGTCTCCGTTGTCATTGACGGCGAGATGTCTCGCACGGCCTTTCAGACTATCCACCACCACCACTGCAGAAAATCCACCCGGCAGGACCAATCCTCCATTTTGCAGCTGATCAGATGCCGGTGCCTTTCCTGAATTACAACCGATGGCTACCAGGTGAATCACTATGAAAAGAACCCAAAAAAAACCAATGGATTTACCTCCGGGATGCCTTGCCATGATCAGAAATTAATCAAAAGAAAATTCAATATAGGGTTGACCCTTACTTCTGTAAGGCACGCCTCCCTCGGCAATGCTTGGAAGTGAGCCCTAAGAACGATCCTTTAGCTGGATGGACAAATAGACCTAAGATTCTGCTTTTACCAGAATGGATTTTATCCGCTTAGCTACATAATCCACTTGTTCCGGCCGCAATAATACCACGCCCACACTTAATTGAGACTGTCCCCCCTCCATTCGCCGAACATTGGTGACGATGCTGGGGTTTTCTGCCTTTAATGCCTCATACACTTCACGCGGGGTGATTTTGACCTTTTCCTGATCCCAGGATACCAGCAAGCTAGGAAAAGCATTCGCCGGGCCAGGACTGATATGGGTTTCTCCCTGGACACCCGGAATGGTTTCGAGCTGTGTTCTGATCCGGTCAGCCCGGTCCAGCCACTCCTGCCATTCCGCCTCATGATCCAGTTCCAGATAAGCCTTCAACGCGGCATACATACCGAACAGCTCCTCCTTATTGACTTTCATCGGCCGGCCGATAGGAGCTTCATAGGGACTGTGGTTGAGCTTGGCTGCTTCGATCAGATCTTTGCGGCCATACAACAAACCGGCACTCTGCGGTCCACGAATCATTTTACCTCCAGAAAAGGTAATCAGGTCGAAACCGATAGTTTGATATTTAAACAAATTCTCAACAGGAGGTACATCTGCGGCGGCATCAATGAAGGATGGCACCTGGTGCCGCCTAGCTATTTCAACAAATTGTTCGTGGGAGATACTTGATCTACCGGCGGCATTAAAGAAGAGGGCCATCACGGTATTTTCGGTAAATGCCTTATCCATTTCCTCAGGCCCTTCCACTTCCACGATGCGTGCTCCGGTAGTGGTTATCGCCTGGTCGAATACATACCGGTGACTTTTCTGCATGATCACTTCCGGCCGCGGTCCGGGCAAATTAGGTATTAACAACCGCTTCTGTTCATCCGTACCGGTGATCGCAGCTGCAGTTCCCAACACCATGGCGCAGGCTGCACCGGATGTAACCATAGCAGCTTCTACTTTCAGCATCTCGGCAATCTTCTCCCCGACCCTATCCTGTAGTTCGTGCATATTGGCAAAATCATGGGAAGTGGAGTTGATGGCATCCATAACTTCCGGCCGCATCAGAGATCCGGATAGAAATGTCATGGTCACTCCGGCATTAATAACCGGTGTAACTCCAAGTTCTTCAAAGAGGTCTCTCGTTTTTGCCTTTTCTACTGACCGGCCAAAAACCGAAGATGACCAGATGCCGGTCCCAAAAAGGCTACCGATCACCGGAGTGGCTGATAGATGACGCAGCAGTTTTCTTCTCGTGATCATATTTTGCTATTTATTGAGATTTTGCTGAATATAAACCATTTTCAGTCAGAGGTCAGGTAACAAATGGAAAAAAAAACAATTTACCAAAGAAATGATTAGACGAACCCGGCATCGTTCTACCGCAGTGCAATTACCACCTTGCTATCACCACTAGCATAGTCAGATTTTTTACTATTTTTTACTTATTCCCGACGACCAGGATTGGTATTCACGGGATATGTCCTCCGGACTCATATAGCGCTTGTAGACCATCCTGGTTTTAAGTGTATACTCTTTATTCGGTTGTGGATCGGGAATGATCCACTGAAAGTCCCAGGCAGGGTTGGTCAGTTGGTCCGGTTCCGGAATTAATGTAAAATGCAATGATCCACCGGTCGGAGACTGGGAAAACCGTATCTCCTGATTTGCGTCAAATAAAAATGCCAGTACCATGTTGTGAAAACGACCGAAAAAATAGGGTTCGACAAACCGGTAATTGGAATAATGGTTGGCTAAGGTGGCATTGAAGTTTGGCGCGTAATACCAATCCCGGTGATCACTTATCTGACGATGGGTGCTTTCCTTGCCATGCTCTCCGGACCAGGCTCCTATCCAACGCGGCTCCTTATTGTCTTCTTCAGTACCCAGAAAATACATCCTGGGATCGTCGGGTGCATCAATATAGCTGGCCCAGAATAACCCCGCATAGCCGTGTTTGAAGAATTCAGGCTTGTGAAATAAACACTTGACTTCGATATCGATGTAATCGGCCTCCGTTAAGGTAAAAATTGTCAGGATTTCCACACCCGATACTGGTGTGGTACTTTGGTACAATTGCACCTGGTTATCCGCGGTACGGTACAACTGCATAGGATGATCTCGCGGCTCAAACAAAGGTACCAGGCTATCGCCGCCGAAGATATGCTCAAGGTTAAACCCGGCATACTGGGGCACAAAAACACTGGAGTCCTGATCCTTATGCGCCAACGCTGCGATCCCGTTGAAACGGGCAAAATGCGTGGATCCATATGCCTGGTTATCGGTGAATACAACGCGGAGGTCCCCCTTAGCTATCCGGATTGCACTGTCAGCAGGTATACCTTGCGGCTCCAGGTGTTGCAAGCCAGGTGCGCCACATGCGATTAAATGAAACAATGCCACGGCGAGCGCCAATGAATTTCCAAAAGATCTCATTGAGGCAACTTAACCTTTTTTACGCTCATTTTGCGCTTCGTGGCATCTTGTTTGACTTCCCGGAATAAAATTCCGCTGAAATAATTTGAATTGAATATTTTCACCGCAACCGATTTTATTTTGGGTTTCCATTAAGCATATCGATTTATGTTAACACGAAAACAATTCATCAGCAATTCATTGACTGCCCTGGCAGGAGCAGGCGTTTTAGGGCAGTATGCATTTCGTATGCCGGCGGCAAAAAGAATTGCATTTGACCTGCATGCCCATCCGGGACAGCTCTATAAATCAGAGGATGCATCGGAATCAGCAAACCCCAATGCGATGAACACCATTGCCGGCATGGAGCCCGGTCAATTAAGCGGTTTATTCCTTGCCCTGGTAGCCGATTCCAAATTGCTGGTTCTCGGAGACAATGGCGTATCCGTCACCGGAGGATTTAAAGAAGGCGAAGGCTGGGCAGATTACCAGCGGCAACTCAAAATTGTCAAAGATTTCCTGCAGCATTCTACAATGCGATTTGGAACTTCTTCTGAGGACCTTACTCCCGATAAAGTAACTGCTTTTCTGGCTGTCGAGGGAGGTCATTTCCTGGAAGGTGATGCGGGCAGACTGGAGGAAGCTTATGTCGAAGGCGTCCGTTCTGTACAACTGGTTCATTATGCTCCCAATGAATTAGGGGATTTGCAGACCTGGGAAGTGCAATACAAAGGCCTGTCCGCTGCCGGCAAGGAGGTGGTCAAACGGATGAATCGCCTGGGGATGCTGATTGATGTGGCTCATGCCTCTTTTGACACTACCAAACAAGTGGCCATGATCACTAAGAGCCCCATCATGTTATCGCATAGTGTGCTTAAGATGGAAGCCGGCCGGCCGATTGAAAAACGCGCGATCACAAAGGAACATGCTAAAATCGTAGCGGATACCGGCGGTGTCATCGGCATGTGGCCTTCGGGATTCAATCATGACTTCCAGGAATATGTGGAAAATACTTTGCGTATGGTCGATGTGGTGGGTATCGATCATGTAGGAATCGGAACCGACATGGATGCCAACTATAAGCCGGTATTATCCAGCTATTCCCAATATCCGGATCTTTCACAGGCATTGGCTGACAAAGGATTGTCCAACGTGGATGTGGCCAAAATCATGGGAGACAACGCCGTAAGAGTAATTCGCGAGGTGATCGGTTGATCCGGAATGTCAGGTTTCCGCCTGATTATCTTTTCAGTTGATGATGTATGCGTCGGTGTACGCTACGATATTGGATCAGCAGAAAATTTCCATTATCCTATGTTGTTTATGACAATAGCCCGGAAAAGAATAATCCGGATCCGAGCATATTTGTTCCAAATCAAAAAATCGGAAAAGGGCCCTGAAACTCCGTCGATTGAAATGCACGGAAACCGAATTTTTTACCTCCGTCCGTAAAAAATAGCTCACCGGCTGCTTTACCGCCTGTATAATAGATACTGGCCGCATCGATCTCTTCCAAGGGCAAATACGCTGTTTCGGAAATTTTGTAGAACTGGTCCTTCCTGTCTGCAAACTCGCAGGAATTAAGCGGATATTTATTCACGGTAATAGACTGTGCATTGCAGCGTTGTCTATCCGTGTCAAAATAGACATATTCATTACCTTCTGTACTGACCATCCGGATGGCATTTTTGGAATATTCTGAACAATCCGAAATGGCATCGTATTTCCAGGCCGCCCCAATAGCCGCAAACGGGCACTGAATTTCTCTACCCCATTGATCTACCGGATAGCTATTAGACTGGAAAGTAAAAAATGCAGGATTTGTCCATTGCCCTGCGATTTTTTTGGAATTAAAATTTGCCTGGATTAATTGTCCTCCTGAATGGTCGAACAGATAAATGCTTTGAGCGGATATGCTTACCCCAGCGCCAATGCTTGCAATTTCCAATCCATCAAATAATCCTTCCGGATCACTGATATCCCGGACATCCAAAACGGAATCTCCTTCTATCCAGGCGTAGCGATCCCCTGCCTGGTTGAACAGGAGCATCACCTCAGGGTTTAGTGCCACTACTGCTCCAACCCCGTTATTTCCAAATATCCCGGCCAGGTATTTGAATGGGGAGGGTATTTGACTCCGGACGGCATCAAGATTTTCCTTTGAACACGAACCAAAACATAATAAAATCAGGGGTCCCACAAACATTAAGAGGCGCGTGAACCGGTGAACAATAGGAAATAAATGCGTTGGTATATAACCTGATTTAGAATACCGCTTCATAACAACAATGTTTTTTGAGGTTTTTTCAATCTATCACTTTCAAACTTATGCCATCTGGAACAAGATGTCAATTCAGGAAGGTAGACAAAGGGTAGACACCAGGGAATATTGAATGTTGTATGTTGAATGTTGAATGGAATTGGGATATTTTAAAACATTCAATTCACATGACTTCAACAGCTCAACTAATTATCTATGAGAACAATCCTTTTCATCAACTGCATCTTAATACTTTGCTCGTCTCTCCGTGCACAGCATACGGTCACCTATCATGCTTCCACAGAAATATTCCGCAATCCGGAACGGGGATTTTACACCCAATTTACCGGATACTCGAAAAATTCGCAGGGCTTCCCAGAGATGGAACCCGTGGATGGCAATCTGCTCGATTTGTTTGCGGAAGATCATCAATCATTAATACTCCGGTTGTATTATCTGCCGGAATTTGTGGATAAGCCCATCAGCTTCGAATTTCTGGATTACATTCAGTCCGATCTGCAGGTTATCCGTGACCATGGTTTCAAATGCATCCTGCGTTTTGCCTATTCGGTACTGGACTCTGTCCATGCAGACACCGTCGATGCACCATTGGCCATGGTCCGGAACCATATCGGTCAGCTAACCCCGATCCTGCAAAAAAATGCGGATGTTATTGCGGTCATGCAGGCCGGATTTGTGGGGGCCTATGGCGAATGGGCTACCTACAACAACGTGATACCGGACTTTCTGAATAACCAGGGGATCCCGAATCTCAGTGGAAGAAAAGCCGTATTGGATGCTTTGCTGGAAGCATTGCCTCCGGAAAGGATGATCCAGATCCGCACACCTTATTTTAAATATGCCTTCTACGATTGGGACGGGTGGTCAAATGATTACGATGTCTATGCGGATGCCGCATCAATCTGCCCGTTGGCCAATCCATCCGGGCTCGATATAGCGCACGCTTATGATGGTAGCTATGCCTACCGCATCGGCCAGCACAACGACTGTTTCCTGGCCAGCGCCACCGACTACGGCACCTATTGCGACGAATCAATCGCTGAGGCCAGCTTTCTGACCCATGAAACTCAATTAACCGTTATGGGTGGTGAGACCTGCGATCTTAACCCACCGCGATCCAACTGTGCGGATGATGGCGGCGCTGCGGATGATGAACTGGACCGCTTCCATTGGTCCTTTCTCAACTCCGGTTATCATCCGGATGTTTTAGCCGGCTTCAAAGCTCAGGGATGTTACGATGACTTTACCCGCCTACTGGGATATCGCTTTGAACTGGAACAAGGGACCTATCCCGATACAGTGGCACAGGGAAGTGGTTTTGCACTGGCGTTGTCCCTAAAAAATCTGGGTTATGCGGCACCGTTCAATCCACGAAGGGTAGAATTCATTCTACGCAATATCCTAAGCGGTGAAACCTGGGTGGCCGGATCCAGGCAGGATCCCCGCTTTTGGTTTAAAGAGGAAGAAGCCGGCACGATCGCCTTTCAGGAAGACCTGGGGATTCCGGTAACCATGCCTGCCGGTAACTACGAACTGCTGATGCATCTGCCTGACCCGAAATCTACCCTCTACGGCAATCCTGACTTTTCCATCCGTCTGGCCAATGAGGGCGTTTGGGAAGATTCCACCGGGTTCAATCGACTCCTCCACAACCTCACCATCGACGACAAGGTGGCAGGCACTCCCTATTCAGGCAATCAGTGGTTTATCGCTTACGGATGTAATCCAGGGACGGTCAATGTGGAAGTGATCGACTATTGCTGTGCCGACACCGTGCACCTGGAAGTTGAAAACGCATCTCTGCTGGGGGACCATACCATAGCCTGGGCCGTCTCTGATGAACCGATCGAACAATACACCGATCTTGCCAACGCGGATATCCTGCAGACGTATGGTAGCGCTATTGATTATCCTGTGGAGTGCACGGAACATCCGGATGCTTTCTACATCACCCCTTTTCTGGCGGTAGCGGATCAATCGTACATCTATTCTTATCCCAGTGATCTGTTTCAGGAATACTGGGCCAGTTTCCAAATTAAAACGTATGATTTCAGGTCCGAACACATTCCCTATGATCAGGCTGTTGGTGCTAAAATAAAGATCGAGCTGTTTAACCAGGACGATTATTTTTCGAATAACCATGGACTTTCAGACATCTACATCGAGTACGCGGCAACGCAGGAATTTCCATTTACCAATGTGGCAACCAAGCCGGCCGGTGAAGCTACTCTGTCGTTTGAAACCGATGTGGATCCCAATGCCATCTGGCGCATCCGTATCGTCGACCGGACCGATGGTGTCGGTGGTGTTTTCCTGGTGCGGTTTACATTCTTCATCCCCTTCCCTACCATAGATCCTAATTGCAGCGCCTGGGGAAATTCCGTATTGCTCCAGGCAGCCGGATATCCTCCGGTAACCACGCCTCAAAACAAAATGGTGATCTGCCACAATGATGATCCGCTGGTCCTGGAAGCCACTCCGGAGGGAGGTACCTTCAATGGAGAAGGAGTAGCGGAAGGGATCTTTGATCCGGCCAAAGTGGATCCGGGGAGCCATTACCTGACTTATACGGTGTACAATCCGTGTGGCGTTGCTGTCAGCCGTGCATTTGAACTGATTGTAGCCAATACAGAAGACACGCTTTGTGTTACTTCGGGAAGAAATCCCATTGAAATTACAGCTCTGAAATTTTATCCCAATCCGGCCAACAATGAGCTTAACCTGCAAAATGTACCGGAAGGCAGCCGGTTGGAAATTCGGCAGCTGGATGGCAAACTGATCCTCGTCCGGTCTGTCCGAAACACGGAGGCAATCCCAATTGACGAGCTTCCGTCCGGCCTATATATCGTAAATGTAATGAACCGGGATAAGCAGATGCAGGGAAAACTGGCGGTGATAAAATGATCTGGCCCTGTCAGAATTGATTTTGCCTTCTAATACAAATCAAAGGGACCGAGGACCTCGCCGGTTTCAAACTGGTTGTATCCGAATTGTTTCCCTTCAGAAATAAAAAATACTTCACCAACAGGAAGGCTTCCCGTGTCGTAGCAAGTCATCACTGCACGAATGGAGCTGAATGGGATATGGCCCGTACCTGTCTGATGTTTATCCCCGTTTTCACCTGCGCAGGTATAAATCTCATATTGGTTGACGGCATTGACTTCTCCACCGAAACGTTCCTTGGAAAATGCATAAAGCGTAAACAAATTGCCGTCCCCATTGGTCATATAGACCGCATAGTAATCCGGATAGTAATAGGAACAAAACCGGTTAACCTGATATTCCCAAATGGCGCCTATGGTCGTAAAAGGACATTCATCCCTGCCTCCCCAATCGCGTGGGCCATAACTCTTATTGCTAAAACTAAAAAGATCAGGATCATCCCATTTCCCGGCAACATCCTTGAAATCATAGGTTGCCGTCGTGTACCTGCTCCCGGACCGGTCAAAGAAATAGGCCGTTTTTGGAATAGAAAGAAAAGATGGGCCGATACTACCAAGGATCGTCTTTCTGAACGGGCTCAGCGGGTCGTCTACTCTGCGCATCACTTTGATTTCGCCCTTCTCCACCCAAGCATATTGGTCTCCCGCCGTATTAAATAATATGGTGGCATGTCTCAAATCCAAGACAGCCCCAACACCTTCTCCGTCAAAGATGCCGGCAAGGTATTTAAAGTCAGCCGGGATTTTTTCCCGGACTGCATCCAGCGGATCTTTTGAGCAGCTCACCAGAAGTAAGATCAGGGTGAGTGCAGGTAGCAACATTCGGTTAAGCCAATAACATTTTCTCATAGCCAATAATTGATTTTAGCGAATATTCAAAGCTACAGCCGGCTACCACGCCAGTCAAAAAGGATGGGTAGACAAAAGGTAGACCTCAATAAAAATCATGACATCGAAATGGGATTAAAGTTCGGGACCCCTCCTGATTTTGATCCCATTTGTCAAGAAATCCGTGGTGATACCTTGCTAAATCATTACATTCGGTACCTGTGAAAAAGACCCTGACATGCTGGCGATGGATAATTTATGCTGGTCTGCTGTGCAGCTGGTGGACCATTGCCGCACAACTGCCGGATCCATTGTCGCTGAACACTGCAGCCAACGGTACCGGAGGGCGATTTGCTCAAGGGGCTAACGATGCCTACTGGTATGCTGCTGACGGAGATACCATGCATTCGATCACTGCATTTGTACCAGCCAGGGTTGTGGGTCAGTGCGACCCGGCATGGCATACCAGTCCCTATCCAAACAACGACTGGATCGCCTACGACTATGGCAACGGATGCTATCACGCTGCAGAAGGCTGCGTGGATGTTTTTTACCAGCGCATCATCAACCTGCCGGAAACCAATCCCTGTGGTCTCCCCATCAGTGATCATTATGCAGTTGCAATGGATTTCTATGCCGACAACTGCATTTATGAAGTCCGCGTTAATGGCGCCACCAACTACCGGTATACCGGCACCACGGACCCTTACAAATTCCCTGGCCACGACACCGCCATAACGGTTGTTTTAAACAAAGGATGGCATGCGGGAAACAACTATCTGATTGTACAAATCAAGAGTTGCCCGACGGCAGAAGGTTTTCTGGCTCAGGCCAACCTCACCGCAATCGAGCCGGAATATTTCCCGGTAACCGTCCGGAAGAATATCTGCACCGGGGAGCAATTTGCAGGGCATTCCACATCAGGGATGTACCTGGACACCATCACCTCTGCACAAGGTTGCGATTCGATCCGCATGCTCGAATTACAGGTCAATAACAGCTACCAGATCCTGGAATCCCGGACGATATGTAAGGGTGAAGTATATGATTTCCACGGGATGCGGCTGTCAAAAACCGGTCAGTACTCCTTGACCATGCCTACACAATACGGGTGCGACAGTACCATAACCCTTGATCTGGAGGTGACCGGTGACCAGTCCCTGGGCAATGATACCCTAATCTGTGCTGCCAGTGATTACCTCATTCACAGCCCATATTCCCAAACCCACTGGAATGACGGTGATTTCTCCCCCACCAAGCGCATTACGAAAAGTGGAACCTACTGGGCCATCATGACCGATCCTGGAGGTTGCACTTTTTCAGACACCGTCACCGTCACTTTCGCCAGTCAGACCAGTGTGCCCAACGTGTTCAGCCCTAACGATGATGGCATGAATGATTGTCTGCGACCATTTTTCTCCGGTTCGGAGGTATCCGCCTATCAGTTCAATATTTATGACCGTTCCGGCAGTCTGGTCTTCCGTTCATCCAATCCCATGGACTGCTGGGATGGTTCCGTCAATGGTGTACAGGCCAGTTCCGGCGTTTATTTGTACACCCTGGAACTCAATACGGAATATTGCGGGAAAGGCACACTTAGAGGTGATATAACCCTCATCCGCTAAGCCTTCATCTCATAGGCCTTTAGGCTTATTTTGCAAAAATTTATATATTGAATATATTTCTTTTCAATACGGCCTCACCATTGTTGACGATTGTTTGAATAAAATGGAAATTTATACCATACCGGATCAATTTTTAGGCGACCAGATGGCTGATGTAAATATTTTCTTTTACATCCGTGAACGGGGCCCAGACCAGATTAACCTTAAATTGCATTATTCTCAGAATATGCTCTGTTTTATGATCCACGGGGTCAAAAACATCATCGATGAATCCCAAAAGTATACGATGAATAATGAGCAGATCGGATTGGTCACCGCGGGCAATATGCTCATGACGGAGAGGGTTACCCTGAGACAAGAATTTGAAAGCCTGCTTCTGTTCTTTTCCAATGAGTTCCTGTCCAAATTTATTCAGAAATATGATATCAGGCTTGGTGAAAAAAGGAAGGACTCGGTACCACCAGTCATTACTTTTCCTAAAGACGAATATCTTCAGACGTTCCAGAAATCCATGAAAATACTGGAGAAGGACTTTAAAAATACGTTCTTCCGTTTGGCCAAAATTGAAGAGATCCTGCTTTACCTATTAAACAAATATTCGGGTGAAATGGCGGGCTTTATCAACAATGCCATGACCAAATCACAAAATAATGCCATTGCTCATGTGGTCCAAAACCACAAGTTTGGCAACCTCAAATCAGAAGAGCTGGCCTTTCTCTGCAATATGAGCCTCTCGACATTCAAACGGAAATTTTTTGAAGTGTACCAGACTTCTCCCAAAAAGTACATGATTGCTGAAAAGATGAAAAAGGCAAAAATGCTGCTCCTGCATAAGCAAAGGCCTTCCGACATCTATTACGAACTGGGTTATGAAAACTTATCTTCCTTCAGTCTGGAGTTCAAAAAGCACTTCGGTATAGCCCCTTCCCTGTATTCCGTGCAAGCGTGAGCTATTAGCTTAATGATCTGAACTTTCAGCCTAAACGGTTGCCTTTTGTTTAGCCTTTACTTTGTGATGTTGATTCATTTAAGAAACGCAAAAACGTACAATCATGAACTCAAGATCACCATTCAATCCATTTTTTACTCTAATTATTTTAATTGTTATTTCAATCGCATGCAGGAATAGAGAAGTGGCAAAATTTGAAATTGCCCCATCTTCCTATGAAGAAACGGCCGAACAATACCTGCAGCATTTGGCTCACCAGGAATTTGAAGAATCTTTCGCATTTCTGGCAGACAATGTTGAATTTAAACTTCCCGACGGGGATACTGACACACGCACCGTTTACAAAGGCCTGCACGAAGTGAAAAAATTCTGGAATAATTATGTGGAGCAGTCGGGTAATGATCAGGCAGAATTTACGGATTTTGTCCACATACCTGTACAAGTCAACCAATATATAGAGCATGTCAATACGCAAGGCGTCTTTGATATTTGCTATTTCTCAGCAGCTTTGCGTTATGGTGCCGAAGTCGCAAAAGTCAGGATGCACTGGGCTTTTCATTTTAATTCCAGTAAAAAAATCGATGGCATCTTCACCTACTACGACCGGACACCGATCATCAAAGCAGCCAAAAAGAATTTTCTTGCTTCCAATTTGAAACTCAAAACCAATAACGATATGCTTATTCAAACCGTCAAAATCAAATCAAACCTGTCTGAAGAAGTATTGATGAAAACCGCTCATGAACGAGCAGAAAAATTTCGTCAAATCCCCGGGTTAATTCAGAAATATTACACCAAAACGAGCCAACCAGGGGAGTACATCGGTGTATATGTCTGGGATTCAGAAGAATCCATGCAAACTTTCAGAACTTCTGACCTGGCAAAAACAATTCCTCAGGCTTACCAATTAATTGAAACCCCGAAAATCGAGATAACCGATGTTTTGTTTCAGCTAAGAGACTAGATTACAACCTCCTCAAATCCATAGCCACAGCCGGGAAGTACCGGTTGTGGCTTTTCTGTATTTGCCTGAGAATATTCCTTAGACGCATACATCTGCCGTCAATTCCCTATATTCCGAATAAATCCGGATCATGTTCTTTCGTTTCATCCTTTTACTAAGCGTTATTTTGTCTGGCTTGAATACTTCCGGTCAGGAGCCCATTCTTAATCTGAACAATCCTGACCGGGAAGCCTGGTTCACCAGCCTGGGCTTTGGCATGTTTATCCATTGGAGCTTCGATGTTCAGCTTGGGATGGTTATCAGTCATTCCATGGTCGGCGCTTCCGATGAATACCTTGACCGTTATGTCCATCAGCTTCCCCAAACCTTCGATCCCGTCAACTTCAACGCGCATGAGTGGGCTAAGGCCGCTAAGTTAGCCGGAATGAAATACCTGGTTTTTACGACCAAACATCACAACGGGTTTTGCATGTACGATACCAAAACGACGGATTTCAGCATCATGCATACGCCTTATGGCCGGGATCCGACCGCGCAACTTATAGAAGCCTGCCGGCGACACGGGTTGGCGGTGGGTATCTACTATTCACCGGATGATTTCTATTATTTGTACCAGCATAAGATACCCATCTCCCGCGCCCGGCCTGAAGCCATGGCCAGTCATAATGCCGGGCTAAACGAATATGCCAAGTCTCAGATGCGTGAATTAATGACCCGATATGGTCCCATTGACATTGTTTTTCTCGATGGCCTGGAACAATTTGGCAAGACCGAGCTGGCAAAACTATGCTGGGAAATCAATCCCGATGTGGTGGTGACGCGGGGTGCCATGGAAACTCCGGAACAAAATACGCCGGACGCTCCCCTGCCCGCCCCCTGGGAAGCATGCTATACCCTTGGTGAACAATGGCAATTCCGGCCAACCAATGAATCCTACAAATCTGCTCGTGAGGTCATCCTGAAGCTGATCGAGATTCGCTGCAAAGGAGGGAATTTCTTACTGAATTTCGGGCCGGACGCCCTGGGTCAGTTTCCTCCTGAGCAAAAAGCGATATTGAATGAGATCTCGCTGTGGATGTTCATCAACCAGGATGCTTTCACCGATACGGAGCCCCTGGATCTTATTCATGAAGGTTCAAGCTGGTTTTTGAAAGCCAAAGACGGTTCTGCTGTCTATGTATTTCTGACCGACCCCGACTGGCAATTGGGTGAGCGCCGGGAATTTAATCTGACCAGACTCACCGGCACGACTCAATCGAAAATATCGGTGCTGGGGCATGCCGGGCAGGTCCTGGAATACCATCCTGAAGTTGATCCTGCGCCCAGCGTAATACAAACCAGTACGGGACTCCACATCTCGGTGATGCGGGCACAAAGGATCTACAACGACCGCACATGGCCTAACCCCATTGTCGTTAAATTGGAAAATGTGCATATTAATGCACCGGGGAAGTAAAAATGTAAACGATCTTAAATTTGTCCGGTTTTTTTATTTTATTAATTCTATCATCAATAAACTCCAAATAAAATGAGCCACATCATCCAAGCCATCCTGCTTAAAGGTCCATATAATCATGAAGAAGCTGATAAATATGAATTGGCAGGTGTCGATCTGGATTTCGATTTAACCCTGTTTTACATAGACAACGATTTTATTGATTACTGGGAAAAGAAACTGGCATATTCCGGTTATTTAGAGTCGAATTGCCATCTTGTCAATAAACGGGTGATCTATGAATTGATGAAACGTATAAGTTTATCTATTCCAGTAGAGTATGCCATCATCGTCACGGCGTACGTCGGAGGAATGGGAGACCAATTTGCTAATATTTACCGCAATGACCAGAATGTGGACCCTTCGTTCAATACAATCAACGACGTTCTAAATTACCTGGGGGTTGATCAAGGAAATCATCTGGATGAATTTGATGCTGTTGGTCTGGGGAGATATCGTTCCAATCCAGGTTACCTTGATAAATACCAGAAATTACTGGAAGAATTGGAATGAATACCAATTACTACCTAACTTCCCAACCAACACAACAAAAACTTACTATGGAAGTCATTCAGTTTTCAATCCTGATCGATGCTCCCGTAGGTGCAGTCTGGAATACCATGCTTGACCCGGTGACTTACCGGGAATGGACCAAACCTTTTACACCTACTTCCTTCTACGAAGGAACATGGGATGAAGGCGCCGAGATCCGTTTTCTGATGACCAAAGATGATGGCACGACTGCCGGCATGTTTAGCCGGATCGCCAGGCGCATCGATCACCAATTCATCTCGATTGAACACCTGGGAACCATTGATGGTGATAAAATTGATACGAACAGCGAAGAGACGGCCAAATGGGCTCCTGCATTCGAAAACTATTCGTTTGAATCTTTGGGTCATCAAACCAAATTGTCGGTCGAAATGCAGACCGATCCGGAATACAAACCTATGTTTGAATCGATGTGGCCCCAAGCTTTGCTGCTATTAAAATCAATGTGTGAGGAGTAAGGTATTTTTAATAATTTAAGACAAATTATTTTATAAAATGGATTTATGTCAAATAATTCAAAGAGTATTGTAGTATTCTTTTTTCTGATTTTCGCAAATTCGAATATTAGTTTTGGTCAGAAACATACCGGCTATAACGACCTTGGATTTTATCTGTACAACAACTCTGATGCTCACTATCCATTTTCAATAAAAACCTGGTCCATATCGGATTATTCTACAATGTTCAATCTACTTAATGGTATGGGGTACGACAAGGTAATGCTTTGGCCAATGCTGGAAGCGATCCCTGCACCATTGGATCAGGAGGATAGCCTGGCGTTGGAAGAATATCAGTACCTGATAAATCTTGCACATTTGGCTGGAATATCTTGTTGGGTTGTCCAGCATGCCAACCTGACGGCAACTACTAAATTTGATGAGCCTTGGCAAGACCGTATTCCCTACGATTCGTGGAAGCAAGTAAAGTTTGACGAACCTCAGGAGCTTGAACCATATCTAGCCCATCGTCGTAGGGTGATATCCAACATGAACAATGCAGACGCTTATCTCACTATTTATGGTGACCTGGAAGCATCAGATTTGTTAAAAGTTTTCCAATCCGACCGAGCTATGCTTGATTCCGTTGGTGACCAACCTCCACCAGTGCTGATGCCTTGGATCGGTGGCGGTAAGGAAGCTTGGCCAGTTTGGGGAGGCAATCCGGATCTAATAAAACCTTTCAACATGCGGGGTATCGGCCCTTTAATGGGTCATCTTCCCGAACCTTGGGGATTAATGGTGGTGAAATCAAACCATGATGACCTGGCATGGGCTGATTCACTCGGATTGATACCAAAAATTACGATTCTTTGTTACGAAGCCATCGAAAACGAACCCACTCCTCCAGTGAGCCATTTACAATTTGATACCATACGGAAGGTATTGCGCAGAGAATCGAATTATATGAATTCGATGAAAAGTCTGTTTACCTCTGCTCAGTTTCCGGTCATGGAACTTCCAAATATGTATTTCTTCGGCATGGCTGCAAAAGACACTTCCTACTTATCAAAAAAGGATGACGAAATCCTGCATGATTTCGCCTTATTCCTTGGAGGTGATCCCAAACTATTAACTGCAGCCTTGAAAATTGAGGAAACACCTTTGGAAGGAATTCCTCACGGTCTAACCCGAGGCCTGCGTAAGATGTATCTGAAATCCTGGGCCGCGGATAAATTACCAGGAGACCGGCATTTTTATGTAGATATGCTCGCGAGAGAAGTTGAATGCAGGACCCAATTACTACAAGCCACTCAAACGGTACCTGCAAATGATAATCAATCAGTAATACAATTTTCACAAGGTATTTTCGCAATTTTTGATTGGTGGAAGTTCCATGGATATGTGGCTGGGGATTCTGCCGATGAACTGTGTAGTTTGAACTATGTTCCAAAACAACAATTGGACCCCTTACTTTCCTGGCTGAATAAACTACCAGATCCTCAAATGACCATTAAGAAAACCAGCGAAATAATTCGCCACCTCAACCAAAACATGCATGTTCAATTACAGCAATTATTTGATGAGTTAACAGTACGCCTGAACAAATAATTGATTATGCAATAATAGTCCTGACCTTTTTTACTAATATGTAAAATCATCCCACATTAAATCCCGACACTCTAATCACCGGTTTTTCTCCGCGAGTGTCTTCCGTTTTAACACGGATCTGCACCGTCTTTTCTTCACCAGGCATCAGTGAAAAATAATTATCCTCATAAAGCACCGGAAGGATCTGTTCGCCGGATTGCTCTCCGATGACATTTATCCGGATCATCAATGCCGGGCGGTCGCCTGTATTTTTCAGTGTGACCATAAATCCCGTCTCGCCGCCACCAGTTTGCCGGCCACTTTCGGTCGTACTTACCGGTACCTTGGGCAAGTTTCTTAACGCCGAATAATCATTATCGTGAGCATTTCGGAGTAAGAAGTTATCTCCCAGGGCTTCCTCTGTACCCGGACCCCGCCAATAGAAATTTTCCGAAAGGACTTCTTCTCCCTGCATCAATTTCAAACGCAGAAAATAGACGGAAGTCAGGCCATCCGGCTTTGCAGCAACAAAACAATTCTGACGACTGTCAATACGGCTGTCAATGGTCATCCGGTGACTCCATTTTAACGCTCCGGTCAGATCAAACACCTCGGCCTGGGCGATCAGCCCAAGGGCATCGGGGTGACTGTAATTTACAACCTCGATGGAGTCGGTGGCGGCATTCCACTGGATGTGCAGTGGCTCGCAAGCTTTTTTAACGCCAAAATAAGCGGCGGTGGGTTCGAAATAATAATCATACGTCTGCCATACGAAAGAAGGCCAGGCGGAATGGCTCATCCAGATAAGCAGCCCCATCCGGTTACGGCTCTGTGCTTCGTACATAGCCCGGTATCCTTCGTAATTTCGGAACTGGGCCAGGCTGAGCCAGTCATCCAGATTGTCAATCGGGCCAAAATTGATCTCCATCAGTTTTTTGTATGCAGCTCCATTTTGAGCACCACCGTCACAAAAATCGTGGATACCCCACATCCGTCCGACTGGCCATTGGGCATCCGCAGGCATCATCCGGTCCAGGCTCTCTTTACTCACAATATTGGCCATACCCAATTCGCTGTGAGGCTTTTCGGTAGCCCGGTTTTTGAAGTAAAAAGCTGCTGGCATGGCGCCATATGGACCATATCCGCTGACCGCTCCCTCGGCAGAATGCGGGAAATAGATCATGCCGGGGTGGTCAGATCCGACCAGACTTGCCAGATCCTGGTTCAGGGATGGAGGCGGATTGCCTTCGTTGCGGCCACAATACAATGCGATGGACGGATGGTTGCGGATTCGGTGTACAAAATCCCGAGCATTATCCATAAACATGGGTTCGTCATCCGGATCCGGTCCATCCCAGGGATTGGCCAACCAGAAATCCTGCCATACCATGATGCCATAACGGTCGCAGGCATCGAAGAAGGCGTCATTTCCAGTCATACCCACCCAATTGCGGATCATGGTATAATTCATGTCCCGGTGATACCGTACCGCTATGTCAAATTCCCGGGCCCGGTAACGCAACATGGATTCCGAAAATCCCCAGTTGCCTCCTTTGGGAACGAAGCGTATCCCATTAACATAAATGCGCAGGGCTTTTTCCTCACCGGAATAGGTCATTTGACGTAAACCGGTCTTAAAATGACTTTCATCCGAAACTACTCCGGAAGAAAGCACACTGGTTAAGAAGACGTCGGTCAGGTTAGCATCCCCATAGCCATTAGGCCACCACAATTGCGGGTTACTCATATGCAATCCTTTCACCTCCTCCGGGTTAACCTGAAGTAACCGCCTTTCATTGGGCTGCAATAAAAAATCTTTTTCAAAGGATACTGCTCCGAGTTTTCCCTGCAAGGTTCCTGTCTGGGATTGGCCGGTATGATTCACCAGGGTCACAGATATACTTACATCAGCTTCATTAGTTCTGGGCAGCGGCAGCCTGGTATCCACGAATGGATCTTCCAGCGTGACCGGCCCGGTGGAAGTCAGCAAGACATCATCCCAGATTCCCGCATCACGACCGCGGATGGTGGGTATCCAGTCCCAGCCGATGGTGGCGTGGAAGGTCGGATTATCGGCGCCCAGCACGCCGCCGTTCAGATCCGGACTGGCTGCCGTCTGTTCTTTGACGCCGCCCGGATTAGCATTGCACCGGATCCTGACCGCCAGGGCATTGGTGCCGGGATGAATGAAATCCGTTACATCAAATACCTCCCGGGTGAAAGCCCCGGCAATGGTTCCGACCGGATTTCCATTGCAAAAGACTTCTGTCTTCCAGTTAATCCCCTTGAATTGGAGAAATACGCGGTCGCGGATGAAATGCTGAGGTATTTCAAACTCATTGCGATACCAAAAATCACTGTTGAAGTAGGATTCGGAAACCATGAGCTGGTTGTCGCCGTAGTTGGGATCCGGGATGGCCTCTACATTCAGAAAGCTGGACAGCACCGTTCCGGGCACCGTTGCCGTTACCCATTCTCCATCGTCAAAGCCAGACTGACCCAGCCTTCTGCCATCCTCGCGAACCTGAGAGGTCCGCTGCACCTTCCAGGCACCGCCGGACAATAGCATGCGATGATCCCCGGGCGGATCCATTGGTTTCGGTCTCCATTGCTTTCCACCGGTCCCCATCACCTGGAGTTCACTTAATATTGCTGGTGTCGTGTTTTTATGATCGATTAACAGGCGCAGGTAACGCATCCCGACAGGCTCGCTGACGATAAGCATATCCCGGGATCCGTCAGCCGAGGCCGGTATGGCGATCCAGTCTGTCCAACGCTGTCCATCCGGGGAGTGCTGCAAATGGCATCCATCACCTCTGCGGATCCAATCCAGGATCACCTCACGAACCTGCGATGGGCCACCAAGGTCAACGGAAACCCATTCCTGCTCCTGTCCTGTATCCATCCAGGCACTGGTAAAGGTGGAGGAGGTCAGAAAGGTTACTTTATGACCTTCCAGAAAAGTCTCCATGCCCCCGATGTTCCACCAGTTAACCGCCGGCGCCTGAAAGGCAATACGTAAATAATGCAATCCTTCCTGTGGAATGCACTTCATCGGGATCACACGATGATTGCCGGGCAGGAAATATTTATAGGCTGGAGTGATGGTATCACCCGGGATGCCAACACCCGTCACTTTCCGGATAGAGGTCCACCGCGAGCCATCCCTGGAACCGCTTAATTCTATAGACCAGCCCGCCTGGGAAGACTCGTTGCCCTGCACATCAAACCCAAAAAGCAGCGAATCGAATGCCGGGAGAGAGATAGGCCCGGACCACGCGATCTGGATCCATCCTTCCGGACCCTGGATAGGCAGCCGGGTAACCGGATTGTGGTCGATCAGATAAAGTCTTTGATTTTTAGGAAGCTCACCACCCTGACTGGTAGATCCGGAGTAGATGGTGGGCATGTGGGTATCCGTGATGCCATCGGTAACCAATTGAGCGGTCAGGTTGTAATCGTAACTGGATGAATGAAAAGCAGTACGGTGTAAGGCCAGATTGCGGATCTGATCATCCGTGCCGGCGGGCATTGGATTGTAGTTTTCGGCTTCATCACCAGGATATTGTCCGATACCCCGCGTGTACAAAGTATTTTGTGCTTTACCCCTTGCCCCACTTATGAAGCACAGGGCCAGTATCAGGTACAGGGCTGATCTCATATCCGAAAATTTTTTCATCGTATTCCGGGTTTTAAATGATGGCCCGCCTTTCCAGGCTGGAAAATTGGGTTAATGAATGGCAAGAAAAGTCCAAATCACCCATTGGAAGTGGCGATTGATTTAAACATTAAAAGTAGGAATGCTTCCGGGAAGGATCATTGATCAATATCATCTTTTTAGACATTAATGACATTGATTATACCAAAGGACAAACCTATATTTCATTGTTTGGTTAGTTACTTGGGTATGTGGAAGATTAAAGAGTTCAATATTGCCGATTGGTTCTCGTTTTACCGTATCGGAGCATCACCTGTACTGGTCTTTTTATTAGCTCTGGGCTACCGGGAATGGTTCACCTGGCTTCTGCTGATCAGCTATTCGACCGATGCCATCGACGGGTTTGTCGCCCGCCGACTGAATATCTGCAGCGCCCGGGGTTCCCAGCTGGATTCATTAGGTGATCAGATAACCTTCACTTTAGGATTGCTGGGTGTCCTGAGGTTTGAAACGCAGTTCATCCTTGATCAATGGGTATGGATCGTCATTGCCTTTGCGCCTTATTTGATCCAGATGACTCTGGCCTTTTACAAATACGGAAAGACGACTGCATTTCACACCTACCTGGCTAAAAGCTCTGCAATCGCCCAGTCGGCATTTATTCTGTGGATGCTGTTTTTTGGACCGGTTATGTGGCTCTTCTGGCTGATGATCGTTTTGGGATTCATCGAAACACTTGAGGAGATCACACTCATCTTTTTATACGGGAAATGGGTCGCCGGGGTAAGGGGCATCTACTGGGCTCTTAAGGATCCAAGGAGAACGACCAATGATCCGGAAATAGAACCATAAGACATGCGTCGTTTTTCATTCCGTATGATCCTGTTATTGTGCATCTTTCTGGTGGTGGTTGATGCATTTGCGTTTCGTGGTTTATTATCGATCACCGGTAAGGCATTTGCCCATAATGCTGTTCTGCGGATTGGGATCAATGTGCTTTTCTGGACGTTTACTATTGCTTTGGTAACAGCGATACTTACCCTCAAAATACGGTTCGACAAAATGCATCCCCGTCGCCGTCAGTTATGGTTATCATCCCTGTATGGCTTAACCGTCTCTTCGTTTGCACCCAAATTACTATTCGCCATTATATTGACCATTTTGCAATATGCCAACTTTATTTTCCCACCCACTCAATCTTTTCTGATCATAAGTTTGCTTGGCTTGCTGGCCGGGTTCTTACCTTTTTTTGTCATTCTGTACGGGATCTTCCGCACCGTGTACCGATTTAAGGTTTATCGCATAGAAATTCCGCTCAGGAACTTACCAACGGCCTTTGATGGTTTGCGCATCGTCCAGATTTCAGACATGCATTTGGGTAGTTTTAATTACCGGTATTCCATCCTGGAACACGCTGTAAATCTGATCAATCATTTAAAGCCGGATTATGTTTTTTTCACCGGCGACCTGGTAAATAATTACGCCTGGGAATTAAAAGGCTGGAACATCATCTTAAAAAAGATCAAAGCAAATTATGGCAAGTTTGCCGTCCTTGGAAATCACGATTACGGAGATTACAGTACCTGGGCTGAAGAAGGGAAGAAACAGGAAAACTTTAAGGAAATCGTAGATTTTTTTCCTGAGATCAATTTCAATCTGCTGCGCAATGAAGCCATTGTATTGACCAGGGCAGGTGATAAAATCGCCGTAATTGGTGTGGAAAACTGGGGCAAACCTCCATTTAAACAATATGGCGATCTTGCTCTCGCGATGAAAGATGTAGCCTCCATACCCTGTAAAATTCTGTTATCACATGATCCATCCCACTGGTCTGGCGAGGTTATCAATCAAACCGATATTGCCTTGACACTTGCCGGACATACCCACGGAATGCAGGCCGGAATCAAGACCAGAAACAAAGAATGGAGCCTTATCCAATACAAATACAAACACTGGGCTGGGTTGTATGAAGAAGGCGGACAATTCCTCCATGTCAACCGGGGGCTGGGCTGGCTGGGATTTCCCGGGCGGTTGGGCATGGCTCCGGAAATAACCCTGATCACACTGAAAAAGGAAGCCTAATTCATTTGGATGGCACAGCGAATTAGAGTACCTTGATACAAACAAGCCTCATTATGTACAACACCAGCACCAATCCGGATAAACACCTGCATATCTTTCTGACAACAGCATTACTTATTACTTTTTTCCTGTTTTTTATCGATGAAGGAAATTTCAATTTAAGCTGGATGTCCGATGGAGGTAACTGGTTTGTGTTTGCTATTTACATTGGACTTTTATTTGCTGTCCAACTAGGGCTATCCTGGCTGCTCTCACAATTGATCCGGTTTCGCAGTGAACGGATCTACCTACTGGTAAATGGTGGTATCGGTATTCTTCTGGCTATAGTAATTGCGTGCTGGATTTTCCGCTAACCAGGAAAGATTTCACAACCATCTGCGGACGGTATTTTTATAATTCTGATATTCACCGGTAAATGCTCTGGAGAGGTAATGCTCTTCCCGTACTATAACGTATTCCTGGATGACCAGCATAACCAGCGGGCTAAAGATTATTGCCCAATAATTCTGAGTGAAAAAGGCAATACCACCATATAAGAGCAATAATCCAAGGTACATCGGATTTCTGGTCCAGGCGTAAATCCCGTTGGTTTGAAGGGATGATGCAGGCTTAATGGTAATTAAAGTATTATGTGTCCTGAAGAATTTCCATACGCTTGGCAGCATAAAAAGCAGGCCCAGTGCTATGAATAAAATTCCGGTTACCTGACTTACTGTATGCCAGCCATCCAGATTGATAGCCAGAAATTTATTCAATTTCAGCCCGCCAATAAAAAATATAACGTAAATAATCGGAGGCGGTAAAAGTACACCCGGGCTATCACGATTTGTTTTCTTAATTGCAACTGTATTTTCCATAACTTCTTTATTTGACACCAGCGAAACAATTGTTGATGTACTTCAAAGCTATGGTCCTATGCTCTGACGTATTTAGGAAAAAATCGACATCTTTTACCCGGAGGGAAAATCACCGTGACCACTCGTCTGATATTTCGAATGGCTACCCGGAGGGAAATTGGCAAATTGCCGGAATTCGCGTAATAAATGCGAAGAATCGTTGTAATCACATTCGAAAGCAATCTGTGACCAGCTAAAGCCGGGATTTGCTTCTTTGATACGCATGGCTCGCTCGAACCGGACGATCCGGGTGTAGAGCTTGGGTGAGATGCCCACACGATTCCGGAATGAGCGCTCAAATTGCCGAAGGCTCAGACAAGCCATAGCAGCCCATTCTTCCAGGCTTTTCCTGAGCATAGGGTCCAGCATCTGAATGGCAACCTGGTCGATTGGCTCCTCAGGTAGCATATGGTTTTGTATCCGGCCTGTAAGATATTCGGAGATGTACTGCACCATCAAATCGTACGATGATTCCGCCCGCAACTTTTCATACAAAGGATCGAGGTCGTCAAGGTATTCCCGGGCATCCATGCCAATATTGATCAGCGGTTGCATCGGCTTGCCCAACAAACGATATAGGCCGGTGGGATAGAACTGCACCTTGATCATCAGGTAATCCCGGCCAAATTTCAATTTCACCGGCCTGACCTTTGGGCCTGTCACAATGGAAAATGGTACATTTTCAGGGGCTGATACTGGTGTTTGAAACGCCACTATGGACTCATGCGGGTAGAAATATAAGTTTTGTTCTGTATTGGCAAGACAGGTTATTTCGGGAGGAGGCATGGCCACTCCTTCTTCCCAAACCATATGCAGAAGCTCAATTCCTCTGACAATAGTCTGCAACTCTGCAGCAGGTGTATACTTCCGGAAGGTGACCATAAGAAATAACTCATTTTACTAAATCCCGATCCTGCCTATTCCATTCTGCCACGTCCTGGTTTGACTGCAGATTGTCGGCATGATGAAGATACCGGATTCTGTCAGGTTTTTGAATAATTCGTTAGACCAGGCCAGTGAAAAACCTACGGACAGATCGCAAAATTTGTATATTGTGTCTAATTGACACAATGATAATCTATAACGTTATGAACTACAGCAAGCGCGCTATTCAAATCCAACTGGCAGTCAGCCTGGCGATCCTGATTACATCCTGTGCTCCCCAATGGACTGAAGCGGATCACGGAACCTATAAAGTGATCACCAACAACGGTGGGGCTGCCCTGGGATATTCGCCCCAATCCGGTGTATCCATCCTTACCGTAAGCCGGCATGCCTTTAAAGATCTCAACCGCAACGGATCTCTTGACCCGTATGAGGACTGGCGCTTATCTGCCGATCTCCGTGCTGCTGACCTGGCCAAAAAAATGACCGTAGAACAAATCGCCGGGCTTATGCTTTACAGCGCCCATCAAAGAATTCCCGGAGGAGGGTTTCGCGGTGACGGCACCTATCAGGGTAAACCCTATGATCAAAGCGGTTCCAAAGCTTCGGATCTTTCCGACCAGCAAATTGAATTCCTTAAGGAAGACAACCTCAGGCATGTACTGGTCACTACTATCGAATCTCCTGCCGTTGCCGCCGAGTGGAATAATAATGTGCAAGCCCTGGTAGAAGGGTTGGGATTAGGGATACCTGCCAATAACTCTTCTGACCCGCGGCACGGCACGGTAGCCAATGCCGAATACAACCTCGGATCCGGTGGTGCTATATCGATGTGGCCGGGCTCATTGGGCCTTGCTGCCACTTTTGATCCGGCAGTCGTGGAACAATTCGGAACCATAGCTTCGAAAGAATACCGCGCCCTCGGTATCGCGACGGCGCTATCACCACAAATTGACCTGGCTACCGAACCACGCTGGAACCGCGTGAATGGAACCTTTGGTGAACATCCCGGCCTGGCAACGGATATGGCTCGCGCATATGTCGACGGATTTCAGACTTCGGAGAACGGAGGATGGGGATTTCAGAGTGTCAATGCCATGGTCAAGCACTGGCCGAGTGGTGGTCCGGAGGAAGGTGGTCGTGACGGCCATTTCGGTTATGGAAAATTTGCTGTCTATCCGGGAAACAACCTGCAGGATCAACTGAAACCTTTTGTCGACGGCGCCTTTCATTTAAACGGTGGCACCGGAATGGCCGCAGCAGTCATGCCCTATTATACCATCTCCTACCAGCAGGATACGGTCTACGGCGAGAATGTGGGTAACAGCTACAGCAAATACATCATCAACGATCTCCTGCGCGGAGTCTATGGCTACGACGGCGTAGTATGTACCGACTGGATGATCACCGCCGATCCAGGTACACCCGACCAGTTCCTGGGAAAATGCTGGGGCATGGAAACAGCATCCATAGCCGAACGACACTTCAAAGTGATCGAAGCTGGTGTGGATCAGTTTGGCGGCAATAACGACGCTGAGCCGGTCATGGCCGCGTACCAGATGTTGGTTGACAAATATGGCGAACAGCCTGCCCGTGACCGGTTTGAAGCTTCCGCCATCAGGCTGCTGAAAAACATCTTCCGGACCGGTTTGTTCGAAAATCCTTACCTCGATCCGGAAGAATCTGCCAAAACGGTAGGCCAACCCGATTTTATGCTTGCGGGATACGAAGCGCAGCTGAAATCCATCGTCATGGTTAAAAACACGAATCAGGTAATGCCGGTCGCAAAGAAGAAGACCGTCTTCGTCCCTAAACGCCTGTTTCCCTCCACCGTTGGCTGGTTTGGTAATGTAACACCGGAGCGCATCGATTATCCGGTGAATATGGACATTATCCGCAAATACTATGAAGTGACCGAAGACCCAAAACAAGCCGATGTTGCCCTGGTTTTCATCAAAAGTCCGGCTTCCGGAACCGGTTATGATAAAGCTGACCTGTCCAGGGGGGGCAATGGGTACGTGCCCATCAGCCTCCAGTATAGCCCTTATACCGCAGACCTGGCCCGTGATCCGAGCATGGCCGGCGGCGATCCAACAGAATCATTTACCAACCGTTCCTACAAAGGAAAAACGATCCAAACCAGTAACCAGTCTGACCTGCAACTGGTTATGGATACCAAAAAAGCCATGGGTGACAAACCGGTCATCGTCTGTCTGGATGCGTCCAATCCCACCGTTATGGAGTTCGAACCGTATGTCGATGCTGTTTTAGTCAGTTTCAGCGTTCAGGACCAGGCTCTGCTGGATCTGATCAGTGGAGATCACGAACCCGGCGGACTGCTTCCGATACAAATGCCGGCTAACATGCAGACTGTAGAGACCCAAAAGGAGGATGTACCACTGGATATGGAGCCATATAAGGATTCCGCAGGGCACGTTTACAATTTTGGCTATGGCCTGAATTGGCAGGGCGTTATATCCGACCAGCGGACAGCGAAGTACGTGGGCGCAGACCAGTAGATTGATGTGATTTCAGGTTAACTGATTTTAGATTTTAGATTTTAAATGTTGTGGCTTTTTTGAAGCCCGGATACCTTATTGCCCCGATGCTTTGTCGCAACATCCATCCCCCTTCGAAGGAGGTATGCGATCTGCCAGGGAAAAACGAATGCGAAATTAACCTCCTCTCTTTTCATCTAAATCCCAAATCAACAGATTTACAAATAAACAAATAAACAGATATACAGATATACAGATATACAAATTAACACCTCTACAAATAAACACCTCTACATTTTGATGCCCTGATTCTCTTCATAATTACCAATCCATTATTTTAGTAATGGAACAACAGAACTGAAACCGATGAAAATACTATCAATCTTACCTTTCTTGATTACAACCATCACCTGGGCACAGCCGACGCAAACCATCCGGGGTAAAGTTGCAGACAGTGAATCCCATTTTCCGCTGATTGGCGTGCACGTCATTGCCCTGGATGAAGCGAGCAACCAATACGTCGCCACCACGGATCTTGACGGAGATTTCAGGCTGGAGAAAATCCCGGTTGGAAGGGTTTCGATCACTTTTTCCTACCTCGGATATAAAGATTTTAAGATGGCCGATGTCATCGTTACTTCCGGGAAGGAAGTTATCCTGAACATCACCCTGCAGGAATCGGTCACCGATCTGCAGGAAATCGTTGTTGTAGCAAGACAGGCAGGTGAAGCAAGGAATGAAATGGCTACGGTAAGTACCCGGGAGTTTTCGGTTGAAGAGACCAACCGATATGCCGGATCACGGGGTGAGCCCGCGAGGATGGCCAGCAATTTTGCCGGTGTGCAGGGCGCGGATGACTCCAGGAATGATATCATCATCAGAGGTAACAGTCCACAGGGAGTCCTTTGGCGGCTGGAAGGAATAAATATCCCCAATCCCAATCACTTTTCCATACCCGGTACCGGTGGGGGCCCTGTCACAATACTCAATAACAAGTTCCTGGCCAACAGTGATTTTTTTACCGGCGCTTTTCCTGCCGAATACGGGAATGGCCTGGCTGGCGTATTTGACCTGAAAATGCGCAATGGCAATAACGAGAAACTGGAATTCAGCGGTCAACTGGGTTTTTTAGGAACGGAATTAATGGCAGAAGGCCCTATTTCTAAAAAGAGCGGATCATCCTTTCTTGCTACCTACCGGTATTCTACACTGCAATTATTCCAGTTTTTAGGAATTAATGTGGGAACAGATGCTATCCCTCAATATCAGGACGGAGCTTTCAGACTTAATTTCCCCTTAAAATCCGGAGCCAATATTTCCTTCTTTGGCATTGGAGGCACATCTACCATCGATATTATCTTAAGTCAGGATACTGTGCCGGATAATGAAACTCTTATTTATGGATCAAACGACAGGGACCAGTATTTCTCGTCCAGAATGGGTGTCGCAGGCCTCTCATACACCCACCCTGTCAATGAAAGAACATATATCAAGACGACTTTCTCCGCCTCCAACAGCTGGATCAAGGCGCATCACGATTTTTTACCCCGCTATGTCGAGCAGGGAGAATATACTTATGTGGCACCTTACAATAAAGACAACCTACCCAGCATCCTGGATTATGTGTTTCGGGAAAATAAATATTCAGCGTATTTCTTCATAAACCGGAAATTCAACAAACAAGCGAGCATGAAGGCAGGGATCAATGCCGACCTGTTTGACCTCTATTATCAGGATAGCGCCCGGGTGATGAGTTTTGACCTTAACAACGAGCTAACGGTAGAAGATTGGAAAACAAGGTGGAACTCTACGGCGACTCCGCTTCTGTTGCAACCTTATGTGCAAATGAAATACAAATTCAGCGATGACCTCATCGGAACAGCAGGCATAACTTCCGTGTATTATTCGTTGAATACCAATAGCTTTTCACCATTTGAACCCCGGCTGGGGCTGAGTTATTCACTGACAAAAACCCAGAAGCTGTCATTGGGACTGGGATACCATAGTCAGACCCAATCCAACTACCTGTATTTTTACAATCCGGTAAACACCAATGCCGAGCCCTATAATCTCGGTATGGGGTTAAGCAAGAGCAGCCAGATCGTGGCGGGATATGACCTCTCCTTACAAGGCAATATTCGCTTTAAAGCAGAAACCTATTTTCAATACCTCACTAAAATACCGGTAGAGAAAAATTCCAGTTATTTCTCCCTGATCAATGCAGGCAGCGGATTTTCCAGGTTTTTTCCCGATGAATTAAAAAATACCGGTACAGGCAGAAATTACGGACTTGAACTTACCATTGAAAAATACTTCAGCAATCAATATTTTTTCCTGTTCACCGGATCATTGTATGACAGTAAATACAAGGGCAGTAATGGCCAATTGACCAATACGACATTTAATGGTAATTATGCCATGAATGCCTTATTTGCCAAGGAATGGAAATTTGAACGGTCATCCCTAAATGCAGGTGGAAAGGTCACCTTTGCAGGAGGAAGGAGGTATGGAGATGTTGATGAAACGGCCTCCAGGGAAGAAGGAGAGATCATATACCTTAACAACAGCAATTACAATAAATATGCTTTCAGGCCTTATTTCCGGGCGGATGCGAAAGTGAACTACCGTTTTAACCGGAATAAAGTATCCCATGAAATAGCTGTCGACCTGGTCAATGTCTTTAATATTAAGAACATCCTCACTTTAACTTATGATCCGGACAGCCCGGAAACCAATTACACCCGGGAGGAATACCAACTCGGTTTTTTGCCGCTGTTTTATTACCGTATCGATTTTTAAGATATTCCGACTGCTGACTACATGCTCCTGATCCTTATCTTCAGCTGATGAAGAAATTCCTTAAGATCCTGGCATTCGTAGTTGCACTTCTGGTCCTGGCAGCTGGCATTCTATGGTATGTGTATTTTCGTCCGGCGCCACCGGCTATTTCGGATGCCGACCGGGCACGCCTGGAAATCATGCCGTTGCCGGCAAAATTGAAATTAAAGGATGGCGCATTCGTAATCCCGCAGACCTGGTCCATTCAATATACAGCAATCCGGACCGCCCGGATTGAAGGTGCAGCAGATCGTTTCTTTATTCGCTTGACCAGGCAAACCAAGATGAATTTCTCCAGCAAAACCGGACCGCAACTGATCATCGATTGCAGCCGGGAAAGTCCTCGCTATCCAAACCTTCAGGAGGATGAGTCGTATACGCTGATGGTGTCAACCAGTCAAATTGTTCTGAAAGCCGCAGATGAATATGGCATCCTCCGCGGTCTGAACACCCTGGCACAAATGGTGCAGCGACAGGGGGACAACTGGGTGATCCCGGCTGTAGAGCTGGAAGACCAACCTCGCTATACCTGGCGCGGACTGATGATCGATGTATGCCGGCATTGGATTCCCAAGGAAGTTATTTTGCGCAATCTGGATGCTATGGCTGCTGTCAAGTTAAATGTATTGCACCTCCACCTGAGCGATTACCAGGGGTTTCGCGTCGAGTCGCGTCGTTATCCCAGGTTGCAGGAGCAGGGATCCGAGGGGAACTATTATACGCAGGATGATATCCGGGAAATGGTCAATTATGCAGCGGAACGGGGCATACGCATCATTCCGGAATTTGATCTGCCCGGCCACTCTACGTCCTGGCTGGTTGGATATCCTGAACTGGGCAGCGCTCCCGGTCCTTATACCATTGACGGCCTGGCAGGTGTGCTGAATCCGGTATTGGACCCTACCCGTGAAGAGGTGTATCGATTTCTGGATGGTATCATCGGTGAAATGGCCGGATTATTTCCAGATTCGGTATTGCATATTGGCGGTGATGAAGTCAATCCCCATGACTGGAATGAGAATCCATCCATCCAGCAGTTTATCCAGGATCATCAGTTGACTGATAACCACGGCCTCCAAGCTTATTTCAATCAGCGCCTGTTCGCTATTTTGACAGCACATGGTAAGCGGATGATGGGCTGGGATGAGATCCTTCACCCCGATCTACCTCCATCCGGCATCATCATTCAGCCCTGGCGCGACCCAAAAGCCTTGTGGGCTGCTGCCCGCCAGGGTTACGATGGCGTCCTTTCCAATGGCTATTACCTGGACTATAAGCAGCCCGCAGGAAAACATTATCAGGTAGACCCGGAAATCATCCCCGGGGCGGTCACCATTGAGATTGATTCATCCAACTGGCAAAGCTGGAAAACAACGATAACATTTCAGGATAATGTCATGGATGGGGAATTGTACCTGTTTGGTCAAGATGGCGATCTGCGGGGTATCATTCAATCGATGGGCAATACCGCTTCTTTCACAGATCCTGTGTGGGAAAACAACCTACTCACATTCAGTAATGAATCTTCTTTTGGCAGGATAAAATATGAGTTGACTGCCCACGGAGATTCCTTATCCGGCACCATGCGAATAGCCCTGTTTTCACTGGATATTAAAGGCGTAAAGAATGGAGGATCCGATCGCCCCGATGGTGATCCGCTTCCTTTGTTTGAAAAGATCGAGCCACTGACAGGTGAAGAGACCCGTCATATTCTGGGAGGTGAGGCCTGCATGTGGACAGAAATGGTAAGTGCTCAGACACTGGAAGGGAGGGTCTGGCCCAGGATGGCAGCCATTGCAGAAAAATGGTGGTCTCCGCAATCCCTGACCTCCGATGTAAAAGACATGTACCGTCGTCTCTGGATCACCGAAGAGGGTCTGGTCCGGCAAGGACTGCAGAGCCATAGCAATCAATACGATCTGCTCACCGGCATTACCGGCAAATGGTCACCGGCATTACAGGATTTTGCCGATGTATTGCAGGAGGACCTATTTTTCAACAGAATGACAATTTATCCACAGCCTTACAATGTGAAAATGCCTCTGGACCGGATGGTCGATGCAGCCATGCCGGAAAGCAAGGTAGCCTATCGGTTCAATCAATTAGCACAGGAATATGTTTCCAGTCCCAGGGACAGCCTGCGAGCACAAATCATCAGCTGGCTGGATCGCTGGATCGAATCGGCGGCCTATGTGGAAAGCATGCGGTCCGAACATCCAGAACTGGATGAAGTAGCACCCCATGCTGATCACCTGTCGCGGCTTTCCCGTCTGGTTATTGCCAAATTAAACCAGGAGCAGGCTACAGAAGCGGAATCGGAGATTCAGGAACTCCTCCAGGATGCTGGAAAACCCTTTGGTGGTACACTGTTAGTCGTCAACGAAGGGCTGTCCATCCTTTTACAATAACCGTGAAAAAGGGTGAAGTGAAAAAATAATTGCATTTTGTTGTCGTATATATTATATTTGTGGCAACAAAATCATAAATCATGCCCGACACGCCTTCAAGACCCCGTAAATACTGGATTATTGTCGCTTCAAAGGACCATGTCCGGAATGGCATCCGGCAAGGAATCGCCCAGGCCTGCCATGGCAAAGCAAGCCCGCTGAAACGGATGCGACCCGGTGACGGCGTCATCTACTATTCCAGTAAGCTTAAATTCGGGGAGCCTGCACCATGCTGGGAATTTACGGCGATAGGCACCGTCATGGACGGCGATGTCTATTCCATTCAGATGTCGGAGGATTTTTGCCCTTCCCGGCGCGAAATTGAATTTTTTCCTGCCTGGGATGTTTCCATCCTGCCGTTAGTAGATCAGCTATCCTTCATCCAAAACAAAAAAAGCTGGGGTTACCCATTTCGCTTCGGATTCTTTGAAATTCCGGCATCCGATTATAATTTAATAGCATCCAAAATGCTTCAGGAAAGCCATGAGCAAACCCGTAACCTTTCAGTTTGACCGGCCTGAAGACAGCCCCGGCTATGTCCTCTGGCAATTGACGATGGCCTGGCAGCGGCAGATCAAACATGCGCTGGATCCCCTGGACCTCACGCACACCCAATTTGTACTGATGGCCGCATTAGCCTGGTTATCGCGTCAGCAGGAAGCAGTAACACAAATCGATATAGCCAACCATAGCCAGACCGACCGGATGATGGTATCCAAGGTACTTAGGACCCTCGAGGCCAAGGACCTCCTATCCAGAGAGGAACATGCCACCGATACACGGGCTAAGGTAGTGACCCTGACCGCAGCCGGAAAGCAACGCATTCAGGAAGCGGTCAAAGTGGTCGAGGCTACCGATGCCGGGTTCTTTTCAGGTTTGGGTGAACAATTGAGCCCATTCCTTTCCGGAATGTTGCAATTACTGCAGCGATGAGTTCATAAACGCATCATGCCAACTCCAAAATATCGGTATTTTGAGTACATGAAGCGTATCCAACCGATAACAGGATTTCCATTGCTGGCCCTGATGATGATCAACATGATTTCGGCCTGCAAAACCACAGAACCTTCCGGCTATCTATTTGCATATTTCAAAGGCAATGGTGAAGATGGCCTGCATCTGGCCCACAGCGCTGACGGCTTTCACTGGAAAGCATTGCACGGAGATTCATCATTTCTTACACCGGCGGCCGGAGTGGACCATTTGATGCGCGACCCCTGCATCATCCAGGGCGGTGATGGCCAGTATCATATGGTCTGGACTGTAAGCTGGAATGAACGGGGTATCGGTTATGCGAGCAGCCCGGACCTTATCAACTGGTCACCGCAGAAATACATACCGGTCATGGAAGAAGAACCGACCGCCAGAAACTGCTGGGCTCCTGAAATTTACTTTGATTCTCCTTCTGGGACCTATCTCATTTATTGGGCAACGACGATTCCCGGGCGATTTCCGGAAACGGATTCGTTGGGAGACTCCGGATACAACCACCGGATGTACTGCACCACGACGAGGGATTTTGTCTACTTCACCCCTACCCGCCTGTTTTATGATCCCGGCTTTAATGTCATCGATGCGACCATCCGGCATATTGACCATCAATACGTGATGTTTCTGAAGAATGAGACATTGTTGCCCGAGGCGGAGAAGAACATCCGGATGGCAACCAGTGACAGCCTGATGGGCCCTTATTCCCCGGCCTCACCTCCTATTTCCGGACACTGGGTCGAAGGTCCCACTGCAATACACCTCGATACGGGCTGGATCGTTTATTTTGACCGTTACCAGGAGCACCGGATGGGAGCCATTTTATCCCCCGACCTGAAACATTGGGTTGATGTAAGTGACCGTTTGGTATTCCCGGAAGGAACCCGGCATGGTACGGTATTCCGGCCATCTGCAAAAACCTTATCAAAAATTGATCATCAATAATTTACTATGATCATCCGCAGTCTGACACCAATGCTCTGGACCAACGCATTCCAGGATACCATTGATTTCTATACCGGCCGATTAGGCTTTGTGTGTGGAGATCGCAACGACGATTGGGGATGGGCAGGCTTGTACCATGGGGCCATTGATCTGATGGTTGCGCGCCCAAATGCTCACACACCATTTGAAAGGCCTGTTTTCACCGGTTCTTTTTACTTCAAAGTGGATGATCTGGATGCCTGGTGGGAGGTCGTCAAAGATCAGGTTGAAATTGTCTATGCTCCCGAAACATTTGCCTGGAACATGCGCGAATTTGGCATCCATGATAATAATGGCTACATCTTACAATTCGGTCAGGACCTGCTCAAATGATGCAGATTGTCGATTAAGATCCGGATTATCACCCTATTGACATTCAAACCTGTGATGTCCTGCCATGCTCCGGTTTTTCGTCAGGGTTTCCAACCTGAAAGATTCCGAAATCCAGGCCTGGGATTCCTTAATCCGGAACTCAATGAATGACCGTATAGTGCATCCGGATGACGTGTACTCCTGATTTGTCCACAATCATATCAGAACCTGCTGAATGTCTGTTTCAGCAGACCCATCTCTTCCATTGATTCATTACCTTTGCAGGAAAATAAATCATTGTGAAAAAGCCTCTCTTCAAGCCCTTAAAATCCATTTTTGGGATACTACTTAGTGCAATCCTGTTCTTCGCCTGTAACACGGCTCCGGAAGAGCCTACGGATCTCGCCGCTACGCCATTTATTCCCAAGCCCATGTCGATCACAGCCACTTCCATGTCGTTTCATTTGAATGAAAAAACCGGCATTGAAGTTCAGAGTAAAGATCTGGAAAAATTAGGTAATGATCTGGCTGCCAAAGTCAAAGCAGCTACCGGACTCGATCCGGTCGTAAGCGTACAGTCCGGGACGCCTGCCCGCAGAACCATTTACCTTACCCTGAAAGAGGACAGTGACCTGGGTAACGAAGGTTATCAACTGACCATTGAGACCGATGGTATTGTATTGTCCGCCAACAAACCGGTTGGAATCTATTACGGCATGCAGACACTACTGCAGATTTTGCCTCCTCCGGGTGGTCCTGCTCATCCCGGCCCATTCATCGTACCTACCGGAACCATCCGCGATGTTCCCAGATTTGCCTATCGTGGAGTCATGCTGGATGTAGCCCGTCATTTCTTCTCAGTGGATGAAGTGAAAAAATACATCGACTACCTCGCCGAACAGAAGATCAATTACCTGCACCTCCACCTGACCGATGATCAGGGCTGGCGCATCGAGATCAAATCCTGGCCGGAACTGACCAAAATAGGCGGCAGTCTGGAAGTTGGTGGTGGCCCGGGCGGGTTCTATTCCCAGGAAGACTTCAAAGGCCTCATCCGCTATGCCGGTGATCGATACATCACCATAGTACCGGAAGTCGACATGCCCGGCCATATCAATGCTGCGTTAGCCTCCTATGCAGAACTGAATTGTGACGGCAAGGCGCGGGAGTTGTATACCGGCACCGAAGTGGGTTTCAGCTCTCTATGCGTACCTAAAGAGATCACGTACCAATTTGTCGATGATGTTGTGCGGGAGATTGCCGACCTGAAGCCAGGCCCCTATTTCCACCTGGGAGGCGACGAAAGCCATTCGACGGGATTGCCAGACTTCATCAAATTTGTTGAGCGGGTACGAGGTATTGTCCGCAGTCACGGTTTTACCGACATCGGGTGGGATGAAACAGCTCAAACCGAGCTGGATGACAAATCCATCATTCAGCTGTGGAACAGTGCAGAGTTTGCCCGCAAAGCAGTAGAACACGGCACCAAACTGATCATGTCCCCTGCGACCAAGACCTACCTGGATATGCAGTACGATAGTCTGACGCCACTGGGATTGCATTGGGCCGCCTACATTGAGGTAGACCAGGCCTACGAATGGGATCCGACGACTTTATTCCCCGGCATCGGCGCCGACAATATCCTAGGGCTTGAATTCCCATTGTGGACCGAAACCGTCACCGACCTGAAAGATCTGGAATTTATGGTGTATCCCCGTTTGCTGGGATTATCTGAAATCTCCTGGTCACCGAAGGATGAGCGGAATTGGGAAGAATATAAAGACCGGCTTGCCAGCTATATTCCCCGGTTGGATGCCCAGGGTATCAATTATTACAAAAGTCCAAAAGTGGACTGGCCGGAGTAGGCTTCGACTTCGCTCAGCCGGACATTGCTTTGACTTCGCTTGCTTCGACTTCGCTTGCTTCGTCTTCGCTCAGCAGGTTAGTTGATGTCGTGATCCGGTAACTCGTGATCCGATACCTTAATAGTGGTTATCTTATTAACTTATTGACCGATTAACTTATCAACTTTAGAAGGAAATGCATCGCCGTACCGCCATTCAATCGTTGGGTTTGATCACCACCAGTACCTTGTTTTCCGGTGTATTGGCTGGATTTATATCCAGTTGTGCCCAGCCGTCCAGTCCGGATCTTCAAGCAGAATTTTTCTCTGCTGACGAACTCGATCTGGTCCGGCAGTTGGTGGATGTCATTCTACCGGAGACTAAAACCGCCTCAGCATCCATGGTCAATACCCATCTGTTTATTGATCAGGTTTGCGCCAAGGTTATGACATCGGACCAACAACAGGTTTTCCGCGAAGGATTAACAGGCATAAAGGAAACATTCGTTAAAGCGGAGGATAAGACTTCCTATCTGACGACCCTGGATAGGAAAGCCTTTGAGGGAGACGAAGACTCGGCCTGGTTCAGGACGCTGAAGCAACTTGCGCTGATCGGATTTTTCACCTCGCAGGAAGGCACCACCAAGGCAAGTAATTATGTCAAAATTCCCGAAGCATATAAGGGAGAAATTCCCGCTGATGATCGGACATTGAATTACGGCAAGACCAGTTTGCATTTTAACGTTTAACGAGATACAAAATGGCAGATTTCAATATTCTCGGCAAAGGGACTACCGGCAATACCTACGATGCCATCGTCATTGGCTCCGGCATGAGCGGCGGCATTGCAGCCAAAGAACTCACCGAGGCTGGTCTTAAAGTGCTGGTTCTGGAAAGAGGGCGCATGGTTGAGCACAACAAAGACTATCCTACGGCACTTACTGATCCCTGGGACTTGCCACTTCGAAATATGGTCCCCCTGCAGGAGCAGGAAGATTATGCCATCCAGAAAAACTTGTACTTGTTTGGGCAGGATTGCAAGCATTTCCTGGTCAAGGACAGCATGCATCCCTACATCCAGAAGCGTCCGTTCATGTGGTACCGGGGATATCAGATGGGAGGACGCTCACTGCTGTGGGCCAAGCACACCTGGCGACTCAGTGACCTGGATTTCAGCGCCAATGGAAAAGAAGGGATCGGGATTGACTGGCCCCTAAGGTATGCGGATATCGCTCCCTGGTACAGCCACATTGAACGTTACATTGGTGTCAGTGGCAGCCGGGACGGCATCCCCAATCTACCGGATGGTGACTTTCTGCCGCCTTTCGAAATGAATGCCTTTGAGAAGTCCATCCGCAAGCGTTTGGCAGATGCCTATACAGACCGGCAGCTGATCATCGGCCGGATGGCCATCCTGACCCAGGACCACAATGGCCGGCAAAAATGCCACGCCCGCAACCTCTGTCACCGGGGCTGTATTTTCGGGGCGTATTACTCCAGCAATTCGGTTTCCCTGCCTGATGCAGCGAAAACCGGCAATTTGACCATGCGGCCTTTTTCAATCGTTGATCGTCTGATCTATGATCCGGACACGAACAGGGTCAAAGGAGTCAGGGTCATTGACACGGAGACCAGAGAAACGGTGGAGTTTTATTCGAAAATTGTCTTCCTGAATGCTTCCACGCTGGGTAGTACGCAAATCCTGCTCCAGTCTGCATCCGATGCTTTTCCGGATGGTCTGGCCAATTCATCCGGCACTTTGGGCCATTACCTGATGGATCACCATGCATACATCGGAGCAATGGGTGGAATCTCAGGTATGAAGGACACCTTTTATTATGGGCAGCGCCCCGCGAGTGTATACATACCACGCTTCCGCAATGTCCAGCGTAATGACCAGGAATACCTCCGCGGTTTCAGTTTCGAAAATTATACCGGACGGAGCGATTGGGACCGGGGGGCGAGTCAACCGGGACTGGGCGCCGAGTGGAAAGAGTCTCTTACGAAACCAGGAGACTGGTGGGCTTACTTTGAAGCCTATGGAGAAACACTACCCGAGTTTACCAATCAGGTTACATTAAGCAAGACGGAGAAAGATCAGTGGGGTTTACCTGTACTGGAAGTGGATATGGCCTACGGTGACAATGAGATGAAAATGCGTAAAGATATGCAGGCTTCCGCTGTCGAAATGCTGAATAATGCCGGTATGGAATGGGTGATGCCATTTGACTACGGTGCTATTCCCGGCACAGTCATTCATGAGATGGGCACTGCGCGGATGGGCAAGGATCCGAAAACTTCCGTGCTCAACAAGTGGAATCAGGCGCATGATGTCCTAAATCTATTTGTAACTGACGGTTCGTGCATGGCCTCTTCACCGTGCCAGAACCCGTCACTAACCTATATGGCCCTGACCGCACGTGCCTGTGATTATGCAGTGAAACAATTGAAAGCAGGGGAAATTTGAATTTTTCCTCTATCCCTTGAATGCCAATTCGTATTTTCAGTCCGGTGGTAAACCACAAGGCTGTGAAGTGGACTAAATCAAATCCGGAAGTACTATCCTTAACCCTGGCATTCGTATTCATAGCTTGCCAATCCGTGCATAAGCAGCCGGAAGAAACGTCCGCCACTCCCCTGGCCGGGCATCCCAATATGGTGATGATCGTAGTGGATGATCAGCGATGGGACGAGCTTTCCATTGCAGGTCACCCTTTTCTCAAGACGCCAAATATGGATCGATTAGCCCGCGAAGGTATTTTGTTCAGAAATGCGTATCAGGTGGTACCACTTTGCTCCCCAAACCGTGCCAGCATCCTCACTGGTCAATATCCTTCCCGCCATGGCATTGTAGATAATGTTGCACGGGATCGCGCCAGTCATCGACTACAACTTTTCGCACCGTTATTGCAGCAGGCCGGCTATACAACCGCACACATTGGTAAATGGCATATGGGGAATGACCCTACCCCGCGTCCGGGTTACGATTACTGGACTTGTCTTCCCGGTCAGGGCCGGACCATAGATCCCATTCTTTATGAGGATGGTCGCCTGGACACCATCAGTGGTTATGTTACGGACATCCTAACGGACAAAATGATCGAATTTATCCGGAACAATGCCAGCAAGCCATTTTTTGCTTACCTGGGTCATAAGGCTGTGCATCCGGATGCGAAACAACTCAACAATGGAGCTATTGACCTTAAAGCAGGGCATCGCTTCATCCCCGCTCCTCGCCACGAAGGCACGTATCACGATGCATTTTTCCAAAGACGCCCAAATGCACTCACATCCTATGACCAGGTGGACTCGGCATCTGTCATCGGACAAGCTCTGATTGAAAAAAGCCGCCCGACCATCCGAAATGAATTTGGAGACGATTTACTGGATCATTTCACGACCGATAAAACCATCCGTGAACGTTCGGAAATGCTCCTTGCCGTCGACGAAAGCCTGGGGAAGATAATGGCTGCACTGGAAGCTTTAAATATTCTGGATAACACTTGCATCATCTTAACCAGCGACAACGGTTATTTCTACGGCGAACACGGTTTGAGCCTGGAAAGAAGACTCCCTTACGAGGAATCGGTGAGGACACCATTGATAATCCGCTATCCGGGAGCAATCAGTCATCCCGGACAGGATGACCACTTCACCCTCTCCATCGACTATGCACCGACGATCCTGGACCTGGCCGGTATCGCTATTCCCGCGTGGATGCAGGGTCGTTCTCTGGTCCCCTTAATGCAGGGACCGGTCAAGGATTGGCGGCAATCCTTTTTAATGGAATACTACAGCTATGAGAATCCCATGCCCTGGCTGATCGATACCGATTACAAGGCTTTGCGAAAAGGTAATTACAAATACATCAGGTGGTATAAATACCAGGATCGCGATGAACTTTACGATCTGGAATCCGATCCTTATGAAATGCATAATCTTGTGCACGAACCCAATATGAAATCTCTTGCAAGCGAAATGAAAACCGAACTGGCTCAGGCTGCAGCTGAGGCCATGGGTTTAAATTGATAAGATGAACATAAACACATGATCCAACACATCACCTCTCCCACCCTGATTGCCGCCGCCGGCAATAAACCCAAAAAAATAGAAGAGTTTTTCGGCCGGGTCAACAGTGACACCACCGAAGTAAGCATTGCCCGGATGACTTCTCCCGAAGGTTGGGTTGAGCCTGTCCAGACTCCTGAATTCAATGAATACACAGTGGTGCTGGAAGGCTGCCTACAAGTAAAGACTGCAGAAGGTGTCCTGGATGTCCGGGCCGGAGAAGCCATTCTGATCCGCGGAGGGACCTGGGTCCAGTACAGTACACCCTATGCTGGTGGCGCCCAATATATGGCCGTCTGCCTGCCGGCATTTTCCATGGATACCGTACATCGGGAATAGTTATGAAGGTTGAAGGTTGAATGCAATTAAGCCATATGGCTGTATGTCTAATTTCCTTTCTTTTTAACTTCCATATTTATTAACACCTCAACATACCGTGCAATCCATCATCATTTCCCAATACCGGGCAGCCCTGAAAATGCTGGAATCAACGATCCGGAAATGTCCGCTGGCTCAATGGGATGATGGTACCGACGATTCACCATTCTGGCGCGTGGCCTACCATACTTTGTTTTATACGGATCTCTATTTATCCCCGAGTGAAGACACATTTCTAGCTGACCTCATGCATTTGCCAAACTACCAATACCTGGGAAAGACCTCTTTCGACGGACAACAGGTGAACATCAGCAAACGATTTACTGCTGAAGAAATACTCCACTATCTGGATTCGATCCGTGACCGTTTACCACAAGCCATTGCAGAAAAAGATCTGGAAAGCCCAGGTGGATTCAGCTGGCTGCCGATGACCACCGCTGAGCTGCATCTGTACAGCATTCGTCACATTCAGCATCATATTGGCCAATTGATCGAGCGTTTGCATCAGGCGGGGATTCAGGGATTTCCATGGGTCGGTCGTATCAACTGAATATTTCTGAATTGCCCCTATGAACTGGCGCAATCACGCCATCTATGCTGTTATAAAATGAACTAAGTTTGTTGGATCAAATCATTAAATCACTGCAATGACTTCTAAAACTCAAATCTCCATCGAAGCGAGCGTTAACGCTCCCGTTGACAAAGCCTGGGAATGTTACACGCAGGTCGATCATGTCCTGCAATGGAATCACGCCTCCGATGACTGGCACTCCCCCAGCGGCGAGAACGACCTGCGTCCGGGTGGCAAATTCAACTACCGGATGGAAGCC
Organism: Lewinellaceae bacterium; assembly: GCA_020636135.1. NCBI lineage: Bacteria > Pseudomonadati > Bacteroidota > Saprospiria > Saprospirales > Lewinellaceae > Lewinellaceae bacterium. Next base: position 3,297,561 of record JACJYK010000001.1, read on the forward strand.
AGGGATGGCAGCTTTGGCTTTGACTTCTGGGGTATTTATGACGAGGTGATCCCTCAGAAAAAAATAGCCTACACCCTGGGTGATGACCGCAAGGCAACGGTCAACTTTTTACCCAATGGCGACCAAACCGATGTATCGGTGGTGTTTGAAGCGGAAGACACCAATCCCATCGAATTGCAGCGCGGAGGCTGGCAGATGATCCTTAACAATTACAAAAAACACACAGAGTCCTGCAAGTAAGAGTCATTTAAATTCTCAATAATTAAACACCAGCAATACGGTCCGTCTATGATGATCGTGGTTGGAATTGCATCCTTAACTGGCTTTCGTAATACTTTCCGATCTGAAATTTGAGTGAACCACAGAATTGACTTAATTTACTGGATATCTCGAACACACCAGCGTACATCCATAAGCATGAAACTTTACTATGTACATTGTTCAATCGTATCCGGTAGCAGTGATCCTGTGTGTGATCACCATGTTGTGTTGGGGTTCCTGGGCCAATACCCAGAAACTCGCAACTAAAAATTGGGCTTTCCCACTCTTCTACTGGGACTATACCTTGGGGGTGTTGCTGTTTTCCCTGCTTTTTGGTCTAACCTTGGGGAGTTCCGGTGATTCGGGGCAGGGCTTCCTGGCCAATCTGGCTGACGCGGATACTGCCGCATTGGGTTCCGCGTTCCTGGGCGGAGTGGTATTCAACTTCGCCAATCTGTTGCTGGTAGCGGCCATAGATCTGGCAGGCATGGCCATCGCATTTCCGATTGGCATTGGATTAGCCCTGGTGCTGGGCGTCCTGGTCAACTACCTGGCAACACCGGTCGGCAACGCGGTATTTCTGTTTACGGGTGTGGCTCTGGTTTCGGTCGCTATCATCCTGGATGCAATCGCTTACAAAAAAATCAGCAAAGGATCGGCTACTTCGCGAGGCATCCTGATCTCCTTGCTGGCAGGCATACTGATGGGTTTCTTTTTCCGCTTTGTCGCGGCATCCATGTCCCCGGATAACCAGGTCATCGCTCCGGGCATGCTCACGCCATATTCCGCATTATTCGTATTCGCCATAGGGGTTTTTCTATCCAGTTTTTTGTTCAATAGTTATTTCATGTATCGCCCCATGAATGGATCCGTAGTGACCTTCCGGGACTATTTCTCTCTGGGAGATCTCCGGCTGCATACTATTGGCATCCTGGGTGGGATCATCTGGTGCATTGGTATGAGTCTCAGTCTGATCGCGAGCGAAAAAGCCGGATATGCCATCTCCTATGGCCTGGGCCAGGGGGCAACTCTGATTGCCGCGATCTGGGGCGTTTTCATCTGGAAGGAGTTTAAGCATGCCCCTCCGGGTACTGACCGGTTGCTTACGCTGATGTTTGTCTGTTTCATCATCGGGCTGACGTGCATCATTTATTCGAGGTACGCATAATCTCTACGTCATGGGCAAAGTGATCGTCATAGGAAGCAGCAATACGGACATGGTATTCCGGACACCACGATTCCCTGCGCCGGGAGAAACCATCCTGGGCAGTGACTTCGCTGTGATACCCGGAGGCAAAGGAGCCAATCAGGCGGTGGCCGCAGCTCGTGCCGGAGCAGAAGTGGTCTTTATTGCCAAAGTAGGAGATGATGACCTGGGACGCCAGGCGTTGACCTGCTATCAGGAGGATGGCATCGAGACCCGCTTTATTCTGGCCGACCACAGTCACCCATCCGGAGTGGCGATGATCCTGGTCGATGAAACCACCGGAATGAACTCCATTGTCGTTGCCCCGGGAGCAAACGCCCATCTGATGCCCGCAGACCTGGACGCCATCGCCTTCGAGATCCAATCGGCAGATGTCCTGCTGATACAATTGGAAATCCCCCTGGAGACAGTATTACGTGCTCTGGAGCTCGCCGCCATCACCGGAGTGACGACCATCCTGAATCCGGCACCGGCGCAAGACTTGCCAAACCATTTATTAGGCCTGGTAGATATCATTACCCCAAATGAAACCGAAGCCTGGCAGTTGACCGGTGTTTCCCCCGATCTGACCGGATTCACCGAACAGGCGGGAAAAAGCCTGCTGCGCCAGGTCAGACAAGCCGCGATCATGACCCTAGGCGAACATGGCGCTTTCTTCATGCATAAATCCGGGCAGGAAGATATCATCCCTGCACTCCGGGTAGATGTGGTAGACAGTACCGCTGCCGGAGATGTTTTTAACGGCTATCTGGCAGCTTCTTTGGCTGATAAAACAGATTTCGTACAATCGATCAAAATAGCGAATACGGCCGCATCCATCTCCGTCACCAGACCAGGAGCACAGCCCTCGATACCCGGTAAAAATGAAGTCATTTAAACAAAAGAAAAAGCCTGAAAATGCATTATAGAATAATCAGATACCCCACATATGCATGGATTGCCCTATTACTATTGGCTTCCTGTCAGATCAATGTCAACAAGGTCTCCCAGGATCCACAGTTGGAATACCTGCCCTATACGACCCACTCCACTGACCGGCAAATTTCCAGGAATGATTATCTGGACCACCTGGAAGGCTTCTGGTTGGCTGAATGCATCGCCAATTGGACCGGGCTGATCACCGAGATGGATAAAATAGGTGGTAACGGACTGGATGGCCGGGGTTCGGGTTTCTATACACGACTCAGCTGGGGTGGACCGGATGGTCCAAGTATCTGGCAGGATGCAGCACCGGAACGAAAGATCGACTTCTACCTGGATCCGCCGGATAGCATCTGGGGCGCTGATGATGATACGGACATCGAATACATCTACCAATCACTTTTATACCAATACAAGACATCCATCCTGACCGGTGAACAAATCCGGGACGGATGGCTGGCGCACATCAAGCCGGAAGAAGAAAACTTCCTATGGGTATCCAACCAGCGGGCATTTGATCTGATGAAAACCGGGATGACCCCACCGGCAACCAGCGATCCCGCGAATAATCCGGATTATGAAATGATCGATGCACAACTCACCACTGAGATCTTTGGTTTATTTGCCCCCGGGAGGCCGGATATCGCTTTAAAAATGGCATACCTGCCTATTCGTGCCACCGCCTCGGGACAGGCTGCCTCTATCGCTGAGTTTTATGTGATCATGCACTCGCTGGCTTCCGTCACCGATCCGGGATGGACGATGAAAGAAAAGATAAACTGGCTGGCCAGAGAGGCACGCAAGCATCTGGACAACAGTGCCTATCCCGCGAAAATGTATGATTTTGTCGAGTCAATGCATCAAACCGGAGCACCGTGGGAAGCGGTACGCGATTCCTTATACGAAAAGTACCAGGTGAGGCAGGAAGATGGTTATGATTGGGCCACCAAGGAACCTGCCTGCCACGGTTGCTTCGCCGCCGGAATCAATTTTGGCGCGAGCATCATCAGCCTGCTTTACGGAGAAGGTGACTTAAAGGAAACTATAAAAATAGGCGCTCTGTGCGGTTGGGACTCCGATAACCCCACCTCCACCTGGGGTGGACTATTGGGATTTTTGGTCGGCAAAACGGGAGTCGAAAAAGCTTTCGGGCGCACTTTCGCCAACCAGTTCAATATTCACCGCACCCGGATTGGTTTTCCACAAAACGGGCTGGATAATTTCCAGGCTATGGCCCAAAAAGGTATATTCATCATCGACCGCGCTGTACAGGAAGAAATGCATGGCGGTGTGGATTTAATCAAAGGCATCTGGTATATACCGGAATAACCGCGTAATTATTGAATTCCAGGAAATTTCCGCCTATTCCTTCACAGCGATCTTGCTATGTGGCAGCGCAAAGTCATCATCCACCGTCATCAGGACGATCTGATCCCCTGCTCGGCATTTACCCAGGATCTCCTGTATGGATATATCTTGATAGGTCTTGTCCGAATACGACCAGATCGTGCCCGTATCGCCGTCCTGGATAGCCAGTCGAAATTTCAATTTGCCGGTCGGCCTATTTTCCTCAGGGGAAAGGTAAACAGTCTGTACGGTTAAGGTCCCGCCGGACAATTTGGAAACCTCGCATATTCCATGATCGGTATATTCGGAGACGATCATATGCTGATCAAGGAATGCCGCAGAGCAGCTGCGAAAGCGTTCTTGAGCATCCAGATCGTTCAAGCCAATGAGGGTGAGCACTGCACCAATGAAAAAAGATCTTACATTCATAACCTTGGAGTTTTAATGAATCATACCATGCAAATGTATTTACCGGCACATTCCCTTGCCGTAAAGGCTCGTAAAACAATGTAAACGAATGCAAAATGTGGGCATTAAGCCGTTCCATCGTGTATTTTTGTAGTATGATGAACACACACTCTGCCAAGAAATTATATTTTATTACGCTTTGGATCTCCCTGACAGGACTTGTCTACGGGCAGGTACAGGATACGCCTTCCGGACCGGCCGTCGTCTCCGACCAGGTCAATATTGCACTCCGTGCTGCCGGGGATCGATTGATGGACATCTCGGGAGATTCGACCTCCACCATCCCTCCTGTTGAATTACTTGGCAACCAAAGCTACCGTCTGGATTTAAACCACCACATCATTTACGACAGCCTAGCCTCCGTACTGGAACAAACCTTTACCAGACATCAGATCAGTGGCCCTTATCAGGTGGCACTGCTGGATTGCAACACGGATGAGGTGTTGTTAGGATACTCTTCGCTGGATCTCAAGGAAGGATTTGCAGCCTGTATGGGGCGTGACCAACCGGACTCCTGCTACCAGCTGATGGTCACCTTCATTCCAGCCCGGCCTGCCACTATGGACAGGTCACTCATGATGGGCTTTTTAGCTTTGCTCGCTGCAGGAATATTCTTGCCGATCCTATATGTACGCCGCAAATCATGGTTTGGAAATAATATTGTTGATACTTCACCGGCAACAGCAGAGGACAGCGACCAGATCAGTTTTGGCACAACGTCTCTGGATGTAGGTCGTCAGACCTTGCACCATGCCGGAAAAGCCCACAAATTGACCTACCGGGAGACAAAATTACTTTCCGTTTTAGCCAATCACCCAAATAAGGTCCTTTCACGAGATCAATTGATGGCTTCCGTTTGGGAGGACGAAGGGATCGTGGTAGGCAGAAGTCTTGACGTATTCATCAGCCGGCTGCGTAAAAAACTGAAGGATGATCCGGCCGTCCAGATCTCCAATGCCCACGGGGTCGGCTACAAACTTGAAGTCAGCGCGTAGTCCATGCATGAAAAAGGCGCCGCGATTCGCGACGCCCATTTCCCGAGTATGTTGAAACTAAAAAGAATCGGTTTTCATCAATCAGGAATTACGGATATCATCCTGTTGTGGTTAGAAACTGACATTGGTCAATTTACTTGTAATCGTAAACGTCTTTTTCAGGCTCCCGCCGGAATAAGTACCTCCCGAGTACAGTCCATGCCATTCCGTGCCGGTAGATGTCCCACCGGTATAAATCGATAAACTGTTGCCGTTTTGAATGGATGGCGCTGAAAAGATCATGGAGTAATAATTGCGCTCCGGTTTAAAGGTGAAAAGTTCGTTGCCACTGGCATCCTGAACATGAAATAGGGTGCCGGCGCTGATGCGGTTGTTCGTGGTTGCCTTCACAGAATACTGGGCGGATGTTGCATCAGGGGCTTCGGTCATATTGGAATTTGTTCCGGACACCACCAATAATCCACCTGAAATAGCAAAGTTGCCATTAAAATCGAGTCCGACTTCAGGTGAGGACTGGGGCCCATGGATGACCACCGTCCCGCCGGTCATTTTGATGTTTCCGTTGCTATCGAATCCGTCGCCATTGGATGCGCTTACAGCTATCTTACCTCCGTTGATCTGGAGCAGGCTACCGTCATTGGCTTCACCCCCATTACCCATCGTCGCATTAAAACCATCATCCGATGAGTTAACCAGGATTTCACCATCGTTGACGGTGATGAATGGGGCTTCAATACCTTCCACCGACCTGCTTATTTCAACGTAGCCGCCATTGATGGTGATGGATGATTCTGCCTTGATCCCGTCGTCATTGGAGGATAAGGTGATGGTGCCATTGTTGATGACTACATCACGGTCTGCCTTAACGGTTTTGGCTTCTGCGTATTCGGCATTCTGCCCTGAACCGGATTCCAGTATCTTACTCCCGGTAGTAGTGACCTGCAGTACGATCTCCGTTATGCCATCCCCTATCACAAGGTCTTCATCTGAAGAAATCCCTTTACCTGCCGAGCCGGAATTGGAAATTTGGATGTTCCCTCCGTAGAGGTAAATGGATCCATCGGTCGTGATACCGGTGCTGCTGTAAGTATCGGTCACGTTGTCTTCATTTTTATAGGTCGCGCCATTCCCGGACAATGAGACGGTCAGTGTTCCGGATAATATTTGCACATCCACATCCGAGGAAACCCCTTTATTCGCCATACCACTTCCCACAATAGTAACATCCGCTCCATCCAGGACGATACCTTCATCCCCTTTCACTCCCGTGCAATAGGAAGGATCATAACCGGAGCCTGACTCTTCCAGGACCACATCCCCCGAGAGCGTAACATCAATGGTTCCACCTAACAGCAGGATCTGATCTTTGGACTTGATGGCTTTGGATTGATTGCCTGCAACCGTCAGATTGATCGTGCCTCCGCTGATGGTTAATGACTCATCACTAGCAATCCCTTTGACATCATCTTTGACGCTGTTGATCGAAATGTTACCGCCCGTAATGGTTAATGATCCGCCGTCTCCATCGATACCGTCGCCGGATGCAGCTACCACGATGGTGCCACCGGTGATGGTGACTCCGTCACTGCCATGGATACCATCTTTTGCGGCACTGGTGACCTGGATGGTTCCGCTTTCAATGTAGAGTTCCGAATCCGTCGCCAGACCATGCTTCTTGGAGCCGGAACCTGAAATTGTCATGCTTCCATCTCCGGAAAACGTAAGTGAGCCCTCGCTAAAGAAGGCAGCATCCTGGTCTTCTTCTTCGCCATCTGTCCCGAGGGGAGGATCGGCATAAGAGGCACCATCGGCAAGCATGTTTTGGGTTCCATCCATCAGGACGATTGCACCTGGCAATTCGGACTGGATGTTGATAGCCGGACCAACTGTATTGGTTAATTCCACCCCGTTCAAGCGCAGGGAATAGGCACTTTCACTATACAGTTTAAACGTACCGTCTGTGGATTCCCCCTGCAGTTGATATTGCACCTCCGGGTCACTGGTGGTGGCATAAACGGTCACCATTGCTCCGGCAACCTGCACATCAACGCCCTCAAAAGCCAATGGATTCACGACCAGCACCGAATTACCTGTATAAGTAATCATCACGGTTTTGCTCTGTACACCGAAGGAAATGCTGTCCAGGTCCGTCAGCGCATAACTGGCTTGCTGGTCTCCCACCCGGATGTATAGGGTGCTTCCTCCGGTATCAAAGTAAATACTATCAGTAGCCGAAACCCAGGCCCCTAAAGAAAGTCCATCTTTTTTGTGGATGAACAGCTTCTCCTGGCTAAATCCGGCAGTGGCAAATAGCATCAGTATTATAGCGTAAAATAGGGTTCTCATAGTTTCACGATTTTGATGGCCTGATCCTTAACTTTCAGCAGATAGAGACCGCCGCTTAATTGCGAGAGATCAAGCTGGGTTTGAATCCCATATACCATCTTTGTCTGGACCAATGATCCATCCATGCGGTAAATGGAGATCTGTGATTCCTGATCAGGTAAGTTTGAGATGTTCATCGCATCCTGGACCGGATTCGGATAGCATACAATGGAAGACTGTGTTGTCACTGCATTAACCGTAGTCGATGCATCAGCGAAATAAATTTTACGAACTTCATTCAGCGGAAATGATTGCTGGGAACCATCGTAAAATGCCAGTTGAACCTGTGATGCTGGCAGGGTAAGATTACGAACAGCATTGATTGGATTAGCTACCTCCGTTCCATCCCAGTTTTGAATGATCACCTGTTGTGCACTGGCGTGATTCCAAAACCCGGGCAGCAAACTCAAGCAGGCAATACCAAGGTAATTTTTGATTAGCATAACCGTCATTTTATGTTATTTAATGAAATCAGATTAGCAGGTAAGGGCATTTACTCCCCATCACTCCTAATCGTTGCTCTCCATTGATATAATACCTCACCAACGATTTTGTACTGCTCTTTCTGAAAAAAATCGTTCCGATAAATCCAGCATTCCAATTCATTTCCCACGTCGCAATAAGTCGTTTACGGCAAAAAGCTTTTTATCTTATGGGAAAATTGACGTCAATGCGATACCTGGGAATATGCTTACTGATCCTCTTGTTGAATGCCTGTGTAAACAACTACCCGGATGCTGCTTTTATGTATCATCCCGGTACACAAACCCGTTGGAGCAGCTTTGAGAACCTGAATGGGGTAAAAGGAGCAGGAGGCCAGGAAAACAACGGCGCCAAAGGGCATGCATACGATCACCTGCCTGCCGGGGAAAGCATCACTGTACTGGATGTCAAGGGACCGGGGATTATCAACCGGATGTGGTTTACCTTATCGGAGCGTACACCCCGGGATCTGCGGGGACTAAGGATCCGGATGACCTGGGACCAGGAGTCGTCTCCCGCAGTGGATGTCCCTTTCGGAGATTTTTATGCCCTTGGGTTAAGCACAGGGCTGGCTTTTGAAAACGCCTTTTTTGCCAGCCCGGAGGGGCGCTCTTTTACATCCTATCTCCCGATGCCATTTAAGGACCATGCGCGCATCGAACTAGTCAATGATCTGGACAAAGCAATCGATCTGGTCTTTTTTGACATCGACTACCAGCTTATTCCAGCCTGGGATGAAAACATGATGTACCTGCACGCTTATTGGCACCGGGATACTGCGACCACACTGGCAGAAGATTTTGAATTATTACCCTCTGTACAGGGTGCAGGGCGTTACCTGGGCACTTCTGTCACCGTCTTCCTGAATCACCGCTATGCCAATGGCTGGTTTGGGGAAGGTGAAGTCAAAGTTTACCTGGATGGTGATGACCACGCTCCTACCCTGGTAGGCACCGGCACGGAAGATTACATCGGTACCGGCTGGGGTCAGGGCCATTATATCGGCCAATATCAGGGTTGTACCGTCGCAGATAAAGAAAAGAAACTATATTCTTTCTACCGCTTTCACCTGCCGGACCCAATCTATTTCCACCAGGGTTGCCGCGTTACCATCCAACAAATGGGTGGTGACAACAAAGCCAATCTGCAGGCTGTTCAGGCTTCCGGGGCGCCGTTGATTCCGGTAGAGATTATTGAAGAGCACGGCGTATTTCATCCCATGTATGAGCCGGGAAAAGTGGTGGACCTCAGTCAGCCTGATCTCCCCGGTACGACGGACTCCTGGGTGAATTATTACCGGTCTGATGATGTAGCCGCGATCAGTTATTTTTACCTGAAGGCGCCGGGGCACGATCTGCCGGAATTGCAGGTGGCTGCAATACGTACTGTAAAGACGGCGGCGGAGTGATCACTGGCGTGGGATCACTTCCTGCCAGTTTTTCTGGTGGATCACCTTACCTCCCTCTTCCAGTCGCCGGGTATAGTCGTAATAATAGGCTTCCGAGTCACCGGAAAAATGAAGTTCACCAATCAGGGTTATTACCCGTCCGTTTGCTTCCACCGTGATGGTATAGATACTGTTCACTTTGGCCCCCTCCGGATGCAGGTCACTGACTTCGTGGGTTATGGATTCCGTATAGGCAATGGTTCCAAAGGGATATTCATCGCGACCCGAGTTGGTCGCCAGTACGGTTGTCGTCTGGGTTCGCTCATTGCGGGTGATGGTGTTTATTTCTGCAAAGCCTGATAACGTTTCGGATTCAATCGAGCGATATCCGGCCAGAACGGGATCCTCTGCAGGTCGCTTGAAGGGCTGCTCCAAAGGGGTGGCATGCCGCGGCGCCTGAGGTAGCGTGACCCCGGAAAGATACCTGCCTCCACCCAGGAGAAGTGTTTGCATGGGAAACGGTGTAGGCCAGAACATGGGCCATTGTGCATTGTTTACTGCTACACGTATCCGGTGGCCGGGCTGAAAGGTCCACGATGTCACATGCAGCTCTATCGACAGGCGATACACACTATCCGGATCCAGAGGCTGTGGAAAAATGTCCGAATAGCGATGAGTACCATTAAATCCGGCGCCAGTGACCTCGGTTACGCTTCCATCGGGAGCCACATCCGACAGCCGCACGACCCAGTTGGCTTCAGGAGCATCCGCAGCCACCCATAATGTCACTTCAGGAAATCCCATTACTCCAACTGCTTCGGCCAATACCGGAGAGTCATACACCAGGCTGTAAGCATCCGCAGGTCGCTGGTCCGGCGCCCAATCGCCCCACCACATCACCGAACCGCTAGCTTCAATACCCACGGTCGGCTTATACCGTAAATGATGACTAAATGTATCGGAGGCAGCTGCTCCAAGGCCGTGGTTTGACGTGAAATACAAAGTGGTGTCCTCGCCGTCCGGCCACCGGTCATCCTGAATCCATTGTCCGGGAATATCCATGAGGTCAAAGCCCGGGGCATGATGATCACGCTGATAATAAATAAATGCCGGTTCCTCCATGATCCCGTTTTCTTCACCCCGTAACCAATGATCAAACCATCGCACGGCAATATCTCTCCACTCGATGGCTGGCTCCGGCTCTGCAGTGTGTGGCCAGGTATGATTCCAGGGCCCCAGTATGGCCTTATAGGGTGCGTCCGTATGCTCCAGGAAACGGGGGATAAAATCCCGGTAACCATCGTACCAGCCACCGATCACGAAAGTGGGGATATCAATGCGGGAATAGTCTTCGTTTAGCGATGCCCGATCCCAAAATGGACCATCGGTCTGATGACGCTTGTACTTTAACAACCAGGGTTCCGTATCGAAGCGATCTGCATACCAGGCACTGTCCGTGATAAAGTCCGGCGGCCCGGGTACTGCATTACCCACATCCATGCCCAGTTCATACGCATCCAGGTGCATGATGCCATCCATAAAATGGACGTCATCCTGATAGATATCATCCGTGGACATCAGGGAGATGATGGTCTTCAGTGCGGGAGGGTGGCGCATGGCCATATGCAGTCCGTTAAATCCACCCCAGGAGATACCCAGCATGCCGATGTTCCCATTGCTGAAGGGTTGTATGGATAGCCAGTTGATGATCACCTCGCCATCAGCCTGCTCCTGTTCGGAGTATTCTCCATCCACCAGATGACCCTCGCTCCGTCCGGTCCCCCGGATATCAACCCGCGCAAATATGTAGCCAGCACGGACAAAATAACTGTAAAACGGATACCGCCTTCCGCGACTTTCGTCTTTGCGGTAAGGCAGATATTCCAGAATGACAGGGTATGGCTGATGTTCTTCAAATCCGGGAGGCAAATACAGATCAGCCGCAAGGTGCACTCCATCGGGCATCGGGATAAATACTTCCCAGATGGTGATGGAATCCGGTGTTAGGATAGGTGGTTGAGGGGTCTGGGCGTGGAGGGGGGTGAAAAGAAGGGACACAAAGAAGATCAGGTAATAAATGTTCACAGCTCCGGGAAAATACATCTTCATTTTAATTATCTTAGCTACACAAGATATCCAATCAATTTGTACCCATTACAAACCTATCACGTTTATAATCATGCTAAAGGATCTGATAATTTATATCGTGAAAAAAAGAACTATACCTATTTCTTAAGCAAGTGGGAAGAGCATATAGATCCAGTGGCAAAAACGATAGCATATTGTCTTATGCCAAACCATTTTCATGCTTTGGTTGAAGTCAGAAACCACGTGTGCATTCTGCTTGAAATGGTCGAACGACAAAAATTCAACATCGGGCATGTCACCTGCCTTCAAGGTTTTATTGATTTGAAATCAATGAATGAGCTTAAACAATATCTGCACAATTTGAAGCAAAATAATCTGACTGGAAACCTTGAAGGCAATTTGGAACTTGAAAAATTACTTTCAAAATACGTTGTCCAGCAATACTCAAACTTATTTAACGGATATACCAAAGCCTTTAATAAAGTCTACAGCAGAAACGGCAGCCTTTTTACATCAAACTTTAAGCGAAATCAGGTAAAAGACTATTTAAATATTCGAAATGTAATCAGGTATGTCCATTTAAACCCTGTTCATCACCACTTTACCAAACATCCGAATGATTGGCCTTTTTCTTCATGGCATGATTACAAGGAAGAAAAAGACTTTGCTTCAAGCAGAATGGCGCAATATTATCAAACATTCGAGGTGTTTTACACATCCAACACCCCCTCCCCGCCTACTCCTCCCGGATCGATTTAATCGGATTTGCACGGATGGTGTTGTAAATCAGCATCCCTACCAGTGTCAGACAAATGGCCATGAGGATGAAGCCAGCCAGGACAAAACTGGTCCAGGTCACAGGTATGTGGTAGGCGAAGTCGGTGAGCCACTGCTGAACAGTGGTCCAGGTGAAGGGCACCGCAATAGCCAGCCCGATCAGGAACAAAAGCAAGTATTGACGGTTGATCAAATAAAGGATGGAACCAAGTGATGCACCCAGCACTTTACGGATGCCGATCTCCTTCCTGCGTTGATCCAGGGTAAATGAAACCAGTCCAATCAGGCCCAGGACCGCAATAAATATAGACAGTAGACACAGGAGTGAAACCAGCGAGCTGAGCTGGTGTTCCCGGTTGTATATACCTGCCAGTTCATCATTGAGAATCACATAGTTAAATGGTGACTCCGGATTAAATCGATCCCATAACCGGTGTGCTTGAGCGATGGTTTCACGTTCCTGGTCCTGGCGGTATTTAATCGCCACCACCCGTCCATCTCCCCAGACCGGAGCATCTGTACGAAAGAAGATGATGGGAGCTATGTCTTCATAGAGCGATTGAAAATTAAAATCCCTGGATACACCAATGACTTCCGGGTTGTCCTCTAATTCCGGATAAATGATATGCTGATGCAAAGCCTCCTCCGGTGACCAACCAAATAATCGAGCTGCCGTCTCACTGATAATGACGTGATTTTGATCTCCCGGATTACTTTGCTCAAAATTCCTTCCAGACAATAATTGTAACCCGAGTGTAGGAAAATAATAAGGATCTATTTTAAGTTGGTTGACGGATAGTTTGATCTCAGAGCCTTCCCTTGAAAAAATATCTTCATAATAAATCTGTCCGGGAACATTCATGGCTACCGAGGCTCCTTTTATTCCCTGCATATTGACCAGCTCGTCCCGGAAAGCATTCAGATGAGTCGTTAATTTTTCAGCATTCCGTACCACCAGAATATTTTCACGGTCAAAGCCCAAATTTTTTTGACTTAAATAATTCAGTTGCCGTGAGATCAGTAAACTACCGCTCAGCAAAGCCAGCGAAATTGCAAATTGCAGGGTGACCAATACATTGCGCATACCAGGAGACCCGGATTTATTGCTTTTATTTCCACCCAGTACGGATATTGGTTTCAGTGACGACAAATAAATGGAAGGATAAATTCCTGCTAAAAATCCAATACCTGCAAGAATTAATACGACCACTAGAAAAGCCAGCAGCCTAAAATAGGCGAAAGAAATAACGATGCCGATTTGTTGTTCGATTAAAGCGGTAAGCGCCAGTATGACCGGGATAGCCAATATACCAGCCATAAAGGTCATTAATACTGATTCAGTTTGAAATTGCTGGGCAAGATTATAGGTAGTGGCCCCAATGGATTTTTTTACACCGATTTCTTTACTCCGTAAATTCGCCCGGGCCGTGCTCAAATTGACAAAATTGATCAGGGCCAATATTAATACCAGCAGCGCCAGGGTTTGCAGTATCCGCACGATCTTAATATCCCCAATGGTTCCCAGACGATTACCTATGCCTGTCGAATGGAGATGTATGGATCGTACCGGCTGCAATTGAAATTTCCAGTCGCCTTTCCCCTGCATAAAGTCATCGTAGTCCATTCCAATGCGATCCAGCGTTGCACGGATCCTGGGGTTAAACAGTTTGGTCATTTGTGCATTAATGGATGGAACCGAAGCACCCGGAGCTACTTTCACGTAAGTAGCCACCTGGGACCAGATCCAGCTCCAGTCAAACTGTTTAACTGCGGGGTTGGTCGGCATCGAAAGCAGGAGATTAAATTTGAAATGCATATTGATCGGAAGATCGGCCGCGACCCCTGATACCACCACCGGGGTCTGATTGTCACCCAGCAATAATATTTTACCCATTGCCTCCTCATCCCCAAAATATTTATGGGCTGTTTCTTCCGTGATGACCACTTTATTTTTTCCGGAAAGGGCATTTTCCGGATCCCCGGCAACCAGCGGGAGGGTAAAAAAATCAAAGAAGTTGGAGTCAGCCGCCAATACATCATTTTCCTGGAATACCAGTGCGCGTAGACCATCCTGATGGTACCTTACCTCAAAACTTCCGGGTGTGTTGATCCTCGTTGCCGCCTCAATCCCGGGGATCTCCTGCAGCATCTGTTCCGCCAAAGGGGGGGCCGTACTGGCGAACCAACCTCCGTCCTGAGACCAGATATTGGTTTGATTGATGCGGTACATTTTATCGATGTCCCGGTGAAAGTCATCGTAGCTCAGTTCCTGGCGTGTATAACTGAAAAGAATGAAGCAGACTGCCAGGCCTACCGCCAAACCACTCAGGTTGATCAAAGAATATCCAAAATGGCGACGGTAGTTGCGCAAGGCAATCTTGATGTGATTACCCATCAATGAACGGTTGAAAAAATGCATGGTCGGATGATTTCGGGAAATAATTCCCCATCTGAAAAATCGGAATACATGATACAGAAACATCAAATTGGCCCTACGCCGGCTATGATGCTTCAAATGCTGTTCGTATTGCTCCATCAAGTCGCCTTCGACACTTTCCACCAGTGCCGGGGGGCAGAATCGACGCAACAGTCGCAAACCCCAGCGGGAAGGTCCCTTGTCCATGGGTTAGCTTGAGAATTTAAGTCCGGGCAACCATTTCCACAATTGCTCGCGGGAGGATTTAAGGCTTTGTAACGTAGCCATGCCGGCATTGGTGATGGTAAATATTCGCTTTCGCCGGCCTCCCCGTAAATTAGTCGCCCCGCCCATCTGTGATTTCACCAGGCCTTTATCCTCCAGCCGGTACAGGGTGACGTGCACCGAACTGAGGTTGACGGCTTTATCCAGCCGGCTCTTGAATTCTTCGACGATGGCATTGCCATAGGCTTCCTCACCCAATATGGCGACCAGCGTCAATACCTGCTCTTCGAAATGGCCAATTTGATCCGGAATCATATCTATTAGATTTGTCAAACAAATGTATTTATTTCTTTAAGATTTGTCAAACAAATATGGATCAACAGCCTGGATCATCGATGAACAGCCTGGAAACATAGGTTAAAATCGGCTCCACTTCGTACAGGTCCGTACTTAATTAGCCCTACTGAACCTCAACGACCAACAGAGCATAACGGGTCATTGGATGGCTGGCGCCATCTTTCACCTCGGCAATGAGGTGTATGCTTCCACGGTCCGCATTGTCGGGTATCCGAAAATGCACTTTATTACCGCGACTGGTCAGATGGACTTCACCGGGATAGGTTCCCGCTTCCCGATATTGCCAATAACGGATTTGGAGCAAATCGCCATCCGGATCTTTGGCTTTGATCCTGGCATGAATCTGATCTCCCGGCGAAGCTGTCCGTACAGCCTTTCCCTTCAACCGTACATCCGGGGCATGATTGGCCTCCCTATATGGCTTTATACACCATTCTGCCCGCGCGGCAAAGTCCTCCTGTATTGCAGGTATCCAGCGGGTTTGCGGGTACGATTTATCTTGTTGCTTGGTATACGGATTCCAGTCGGTCACGAGGTCTCCATCCTCCCATCGCTTCGGTTGAGTCGCAGACGGCACCAGACGGCCTCCCCAGCCACCGTATTCGGGATGCTGCAGATTATCCAGTCCGACATTGATCAAATGCAAATACGAGGGCGAATCCCCTTCCGAGATAAAATCATATTTTCCAAAGCTGCCCCACTGACCGTCTTTCAGATGGGCTGGGTCGCCGTGGATGTGCTCGGGATCACCGGCTTGCTTCTGGCCGTCGCCATAACTGTAATATTGTGTGAGCAATGGACCATGACCATGAATGATTGCATCACCCATAAATTGGCCTTCAAGAAAATGATGCCATGCTTCCGGCACCGTGCGTTTCCAGAAATAAGCAAAACTCCAGAATTGACTGGTGTTGTAATAGATTCGAATATCCGGCCAGTTGGGTGCAATGTATTTGGCATAGGTCGCATCCTGATCCAGGATCATATACAGTATGGTTTTGTCACAAACCTTCCGGTAGACAGCATCCCACCGGGCAGTGTTTCCATATTGCTCCTGGATCGACTTCAGGGCCCGGGCGATGGTATTGGTCCCTCCCCAGACCTGCAGGTAAATGGGTTCCGGATTATCATCCAGCAAACGGTCCTTGATGAATTGTGAACCTTCCGTTTCTTTCTCCATCTCTCCTTCAAAATCGATGTTGCCAACCCGTACCAGGCTACGCAAATAATCGGCCGTCGGATACCCTTCCGCATGCTGGGATAAACTGGGATAGACTTCTGCATAGGCATCGAGAAGCGTGTCCATCCATTGGGTACCCGGCCAGCGCAATTCCATTCGTTCCCCGTAAATTCTCCTGGTCATCTCCAGCTCCGAAACAAATGAGGTTCCCTTGCCATCACCTTTATAGTGCCACTGGGAGCTGCTGTAGATCAGACCTTCCAGGTGAAACTCATTGGAATACAACAACATCCGGATGAAGGAATCCACATCATCAATTTCTCCGTCAGTGGTAACGATGGTATTGGGTTTAGCCACAGTCTGAGCTCCAAGTGGGGCAGTTGCCGGGAGTAATAGGCAAGAAAGTACGATCAGGGTGCAACGGGTGATTGAGTAACACATGCTTTTCTGTTATGGGAACTTAATTTACGCGATATTTCTCAGGATCAGGGCTCCATGACTTTTTCCAATGCTCCGGGTATGTAAATCAGGTCAAATGGCTCATTGTATACCAGATACATCATTTCCCAGCCAGGTTCAAACTTTTCCTTAAAGAAGCGCAGGCTCTTGTAATGTGAAAACTGGCGGATCCGCTCATAGGCCAGTTTAATGATCCGTTCCTGAATGTTCTCCGGGTCGTCGATTCCACTCATTGGAACCATCCCCAGATTACACTGGGTAAAGCCCTGATCCCGTAACCGCTCAAACATCCGGACGAACAAATAATCCATAACCCCATTGGGCGCATCATGGGTCCGGCGCATCAGATCAAAATTAGCCATACCCGGAGTGGTACAGGGTATGATATTTACAAAACCAACGATCTTGCCCTGGGTGTTCTCAATGGTAAATACCTGCTGTTCACGCAGCTCATCCACATCAAATAATCCCTGTGAAAAAACCAATTCACTCCGGTCGGTCTCTTTCAGCCAATCCCCGCTGACTGCCTGTAACTGCTGCAGTAATCGGTCTGTCTGGGGAGGGTCGTAGGTGTGAAATGTGAAGCCTTCTTTTTCCAGCCGGTTCAACACATTGCGTAATGCTTTTTTGCCGGCGCCCTGCAGGTTAAACTGCGTCAGGTCCACATTAGCATCCTCGCCAACCGGCAACGATTTTTTACCCAATTGCTCATAGGTGGCCAAACTGTGCTCAGGGATGCGGTACCATGCCGTCCGCAATCCATTATCCCTGCACCATTGCTCAAATTGCCGGATGACCTCGACCATCGACGCTTCATCTTTACAGACCGGATTTTCAAGAACAATGGCATAGGTACGGCTGGTTTTATAGGCCACCATAGCTTCCCCATCCTCCGAGAACCAAAATGATTTATCATCGTATGACTTGAAATAATCCAGAGGCGAGTTGCCATAGCGGGAAACCAGCACTTTGGCTTTCTCGCGATCTTCGGAGTGGCTCTTGCTGCGGATCACCAGGGGTCGCAGGGATAAAAAAGCCAGGTATGCCAGCGAGGCGCCCCCGAGGAAATGCATCCCGTAGAGAAATTCTTTGGCAAACCGGGTGACCGGAACCAGATCCACATTAAGCAGGAGCAACGAGGTTGCCGACTCTTTCAATGAAGCCAGGAGGGTAAAATCTGCATTAAAATGCCGCACGTTGATAAAATAAAACCCAATGGTTCCAAAGGCCAGAACGCCCACCAAAACGACCAGCCCGGGGAAAAAACTCAGCCTTGCCAGAGCGAGATCGTTGTGGATGAAATAGTGTTTCCGCTCAATCAGCAAACTCACCAAAACGATGAGTGCGACCAAAGCCTCTTCATAATCGATCCCTTTGGTGAGGTGGGTGATCAGGGACAGTGCACTCAGTATCACCGCCATCCACCAGGCATTGCGCAAGCCCCGCAGCAGATAGGCACCTACACCCAGCATCAATACGCCGGAAAACAGGACAAAGTAGGTGGAAGCATTGATCGCAGCCAGCGGCAGATAATCCGCTAAAACATGCATCCTTGCTGGTATTGCCGGCGTGATGGCGCTGAATATATTGACCAGGCCTAAAGCAAAGAGGAGCAAGGCGGGGAAAACACGGACCAACAGCGATCCTCGCTGGAATACCAGCAAAATGGCTCCGATGATCAGCAGGGACCAGAATTCAAAAAAGCGAAACAGCATGGCCACGGATATCGCCTCAATGGTCGTCAGGCCAAACAACGTCAACGCATACGTCAGCGCTACTTCGATAACCCCTACCCCACGCAAAAATGGCGAACTCATCAACAGGACCAATACGATGGCATAACCGATGATCGCAGCACTCCAGGATGCCGGCAAATCCAGCGCTTCCATCGAAATATACAAATGGCTGATACCGATCAATTCGATGACACAGGATAATAACAGCACCTTCCAGAAGGACCGTTGGTCAAATGCGTTCTGGCGCAGATTGCTGAGGATCTCCGACAGGGAAGGCATCTTGCGGTCCAGGTAATGATACCAGGGTCCACCGCTACGGATATCCCGGATGGCATAGATCACTAAGCCCATAAACAGTGCTATCAGGACTATGCCTAAAACCATACCCCCGCTGAGCTTGCTTTTCAGCAGCAACCAGATCAATGCCGGAATGCCAATAATGACCGAGGACAAAATGGAATTGATGCTGAAAATGGAAGAGGCGAAATAGGTATCCGTCTTGGTAACGCCTTCTTTGCGCTCCAGTTCTCCGGTAAAAAAGAACATATTGGTTAATAGTCCCGCCGGCAGAAAGACACTGATCAGATTACGCTTCAGATATAAAGCCATTGCAGTGACCAGACCAATCTTCCGGTCGATGGCTTTAAAGCTGTACACATACATCAGGCCCTGAACGACAATAAAACCGATCAGAAGAGCCACTCCTGCGATCATCCAGGGAATCCGTGCGACCTTCAGCGCGTCGATCACTTTGGGTATCTCGGCTTCTTCGTGCCGGAAAAAATACACCCCTAAGCCAACAAAAAGCAAACTGAGGGCAATTTGTAACAAGATCTTTTGCTTACCGCGGAGAAAGTGAAGTGCCTTATGCATAGCGGCAATTTAGGAAAAATGATTAAAACGAAAATAAGGTGTGACCCGCTATCGGTATACTGTCTTTTGGATGAAATAAGATGGTTACTACTGACCCTTAGCTCAACTGGATAGAGAACCCGGCACTTTACCGGGGAGATGGAGGTTCGAATCCTTCAGGGTCAACAAAAAATCGCCAAAACATGGCAAACCCAAAATTTTACTCCAAAAAGCTGAGTAAAAAGCATAGCCTAACCACCGACTTTAAGCCAAAATGAAAGTTTGCAATAATTAAGTATTTTAGCCAAAACCGCTGGCTATGAAATACGCAGGCATCTGCATTGGGATAATGGTTTACTGTTGTTTTACGGTTGCCAATGGTCAAACCGTTTTAGGTGCTGTACGCCCCAATACCAATCCGGCATTGCCTGAGTCCTATCAATTTTCCGAATATGTATTCCCTGAACCGGATGATCAGGGAACCTGCTTGGGCATAGGAAACGCTTCCGCATCGTTGAAAGGCATTTTTTTTGCCCAAACGCAGCGGTTATCCATTGACCATCCATTTTATTTTTTAATCGGATATCGGCCCGCTTTGTTTCAGGTGGCTGTTACCGGTATAGGGCAGGCACCTGATGTCCAGGTGGAAGGATTTATGAATGGGAATTCACTGGGTGTAAAATGTCTGAAAGGACCTGCGGAATTACCATCATCCATTGACCTGAGCGTACCAAATTTTGACGATTATTTTTCCGTGACACTACCCAAAGATTGGATCCAGTCAGGATTAAGTCTGAAACTGCATATTGACGGGCAAACCAGAATAATTACCCCAGATGAACTTAAAATTGGGCCCTATACGGAGCTCAACCTGGTTCTCTTCGAAATGGACCTGCTGGATTACAATACGGAGCCGCCGCACTTTGCACAAATCCCGAACCTACTTGCTGAAATGGCCTCAGTATTTCCAGCCAGTGTCGTGCGCTTTGGTAAATTTCCACAGCGCCTGGTTATGCCCGAAGTAATTGCCAACAATGACTCCGAGCAACTGGTCCGGTTAAAGTCCCGGGGCGAAATGCAAGCCAATAACATCAACAGCGACGGGTCCATCAATTCCATTGCCACCCTGTTTATGCAGAACCTGCACCGCAGCACGCAGGATTATCTGTCAACTTTCTATTTCGGAAACACACTCAACCTTTCCCCGGGCGGATGGGGAGGTGGCAAGTCCTTTGTAGGTTTTGATTATGACGATGTATTTGTACATGAATTGGGACATGCCTTCAGTCTTCAGCATTGGGGAGATTACTACCACAAAGAAAATCCGTCCGAATGGGAATACGTCTATCCCTACGGGGGTGACACGGGCAATGGTGGGGGCCGGGGCGAGTCCTGGAGCTTTCTGCAGCATTTGTATGAATTCATTGACCCCATCTGCCACTATGATGCACGCGGTCAGGCAGGTCTTGAGGCATCGGATGCCATGCAACGAAATAACCACTGCCTGCAAGCCCGCAGCTATGGCCCGGGACCTTGGGAAGGGTTTGGTGATTTTTCAGAACTGGCTATGCAGCGCTATATGATCGGAAGTATGGAACTATACACGGGTGAAGTTAATTACCGTGGAAGTGCCGAGCCATTTCAGTTCTACAGGCAGCAGGGATTTCCGTTGGCAAAAATCGAAAATGGACAGCGGGTCTATCAGCGGGACCCGGCGCAGCCGCAGGATGCAACGTACGAAGAACAGATGCAGGTGTTGGGTCAGGAAAAGCTGAATACTTCTGTCTACCTGGTTTATGGTACCGCCCATGAGACGCAGCCTCAAGCAAACATTATTTATAAGCCGATCAAATTCACCGGAACTTTGCCGCCAATCATCGATCCTACCGATCCTGCAACTTTTAGCCGGATGCAATCGGAATGGAGGCCATTTTTCGAACAGTCAAAAGACATTACTCTGAAAATGACCTATGCAGACGGCAGCACTTTAATTATGGTCGATCCTTACCAGTCCTACATCAGGACTGCTGATTATAATTGGGGGTATCACATCTGGCGTAATGATTTATGCAACTTTGGATTGGTGGTGCCAGGTGACAAAGAACTGGTCAAAGTTGAACTATACAACCGTCCTTTGGTATCCAGGGATCAAAGTGACCATACCACTGGCAATATCAACGACCTCAGCCAAAACATTACCGCTCAGCATTTTATGGAAGGCGCAACGCTGCAGGCTGTCTATCCAGGCGTGCGGCCCCTTGGCGCCAATGCGATCGGTAACCGCGTTTGGAATGATCTCAACCGCAATGGAGTGGATGATTTTGGGGAGCCAGGGATTCCGGGAGTCAGCTTACTGCTTTGGGCGGACTCGGATGGCGATGATATTCCAGACTCCAATGGGTTCAGAGGAGTCGTAAAAACGGATTCCAGTGGCTTTTATCGCTTCAGTGGTTTAGAGCCAGGTAAATACTTGGTATTTGTATGGTTTCTCGAAAATTGGGACGAAGGCCAGCCGCTTCATGGCATGGTCAGCACCAGTGTCGTTTTGGACCCAAACACAGATATTGATAAAGACAACAATGGCCGTCCGGGCATTCAGTTTGCAGGATTGGGAGAAATGGATTTCGCCTCCGGTATTATTGACTTGTCTGAAGATGGAGAACCTCTGGATGATGATGATGTAGTTTCGGATTGGTTTGACTACAATCCTTCCGGGAATATGTCTGTGGATTTTGGATTTTATATTCCGGGCGGATGTCCGGTTATCAATGCCAATTTATTGGGGCCCGATACCTTGTGTATGGATGACGAAGGCACCTTACAGGCTGAAGCGGCAAGCGGCACAGCTCCTTTCAGCTACTTGTGGGATGACGGATCCACCGGTCTGCAAAGGGCAAATATTGGCCCGGGAACGTATCAGGTAACACTTACCGACGCCAACGGCTGCTCGGGAGTAATCCATAAGGTTGTAGAATCAAAGTCACAGGCAAACTGCCTGACTACCGCTGTCGAAGGTCTTACTTCTCAACCAGTCAAGATCTTTCCGAATCCATTTATGGATCAGGTCCGGATCCTGTCAGAAGCTAGACAACAATCTTTGGTGACCGTATATTCGATTTATGGCGTTAAGGTTCATACTGCGTGGGTCAACGGGACGCATAATACGGTGGACCTAAGTGCTCTTCCAGCCGGGATATATCTAATTCTGGTAAATGATAATGTGGGCGGAGTGCTGGCAAGGGAGAGGATAATCAAGTTGTAGCAACTTTAACAGGCGTACGCTTGTTATGGAATTTATGGTGCATATTTTCGACTAAAATGGAGCACTTAACGTTCATTTTAAGGACAAACAGTGTGTCAAATATCCGGTACTTCATGTTAATACTTCCATACAAATGGGTTCACTTCCTGTGTTTTTTATGGTTAGGAATTATCCCTCCTTCCGTGCTGACGGCACAAGAATTGCAATTGCACTTTACCCCTGCATCCGAAAACCATGATGCCCCATTGGTGTTTTTCTTATCAGGCGACGGCGGATGGGTCCACTTCTGTCAACCTTTTTCAGATAAAATGGCCGAGCTGAAAATGCCTGTGATCGGACTTGACTCCCGGAAATATTTTTGGAATCATGTCCAGCCGGAAAAAGCCGCACAGGATTTGGCGCCTGTCATGCGGGAATATCTGCAAAAGTGGAATCGTAAATCCATCCTTTTCGTTGGATTTTCTTTTGGAGCAGATGTTGTACCGTTTATTTATTCCTATTTGCCCACCGACCTGCGGGAGAAAATAAAATTAGTCGTATTAATGTCTCCTGCAAAAACCACGGATTTTCAGGTACACTACATTGACATGATGGGCATGGGCCCTGACAACTATGCAAACGATGTGGTAAAGGCTATGGATGCCATTCGCAAAGTACCCGTATTATGCATCTACGGTGATGAAGAAAAGCCAATATTTCCTCCGGACTTCATTCATCCGAATATAAAAGTTGAAACCGTAAATGGCTCGCATCATTATAAAGATGGTGATGGCGTATCCCAATTGATCATTGATGCCATGCGATGATGCTGGTTGCCATTTACAAATATCCGGCGAACGACCTTTTAAACCGTAGGCCTGCTGTATTTCCTGATGTCTATGGTTACCTGTGTTCCCTGATTGCCGGAAATGGACATTTTTCCTTTTAATTGCCTGGTAAATATTTTAACCAGCCGGTAGCCGAATGATTGACCGAGGTTTTCCTCACTTCCCGCAGGCATACCCACACCATCATCTTTAATGATCAGAAGAAGTGCATTATCCGCTTCCGTCAGATCAACCCGGATGGTTCCCTTCCGGTGATCCGGAAACGCATATTTCAGACTATTACTGACCAACTCGTTGACGATCAGACCAATAGGCACGACGGTATCCACATCGAGATTAAGTGGATCGATATTCAATTCCAGCTTGACCTGGTCCTTGTGGATATTGTAAGAGTCAAATAAATTACGGATCAGTTTTATAAAATAATCACGGACCGACACGCCGGTCAGATTGTGATCCTGATATAGATTCTGGTGGATCAGCGCCATGGATTGTACGCGGTCCTGCCCTTCCCGCAATGCACTCAGGGCAATATTATCATCGACATGTTCCGACTGGAGTGCCAGTAGTGACGATATAACCTGCAAATTATTTTTTACGCGGTGGTGGATCTCGCGGAGAAGTACTTCCTTTTCATGCAATGCCTTTGAGATCTGCTTGTTTTGCCATTTTGTCTTCTGAAAAAGTCGGTAGACAACTGTCAGTAGTCCTCCCACCAAAATAAATCCGGCAAGCAAGCCAATGGTCCGGTTTTTTGATGCCCGCAGGTTTGCTGCCGTCAACTGATTTTCGGCATTTAATAATTCTATCTGGTTTTCTTTCTTCTCCGTTTCGTATTTGGTATTGATTTCCAATAATTGCTTACTGACTTCGGAACGCTGAAGACTATCGTGTAATTTTAAATGCAATTGAATGGCATCATTCGCCTCTTTTAAACGGTTTTGCTCCAGATAAATGTGAAACAATTGATATTGAATTCTTTCCTGAACCTGGATCAAGCCATCCGCATTTTCGCACATTTTTTGCGCATCCTGCAACCGGCGGGCAGATTCATTCAGGCGGCCCAATTCCCGTAAGCTATTACTGATCCCAATCAACATTGTTGCCTGCTCCTCCGGACCTGTCTTCCCTTTCATCAACTCATACGCCCTTTGGGTATAGTTGAGTGCTTGAGCATGGTCATTTTGCTGGGTATAACAATTTCCCAAATTCCCATAAATGAACGCTAATAAATTATCGGGATTCGAAACATTTTCGGAAAACTCCAGGGCCTTTTGAAATTGATCGATGGCTTCCGGATATTTTTTTTGACGGCTATAGACGTTGGCAATATTGAGCATGCACGTTGCCATGTTTTCATAGTGATTCGACTTGGCATAGGTATCATATGCCTGCTGGTAATAGGTGATAGCCTGGTCATAGAGTCCAATATTTTTATAGATCACTCCTAATGCAATCTGCGTACCAGCCACTGAGTTTTCATCACTTCTGGCCTCATCCAACTGCAAAGATTTCTGGAAAAATTCAATGGCGTTATCCTGGTTACCTTCCAGGCGGGCCATATTGCCCAGTTTAAAATAAGTTGCGGAAACAATCTGGGTATCCGTAATTGTGACCGATTGTGCATCCAATACATTTTGAAAATAAATCCGTGCGGAATCAAAATTTCGCAACCGCTCGAAATAGAATCCTCGCAAAAACTGAATGTGGTTGGACCATTTAGAATCCGATGCAAAAGCTGGAATGGTGGCAGCCTGATCAAGATATTCTAAAAATTTAGGCAAGTCATTTATATGAAGCCGTGTCAATTGCAAGAGTATATCGCCTCTGTTTACAGGATCTGTTTCGGATTCCAAAACAACCAACAAGGAATCAATAGTAGGTGTTTGCGCATATGTGGAGATGCCAAAGAACAACAATAAATAATAAATGATCAAAGGCCTTCCGGTTCGCTTTGTTCGTTTTAGCATACAGTATCATGTTGGTTCTATACTTTAATGATACGATTTATTCCTATTTTAACGAGTATAGGAGGAATTAAGAATTCATCAATATTCTTTTAAAAATGATCCGATCATGCACTACCGGATAAGAATACTGCATCACGCCATACCCCTGCTGACAGGACTATACGCTTGCTTATTTTTTCTTCCAAAGGGTAGCGGCCAACCGACCAGGCTTTCTGAATTACCGCAAGATTTAGATTCTCTTCAGCTGGTCTGGTCGGATGAATTTGAGGGGACCGGTCCACCCGACACCAATTTCTGGAATTTCGAACATGGATTTGTGCGCAATGAAGAAGATCAATGGTACCAGGAAGCGAATGCCTGGATGGAAGACGGACTGCTGATCCTAGAAGCCAGGAGAGAAGATAAAGTCAACCCTTTCTTCCAGGCTTCAGGCAAAGACTGGCGTCAAACCCGGCCCCGCATCGCCTATACTTCTTCCAGTATCAACACCAGAGGGAAACAGGAATGGCGCTACGGGCGATTTGAAATGCGCGCCCGGATCGATATTCGTTCAGGGTTCTGGCCGGCCTGGTGGACGCTGGGAAGCCATGGACGCTGGCCGGCTAATGGAGAAATCGATATCATGGAATTTTACCGTGGTCTCCTGCTAGCCAATGTGGCTTGTCAGGGCGCGAATGGTAAAACGGAATGGCACGACACCCGGCACAACATAGATGATTTCGGAGGAGCGGCGTGGGCTGCACAATTCCATACCTGGACCATGGACTGGAGCGCGACGTTTATCCGGCTGTATGTGGATGATCAGCTTTTAAATGAGGTTCTTCTGGATGACGTAAACAACAAGGACGGCTCGGATAATCCTTTCCGGCAGCCACATTACATGCTACTGGACTTTGCCCTGGGTGGAACAAATGGCGGGGCTATCGATGATGCACTCTTCCCTGCCCGGTTTGTGGTTGATTATGTACGGGTATATCAGGAAAAGGAGAATTAATTCTTACGGGAGACTTTGATCAGTCATCTTCCCGGTTGGCTACACGGGAACTGTAGGCATGGACTGCTGCAGCCAGTTGGTCCATGGTCTTTACTGGCCCGACCGATATGCCCAGATTGATAATCCAGGCAGGAATGCTCCCCCCCGGATCGGTACGCACGCGATAGTCAATGGAAACCCTGCCTGTACCAGCTGGCTTTACGGTCCAGTAGGACTCAAAATTACGTACCCGCACCATCCCTTCTCGGTCAGGTAAATATGCCGGCGCAGCCAGCGAATGCGCACGATAGATACCAGTAGCCGGATCTATCTGATGTCTGGACCGGATGATCAGATCCCGGTCCGAGGCCGGAAAGGGCATGTCGGTCTGTACATAGTAATAAAATTCCTGACCGGAGATGGTCGTAATCCGTTCCGGTTCTTCACATTTGTAAACCCAGTGGCTGTATCCTTCCACATCATCCAGGACCTCCATCACACCGGCAACGGTGCCGGTCATCTCGAAATCAATACGCAGTTCCTTGATAGAAGATGAGGGTGTTAACCGGGTATAAACCATCATATCTTTGTCTGAGGTTACCATGCTCCAACCTTCATCAGATAATAAGTCCTGGGTTACCCCCCGGGACAAAGTGACAACTAATACAATAACCAGGATTAGAAAGCGGCTGGATAAGATTCGATCAATGGAAACGGTCAATGCAATTTTGTTTATAGAGTGTTGTGCTTGTCGAGGATTCAAAATTCATGCTAAAGATATAATCAGGTTTCCGCAAGCGACGCTATTAGAACTGAATATGGTCTCCAGTGTTGCGGCATTGTTGTTAAATTTTCCAATGACTTATGACCCATTGCTTTCCATAATCATTTTTTAACATATATAGTAATTTGATATTAAATCACTCTGCAAGAAAATCGTGGTAATTCCTTCCGATGTTAATTTTTCGGCATACCTGGTGTACTGCATTTCCTGGTACAACTGAAGTGACCTATTACCGGGCCCTTTACCAAACCATACAGAGCATAAGGGCTTGCGTAACCAATATGGATCCTGATATTTCCGGGTGTTTCCAGCCAGCAATCGGACTGCATTGATCTCAACCGGGATTCAACGCAGGGTGACGTCTTTCTTTTCCCGGATATCAGCGGCTGAAGCGCCTACCAGCAATTCGATGTTGCATAAATCGTCTTTCCAGGTGTGGCTTTTTTCATCCCAATAGCGCAGATTTTTTACCGGTACCTGCAATGTAACCGTCTTTTTTTCACCAGCCATTAAGGGAACCCTTGTAAAAGCTTTTAATTCTTTTACGGGCCAGGATACCGAACCGTCCTTGCGATGGACATAGACCTGAACGACTTCATCGGCTGCCATATTACCGGCATTTTGTACATCGAGTGAAAGTGCAATTACATCAGTGCTGCCATAGGTTTCCTTATCGGTTGTCAAGCCGGAATAATTAAATGTCGAATAAGTAAGCCCATGCCCGAAGGGATACATTACCGGCACGTTTTTCGTATCAAACCAGCGGTAACCTACCAGGGACTCCTCCGAATAGTAGGCTGCATTGGGGTCACTCTCTGTTTGTTTCGTTTTTCCAGCAGATTCGGACTCGGATACCAGGTTGGCGAAAACATCACCACCCTTATCCCCCTGAGGGTAGTTACCCAGCGCATATGCCGGAGAATCCTTCAGATTTATGGGTAACGAAAACGGCAGGTGTCCGCTCGGTGATAGGTTGCCAAGCAATACATCTGCCAGCGCATGACCTCCCTCTGAACCATTGAACCAGGAGATCAGGAGCGCTTTCGACAGGGGTTGTACCACCCTGAGGTCATTGGGTGCTCCACTGGCCAGTACGGTCACAATGTTGGGGTTGACTTTAGCGATTTGCTGCATCAGATCGTCCTGTCCCGATGGCAGGGTGATGGTTTCCCGGTCCCGTCCTTCTGTCTCCACGGCGCGATTATCACCACCAATGAACAGCACCAGATCGGCCTGTGAGGCCACCTCGACTGCTTCCTTGGCGAGTTGGATGGACTTGGTCTCGATTTCCTGATTCTCCTTTTCGATTTGCTCCGGAGTCCTTCTGCCCCAGTGGTAGACAACCGGGACATAACCCTGGGCATATTTCAATTCGGCCTGATCGCCGATACGATCTTTCAGTCCGGCCAGCGGGGTGATCTCATACAACGTCTTCACCCCGGCACCTAAACCTCCGGTAGCCATAATCTGGGTAGCGTTCGCACCAATGACTGCTATCACCGGCTTCTTACTAAGGTCAAGGGGAAGGGTGCCATCGTTTTTTAGAAGGACAATGGATTTGCAGGCTACCTCATACGCTATCTTTTGCTGGGCAGGTTGGGATGTCATGATCTGGTTGGCTTCTTCGGCCGGTATCGGTTTGATGGCCAGGCGTACGCGGAGTATCTCCCGCACCCTTTCGTTGATGATGGATTCGGAAACGATACCGGCCTTAACCGAATCGAGCAATGCATCACCCAGAAATTGCTTGGTTGGCATTTCCACATTCAGGCCATGGTTCACCGCATCTACCGTACTGTGGGTACCGCTCCAGTCGGAGATGACCATGCCGGCGAATCCCCATTCTTTCCGCAATATTTTATTGAGTAAAACATCATTTTCAGCGCACCACCAGCCATTGACCTTGTTGTAGGCTGCCATCACCCCGTAAGCGTCCGCTTCGACCACCGCGGATTCAAACGGGGGCAGGTAAATCTCGCGCATGGCCCGCTCACCAATGATCACATTCACTGTGCCGCGATTGTTCTCCTGGTTGTTGAGTGCATAATGTTTGAGGCAAACCGCCACACCATGATCCTGGACGCCCCGGGTATAAGCCACCGACAGACGGGAGCTGAGAAAGGGGTCCTCGCTTAAATACTCGTAGGTGCGACCACCCGTCGGTATACGCTGAATGTTGATTGCAGGGCCGAGCAACATATCCTTGCCTCTGCGCCTGGCTTCATCAGCCATACCGGTACCGTAGGCGTATGCCAGCTCCGGACTCCAGGTTGCGGCCAGTGCGGATCCGGTAGGGAAAAAGGTCGCTTTGTCATTTTCCCACCCCAGTCCGGCCCAGCCGTCCGGTTGCATTTCTTCCCGGATACCGAAGGGGCCGTCCGCATAGATCATATCCGGAATTCCTAACCGGGGTACCCCCGCTGAGGTGAACATGTGTTTGGCATGCAGCATCTCTATCTTCTCTTCCAGCGTCATCTGGCTGATCATGTCATCGATCTGCTTGTCGTATTGAAGCAATGCCGATTGATGCAGCGGCTGGCTGCTCAGGGCATTTAATCCAAAAATCAGTAAGGCAATAGCTGCACCATATTTTCTCATAGCAACTAATAAATCAAGGGTTATATAATACCGGTAACCTCAATAGTGAAGATACCGCGTTTGAATTTAAAAATAACGTTGTATGGGTATGGATTAGATACGAAATCACTCCACGCTTATTCCGTATCTACGTGGCGTCTGTCCCGTCATCTTCAGAAAAGCCGGGAAAAGAAGCTTTAGAGTTAAAGCCGCAATACACTCCTTGCCCGAATTAACATTCGGCTTCAGTCTCACATCTGATATGTCCTGTCTAGCTGAGTTGGATTGCTTGCGGCGATCCTTGGAGGGGGCGTCACAACCTTTTACCAAGGCCTGCACCTATCGGTGCAGCTTTTTTGTCGTTCACTCCTCGCCCGAATTGACATTCGGCTTCAGTCTCACATCTGATATCTCCTGTCTAGCTGAGTTGGATTGCCTGCGGCGATCCTTGGAGGGGGCGTCACAACCCTTTACCAGGGTCTGCACCTATCGGTGCAGCTTTTTTGTTTCTCCCCCTTCGCTTGAATGTCTCCATTCAGCTCGGGAGGTGAAACAAAAAAGGCCACCAGCTGCGCTGGTGACCCTGGTAAAGGTTGTCGGGGTGAGTGGATTCGAACCACCGGCCTCACGCCCCCCAGACGTGTACTCTAACCTGGCTGAGCTACACCCCGTATATGTTAGATTTGAGATTCTTGATTTGAGATCTGAGAATGTCTCCCATCTCATAGCTCACATCCCACATCTAAAACCCGTGTGGGTGATACTGGATTCGAACCAGTGACCTCCGCCCTGTCAAGGCGGCGCTCTAAACCAACTGAGCTAATCACCCAAAATGAAAGAACGTTTCTTAAGGGCCGACAAAAATACAAAAAAATGCATCCGCCAACCAATATCCCCAAGGAATAAAAATCATACCGGCTTCAGGTCACGGTTTTCGGTCCTTCCTTATTATTTTCCTAAATTGACAACAAATCGAGGACCATGACACCGACATTCTCTGCCGCTACCTACATCGAACGCCGCAATACCCTGATCGAACGTGTTCCCGAAGGACTAATCCTTATCCTGGGCAACGATGACAGCCCGATGAACTACACCGATAACACCTACCCCTTCCGGCAGGACAGCTCGTTCCTGTACTATTGCGGCATTGACCGGCAAAATCTGGTATTGGCGCTGGATGCTGACTCGAGTGAAGTTTTCCTCTTTGGCAATGATTTTAACATCGATGACATTGTGTGGATGGGCCCACAGCCACGCATCGCTGATCAGGCCGCCGGGGTAGGA
Organism: Lewinellaceae bacterium; assembly: GCA_020636135.1. Classification (NCBI taxonomy): domain Bacteria; kingdom Pseudomonadati; phylum Bacteroidota; class Saprospiria; order Saprospirales; family Lewinellaceae; species Lewinellaceae bacterium. The sequence continues at coordinate 3,328,785 of JACJYK010000001.1, forward strand.
ATCCATAAAACAGGCTCACTGAGTGACTTACAAAACCTGATCCAACAAGCTGTCAGTCAACACCGTATCATCCATTACCTGCCACCCTACCGCCAGCTCAACACCCTGAAACTGTCTCAGTGGTTAGGCAGAACACCCGATGAAATTGTTGGTCATCCTTCCAGGAAACTGGTCGAAACAGTGATCAGCCAAAGGGCGGTCAAATCCGAAGAAGAATTGGAAGAGATTACGGTCGCTGTCAACCTGACCCGGGAAATGCACATCAAGATGATGGAAATGGCCCAACCGGGAGTCCATGAACAAGCCATTAATGCCGCAGTAACAGCCATTGCCCTGGCATCAGGTTCGATGCCTGCTTATCCCAATATCATCTCCATCCATGGGGAGACACTGCACAATCATGCCCATGGCAATGTTCTGAAGGCAGGCCAATTCCTTGTTGGCGATTTCGGAGCCGAATCACCCATGCATTATGCCGGCGACATCACCCGTACCTGCCCGGTAGGCGGAGCAATGAATGACATACAACACGCCATTTACAACCTGGTCCTTAAAGCAGAAATGGATTCCATTGACCAGGTAGCTCCCGGAGTCCCGTACCGCGACATTCACCTGAATGCAGCCAAAATCATCGCTTCAGGGTTGAAGGAGCTCGGGCTGATGAAAGGAGACGTGGATGAAGCCGTCGCCGCCGGTGCCCATGCCCTGTTTTTCCCGCACGGATTAGGTCATATGCTCGGGCTGGATGTTCACGACATGGAGGATCTGGACGAAAACCTGGTGGGCTATTTACCAGGTATGGAACGCAGCAAACAGTTTGGACTGAAATCATTGCGCCTCGCCAGGCCGCTCCTGCCAGGATTTGTTTTCACCGTAGAGCCGGGGATCTATTTTATTCCGACACTGATTGACCTTTGGAAAGCAGATAACAAACACCCTGAATTTCTGAATTATGCAGAAATTGAGAAATTCAAAGACTTCGGAGGCATTCGCATTGAAGACAATGTCGTCGTTACAGATACCGGGGTAAACATTTTGGGCCACCCGATCCCCAAGTCTGCAGATGCTGTCTGCGAGATCATCAGGAATGGTTAATTGCCACAGTTATTAACCACATAAATTACATCGGTTATTATCAGGACCGATCCTGCAAATGGATTTTTATATTAATGCTGACAAAACCAATCGTACATTTTTAAATCAAACAATACCGGGATAGCGTAACGACTATTCACATGCTTCCTATTTTCTATCGCGGGTTCCCAATTTGGCATTTGCTCAACCAAACACATCACCTCATTTTCATACCTGCAGTCGCTTAAAGCATGAATATTTCTAAAGACAATTTTTTCAAGATGAGGCTTTCCCGTCCTGTCAATATTTAATTGTGCAACTACTATCGGGATGGCATGGTCAATGGAAGACAATAATTCGGAATTCAGTTGGCAATAAATATATTTCTGTAAATCCGATTCATCCATTCCAAATTTAGCATCCCTATCCCCTATTCCTTTTTCATAAAGACGATTTACTGTGTCCAAGATTTGCCCGAAGATCTGGTCGCCATATCGTTCCTTGATGTGCTTATCCATTATTTCATTGTAACAATGACCTTCTACCGATTCTACACATCCGCCAAGGAATATTTTCAACTGCAATTTGCTGACAATTATGCTCTGCCAGGTATAAAATTCCGGGCTTGGAAGTCCACAAAAGTACAGCCCCAGGTTACCTTTTTTAATATCCGAAAATGCCTGAGCCTGCCCCCTTTCGCAGTTATCCTGATCTTCAACCAAAGAAATTTCATCAAAATCCTCTTGAAGTCCATTAAATGCATACTTCTGTCCCAGACATACGGACCAGTTAAATACCAAATGGCACAGGGTAACTAGTCCAAATACAAATCCTTTTCCGAAATAAGAAAACCATATTTTTCCAGGATGAATTTTTGTTGAACAGTGCTGCATTTTTCCCATATTTTATGATAAATATGCATCGCCCAGCGGTCCCTCCACCGATTCCTTATCCGGTAAAGGATATCATATACACCAACATAGGCGGCATAAGTAGATTGACGGTTTGCCTGCAGTGCAATTAAAGCCTCTTGTCCGGCATGCCATTGGTAAAGCAGATAATCCGAAATTATGGTATCGATCATTTCTGATCTTGCCAGTTGTCCACTCACCATTATTTGATCATCCGCATTTAAAAGCACTTGCAAAGCTTTTCGATTTCCACTCGCCACTGGCGGCGTATCGTTGTACGGTGGTAACTGCACTAAAATACCCTGGTCGGATTCAATTTTAGTAGCGATCATAAAAAAGATCAAAAGTAAAAAGGCAATATCTGCCATTGCTCCGGCAGCTATTTCATGAGACATCCGGTGACGCATAATCAATTAATTGAACGATTAATAAATGCTACCGGTAACAGGCCTGTCCCAGAATATAAACAAGATGATTAATACTAATAATTTGGTGGGTAAAGAAAAACCTTGAATATGTTGGCGTATTTCAGTGCAACTCCATTTGCATGATTATCCTTCTTTCTCCCACTTCACCATAAAAAAGCCATCCCGGTCACCCGCTGCAGGAGAGACAAACTGCTGACCTAGACGATGTAGCTTCACTGGTTGCTTCTCAAACCAGTTCATCTGTTCTTCATTTTCCGCCGGGAAAATGCTGCAGGTCGCATAGACCAAAACCCCTCCGGGCTTGACCATACGCTGATAACTCACGAGCAGTTCACGCTGGGTCTGTTCCAGTTGTTCCAGATCTTCTTCTTCGATGCGGTATTTAGCATCCGGGTTGCGGCGCCAGACACCGCTGCCTGAACATGGGGCATCAACCAGTACGATATCCGCCCAGTCCCGGAGCTTTTTGATCACCTTGGTAGAGTCGATGACCCGCGTCTCTATGTTGTGAATACCAGCCCGGCGTGCCCGTTTGGAAAGTGCATCCAGCTTCGCGGCGTCGGTATCCAGCGCCAGGATCTTTCCTTTGTTTTTCATAGCCACAGCGAGTTGCAGGGTCTTCCCGCCACTGCCGGCACAGGCATCGATCACCCGCATTCCTGGTTCCACACCACAAAATGCGCCCACCTGCTGTGATCCTGCATCCTGCACTTCGAAATTCCCCTGCTTAAAAGCCGGCAGGTCCCACAGGGGTGTCCACTGTCTGACATGCAGGGCTGACTCCACCTGGGCATCACGGTGGGCGGGGATCTCCAGTTTTTTCAGTTGTTGAAAAAGCTCCTCACGGGTGGTCGTCAGGGTATTCACACGTAAAACCTGATGTGGTGCCTGTTGTAACGATGCCAGAATCGATTCCCACGCATCGCCCCATTCGCGATACCCATAAGCGTCCACCCAGTCCGGAATGCTGTAGCGGTAGGCGCGATGTTGCAATAGCATTTGTTTTTGTTCTTCCAGGGTCTTCCAATCCGGTCGCTTCCGCCAGTGATAGCGCTGGTCGTAGTCACCATACCATTTAAAGTAGGCCTGCAACAGGATGTCCTGGTCGTCGGCATCCGGAATTTCTCCTTCCAGGCCCGTCGCAGCCAGGAGCAGACGCTGATGCCGCAAGATACCGTAAACCGATTGGGCAACTATTTCCCGGGCCATCCGTGCCGTTCGGGGATAATCTTTAAGTAAACGCTGCAATACCTTGTCTGCCAGATAACCATCGCGATAGACCGCCATCCAGCCGTCCAGGACATCATGATAAATTTGATCGGTCAACACAGGCCAAGGATTTGATGGTGAAGATAAAGAAGTTGGATGGTAACGCTCATCCCATGGATCGCAAAATGGCTCATATTGTAGCTTGTGGATCGTCTTTATCCCTGAACTTAGCCATCACAGAATGACCGGATCAAATGATCTGCCCCAATTGCCCTGATTTCCTTCAATTTATTATTTTTAGATCGTACGTTAAATAACCAACTTATGAAGAGAATGACTATTGTGATGTGTTTGCTGAGTCTTTACTGGCTGGCGGCTGCACAACCCGCAGATACCGAAGCACAAATTGCAGCCATGAAGGCTGACGTTGTCGCTAAAGTTGAGGCAAAAACAAAAATGGCACAGGTGATGACCGATAAGGTCTTCTCCTTTGCTGAGCTGGGTTTTCAGGAAGTGGAGACCTCTAAGTACCTCACGGACATCCTGAAAGAACACGGGTTTACCATAGAATACGGGATATCCGGAGTGCCTACTGCCTGGGTAGCCAAGTGGGGCACAGGGAAGCCGGTCATAGCGATCGGCAGTGACCTGGACTGCATCCCCAAGGCCAGTCAGAAACCCGGTGTAGCATACCATGATCCCATCATAGACGGAGCTCCGGGACATGGTGAAGGGCATAATTCAGGTAATCCATTAAATATCGTTGCGGCATTATCGGTCAAAGAAGTAATGGAAGAAAACCATCTCTCCGGAACGCTGATGCTGTGGCCTGGCGTAGCGGAAGAGCTGGTGGGAACCAAAGCTTATTTTACGCGTGATGGTTATTTTGATGATGCCGACCTGTGCATTTTCACCCACGTGGGCAACAATATGGGAGTATCCTATGGACAAGCCCCCGGTACCGGCCTGATATCCGTGGAATATACTTTTGAAGGTGAAGCCGCACACGCTGCCGGAGCCCCCTGGCGGGGCCGGAGTGCTGCGGATGCGGTAGAACTGATGAGCATCGGCTGGCAATACCAGCGTGAACACCTGGATCCGCTCCAGCGGTCCCACTCGGTGATCAAGAACGGCGGAGATCAACCCAATGTGGTGCCATCCAAAGCCACCATCTGGTATTATTTCCGTCACGTCACCTATCCAAAAATCATGGAATTGTACGAAAATGCCAACCGCATTGCAGACGGAGCGGCCATGATGACTAAAACAACCGTTTCGCGTAAAATACTGGGTTCCGCCTGGCCCCGGCATTTTAACCAGCCCATCGCCGAAGCCATGTACGAGAACATCAAGGTGATCGGCCTGCCTGAATGGAGTGAAGCTGACCAGACCCTGGCCAGAGCTTTGCAGCAGGATGTCAACTCCAATGATACCAGTGGCCTGGCCATGGAGTTGGATACCCTGGATCGTCCCAATGGCCGTTTCATCAGTGGTGGTTCGGATGACATTGGTGACATCAGCTGGAAATTGCCTACCGTCACGCTGCGATTCCCATCCAATATTCCCGGATTGCAGGGGCACCACTGGTCTAATGCCGTAGCCATGGCCACACCCATCGCACATAAAGGCGTGGTCGCCGGCGCCAAGGTGGAAGCAATGACCCTGATTGACCTGATCACCCGGCCAGAACTGGTAGAAAATGCCTGGAAATATTTCCGTGAAGAACAAGGGATGAAGCAGGAATACATTCCCATGGTAGGACCGGACGACGCTCCGGCAACCTATCTGAACCAGGACATCATGGAAGAATACCGTCCTCAGTTGGAAAAGTATTATTACGACGAGACCAAATACGACAATTACCTCCAGCAATTAGGTATCACCTATCCTACCGTCAAAGGAGTTAAAAAATAAGACTGCCGGATGGCTAACCGGCATCATACCTGACGGCCTCCAATCGGAAAGATAATTCATCGCATAAGGCGGCCTGATCCCAATCATACAGGATCAGGCCGCATTTTTCATAGTTTTGATTGAAGGACATGCGAAGAGGGAAATTAAATTCCCTTTTATCATGAGGACTGAACACTCCGGAGCATATCATGGATGTTAAAACGAAAATTCTGACGCTCCAGAAGCATTTTCAGCCCCCAATACACTCAACCCGCTATGGGATCATCTCGACTTTAGTACGTGGATAAGCCACCGGTATTCCGGCAGCGCCAAATGCCTTCTTGATATTGCTGTATGCATTAAAATACACACCCCAATAATTTTCCGGCGTAGCATACGGCCGTACGGCAAGCAGCACATTGTTGGCATCAAATTTCTCGATCTCGATGGTGGGCTCGTCCGGTAGTAAATCCGGAGTATTGCGGAGGGCTTCCCGGATGATGCCTCTTATTTTTTCAAAATCTTCCTCGTAAGGCATGGCCACATTCAGATCGACACGCAGCTTGCCGTTCGCGGATAAATTGGTCATGATGCCACTGGTGGCAATTCCATTCGGAATGATCACCTTCTTGTTTTCGAGGCTGTTGATGACTGTATTAAATACCTGTATTTCAGATACATGACCTACCACCCCCTGGAGGTCGACCAGATCGCCCACGCGGTAGGGCTTAAAGATGAGGACCATGACACCGGCTGCAAAATGGGATAAGGTACCCTGCAATGCCATCCCTATGGCCAGTCCCGCAGCAGCGATCAGAGCGGCAAAAGCCGTCACTTCAACCCCAACCACACCGGCTGCGCTGATCACAACCAATACTTTAAGTACCACGCTTATCAGGGATTTAAGGAATGGATGCACATCTTTTTCCAGCCCGGCACGACTCATCCAGTTACCGGCCAACCGCACGATCCAGTTGATGATCCAGAAACCGATGATAATTATGAGAAGTGCGGAAACCAATTTCGGTGCCCAGGCAATCATGGTGTCAGCCCATTTGCCTATCATTAAACTAAAATCCTGATTCATGTCTTACGATTATTCGGTTGCTGTTCTTCTGACGGAGACATATGAAAAAGTCACATCGGAATTCAGTTCCCCAGATCGATAAAGTCATTTGGTTAGTGGAGATCAGATACCAATTGATCTTAAAAGGTCGTTAAGCAGTTGCAATTATGTCCGCTACCATCTATTTTTAAGTTGCATTAAAGTGAATAATTGAAAACAGATGTACGATGCAGACCTCCATCGGATAGCCTATAAACGGGTGCGCACCAAAGCCAGATTCCGCAAGCATTTGGGGGTATACCTCGTCATGGGCACATTCTTTTTTATCCTGAATATGCTCACCGACCGGCATGACCTCTGGTTTTACTGGCCAATGTTAGGCTGGGGTCTCGGTTTATCCATGCATTACCTGCGGGCTTATGGACTTCCCGGCTCCGATCCGGATGAATGGGAAGAAAAACAAATGCAAAAAGAACTTGCCCGGCTGGAACGGCACCGCTACCATCAGCCGCCTACCCGCCGAAATGAGACTCGCCGAGATGAAGAGGTGGCCATGGAACTAAAACAACTGGAAAAGGCTTATCAGGCGCAGAAGCCTTATCGCGACGATGAGCTGGTGTGATGTTAAGGTTGGGTTAACCACGGTGATCCGCAATAAGTCCTGCCCGCAGTAACTTATCTTTCAGGTAGATAAATTGGAATTGTATGCCGAGAGGCTTCCTGGTCCTTATATTCATTTCCTTCTTTCAAACGATTCACGCTCAGACCATTGAGGTAAAGCTTAGCCCGGTTATGGGCATGCTCAACCTGCTGGAGACCCTGCAGGGCGCTACCGGCACTTCTCCTACCCTGCGTAAACAAGCCGAGGAACAATTGCCGGCGAATGTCTGGCAAAAGGCCTTGCAGGACTACCAGAATCTACGTACCGAATATCAATTCATTCGTGAAGGTTACCCCTCTTCACGCAAGGTCATCCTTTCCACCCGGAAACTCCTGATGCTGGCAGCCGCTCATGCCACTGACCTGGAGGATTTCCAGACCCGTATTACCGGCATCCTTCCGAACCAGGATATGATCAGGCTAATCGCAATCCTTAAATCCATAGAACCCCATTACCGGAAAACCTTCTGGGAGCCATACCTGACCACACTGGAATCGATGCAGCAGGAAATGATCTCCAGAATACCCCGGCTATTACCTCTGTTCAAACAGGCGAAAGCATTTTATCAGACGGCCTGGCCGGAATCATTGCCATTTATCGTAAACCTGTATCCTATTCCGGCGCTGGAAGGCAATACCGCTGCCACACCTTATGGTAATGTGCTGGTATGTGGATTCCTGACCCGTCATCCGGGTGCGGCTGAACACCGGGAAAGCATCATCGTACACGAAATGTGTCACCTGCTGTTTGAAGAACAGAGTCAGCAAGTGCAAAACAATATCGACACCTGGTTTAATGAAGAGACTTCACCCTACCGTTCCTTCGCCTATAGTTACCTGGATGAAGGACTGGCCACGGCCATCGGCAACGGGTGGGCGGAACAACAATTGCATGGGCAGCTGGATACTGGTCAGTGGTACAATGACCCAACAATCAATGGTTATGCCAAGGCGATCTATCCGCTGATCAAAACTTATTTTACTTCCAAACATTCGCTTGATCAATCGTTTGTGCATCAGGCTGTTGAGGCATTTGCGAAATCCTTTCCCAGGTCTTTGTTTTCTTATGACAACCTGCTCAATGAAGTCAATGTTTACGTGGATGAAGAGGATCCGGTAGGTATCCAGCAAATCATGACCACCATCCGTTCCCATTTTATCATCCGCAATGCCTGGGCTGTCAGCCCCATCACCGCAACGTCAAGTCTGGAGCGTTTAAAGCAGGGAAATTCCACCCACCTGATCATCGTCGACCGCAATCAGCCTGCAGTGCTTACCAGCCTCAACCAGGAAATACCGGCCCTGAGAACTACATTGAATGGATTAAAAATCACCGGCGAGACCATACTGACACATATGGATGAGACTACCGGCAATACGTATATTATCTGCATTTTGCAGCAACCGGATCATCTGGATAAAGCCATGGAAACGCTGGCAGGGCAGAAATACCTGGATGTTGAAAAACCATCATTTCCGGTAGACCGCTGAACACTTCAACCATTGGACCCTAAACAAGAAAGGCAGCCATCCTCATCAGGTTGTGGCTACCTCCTTAAGGTACTACCGGCAAAGTCCCGGTCATCGTTTTGGTATGATGTTGCAATAGTTTCTGAATGGCCCGGTTCATTTCTGGCCTTGTGCCGGATCCGATTCTCTAAGGGAAAGGATCTGATCCATGGGGACATCTTTCCAGACATTATGGATACCTGAAGGCCAGTCGACCACAATGGAATCGAGTCGCGTCGCCTCTCCTAATCCAAAGTGTTGTCTCAATGCATTGTGCCCGTTAAAGGTGTTACATGCAGACACGTCCCTTCGCTGGTGGAGCAATGTGCCATGTAGCCGTGCATAAGTGGACACCTTAGCGCCGATTGCCGCCCGGTTTGAGGCCGTTCCTTCCAGATCAAGCTGGATCCAGTGGTTGCCATTATTGGACACATTCTCATACAAAGCCTTACCTACGCCGCGCGAATGCAGGTAAAGGTCCAGGTCGCCGTCACGGTCGATATCCCCTGCCGTCCCTCCGACTGCCAATGTAGCCAACAGCGGATAACAGCCATCATAACGTGTGAATTTTCCGACACCATCGTTCAGGTAGAGTTCGGTGAGGCCCACTTGCTGAACCAGGATCAGATCCAGGTCAGCATCGTTGTCAAAGTCACCCCATACCGGCGAAAGGAAGGTCCCATGCTTGGATAAAATGGAGGATTCTTCTACAAAGTGTCCATCTTCATTGCGATAAAGGCGGTTGGGGACCGATTGCCAATTGGTCAGAAATAGATCCAAATCCAGATCATTGTCCAGATCGATAAATGAATAGACCTGACCATTTTGCAGTGAATCGGTGAACGGATATCCAGACAGGTGACTGAACAGTACCTCACCATGGGTTTCCTGCCGGCGGTTGATGTAAATGGAATCGTATCCGGAAGGGCCGCCCGGGCCGGTACCGAAAAACAAATCGAAATCTCCGTCCTCATCAAAGTCAATGATGGTTCCTACCGTATAAGGTGCAGCTCCGGTAGTAAATGTATAGTTCCGGTCTTCCCTGAAGATCCCATGATCGTTCAACAACAACCGGTTGCCTTCTGAAGGAGCGCCCTGGACAAAATTGTCCGGATACACCGTCACCAGATCGATCCAGGCATCTCCATTGATATCTCCAAAAACGGCTCCCCAGGCCGGGATGGAATCCGTCGCGAATAATACCTGTTCTACCCGCTCGAAATTTCCATTGCCAAGTCCACGATAGAGTTGTGTCGGGTAGCCGGCAATGCAAACGTCCAGATGACCGTCATTATCAAAGTCCGCCCAGGTGACACCGCAGTTGGTACTTTCCGGATTGCTGGAACCGGGAAAGGCATCCGGTACAAACTGAAAATGGCCTTGCCGGTCATTGATCAACAGATATCCCGGTGCAGCGGACAGGTCCAGATAGCCGTCTTCGTTCACATCCACAAAGGCCGCACCGGCATAAGTGGCTGTCCTGCCCAGCTGAATGGAATCTGTACCATCGGGTTCACGCCCGGATATTCGTTTGAATTCCTGGCCTTTTACGGACCAGAATATAAAGACCAATAGGATGGAGACCGTGATTCGCATGTGAGGATCATTTTATTGCAAAAAGGGCATGATGCAAAGTAGACCGGAAGCCCCGGTACGAAGTTCAATCCCATCAAAATTGACTTATTAGGGAGGAATTTGACTTTTAGGAACAGATCCTGAGTTAGGATTCCGTCCGGGGAGACGGGCCGGAAGTTGATGAATCGTCGGTTCTGTTCCGGTGATCAGCAGGACGGTGAGGCAATGCTTTGAATTCGGTGGGAGTCATGCCGGTTATCCTTTTGAAATGGGCATAAAAGGAGGTTTTATTGGCGTAGCCAACCTTAAAGTAGACTTCCTTGATGGAAAGGTCCGGATGTTCATTCAGTAACCGGATGGATTCATCGATGCGGAGTTTATTGATGTATTCGGTGAATGAAATTCCCTTACCCTGATTAATGACCTGGGAAAGCTGATGCTTGTTGACGTTAATGCGTTTTGCCAATGAATCCAGGCTGATGTTATCCTTGTACCATGCCTTTTCCTGCATTTCCCGGTCCAGCTGGCGAAGGATCGAGTTAACAGCACTGTCAGTGATCGTTGAAGATTCGTATTGTTCACCGATCAGTTTTTTCTTTTGATTCTTTTCATCCAGCAAATGAGGAAAACGATAAGCCATATAGCCGATGCCATACATCCCGACTCCCATCAGTAATCCGATGCAGTAATCCCAGTAAGGAGTAAAAAAGGATTTGCGAACCAGGACATAATATCCATAGTAGGCCAGCACGTACAACCCGTAAAAATGCACGATCTGTTTCAGCCAATTGCTTTTAAACCGGGAGCCGGACTGATCCCGGTACGCAGTGCGGACCATTAAAAACCCATAGAATCCAAGCGAAAGAATACCTGTCATGAAGAAAAACAATACCGCATACCTTCTGGGGAATAGAGGAGCACCTCCCGGGGCTACCGGAAAGAGCACACGGGAATATAAATAATAGGCGATGCCTAAAAGTCCAATTCCCAAATGGATCAGGGCTTCCCTGCTTCGCAATGCAGCCTCGTATTTCAGGGACTTCATGTACAGCCATAACAAAGGTCCGAAGAGCAATTGCAAATACACTCCAAGTGGCGACAGCCAGGGGAATTCAGTATCCAGTTTGCCTTCCCAATACAAAATATAAATCCCCAACTGAACGGAAAATGCCAGGAGGGCCAGCCCCAGGTAGAGATTGGCCTGCCTTGATTTTGCAGTCAGCAAAAACAGGAGGGACATGAAGCATCCCTGAAAGACGATGGCCAGAAAAAGTAAATACCAGAATCCGGGCATTCCGAAACAATTTATCATCCCAGTGTCTAATCCCTATGCCGACCTGTAACTCAGTGAATCCAGCAAGCAGCGCTTTGTGTTTTCAAAGAAACCTGCATGCTGCAATAAATGTCAACCGAAAGTTCATTCTCCGGGAAGAAAGAATAATTGTAATTGACTAAATATCGCCATATCCGTGCTATCCGGCGTTAATACCGATCATTTCTTACTTTTTGTTTTTTGCACGATTGTTGGTTTCTTTTTGGCCGAGCCTGCCATTGATAGAAGGTTATTTTTGTGAGACAGAATGGGTTTCGACACAGGAATGATATTTTTACCGGACAATTTTAACCATGGTTGACTACATCGTATTTGATTTAGGCGGAGTACTGATCGATTGGGATCCTCGCTATCTGTACCGGAAACTTTTTGAAGATCCCAATGAAATCGACTATTTCCTTTCAGAGATCTGTCATGGCAAGTGGAATGAACAAATGGATGGAGGCTATCCATTCGAACAGGCATGCAGTGACCGGATCGCCGTTTTTCCCCAATACCGGGATGCCATTCAGGCTTACTGGAAACGCTGGCCGGAAATGCTGAACGGTGCGCACCAGGGCACCCTCGATCTGCTGGAACAATTGCGTACCAACCAAACCCATCGTTTATTCAGCATCACCAACTGGTCTGCGGAGACTTTTCCCACCGCAAGAAAGTTATTTCCCTTCCTGGATTATTTCGAGGATATCGTTGTTTCCGGTGAGGAGAAGCTGGTTAAACCGAATGCCGGCATTTATCAGATATTGTTTGAGCGAAACCAACTGGATCCCCGTGCCGGCTTGTTCATTGACGATAATGCAAACAATGTAGCTGCAGCCAAGGCAAGTGGTATGGAAGCCATCCAATTTCTGCATCCCGGACAGCTGAAAGCAGATCTTCAATTGTTTGATATTAAATTATAATTCATTTGCTTATGCGATTCATTCCCCTGATTCTATTGCTGACAGGCAGTTATTCCCTCGCTATTTCCCAGCAGCCAGTCCTGGCTTTGGACGGCAATCCGCTTACCCCTCCCCGCGAATCTGCAGAGATTACCCAAAAGAAACAAGCTGAGCTGGAGGCTGCGGAACAGGCTTTCTCCAACGATCCCAATGATGTCGATAACATCATCTGGTTTGGGCGTCGCCTGGCCTACGCCTGGGAATTTGACAAGGCTATTCAGATGTTCACTTATGGCATCAATTTATTTCCCAACAATCCGCATCTCTACCGGCATCGGGGCCACCGATTCATTACGACGAGGCAATTCGACCGTGCCATTTCCGACCTGGAACACGCCACCCGTCTAGCCCAGAATATGCCCCTGGAAGTAGAACCGGACGGCCAGCCAAACAGTAAGAACATCCCCTTATCCAATCTGCATTTTAACATCTACTATCACCTGGGGCTCGCCTATTATCTTACCGCGAATTACGAACAGGCGGCCAAAGCCTATCGTAAATGTCTTCAATACTCCAATAACGATGACTTGTTATGCGCGACCACAGACTGGTTGTACATGACCCTTTGTCGTCAGGGTAAGATGACGGAAGCCAGTCAACTATTGGAACCCATCAAAGAGAAAATGACCATTATTGAGAACGAATCGTACCACCAGCGGCTGTTGATGTACAAGGGCTTGCGTAAACCGGAGGACCTATTTCCCGGAAAATCCGGGAATGAGGATGAAACTTTGAACCTGATCACGCAGGGTTATGGTGTCGCCAATTTCTACTATTGCACAGGTAAGAAGGAGCAGGCTCAGGATATCCTGCAGAAAATCCTGCGACTTGACAACTGGGCTGCGTTCGGATACATTGCTGCTGAAGCCGACCTGAACCGTGGGTTATAAATCCAAAGCAGGACGCACCATCACATCCTCTGATCTGATCTCATGTGAAATTACTGCTTCACCAACCGGGCTATTTGTTTAGGTTCCGGAGAAGACACCATGACGGAATATAAACCGGAAGGTAACGCGGCCAAAGACAATACCACCTGATTGATCCCTTTGACCACCTGAACCTCTTGCGTAACCCATACCTTGCCGTCCAGACCGATGATATGCAGGGTCGTATTTCCTGTCTCAGGTGCTTCAACACGAGCCATTACCTGTGAATAAGCCGGATTCGGCGTCAGGGTAAGCTGCCAGGTTCCGGAAGACCGGTTCAGACCCTGTGCTTCCGGTACATCTCCATGGATGGATTTGCCCAGTTGCACCGGATCATTATAAACCATTAATTCCCGGTTCATGGCGGTTTTCGTCAGGGGTGCTTCGGACTGCGGCGCACAATAAGTGCCAAAATCGAGGACCTTCACCTGTGTCGTACAGGAATCCAGGATTTCTCCCGACACTCCGATGTACCAGATCAGGGCTAGAACGCCATTGTTCAAATTAGACGAGTCCGCACAGGTGATAACCCGGTAAGGCATCAATGTATCCCGCCGGAACGAACGGTACAATTCGCCTCCGCAATCGTCAAAACTACCTGCGTCGACATCATCGAGCAGCACCATGGCTTGTTTATTTTCCGTCATCGCACGCTCCACCGTATCCTGACAAAGAACCACCAGGCCGGAGCAGCTGGAACAACAGTCCTCTATCGTCAACTCAGAGCGGCACATGGCCTGATTGCCTGCAGCATCTTCAACCATCAGTTCAATGGTATAGACGCCGGCCAGTAAGGGGAGGTCAAACAGGTGACCTTCGCGTTCTGCCAGGGTATCGCCTTGTTGAAGTACCCGGTAATGGAAATGCAGATGTTCGGCAACGGTAGTTTCATCCATGCCGAGACCAAGCAGGAAAGAAGTATCTGATAAACATACCAATGGATTGGTGCAGATCCTGAATTCCTGGGAAGCGCAGATCAGCATGGGAGGTATCGAATCCGGACAGGGTGTAAGCGGCCCGCAAGGTTGACAAATTTCTCCTTTATTCTCTATGGAAACCCAAACCCCTGCCGTGTCGGTCACGGCTCCATTTACCAGGGTATAGACAGCCAACAATTGTCCAGCCGGATCACCGCAGGAAAATGCAATGCGTTGCAACAGGGTATCCGTTGAAAAGGACACCTCAGAACTTAAATCACACGCGATTGTCTCACCATTGATCAATGAGTCTATCACCAGTGTGGCGATTCCAAAACTATCCAGGCTGAGTGAAATCGAATCTTTGAAAGAATAGCCTACCGGATCACAGTTGGTTACGATCAATGCAGCAGTACAGGAGGCACTGTTTCCTCCCCCATCGACCACGCTAAGCACCACATGATAAACACCTGCCAACAACGGCAGGTCCAGAGAAGCACCAGCCTGGCGGGATACCATAATGGTGTCTGCCCATACTTCATAATGATATTGCAGGGTGGCTGGCTGATCATCGGTTGCCTCTCCGAGGACTAATGAGGTGTCGGTCAGGCAAAGGATAGGATTCACACACAATTCAAAGGTGTCTGACGCACAGGCGATGACCGGCGCAACAGTATCCTGGCTCCGTAATTCGATCAACTGCAGGTATTCCATGATCCCGTCGCCATTGTCCTTCAGGTTGCGCGGTACCATCCGGTCCGGGCTAGCCAGGATCCGGTCATCAACGATGATGTCTGGCCCGGTAACCGAGGCACCGGAAAAGCGCAGATCCCGTACGATCCATTTACGAACGATGTAGCGGGTACCATTGGCATCGAACAGTTCATCCTGGTGGTCAATGGAAAGAGATTCTTCTTCATCATCAGCGATCTGCACAGTCTCTGAAAGGCTGTCCATGGAGCCAATCAGGGTATCCGCCGGGAAGGTGGCCTCAAAGTCACTCCTGGGTTGAAGGATAACCTTTTGGGTAGCAGTGCGGGTATGGCTGCAGCCGTCTTTGGCTGTCCAGGTTTTCGTATAAACTGTGTTGTTCCCTTCATTACTGGTGGTCGTTTTGGAGGTCAGCTGGATGGAGCTGCAACCATCGGTTACCTGCGGATCAACAAAAAGGCTGGCCGGTTGTACGGTGCGTCCGTTGTAGTAATCCAATGCCAACCAGGAAGGGCAATAGGCAGGCGTCGGGATGTCTGTGGTGTAACCATCGATTTGCCACCCAGAGAAATCTTTGAATTGATTGTAGCCGTAATTGGTGTTAAATGTCGAGGAGGTACCTTCACTGCAATCCAGCGCGTCGGCATTGCCTTCAGCGGTCAGAATGATATGCAGGCCAGCCGTCTCCAGGACACCCTTGCCTGGTGTGCCGTCGGAGAAGACGGTTGCATCCGGTGCTCCCTGCAAGCTCCAGTTGGCCTGGGAAGTGAAAGTCCAGGTGGAAGTACAGGAGCCATAGCCGCCGGTATAGGGTTGCTGAGCACTCACCCATTGCCAGCTTTTCATTTTATCAATGGTTTTGGAATCCACGCCATCCCTTCCAAGCCGGCTATAGATCGAGCTCATGGTCGCATTGCAAAAATCAATATAGGCTTTGGTACTGGCAGATTTATTGCAGACGATACCCGGCCGGGGGTGTCCTTCATCCAGATAATGATCCGCATAATGACAAAAGTAATCCGGATAGGCGGTGATGCAGAACCAGCTGTGGTCGGAACCCGGGTATCCAGCCTGCGCTTTGGTGGTCATTCCACAGGCAGGAAATGCCCGTAACTCAAGTTTGACATTTCCGCAGGACTGCACATCTACATAGTCATCGAATACAAACAGGTTGATCCAGTCCTCCACCAATGCTTCGTAGTCCGATTGTTTTTGTTTGTACAAGCTGCTGCCAAGACAGGACTTTAGGTAATTCGTCCAGTATTCCCGGTAATAGGTGACACTGTCGGACAGGGCGATGGCTACGTGAATCACACTACAACAGTTATCGCTGCTTCCGGCATTCAGGTCTTTGGCCCATATCTTACTGGAACAGCCATCCAGTGATTTCTGCTGACTGGGCTTGCATTTTGCGACTGGTGGGGTAAGATCATACACGTCCAGGAGGAAAGAAGTCTTGGAAACCCGTTTACACTTGTCTTCGAGTACATACCAAACTTCATAATGTCCGGGCTCGACCCAGGCCTGGGCACCTGCCGGTGTCAGATCACCCTGCAATATTTTAGTCGTGGTGTGGTAGTGATCATCATTGACCCGGAGGATCTCGTAATACGATTGTGCAAATGCAGCCGAACCTCCACCGCATGCGGATTTCAGTTCCGGCCATGGGAGGGACACGTTTGCCTTGCAGTCCGAAGTGCCGGTAGCTACGGTAATGTCCTTGGGTTTAACCAGTTGAGGTCCGTAATTGTCTTTGATGTAGATCCATTGGGTACAATGCCTTTCTTCGTGGGTGCACCAATCGTACACGGTCCATTCCCGGCGGATCTTATATCCATAGCCGCAATCGGCAATTACCACATCGCTATAATCCACAGCCAGGTGGCAAGCCCCGTCGGTATCCCACAGATAGGACAACTGTCCCTGTGAATTCCGGATCGCCGGCGGATCCACCAGTCCGGTGCTCTGTCGTGTCTCTTTATTTACGATGGGTTTGGGATGTGCATAACCATCCTTGTCAAATACAACGTAGGCAGGATCCTGCAACAAGTACTTATTGCCCACTTTGAGGTCACAAGCCAGGGTTTTATCACTGGGACAAACCAATGAGGAAAAATCCGGTCGCGTCAGGTAGACCATTTGGGTATCATCCCGGAAGTTGCCCCAGGGATCGGATATCCGCAGATAGCGTGAATACAGGCCTTCATAGGTGCTGCCGCAGGGATAATATTCCAGGTCATAGCCGCGTTGAGTCACAGCCAGAGTAAACCCACAGGCATCGTGCAGGTTGGATAAATTCGGATATGGGTCAAAACAGCTGATGGTCACGTCAGGTACGCGTGTCGTGGGCGGGTATTTATCTTCTATTTTTACTTTACCGGTACAGCGGTTATTGGACGATGTATCAATAACGGCGTAGTTGAGGGTCTTGCCAATATAATCTTTGGTAACCATGTTACCCAGATTGCTCGAACCATACGTAAGCTCTACCGTGTAGAGGTAAAAGCAGGAAGGGTTACCGGTTAATAAATCGGCAGGTACGATGGTACGCTGGCAGGCAGAATCCAGCGAGATATTTACCAGGTCGTGGCAGGACAAGGTGCATCCCTGCGCTTGTGCATTGGTTATGCCGATCAGGCCTGACAAAAAGAAGGCAATGTAGATACGTATCATGGTTATCATTCTATAGGACTCTGACGAAGATAGAGGAAAAAATGCCAGCTACACGAAAGACCAACGTGAGATAACATATTCAATTATTATCTAATCTGTACCTAACTCACCACAAAACCCCTACACAATTAAAAAAAAACAATAGAAAACCATCCAATTTATGCCCAACCCGCACCGTTATTTATTTGGCAGGCGATAATTCACAGATCCTTGGGTTTCGGCTGAGTCAAAAATTGTGCAATATTATTTTGCCATCAATACACAAAACCATTTTGCCCCACCCTAAGGCGCTGGTAAACAAATAGTTACGTCTTGCTTTCTGCGCAAATAAAGTGTACCTTTGCGCGCGAAACGTGAAATCAAATTATTGACCGCTTTAAAATTTTGAAAACTATGTTGAAGAAGCAATATCAAAAAACAAAAAAGGTAGCAAAAGTAACCTTTACGCTGCCGAAAGAAGCTGCTGCCGAAGCTAAAGAAGTTCGGGTAGTAGGTGAATTCAGTGACTGGAAATGGGAAAACAGCCCGTTGATGAAAGTTGCTGGTAAAGAATACCAAACGGTCATCGAACTGGCTCTTGGTCGCAAGTATGAATTCCGTTACATGCTGGATAACCTGAAATGGGAAAATGACTGGGCTGCCGATGACTATGTTCCATCACCTTATGCTGGTGTTTACAACTCGGTCGTAAACCTGGAAGTTGCAGTGGAAGCTGCTCCTGCCAAAGCAACCGTAAAAACTGCCACCAAGGGTAAAGCTACTGCGGCATCAAAAGCCGAAGAAGTAAAACCTAACGCAGCTCCGGCAAAAGCAAAGGCTGCACCGAAAAAAGCTGCTGCACCGAAAGCTGCTGCTAAAACGGTGGCTGTAAAAGAAGACCTGACGAAAATCGAAGGTGTTGGTCCGAAAATTGCAGACTTGTTAAAAGCAGCTGACATTACCTCTTATGCATCATTGGCAAAAGCCGATCTTAAAGTGCTGAAAGGTATTCTGGACAAAGCTGGTTCACGCTATAAAATGCATGATCCCACCACCTGGCCAAAACAAGCCAGCCTGGCTGCTGCCGGAAAATGGGATGAACTGAAAAAATTACAGGATAGTCTGAAAGGCGGTAAGAAAGCCTAAGGAGCTGTCCTCCAAGAACATACCTTAAACAAAAAAGGAGTAGACCCGTTGGTTTACTCCTTTTTTTGTTTACTTGTTTCTTGGGATGACTTATCTCTTAAGCAGCTGATAAATCCTGTGATCTATACTGTCGTTGGGATAAGGCGATCCACATATCTCAGCTAAAATGCCGCAGGTGGGAGTCGAACCCACACATCCTTGCGAATACACGCCCCTGAAACGTGCGCGTCTACCAATTCCGCCACTGCGGCCTAAGATTGGAAAAAAAGAACGATTCGTCTCTGAGACTGATTTATACAAGTGAGAACAAAAATATCAAATTATTCATTCTCTCCCACTCGATGTATAGATTTTTTTCTCAATTGTATGGGTAAAACACCATGGCTACCTGAGGGTTATAACATTTGTGTTAAACCACTGATGTTTTATCTTTTGGCCCTTAATGTTTTCCATAAAGGGTAACGGTGGCTCTTCGTCCATCCGGGTTGGAAGACTTATAATAAAATACTACCCGGCGAATGACCCGGTTTGTCCCTCTTAAGTCCAAAACCCTGGTTTCACCCCCGGCCGGGATATTTTCTCTTACATTCAGCTCTTCCGGACGGCCTTTCCGGTAATGTACCACAATGTGGTCAACTTCAACCGGACCATCTTCAACCATTAGTTTAAGTGATTGGAAGGTACCCTCACGGGCGGTCACTACGATTTCGTCATAATCTTGCTTAAAGGTAACCTTGCGTGTTCCGAGTTTATCCCAGTTTCCTGGCTGTGCATAAGCGATCGAAGCTATTGCCAACAAACTGAAAATCATAGCCAACGTTTTCATGGTATTTCTTTTTTGAATTGATTAATCGTTTCCGCCGGAGGATCTGCCGATACCAGGCCGCGGAATTACATCCAAATAGATACCAAAAATAATCGAAGGTTTAATGTTAACTGAAAAGAATTACCAGGTCGTGGGTTCAGAGCAGTTTGATTTCATTCAGGCTGGTAATGTATACCTGCAGGTATTGTGGCAGTCGCTCCAGGACCGTGTCAATGTACCAATCCCGCGTGGCGCCCTCCCGGTTAAGACGGATAAAATAACCACCCTGGTCGTGGGCATCGGGCATACCTATACGGTCTGATTCGGTGAGCAGCCTGGCTGGGAATTGTTCCCAGATCTGCAAGGCCTTCTGATAGGAAGAATCCGGTAATGGGTTTTCCGAAAATGCCAGGTTCTCTGCATCCAGCCGGCTCATAGCATCGATATACAGCTTACCATCTTCCAGCTTGTAAAGGGTCACACATTCACTGGCACAGAATCCATGGTAAATGCCGAAAATGAAATACTCCCCTTTGCCCAGGGACATTTCATCCTTAGAACAAGCCAATCCGGCCATAAGGAATAGGAAACACAAGATCCGGTTCATAAATGCTATACCTTAATATAAGTGATCGATGATTCTTATAGTATAACGGCATAGTGATACCGGAAGGTTGGTTTGGGGTTTGATTTCTATTCTAAAACGCAAAGAACAAAAGATCACCTTACTGTTACAAATTCAGAAAAAACCCTAAATTTGTCGTCCCTAAACGGGCTCCACCATTTGCCGAAGTGGCGGAACTGGTAGACGCGCTGGACTCAAAATCCAGTGATAGCAATATCGTGTGGGTTCGAGTCCCACCTTCGGTACTTCTTAGCATTAACGTAAGTGATTGATCTTGTGATAGTTGGATAATTATTGTCTTAATTATCAGTCACTTACGTTTGCTTTTTTATGTATACATGCATCAGTTGGTATCGTTTTAAATAGCTAATAATCGGAGTGCTATAGCCCCTCATACGCCCCTCATGGCAATCAGGATAGAATATAGAAAGACAAAAGCAGGCAATATCTCGCCAAGGCTGGTTTTTGAATTAATGAGATTACCAAAACATCGACATACACATCTATCCAGGCTTTGTGAGTAAAAAGTCGAAAATTTCTACTTGCGAACAGATCAAACCTGAAACAAGAGTATCAGAAAATTATGCACCCGGGTTTGATGCTCTACTGCTTCCAAACGTATTACAATTGCATCAAGGCTTGATAAAGCATTGTCTGTGAATAAGAGCCTTAGTCTGATATCTTTCTAAGGTTTAGCGGTAAAGCTTATGTTGATAAGTACAGTGAACAATTGCAAGGTGAAAAGAATCTATTTTAGGAAGTTTGTCAAGTCTTTCATTTCTAATCCCATTGTTCTAAGATTTGTAGAAATGATTTTTACTGGTATATCTTTTGAATGGCAAGAAAACATAACGGGTCGCTTAAATGGACGCTCTAGTCTATTCCATTTCTCATGTCCACCCTTGGTGGATACAAAATCAAGGCCATGAAACTTTAAAAAATCTCTCCACCTCTTCAGAGGTATTGGGCCAATTGACATTTATTAAAATTAGTAGGCGACCGCTAACTGACGGGCTTCAGTCAAGCGTTCAGATTTTGAAACCAATTTGGGTGATGGTCTCCGATTCCTTGGAGCAGCAAGTGTATCACTAAACTTCCAACCTAAATCTGTCATCACTTCTCTGAAAGTCCCTCGTTCGATAATGTCCTCAAAAAACATATCTAAAAGAACTTCAAAATTAGATTTAGCTTGCTCCTTGGTGTCCCCAAAATCTACCAAATCAAGGCTTGGACACTCTGCATAAAACAGATTGTCTTCTTCATCCTGGTAAATGAAAACTTCAAAAGTGGCGGTATAAACCATCTATGCTTACAGCTAGTTAACACTAATATACACCATATAACGTAACCACACAGCAATTTAATTCCCCCCACACTATTTACAACTTCTGCACAAACCACTCTAATTCTTCCACCCGTTCTAATCTCCAGCACAATGTTACGGTCATTACTTCAGGATAATCGGATCGTGCATTAGGCTTCGATATGTCCCCGGAATGTTTGCAGCATCTCATCGCGATGAGAATTATCTCCCCGGCTGTAAGTAGCAATTCCAAGCGCTCAATGTCTAACAGCATTTTTAAGCCCTAACTCAATGGGATCTCGACCACCATAGTCCTGTAGAAGTTTATCCTGAGTGAAGCGAAGGAAGTCCCAACTTCGGTGCCTGAAAAGGCTTTCCAAACAGTACATTCGTAGAGCGTTTTATCACAACTCTATTAATCGTTCAGGAATGAAGATGGATTTGCAGCAATTTCGTAGGTTGCTTCAATCGGACCACCCACCTCAGCGCATGAATCCGCACCTGCTGGCCATGTGGTATGCCGGAAAGCGTGACTGGGGACAGGCACATAACATCGCGCAGGATTTGCATGATATGGGAGGATCCTGGATTCATGCTTACCTCCACCGCTGGGAAGGAGATGAATGGAATGCCGGCTATTGGTATCGGAAGGCAGGAAAGCCCTACCCTGAAATTACATTGGACCAGGAATGGGAAGAAATAGTAACAGAAAGGTTGAAGGTTGAAGGTTGAAATTTGTCCCAAGTACAGCCGGGTGCATGATTTTACCTTAGACCTCTCGATTAATTATTTATGGAACAGCCGTAACAGGTCTAAGCCATTGGCGTACAATACCAATCCGATGATCAGCACAAAGCCGGCAATCGTGGCGTATTCCATGAATTTATCGCTGGGCTTACGGCCGGAAACGACCTCATACAACAGGAATAACACATGACCACCATCCAGGGCAGGGATCGGTAACAGGTTCATAAAGCCCAGGATCAGAGACAATATTGCAGTGACCCGCCAGAACGACTCCCAATGCCACTCGGTCGGAAATAAACTGGCTATAGTACCAAAACCGCCCAGACTTTCCGAAGCTTTGATCTTACCCCGGAACATTTGTCCGAATGCCTTCAACTGATCGGAAAGAAATCCAATCCCGGCGGTAACTCCTTTCGGTAACGCTTCAACCAATGAATACCGGTTGGTCTCCAGGGTGAAAAGTTCACTGGGAGGTGTCGGATATACCCCGATCTTTCCTTCGTCATTGGTTACGAGTGTTACCTGACGGGGTGTCCCCTGACGTTCCAGCCCTATAGTGACTGTCTGGTTAGGTCCCACTTGCTTGATCTTGTCGTAAAACGAATCAAAAAAAGGTGTAGGATCCCCATTCAGGGAAACGATTTTATCCTGGGGTTTAAGGTCTGCTTTTTCAGCCGGATAGCCTTTTTCAATACTGCCAACCAGGTATGGAATGCGCGGTTCAAAAAGAACAGCACCTTTATTTTTATTGCTCGATAATACCGAAACAAACCGAGGATCTATATCGATGGTGACATCCTGACCGTCGCGGTTGACCACCATTTGGCGGGCATTGTCGATGACTATAGCCCGGATCAGGTCACGGTCAGAGAAGCGTTCTACCGGTTCTCCGCTGATGGAGACCAGCTTGTCTCCATTCCGTAAACCCATATCATACGCCAGGGAGTCCACATGGATACCATACTGAACCTGACCATTGGGCAGGTATTTTTCACCCCACACCCAGAAGATCATTCCGAAGATCAGAAACCCGAGGATAAAGTTGACCGTGACTCCGCCCAGCATGATGATCAGACGTTGCCAGGCTGGCTTGGAGCGGAACTCCCAGGGTTGAGCGGGCTGCTTCATCTGCTCGGTATCCATACTTTCGTCGATCATACCGGAGATCTTCACATAACCACCCAGGGGTAACCAGCCGATTCCGTATTCGGTTTCACCCTTCCTTGTCTTCCAAAGTGAAAACCAGGGATCAAAGAACAGATAAAATTTCTCTACGCGTGTCTTAAACCATTTCGCGGGGAAAAAATGCCCCATTTCATGTAAGATGACTAGTATGCTAAGACTGAGAATTAACTGGAGTACAATGATCAATATCCCCATTCGAGTCGTTGTTCTGTTTTAACACTTGGAATAAACGAAGTAAGTAGAACCAAAGTTTTACTTTTAGTCCGCAAAGGTACATTTATTAGGCAAATTTGCGTCTGCCATCTACAAACGGACAAATTCGGCGGCCTGCATGCAACTCTACCATCATCCCGATCTATCGTCATCTCCCTTGCTCTGGGAAGGTCCGGAGTTCCATCATGCAACCCAGGTCATGCGCCAGGGCCATGGATCGATCGTCCATCTTACCGATGGAAAGGGCCATCTGGCAGAAGCCGTTATCCTCAATCCGGATAAAAAAAAGTGTCTGCTGGAAATTGTACGGGTGACGGCCCAGGCACCGGTCTATCCTGCCGTTCATCTCTTTGTTGCACCCACAAAACAGATGGACAGGATGGAATGGCTGATTGAAAAAGCTACCGAAATTGGCGTGCAGGCTTTTCATCCATTCACCAGCTACCACAGCGAACGGCGCATATTAAGGCATGACCGGCTACAACACATCGCATTGTCTGCCATGAAACAATCCAACCGGTGCTATCTGCCGGAAGTTTATCCACTGACCGACTGGAAGTCTGTGCTTAATACCGCCATGGATTTGCCGCATAAGTTCATTGCCCATGCCAGCGGAAATGTTGCGCTCAAAGCACTCCCTGCGCCCAAGGAAAAAGTGGCCTTACTGATCGGGCCGGAGGGGGACTTTTCCGATCAGGAGCTGGAAGAAGCCATCTCCGCCGGCTTCACCCGGGTACACTTAGGCGCCTATCGCCTGCGGACCGAAACGGCCGCTCTCATGGCTGCCGCGGCACTATTGGGCTGAACAAGGATAATACAAGTGGATGGACACCACAAAATCCAATCAGGCAGGACTGATTCGCTGATCCAATTTGGTTAGATTTGTTCCTATTAAGCAAACTTAACCCCGACCAGTGTCGTTCTAGTAGCTATGAAGCAGATAACATCCCTGATAGTCCTTATCCTAAGCGGATTCCTTACAATGCATTTTACGACCGGCCCCACCCTGCAGATGGGATTGCTGAAGTATAATGGAGGTGGCGACTGGTATGCTAACCCGACCTCCCTGCCTAATCTGGCCCGATTCTGCAATCAACAGCTCGGTACACACTTCACCACCGACTACGCCACGGTTGAAGTCGGGAGTCCGGACATCTTCAATTATCCATTCATTCATATGACCGGGCATGGCAATGTGGTCTTCTCCGATGACGAAGCCACCAATTTGCGTAATTATCTGCTTGCCGGTGGTTTCCTGCATATCGACGACAATTATGGGATTGATCCTTATGTCCGGGTGGCGATGAAAAAAGTGTTCCCGGAACTGGAATTCATTGAGCTTCCTTTCGAGCATCCCATCTATCATCAGAAATTCAACTTCCCCAACGGGTTACCCAAGATCCATGAACACGACGGCAAACCCGCCCAGGGATTTGGCCTGTTGTGGGAAGGCAGGCTGGTATGTTTCTATAGCTACGAATGTGATCTGGGGGATGGTTGGGAAGACCCGGAAGTCCACAAAGACCCAGCTGAGAAAAGGCAGAAAGCGCTGGAGATGGGTGCCAACATCGTCTCGTACGTCTTTAAACTGACCTGATCCGGCTGCCTGAGCCACTGATTCAGCCGTTTGAACCAAAGCAGGAACTGCGCTGACCAGGGTCATCCTTTATGAATCCGGATCGTCGTACCTTTTATCCAAAGTTTAAGCCCCATGTTTTCCGACGATCCAACGATCCTCATTAATGAGTTGGAGAAAATTGACCAGGCCATGGATGAGGCGGAATTGAATTTCCAAACCCTCCTTCAGAGGGTACATCCGTCCCAGGCCATCAGTGCAAAAAACCTGCTGCATTACCTGGTCCTGCGTAACCGGGATATTCGCGACCTGCAGGACACCCTCCATGCCCACGGTCTGTCCTCCCTGGCAAGTTCTGAAAGCCATATCCGCAGCCAGGTGCTGGCTATCTTGGGTCACCTGGGAGCAGCAAATGTCAAAACCCCTGAAGAGCTTTGCACGTACGAAATGGGCTTAAAAAGGATCAAAGAAAAAACTACAGCCTTATTTGGCAACAGGCTTCTGGAAGGGATTCCCCATATCATGGTCACATTTGACAGCGCTTTCGGATGCCATTATGCTACCGTAAAGAGCTTACTGCAAAGCGGTATGACCGTAGCACGTATCAATTGCGCTCATGATGATGAGTCCATGTGGCTACAGATGATCCGGAATATCCGCAAAGCACAGGAAAAAACCGGTCTGCCCTGCAAAATCTACATGGACCTGGCCGGTCCCAAGATCCGTACCCGGACACCCCATGACAAGAAAATGAAGATCAAAGCCGGAGGGACGATCCTTCTTTGTGAAGAAGACCGCAGTGAAGAAAAATGCCTCGGTATTTCCTTACCCGGTATCATCAACCAATTAAAACCCGGCGAAAGGGCGTTATTCGATGATGGCGTGATTGAGACTGTTGTGGATCAGGTCAATGATGGGGTTGCCAAACTGATTGTGACCCGTATTTCCAGTAAAAAACCAGTGATCAAACCAGGAAAAGGAATCAACTTTCCGGATTCTACCCTGACCATCTCTTCTCTTACCGATTTCGACCGGGCCAGCCTGCCGTTTATCAAGAAGTACGGAGATATGGTGGGCTACTCGTATTTGCGCAATGCAAAGGATGTCATTGAGCTACAGGAGGCTATACAGGATCAACCCGATCTTTCCATCATTTTAAAGATCGAAACGCCGGACGCCGTGAAGAATCTTCCTGAAATTTTATTCCAGGGCATGAAAAATGAAAATTTCGGTGTCATGATTGCCCGGGGCGACCTGGCCGTAGAGGTGGGATTTGAGCGAATGAGTGAGGTGCAGGAGGAGATCTTATGGATCTGCGAAGCCGGTCATGTACCGGTCATATACGCCACACAGGTACTGGAAAACCTGAATAAAGCCGGATTGGCTACCCGGTCAGAAGTCATTGATGCAGCCCACGCCGCTATGGCGGAATGTGTGATGATCAATAAAGGAACCCACACCATAGAAGTAATCGAAACACTGCGTGATATCCTATTAAGGAGCGGTGGGCATCATCTTAAGAAAAGGTTTACGTTCCGGCCATTACAAATTGCCAGCCGGTTTGTTGGCGGTTAGCCGGATCATTTCAGGATCCAAATCATCCCCATAACCTTTCAGTGCAAAAATTGGCAAGGTTTCTTCAGAACCGTTAACTTCAATAGTACGAAGCGTGGTTACACACGTTGTAAATGATAATTTCTCCTGATCTTCCTAATGTAAATCCATGCTGGAAATTTATGGCATCAATGTTACGCTAATGGTTGCAAACCTGGACCGGGCAATTCTTTTTTACACCGAAATCCTTGGCTTAAAATTAAAAAGCCGGTTTGGGAATCACTGGGCGGAAATCGCAGGCCCAGGGATTACCATTGGTTTACACCCCACACGGGAGCCTGTTGCATCAGGTGATAATATGCAAATAGGTATACGTGTTCCGGATATCCAAAATGCCCGATCAATATTAATTGAAAAAGGAATTGTATTTAAAACAACAGAAGACCAGGTCAGGCTTAGTCATTTTAAAGATCCGGATGATAACATACTTTACCTGGTGCAAACCTAAGATCAATTTAAACACACCTTTTTATGGCTTCCAGTAAAAATTTAATGCAAAAAATAGTTGACGACCTTTCAGGCCAGATCGAACTTTCGTACAAATCCATGTTTGGAGAATACGGCATTTATTATGATGGCAAATTTGTAGCGATCCTAAGTGACAATCAATTTTTTGTTAAGCCTACCGAAGCCGGGCGGAAATTTATTGGAGATCCGATGGAAGCCCCACCCTACCCGGGTGCCAAGAATTATTTCTTTATTGATGAGCCTTTTATGAAAGATACCAAATGGCTTGGTGAATTGATCTCCCATACGGCAGATGAACTACCACTCCCAAAACCAAAAAAGAAAAAATAATTCAGGGAGGATAAAATTTATCCTGCATTTTCTTTTTCACAATTACTAAACATCTGTTTTTTGAAATCCAATAGAACCATTTCCTGGTGGGGTCCACCCCGTAAAATCTCCTCTAAACGGGAAGAGCGCAAAGTGAGCTGGTTGGAACTATTTTATGACCTGGTGTATGTCATTGCCATAGCCAACGCCTGTCATCATCTGGCAGCACACCAGAACCTGCATGGGTTTCTGGATTACGTCTACATGTTTGGCATGATTTACTGGGGATGGCTCAATGGTAGCTTATACCATGATCTGCATGGCACTCCCGGTGTCCGCACCAGTCTGATGACGTTATGGCAGATGGTCATTGTGTCCGGAATGATTGTCACCCTCAATAGTTCAGGGGAAAACATGGTCCATAATGCAACAATTGCAGTCATGATCATGCAGTTGTACATCACGTATATGTGGTGGAGCGTCGGCATTTACGATAAAGTGCACCGGATATTAAACCGGCCATACACCTGGATTTATTTAATTTCATTCGGCACCCTTTTCATTACATTATTTACAGGAGAGCCCTATACCCGAATATTATTTTTTATTTCCCTGCTTCTAAATTTTTTACCTCCGGTGGCAACAATGATCATTCGCTGGACACAATCCAGAGAATTCATTCTATCCGGTAGCATGACGGAGCGAATGGGATTATTTACAATTATTGTTTTCGGCGAAGTGATCGTAGGCGTTGTTAACGGCGTAAGTCATTTAAATGACCTAAGTTTAAAAATGTGGGTACCCTTTTGTCTGTCGATCATCATCGTATTTGCCTTATGGTGGATATTTTTTGGATTAATATCCGATCGTTCCTGTAAAAAAGGCATCCTATTTAGTTTCCTGACCGAATTAACCTATATACCCACATTAATGGGGCTGGGCATGACCGCAGTTGCTTTTGATGGCTTATTTGGGTATTTCCAGCATGAGCATTCCGAGGGGGTTATTTCATTTCCTGTTGGGTTTAATTTTGCCATAAGTCTTTTCTTAACGGGAATATTCATCATGCTTTTCTTTTTAGAATATCCACCGCGCTATCAACAATTAAAGTCAAAAATCCAACTTTTTGTGGGCATTGCAGTTGCCCTTTTATTGACCTGCATTTTGTTCTTGGAAGACTGGACACTCACCACCTTGCTTATCATTGATCTGTTGATTTTATTGCTGTTAATCCTTGCAGCGGCTTTGAGCAGTATTTTCGTATCCACGGATCAGGAGCTTATTCCAAATCAGGATTAAAAAACAAATCGCCGGATATCTGACCTGATGAAAGAAATTGTATTTTAACCCCTATCATGCTGTACACTGTGGTGTAACAACAATCTAGTCCAGTATCCTTTACCAGCAGTGTTTAATGAGTACAAATAGGTTAATCCAGGTAATTTCCGATAATATGGAGCCAATCGAAATTCGTCCCCGGTTTAAGAAAGAAAGCGACCTGCCACCGGCAACAATACTTGCCCGGTTCAAGGAAAATCTTCGGGAGAATTCCGGAGAAATACGCGGGTTTGTAGCCAACAACCACGTTTACATGCGGATACCCTCCGATGAACAACATTTCTGGTCTCCCCAGCTCAATCTGGAAGTGATGGAAAACGACCAGGGCAGTACCATTTACGGTGTTTTTGGCCCCCGCGAGTCGGTCTGGCTGATGTATATCTTTTTTTACACCCTGCTAGGGTTTGCCTCATTGGTAATCATGATCGTCGGCTTTTCTCAGATGCAGCTCGGGCTTTCCGGACGGATATTGTGGACACTACCTGTTCTGGCTTTGATTACTTTTTTCGCCCTGATGACCGCCCGTACTGGCCAGAAGCTGGGCAAGGACCAAATGAACCGGCTGTACCACTACTATAAGAAGGTCTCACCGGCCGGATAAATCACCGATGGTACAACTAAAATGTGGTTTAAATCCCAGTCGCCTCACTTCTTCAGCAGGTCCGTCAGAAAGAGTTTATGGATACGCTTGTATTCATTCGTCCAGCTGCTCGCCTCAATAAACCCGTGATTTTCCTTGGGGAACACGGCCAGTTCCCAGTTATCCTTATTCAATTCGATTAAACGCTGGCTGAGCCGAACGATGTCCTGAAAGTGAACATTGGAATCCACCATCCCATGCAACATCAGCAAGTGGCCCTGCAAGCCCTCCGCATGATAGATGGGCGAACTGCGGTAGTAGGCAATGCTGTCGGTATACGGCAAATTCAATATATTGGAAGTATAGGGATGGTTGTAATGCGCCCAATCCGTCACGGACCGCAGTCCCGCCCCAGACTTAAACACGCCCGGCGTGGTGAACATCGCCATCAGGGTGATGAATCCGCCGTAGGATCCGCCGTAGATGCCGATGCGCTGGGGATCGACCCCGTACTTCTGGGCCAGGAAATGTGCACCATCCACCTGATCGGTCAGGTCCTTACCGCCCATAAAGCGGTAAATGGCGGTACGCCAGTCACGGCCATAGCCGGCGCTGCCGCGATAGTCGATATCCAGAACGGTAAATCCCTCGTCGGCGAGCATATTATGAAACATGTATTCCCGGTAATAACTGCTCCACCACTTATGCACATTCTGCAGGTATCCGGCACCATGTACAAAAATGACCGCTGCTCCGTTGCGCTTTTTGCGGGCTGGTGTATAGATGCGTGCCTTCACGGCCGCCCCGTCCCGGGCGGTGAAGGTGACGATCTCCGGGTCTCTCCAGGGATAGGCTTCAAATGCCTTGGTCGTCGAATGCGTCAGTTGCATAGCGGCAGCTTCCGGATTGTTGTCTTTGACGTAAAGTTCCCAGGGCTTATTGGCGTAGGAATAGAGGTATGCCAGCTTGGTCTCGTCCGGCGACAGGAAAGGCTGATAGCCGCCGACGGCGCCAGTCAATTTCATCATGTCACCGCCATTGACAGGCAGCCTGTAATAGTGCTGTTGCTCAGGTCCTTCCTTATTGGAAAGCACGTAGAAATAACCTTTATCCAGCGAGAGGTCCACACTGAGGATCTCATAGGATCCCTGGGTCAGCGTGGTGGTTTTTTTCGTTGGGAAATGGTAGGTATACAAGTGAGAATAGCCAGTGGCTTCGGACTGAAAATAGAGCGTCTCACCATCTTTCAGAAAACCCAGGGTTCCCGGCCCACCCCATCCGGAGACACCAGGTCCGCCTATCCAGGCTTCGTCATGCTGATGATCGATCACTTCATAAGATCCGGTCACCGGATTCAGGGCAACGATCCAGCGATCCTTGTGGTCTGAAGTTCGGACGACCACGACGGCATGGGTTCCCGACTCATTGTACAATGCCTCCGAATAAGCCACCTCCCGGGGTGCAGAAAAGGTGTCAACATAAGAAGCATCGCCCGAGTAATAGTCTTTCAGATACTCCGGTTTCCTATAGATACCCGGTAGCGCCTTGGTGGATAGGGCATAGACTGTATCCCGCTGGCGGTCCAGGATCATAAACCGGTAGGTCGGTTCCGGACTACCTACTTTGGGGCGCGCATTGTCTTCCTCGACATAGCCGTCTTCGGTCACATAATCGGGCACCTTGGTCCATTTCGGATCTTTCGGCATATCGGTCAGCGTAAAGGTCACAAACCGGTTGTCCGGGCTGGCCACCAGATCTCCGATCCTACTGTCTCCATAATAGTAGGGTTTTGGTCCTTCCTCGCGCAGGTCTTTGCGGATGGAATCCTGGAATTCACGGCGTTCTTTGCGGTCCCGCAATACTTCGAAATATTCCAGCTGATCGCGCTTGAGCCACTCGGCCTGTTCATCCTCCTTGCTGCGGTCTTTGCGCTCATTGCCTGATTTGAGATTGGTCAGTTGGATGAGTGTTTCGTCGGACCAGTTCCAGCGAAACAGGTTGTTATCGGCTTCAAACACGATGCCTTTGCCATCCGCAGCCCAGGTTGCATTGGACTCGCGCTGGCTGGTTTGCATCACCGGATGTGACGTATGGGTCTGATGATCGTAAAGGTAGATGTCTCCGGATGCCAGATAGAGGTCTTTGCTGTGGTCGGCATTGGGCAGGCTGCGCTGCCACAGCCCGCGTTCTTCTTCGGCGCTTACTTTTTGAGGTGTCCGGTCCCCGGTCAGGTCCACTTTGTAAAGGACATCGCCCGGTAGTTGGTCCGGGTTCCAGTAAAAGTAGATGGTATGACTGTCCGGTCCCCAGAATACCCGTGAGGGTGAGGTACCGACGAAGGCATCTCCCTGCATGATGGTTTCGATGGAGAGGGATTGGGCATAAAGTGAGCATAAAAATCCATTCACCAGGACAAGAAGCATCAACCGTTTCATGAAGCATCAAATTTGTGGACAAAATAGGGTTTTATGTTAAAGTTTGGTTGGTGATTGTATACTTGGTGATCTCTTTGATCCTGAATTTGAGCTAATGCGGGATTTATAGAAACAGCCCATTAAGTTAGTTGCCAGAGAATCGTAACGATGATGCTGAATATACAAACCCACCCCTAAATCCCCTCCAGGGAGGGGAATAGTCCAATCCAAAGCAATCCAACAAAAGCACCCTGGAAACGCTGAGCCCCAGTAGCCTGGAGGTCACTAGGTTTGGAAAACGCCGCTCTTCAGAACACAAAATGGAATAATTCAACGTTTTAATAAAATAGACCGCATTTTGGTTTTATGCTCGATTTATAGATTTCTATACTATTCAAGAATTGGTGCGCTAATAATTACCGTACCGGTGAAAAGATGAAAATACCATTTAGAGCTTTCACACTTTTATTAACCTTATTCACTTTAATATTTGGATGCTCCAAGGAGAAACCCAATCCAGATCCAATTACAGAATACACGCCTTGTAAAAGTTATACGATTGATCTTTTAGGAAGCTATGATACACCCTGGACAAAAACCACACTCATCGATTTCATACAGGGAAAATGGATTCTGGATACGGTCGTATTTAATACTCCTGATCCTATACCTGACCCGGATTCAATGTATGTACCGCCAAATTTTTATGTAGAATTCCTTGATACGATTGCCGTAATTTATGATTTGGATGGGCATTTTCAGGCTAAAGCTCCATTGAGAATTACGCAGGGCCAATTTTCAGAAGGATATTATTCAGCACTCCCGATATACGAGTGCGAGATTTTGACCCATGGTATGCCTATTTGCTCCGATTGATAATCCCGTGCAATGACCAACTGGTATTCGCAAGTTCTTATGTGGATGGAGGTGATTTATATTACCGTCCGTATAAAGAATAAGCACAGGAATCCTGATGATATGGCTTCAGACGGTCACGGTTCCAGGTGTGCAAGTTTCAAGTCACCCGGATGTCAATCAAATCTGAAATCAAATAGTCCTAATTATGAAATTTTCAGGGTAACATCCCCCTGACCCCCTTCAAAGGGGGAATAGGTAATGCAGGGTTGATGGTATTACCAAAAAACAATCACAGCAACAATTCCGGTAACAACAAGTCCCCCTTGTGTTAAGCATGTGGGAATGCCGAAGGGGGATTTAGGGGGATGTTTATTAACTTTACATCTATCAATTAAATACATCCATGCATAACAAAATAATACCTTACAATCCCCGGCTTAAATTGCTCGCAAGAAAATTACGAAATCAAAGTACCCTCTCTGAAGTATTGTTATGGAAGCGTATCAAAGGAAAATCACTAGGATATGAGTTTCATCGTCAAGTGCCTATTGATGAGTTCATTGTGGATTTTTATTGTCATGAATTAATGCTCGCTATTGAATTAGATGGCAATAGTCACGATGGAATTGCCGCTATTGAAAAGGACCAGAAAAGACAACAAAAATTAGAATCCTTCGGTGTTACTTTTATTCGTATTTATGATATTGACGTAAAGCAAAACTTAGATGGAGTAGTATTTCAAATTAAATCTTTCATTGACTCCATTTGATGTTAATAACTGCAAAGGGTAACATCCCCCTGACCCCCTTCTAAGGGTAACATCCCCCTGACCTCCTTCAAAGGGTAACATCCCCCTGGCCCCCTTCAAAGGGGGAATAGGTAATGCAGGGTTGATGGTATTACCAAAAAACAATCACAGCAACAATTCCATTAACAACAAGTCCCCCTTGTGTTAAGCATGTGGGAATGCCGAAGGGGACTGTCACCTTGAACACTGTGAAAACCCACCCCTAAATCCCCTCCAGGGAGGGGACTTGCGCCAACCAGAATAATCATTTGAGTAACCCTTGAAACCATATAACCTCAAAACCACGATGCCCTGACACCTGGAGGCCTTGCCAAACCCACCCCTAAATCCCCTCAAGGGAGGGGACTTGCGCCAACCAGAATAATCATTTGAGTAAACCTTGAAACCACGTAACCTCAAAACCACGATGCCCTGACACCTGGAGGCCTTATACAACCCACCCCTAAATCCCCTCCAGGGAGGGGACTTGCCAAAGCATTTTAGGAATCCTCATATCCCCGGACACCCTGGTCACACCGGCAATATCAGCAAAGGTATTTGGGTGATCTTAGCCTGTGCTTTGGTGAAGCTGGGATTAAAGATCCGGGACCAAAACTCGCGGCGGTGATGCAGCATAACCAGCAGATCTGCCTCATGGGTATGCACAAAGCGGTCCAGAGCCTGGTGCGTATCCTCATCGGTTTCCGCAATATGGAAATCAAAGGAGACGCCATTCCAGGTAAAGTGCTTGCGGATATCCAGGTTGGTATCTTTTTCCGAGCGGTGATAGAACAAGTCAATTTTGCTGCCAAAGATCCGGGCGAATTCCATCACCGGCCCGAAGAGGACCGGGTCCTGGACGTGATCGCCATCGGTGGCGATGATCGTGGATTTGAATGCTTTGAACGTCACTCCATTAGGCACGGCGAGAACCGGTGTTTTACTGGTACGAAGCAAACCGGTTGCAACGCTACCCAGGAAAAGTTTCTCCAGTGCGGATTTACCCTGCATACCGATAACCACCAGATCAAAACCCTGCTTCGCCTCCCGGTTGATGACATCGACCGGATAACCCTCCACGTATTTATAGGTCACCTTTAAGTCGCCTCCATACCGTGCATGCAGCGATTGAACCAGGTAAGCATATTCATTCTCCAGGTCCTTCTCAATGATGTCGTTAACTGAAACGAACATCTCGGCAGTTTTAACCACCTGGTAAGCATGAAATAACTCAATCTCTGCGCCTGTGGCAGCAGCTAGTCCTCCGGCAAATTCAATAGCATTTCGGGAAGTATCGGAAAAGTCTGTAGGGACCAATATCTTTTTCATTTCTTTGTTTTTTTTGACAGGACTTATCAGCCTGCTATCCAGCAAAATAAAAGAGCTGACCTCCTCTCCAGGGTGCCAGCTCTCTATTTATTCAGGTGCCTGCAATCATCAGGCTTCATTTATCTATTTACGCAGCCTCTGAAGACTCGTTCGGTAACGGCTTACGGAAGACCAACTGATCGTCAAAGGCATCCAGTACCAACTGGCTTTTAGCTTCGACTTTGCCCATCAGCAACTGCTTGGACAATTCATTCAGCACTTTCTTCTGGATCACTCGCTTCAGCGGGCGAGCACCAAACTGCGGATCAAAACCCATCTTCGCGATCAGGTCGATGGCATCCTCAGTGGCTGTCAGTGTGATTTCCTGCTGTGCAAGTACCGCTTCCAATTGCTTCAGTTGCAGGTCCACGATGGCACGGATGTCTTTTAATCCCAGTGGCTGGAACAGGATCACCTCATCGATCCGGTTCAGAAATTCCGGTCGCAAAGATTGTTTGAGTAACTCCATTACTAACCCGTGCGTCTTCTCAATCACCTCTTCCCGGTTATCATCGTTGAGGTGGGCAAATTCGGACCGGATGATATCGGATCCCAGGTTGCTGGTCATAATGATGATCGTATTTTTGAAGTTGGCGACCCGGCCTTTGTTGTCGGTCAGGCGGCCATCATCCAGGACCTGGAGCAAGATGTTAAATACATCCGGATGGGCTTTTTCGATCTCATCCAGCAATACCACGGAATACGGCTTACGGCGTACCGCTTCGGTCAGTTGCCCTCCTTCGTCGTAACCGACGTACCCGGGAGGCGCACCTACGAGGCGGGATACACTGTGCCGCTCCTGATATTCACTCATATCGATCCGCGTCATCATGTTCTCATCGTCGAAGAGGAACTCGGCCAATGCTTTGGCCAGCTCGGTCTTACCGACCCCGGTAGGTCCGAGGAACAGAAACGAGCCGATGGGCTTTCTGGCATCTGCCAGGCCGGTACGACTGCGACGGATCGCGTCGGATACCGCCTCGATGGCTTCTTCCTGACCGATCACCCGCTTGTGCAGTTCGTCTTCCAGGAAGATCAGTTTTTCTTTTTCCGATTGCATCATTTTGGTCACCGGCACGCCGGTCCATTTGGACACGATCTCGGCGATGTCTTCGGCATCTACTTCTTCTTTCACGAGCTGACTGCCTTTGGATTGGATGGCAGCCAGGTCTTCCTGGTATTTGGCCAGTTTTTGCTGAACCTGTGGGATACGGCCATACTGGATCTCGGCAACATCGGAGAACCGGCCTTCACGCTCCAGCTGTTTGGCCTGTAGTTTCAGCTGTTCGATCTCTTCCTTGGCCTGCTGGATGCCCAGGACCACTTCACGTTCATTTTCCCACTGCGCTTTCAGCCCGTTGCGCTTCTCTTCGAGATTCGACAGTTCTTCGCCGATCCGGTTTAGTTTCGCAGCATCATTTTCGCGCTTGATGGCTTCCCGCTCGATCTCCAGTTGGCGGATCTTGCGTTCCACTTCATCGAGTTCTTCCGGCATGGAGTTCATCTCCAGCCGGAGCCGGGCAGCTGCTTCGTCCATCAGGTCGATGGCTTTGTCGGGCAATTGCCGGTCGGCGATATAGCGACTGGATAAGGTCACCGCAGCAACGATGGCCTCGTCCTTGATGTTGATCTTGTGGTGAGTCTCATAGCGTTCTTTCAGGCCCCGCAGGATCGAGATGGCATCTTCCTCGCTGGGTTCCTGGACCATGACGATCTGAAAACGGCGCTCAAGCGCCTTGTCGGACTCGAAATATTTCTGGTATTCATTGAGGGTGGTCGCCCCGATGGCACGGAGGTCTCCCCGGGCCAGTGCTGGTTTGAGGATGTTTGCAGCATCCATGGCTCCTTGTCCACCACCCGCTCCTACCAGGGTGTGGATCTCATCAATGAACAGGATGATCTCCCCTTCGGCAGATGTCACTTCCTTAACCACGGCCTTCAGTCGCTCTTCAAACTCACCTTTGTATTTGGCGCCGGCGATCAATGCCCCCATATCCAGGGCATACACCTGCTTGTCCAGCAGGTCATCCGGCACATCCCCATTGATGATCCGGTGAGCCAATCCTTCTACGATGGCGGTCTTACCCACACCCGGCTCACCGATCAGGATCGGGTTGTTTTTGGTCCTTCTGGCCAGGATGTGCAACACCCGGCGTATCTCTTCTTCACGGCCGATGACCGGGTCCAGTTTTCCCTGGCGGGCCCGTTCATTAAGGTTTACCGCGTATTTATTCAGAGCGTTGTAGGACTCTTCAGCGCTGTGTGAAGTGACTTTGGAACCTTTACGTAATTCTGCAATGGCTTTCTGCAGGTCTTTTTCATTGATACCCTGGTCGCGCAACAACTGCGATACCGGATCTTTAACCTGGAGGATACCCAGTAACAGATGTTCCAGGGCCATGAATTCATCGCCCATGGATTTCATCTGGGCGGCAGCCTTGGCAAATATCTCATTGGCGGTACGGCTCAGATAGGGCTGCCCGCCGGACACTCTTGGGTATCCGTCTACGATGGCATCGACAGCCTGGCGAATGACCTGATCGTTGATGCCCATTTTTTTAAACAGGAAGGGTAATACATTTTCATCAACCTCAAACAAAGCGGCCATAAGGTGACCGGCTTCAATGGCTTGATTTTCATGTTCCAGGGCAATCTGCTGGGCGCGCTGGATCGTCTCCTGGACCTTTATGGTTAATTTATTCATATCCATGTTTCGGCGTATTTAGTGTTGTGTTATCACCAGAACATCAATTGTTGTTCCAACCGGTAAATGGAGACATTTGGGCACCTTAGACCGAAATCAACTGACATTGCGTCAGATCAAACTTATTTCAACTGTCATAATGTCTTTTTCAGCTGGTCTTTACGGCGTCGCATCTGCCGGCGCAATTTGTCCAGAGCGTCCTTGGCTGCTACTTCGTAATGGCTTTTATGGGATGAGACGAACAAGTCCTGACCGGGTATATTCAGTTTAATTTCCACTTGTTTATTTTCAGGAACGGAACCGGCCATTTCTCGGCAAAAGACCTCAGCGCTGATGACCTGGGGATTCCAGTTCTCAAACTTTTTCAATCCATTTTCCAATAGAGGATAAACGGTTTCGTGGGCTGCATTTCCTTCATGAATGATGATTTGCATAGTATTCGTTTTATCGTTTAGAATATTTCTGATTTGATTGGCTCCTTATAGGTAAGACAATACCACCTCAAAAAGGTTTTGATGTATTCGGGGCGATTTATCATAAAATGAATCTTGTGTCCATACCATTCAACTTCGCACTATTTACCGCATTACTCCATGACCCTTCTCAGCTGAGATTTTGATCTGCATCAAATACCATAAGAACTCCACAGGTTTTACGCAATTACCCCCACAGGAGTTTTAAGTTTGTAAAAGGAAAGAAAAAGTAAAACAAGCGGAATGAAATTCATTTTCCATCATAAATTCCTTCAACACGACACCGGCATGCATCCGGAGAACGCCCGCAGACTGGCAGCATTCCGTGATCTTCCGGACAGCAGTCTTCCTATGGATCTGGACCCCATCCTGGCTGTTCACGATGAGGCTTACGTAGAAAAGATACGCCGCCATGCCGCCCTCTCAGCGCCGCTTGACGGAGATACGCAATTGTGTCCCGCCAGTTTTGATGCTGCTGTTTTGGCAGCCAATGCAACCATAGTAGCCGCTGAGACCGGCGATTTTGCCCTCGTCAGACCTCCCGGACACCATGCCTATGCGACCTATGGCAGTGGATTTTGTTTGTTTAACAACATTGCAATCGCGGCACATCAGCTGGTCAAACAGGGATACCGCGTTGCCATCCTGGATTTTGACGGGCATTTTGGTGATGGTACCGACGCACTTTGCGCCGACGAGCCACGCATCCTGTACTGCTCCCTGCACCAGCATCCGGCATTTCCGCACAAAGGAAGTTACCGGGAGATCGGCACAGGTGCGGCTGCAGGCACCGAAATCAAAATGGGCCTGCCGCCCGGCACCGGCGACGATGTTCTCTTTGTGGCGATGGATTTCATTTACGATGTCATTGATGCCTTTAACCCGGATATTTTGGGTATATCGGCCGGATTTGACGGGCATATCTTCGACCCGCTGCTGGACCTGCGCTTTTCAAATAAGAGCTTTTACGACATCGGGATCCAGCTCCGGGAACGCTATTCACAGACGTTTGCAGTGCTGGAAGGAGGCTACAACCTGGAGGTCCTGCCGCAATGCATCCAGAACTTTAAGGCCGGCATGAATGGAGAAGCCTGCCCCTATCCCAGCGAAAGCACCCATAGTAACATCCAGACCCGGGAAATAGTCGATTTCGAGATGTATGATCTGCGCCGGTTGTTATTGCCTTATTGGAGCCTCTGACCGATAGCTTATGAAGCATATCCTAGATAAACTGTTTCAACCAAAGTCCATCGCGCTGGTAGGCGCTTCCGACAGGGAACACACGGTAGGTTATGCGCTGATGCAGAACCTGATCAAACCCAACTACAAAGGTGTGGTGTACCCGGTCAACATCAAGCACCGGACCATCGCCGGCCACAATGCGTACAAGCGCGTCGATACCATTCCCCACCCCATCGACCTGGTGATCATTGCAACTCCGGCCGTGACTGTGCCTGAGGTACTGGAAGATTGCGGCAAAAAGCAGGTCCTGGCCGTCGTGATCATTTCTGCAGGATTTAAAGAAATCGGGGCAGAGGGTAAAAAACTCCTGCTCCGGATTGAACAGATCCGCCAGCGCTTCGGAATACGCATCATCGGACCGAACTGTTTTGGATTCATCAACACCAGCATCGGACTGAATGCGACTTTTGGCACACAGGATCCCCTGCCTGGCAACATCGCATTCATATCACAGTCCGGAGCACTGGGTGCCACCATTCTGGACTGGTCGGAGCAGCAACAATTTGGTTTCAATCATTTTGTATCGGTTGGTTCTATGATAGACATCGGGTTCCATGACCTCATAGACTATTTTGGCACCCGGGATAACATCCGCTGCATCCTGATCTACATGGAGACCCTGGAGAATCCCAAGGCCTTCATGAGTGCTGCCCGGGCTTATTCGCGGTCGAAACCGATCATCGTACTCAAATCCGGCACCAGTCCGGAAGGAGCCAGTGCCGCCCTCTCACATACGGGATCCCTGGCCGGAGACGATGCCGTTTTTGCAGCGGCTTTTGCCCGTGTAGGCATCCTGCGGGTCGAAACGGTCGCCCAGCTGTTTTACCTGGCCAAGGCATTGGCGATGCAGCCCATACCTGAAAATAACCGGCTGGCCGTGGTCACCAATGCCGGAGGCCCCGCCATTATGGCTACAGACTACCTGATCCGCCATGGCGGACACATGGCACCGCTGCCGAAGAAAATCATCGGTCACCTGAATCAGATCCTTCCCTCTTCCTGGAGCCGGAAGAATCCGGTCGATGTATTGGGTGATGCCTCTGCATTACAATACCGACAGGCCTTGGAAGCATGCCTGGAACAAACCCAGGTCGACGGTGTGCTGGCCATACTCTGCCCCCAGGCGATCACCGATGCGCTGGATGTGGCCAAGGTGGTCACCGAACTCAATGAAAAATATCAAAAACCACTCTTTGCCGCCTGGATGGGACTCACCGATGTCACCGAAGCCATCCAACATCTGGAGGCTCATCAGGTACCGAATTACACTTTCCCCGAAGATGCGGTGGATGTGTTTCTGCGCATGGCCGAATATGCCCGCCACATCCGCCTGTTGTATGAGACCCCTCCCGATGTACCTGCGGATTTTACTCCTCAGAGGAAGTCCATCAAGTCCATCATGGATCACGCCATCGCCGAAGGACACACGACACTATCCGAGACGGAGGCCAAACAAGTGCTTTCCGGCTACGATATACCCAGCGCACCAGGCATGCTCATCCATGATGAGCAGGGACTCGCCCTTGCCATGGAGCAAATTCCCCGCCCATGGGTCATGAAGATAGCCTCGCCGGACATCCTCCACAAGACTGAGGTCAGTGGTGTGCGTCTGAACATAAAGACGAAGAAGGAGGCCCAGCATCAATACCATGATCTGCTGCAATCGGTCCAAAAGCTACGACCTGAAGCCCGGATCGAAGGAGTACGTCTTGAGTCCATGGTCAGCAAGCGCTATGAATTGCTGGTAGGCGCAAAAAAAGACAGCCTCTTTGGGCCGGTCATTGTATTCGGGTCCGGAGGAATTGCCGTTGAGATCTTGCGGGACACCCAGATAGCTCTCCCCCCGCTCAACATGGCATTGGCACAAAACCTGATCGAAGAGACCCGGATCTACCAGATCCTGAAAGGCTTTCGTAATCTGCCGCCGGTGGATCTGGAAGCGCTGAAGTTTCTGCTGTGCCGATTTGCTTATCTCCTGATGGACTTCCCCCAGATCCGGCAGATCGATCTGAATCCACTGGCCATTGATGAAACCGGACAAGTGGTGCTGGACGCCCGGATCATTCTGGATCCAAAGGCTCCTGTATTCCCGCCTTACCAGCACCTGGTCATCACCCCGTATCCGGTTCATCTTACCAAAAAGATCAATCTCAAGGACCTCAAAGTCACCTTACGACCGATACGTCCGGAAGATGAACCTCTGGAAAGGGAGCTATTCGAATACCTTTCCCGTGAGACCATCTACTTTCGGTTTTTTGGTTTTATGGGTAATGTCAGCCACGAACAGTTGTCCCGCTTCACCCACATCGACTACGACCGGGAAATGGCCATCGTGGCTGAAATCAAGGTCAAAGGCCGCAACCAGTTGATCGGTGTTGTGCGACTGGTGGGAGACCCCTGGGGCATTCAGGCTGAATATGCCATCGTCGTCGCCGACCCGTGGCAGGGACGTGGATTGGGCTCGCTTTTAACAGATTACATTATTGAATATGCATTAAACAAAGGTTATCAGCGCATTTTCTGTTATATTTTAAAACGAAATGACGGCATGATACACATCCTTGAGAAAAGAGGCTTTATATTTACCTCACAGGATCAGGACACCTTTTATGCAGCTATCGAACTTAATCAACACCCACCCGGCTAAACCTGCCGTAACCCGGAGAATAACCGGACCGTTCTTGTTAGCTGGACTGTTTTTGCTGGGATGCCATCAATCCGGTATGGAGGATGAAGCCAAAGAACAGGACCAGGCTCCTCAGGAATGGTTTTTTAAACAACGTGCATTCCCCTTTAAAAACTGGGATTTGCCGGCTTATCACCAGGGATTAACCGGCTATCAGGAAGAAAGACGGCAACTGGAGAGCCGTGACAACGCTTATTTC
This sequence comes from Lewinellaceae bacterium, assembly GCA_020636135.1. Taxonomy (NCBI): domain Bacteria; kingdom Pseudomonadati; phylum Bacteroidota; class Saprospiria; order Saprospirales; family Lewinellaceae; species Lewinellaceae bacterium. The sequence continues at coordinate 3,371,233 of JACJYK010000001.1, forward strand.
TGGCAATTTGGCGGGCCTACGAATATCGGAGGGCGTATTACCGATATCGAGCTGGATCGCGATGGAGCCGTATATGCGGGTTCCGCCTCGGGAGGATTATTCCGTAGTTACGATGAAGGCATCCATTGGGAATCTCTCCTGGATGAAGAAGGATCGCCTGCCATTGGAGATTTGGCCGTCTGGGGTGACACCCTGTATGTCGGTACCGGAGAAGCCAATGCAGGAGGTGGATCGCTTACTTACGACGGACAAGGTATCCTTAAATCCATCAATGGCGGAAAAACGTGGATCAGGCAGGGACTCGAAGAATCAGGCAGCATCGGCAAAGTTGAAATTCATCCCCGGGATCCGCAGACGGTCTTCGTCGCAGCAATGGGCCAGCTTTTCAACAACAATGCTCAGCGGGGAATCTTCCGTACAAAAGACGGCGGTGAAAACTGGAAACAAGTCCTGGCCCGGTCTGACTCCACCGGAGGAATTGACGTAGTCATCCACCCTACCCATCCGGATACCGTATTTGCTGCCCTGTGGGAACGCAAGCGCACCGTCGATGACCGGCAATATGGTGGTATCACAACGGGTATCTTCCGGTCTGTGGACGGGGGCGACACCTGGGAGGAACTGACATCTGGCCTTCCATCCCAGGCTCAGGATAAAGGAAGGATAGGCCTGGCTATCGCTTTCTCTGCTCCGGATACGATGTACGCCATGTATTGTGATCAAGTGGGCTATCTGCAAGGTTTATACCGCAGTTATGATGCCGGCAGTCATTGGTCTTCCGTCCGTACCGTAGGAATCAATAGCCCATCCTATATGTACTGGTATGGCAAAGTAGCCATCAGCCCGGTCAATCCACAAAACATCTATGTTACCGGATTATCGATGTTTGCTTCTGAAAACGGCGGTGACTCCTGGACCACCATCTTCCGCAACGCCCACGTGGACCAGCACGACCTGGTCATTGATCCGGCGGACCCGAAGCACCTCATCCTGGGCAACGACGGAGGGGTGTTCTCCAGCAAAGACAAGGGAGCCTCGTCCCGGCATTGGCCCAATTTACCGGTAACTCAATTCTACACCATCGAGATTAACCCCCATACCCCCTATCAACTTTACGGCGGCACCCAGGACAATGCCAGCATCCGCACCCTGTCCGGACATCCGGATGATTGGGGCTCGATCTTTGTCGGTGATGGATTCTACACCCTGATCGACCCGGTAGACCCTCTGATCATGTATACGGAATATCAGTACGGAGCGTTCTCCAAATCGGTTGATGGCGGCGAACGATTTCAATTTGCCCGCAATGGCATCAACACTCAGGACCGGACCAACTGGAATACGCCTGCGATCATTGACCCCATAGACCATAATGTACTTTACCTGGGCACGCATCGTGTTTACAAATCCCTCAATCAGGCCAATACCTGGTTTCCCATCAGCGAAGACCTTACCAATGGCCCGGGACCGGGAGAGGTATCCTATGGCACCATCACATCCATCGATGTTTCGCCGGTAGATCACAATATCCTCTGGGTAGGAACCGATGATGGACTGGTGTGGGTAAGCGTCGATCAGGGGGATAGTTGGACCAAGGTAAGCCAAACTTTGCCGCTCCGCTGGGTTACCCGGGTGGTGGCAGATCCGGTCGATGCCAGCACCGGCTATGTGACCCTGTCCGGATTCCGTTACGGCTCGGCATCACATCATATTTATCGCACCCGCGACATGGGTGTCACCTGGGAAGGCGTGGACGGAGACCTACCGGACCTGCCGGTCAATGACCTGATCATTCACCCCGACCGGCCTATGTGGTTTACTGCCACCGATGTAGGTGTTTACTGGAGTTCCGACGAAGGCGTGCATTGGGAGCCATTCGGTAGTGGCATGCCTGCCGCCATCATCACTGATCTGGACTTTGATTACGGCAGTCAGACCCTGGCTGCAGCCACCTATGGCCGATCCTCCTATTATTTGCAACTGGACGCTACCACCGCCACTGAAAACATTCCCGTAAAACCTGGATGGCATGCAGCCTATCTCAGGAATACCGGCATACTCCGGCTCCAAAGCGATGCCTCCCTGGAGGGTCACTGGCAATGCATTGATCTCCGTGGACGCATACAGACGGAGTGGACCATCCATGAACCTGTTCAATGGGCGGAACAGTTGCTGCTGATGCCAAACGCCGGCGTTTATTTCATCCGCCGGATTGCCGGTTCAGACCATCCGGAAGTAGCTCAGAAAGTGATGATCCTACCTTAGTATTTCCAATCAAGTTATTGGCGGTGCCTGTATTAATTCTTAGTAAAGTTGTATATTTGCGATCCGATTTAAGGAGCCTTAGCCTAACTTTGCCTTCCCTTAGAAGCTATTTTATTTCATCTAAATAATTGGAATTATGCCAAAAAGAATTGCAATCAACGGTTTCGGTCGGATTGGCCGGTTAACCTTTCGCAACCTGATAGACAATCCGGAAGTTGAAGTTGTTGCCATCAATGACCTGACGGATAATGAGACACTGGCACATCTATTAAAATACGATACGGCTCATGGTCCTTTCAAAGGTACCGTTTCGGCAACAGATGAACATCTGATCGTTAACGGCAAGAAGATCCTGGCTTCCGCCATCAAGGATCCGGCTACCCTTCCCTGGAAAGAAAACAATATTGATGTAGTCCTGGAGTGCACCGGTATCTTCACATCTGCGGACAAAGTTGCTAAACACCTGGAAGCCGGAGCTAAGAAAGTGGTTATTTCAGCTCCTGGCAAAGGAGCAGGCATTAAAACCATCGTCCTGGGTGTCAATGGTGAAGAAATTGCGGATGATATCACCATCTACTCCAATGCTTCCTGTACGACCAACTGCCTGACACCAGTCGTAAAAGTAGTGATGGATAACTGGGGACTGCAGTTTGGATCCATGTCGACCATCCATGCGTATACCGGAGACCAAAACATCCAGGATGCACCACATCGCGACCTTCGTCGTGCCCGTGCCGCCGCTCAGAATATTGTACCGACTTCCACAGGAGCGGCTAATGCCGTATCGGAAGTTATTCCGGCTGTAAAAGGTAAGTTTTTCGCTATTGCACTGCGTGTTCCTGTAATCACCGGATCGATGATCGAGTGCAACTTCATGCTGGAGAAAAATGTGACCGTGGAAGAGGTCAATGCCGCATTTAAAAAAGCTGCTTCTGAAGGTCCTTTGAAAGGTATTTTGGAATACACCGAGGATCCCATCGTTTCCAGTGACATCATTGGCAACAAACACTCCTCTATTTTTGATGCCGGGTTGACGGATGTAAAAAATGGAAATTTTGTCAAACTAGTCAGCTGGTACGATAATGAATCCGGCTATTCGGCTCGTTTGGCTGACTTGACTGCGAAGGTTTAATCCTTACAGTCTGTAATGATATACTTCTTACCCGTCATGCCGGCCTGTTCCGCATGACGGGTTTTTTCTTCCAAAAAAATTAGACCATCATGATCAAGATCGATGTAAAAGATAAAGATGTCCTGGTACGTGTAGACTTCAATGTACCCATTAAAGAGGGTAAAGTCACCGATGATACCCGCATCCGGGCCGCCATTCCCACCATCAACACCCTGCTGAATCAAGGAGCCCGTAAAATCATCCTGCTTTCCCACCTGGGAAGACCGCTTAAGTCCCTCAATGAGGATGGCAGCCTGAATGTAGCCAAGTTTTCACTGGCTCCTGTAGCACCACATTTGGCGTCCCTTATGGGTAAACCAGTTCTGTTCGTTCCCTTCGTCAGTGGACCTGAAGCAGAAAAAGCAGTTGCAGATGCCCCTGAAGGCTCCGTCTTACTACTCGAAAATACCCGCTTTGAAGCCGGTGAAGAAAAAGGCAAACAAGAACTGGCCGAAAAATGGGCGAAACTGGGTCAGGTATTTATCAATGACGCCTTTGGTACGGCACACCGTGCACATGCCTCCAATGCGATCCTGGCCGGCTTCTTCGATGCAGCGCATAAGTCTTTCGGTTTGCTGATGCAAAAGGAAGTCGAAAGCGCACAAAAAGTATTGAATCATCCGGAGCGTCCCTTTACCGCAATCCTTGGTGGAGCAAAAGTATCCGATAAGATCATGCTGATCGAAAACCTGCTGGATAAAGCCGATAACATCATCATTGGTGGAGGCATGGCATACACCTTTATGAAGGCACAGGGCGGTCAGATCGGATCATCGCTGTGTGAGGAGGACAAGCTGGACCTGGCCAATGAACTCGTCATCAAAGCAAAAGCCAAGGGCGTGCAATTATTGTTGCCGGTCGACAGCATTGCCGCGGATGCCTTTGCAGCAGATGCCAAAACCCAATTGGTAGACAGCAAGCAGATCCCGGATGGCTGGTTAGGGCTCGATATCGGACCCAAGGCGATAGCCGCTTTCAGCGACGCCATCAAGGCTTCTAAAACCATCTGCTGGAATGGCCCCATGGGTGTTTTTGAGATGCCGGCCTTTGCCAATGGTACCAAACAAATTGCCGAAGCCGTAGCTGCTGCCACGAAAACGGGCGCTTTCAGCCTGGTCGGTGGCGGCGACTCCGTGGCTGCTGTTAATCAGATGGGCCTGGACGATGAGGTTAGCTATGTTTCTACCGGTGGGGGTGCCATGCTGACTATGCTGGAAGGAGGTGACATGCCTGGTATTAGCTCGATCGGATAATCACGTGTTTGCGTAGGAGGTGAAAGACGAAAGGTGAAAGGCTAAAGGCGTACCGCGAACAGCGTACAGCGTTAAGCAAACAGCATACATCGAACAGCGTACAGCGTACAGCAAATAACCTACAGCGTACCGCGTACAGCGAACAGCATACAGCGTACAGCGTACAGCGAACACCCGACCTACACTTCCATTTCCTTTTTCAGGTTAGCCATATTCTGATTCATGTCTCTTAGGAGCATGTTTTTCATCAGGACAGACATGAGATTCATGGGAAAGGCTGAATGCGCTGTAAACACATTCGTCACTCTAGTCTGATCATTACCCACAGGCTCGGTGGTTGTATATGCCTGATTGGTCGCTTTAAAAGGTTTTTCAAAGCGCAATTCAACATCATAACGCTGTCCTTCCACAATATTGGTGATCTCCTGGGAACCCACACCAACATTCTTATTCTCACTGGACCAGGAAGAAATGAACCCTACCGTACCATCCTCTCCGGTGTAGGTTAATTTGACATCCGGATCGGCCATGACCCAGACACTGTAATATTTCTGATTCCTGAGATGCTTGACATAATCAAACACTTCCCGCACTGGTCGGTCTATCACCGTACTCACCGTAAGTGTTGAGGTTTTTGGAAGGATAGCAGCAGTCAGCAATAACAAGGCAATTAGTGCCAATACAATGTACAGGACGATCATAAGCTTTAATTAAACATTGGTAAGTTACTGGAATTTGAGTTAATGTGTTCAACGTGTTTATGTATTGACGGATTGACGTGTTTTCGTGGGAAGGGCGTACAGCGGACAGCGAATAGCGAACACCGAACTACTACGAAATGATTACCTTTGTTTCACTTAATGAATCGTTATGTTTCGACATTTGCGTATCCTCATCATCACCGGTTTGACATTGGCATTGGCGCTTCAATTTCAGGGTTGCACCAAAGATCCGATCGAAAGCCTGGTGGGGACCTGGAATTTCAAAAGCATCAAATTCACCTCCATTATTCTGGGAGAGGTCAAACTGGAAGGGAGCGGCACCTTTACCTTCAATGCAGACGGAACAGGAAATGTAGATTATCAGGTTATCGATCAGGGCAATGTGCAGGCGGTAGAAGGCGACATTATGTGGACTGCCACCAAAGACCAGGTAACCATTGCTGAAGAAAACAAACTGGTCATTTATCAGCGTCTTGTCAATCGTTCCAAGAAACAAGTCATCAGCTACTACGAAGGTGCATCCACCGCGGAAATCACACTCACCCGCTGACCCGGCTCATCCCCTACTCCCATTAGCTAAATAACAATGAATTAACCCAAAGGTTAAAGGCTTGTCAATGGCCTTTTTTGGTAAAACATTACCCCCGGTATACTGCGTTTTCCACTCGTCATCAACCGTGTAAACTTGGCAATGAAATCAACATTCATTCGTATGAACCAATTTGTTTACAACCAAAAAACTGTAGTATGAAACGACTTACTTTTGTTCTTGCTTCCGCACTATTGCTTACGATGTTCTCATGCCAAAAAGATTCCATCGACAACCTGATCGGCTTCTGGCGCGTGTCTGAAGTCAACCTGAATACCGGTGTGATCGGCACGCTGAATTTACCGGTGACCGGTAATATGACCTTTAAGGAAGATGGGACGGGCAATGCCGATTATGTGATCACCGCCGAATCCAACAAAGTGTCCCATAAAGGGGATATGACCTGGACTCGAACCGGGAGCACCATCACGGTCTCCGAAGGCAACAACACCACCGTATATACCCGCACACTAAATGAAAAAAACCGGCAGGTCCTCACCTACCAGGAGGGCAGCCAACTGCTTAACGTACAAGCCGAGATTGTATTGGAGCGATAAAGCTCAGGTAAGTCTAAGGTTTCTATCTTCTCAGGAAGCTACAATAAAAGGATCGGATGTGTCATCCGGTCCTTTTTTTAGGCCCCGTAATGTTGTTGATAATACTCCTGATAGGCCCCGCTGGTCACCCGCTCCAGCCAGTCCTGGTTTTCCAGATACCAGGCGGCCGTCCGACGCAGTCCATCCTCCGGGTGTACCCTGGGTTTCCAGCCTAATTCCGTCATTAATTTCAGGGGATCGATGGCATAACGGGCATCATGGCCAGGGCGATCCTTCACATAGGTGATCAATTTAGCCGAAGTGCCCGGCTCGCGGTCCAGCAACTCGTCCATAATCAGGCAGAGCATGCGGACCAGATCAATGTTGCGCATTTCGTGGTGGCCGCCAATGTTATAGGTATCTCCAACCCGTCCCCGGTGGAATATCTCATCGATGGCTTCGACATGATCGCCGACCCACAGCCAGTCCCGCACATTGGTTCCATCGCCATAAACGGGTAGTGGTTTCTCCAGCTGGATGTTACGGATCATGAGCGGTATCAATTTTTCCGGAAACTGGTATGGTCCGTAGTTGTTCGAACAATTGGACACGATTACGGGAAGCCCGTAAGTATGGTGGAAGGCGCGTACAAAATGATCCGAACTGGCCTTGGATGCGGAATACGGTGAGCGCGGATCATAGGGCGTGGTCTCGGTAAAAAATCCCTGTTCACCCAGGCTACCGAATACCTCGTCGGTAGAAATGTGGTAGAAACAATGATCATCAGGAGTTATCCAGGCTTCTTTGGCAACCTGGAGGAGGGTCACCGTGCCCAGTACATTCGTGGTAATGAACTGCAATGGGTCGTGGATCGACCGGTCTACATGGGATTCGGCCGCCAAATGAATCACATGAGTAATGTTTTGATCACGGAAGACCTGCTGAAGGCGCTCCCGGTCCAGGATGTCTCCTTTGACAAAGTGATAGTTGGGTGCAGACTCAACCTCAGATAAATTTTCCAGGTTTCCGGCATAGGTCAGGGCATCGTAATTGATGATCTGATACTGAGGATACGCCCGGACGAAATGATGGACAAGATGACTTCCGATAAATCCTGCACCACCGGTGATCAATATGTTTTTATGCATAATTGTTTATTCTTGGTTAGGCAAGCCATTGCAAAAGTAGGATTGAAGATCAGTCTGGTCAAGCATTCTGCAATTTCTCCCGGAAATAGGCGAAGGTTTTTTGCAGCCCCTCAGCTCTGGATATCTTAGGTGTCCAGGAGAGTATTTCTTTCGCTTTGCTGATATCCGGTTGTCTTACTTTGGGATCATCTTCCGGTAACGGTTTGAAGACAAGATAAGCATCGGGGTTTTGGACCAGAGCCATGATCTCCTCTGCCAGCTGCATAATGGTGATCTCCTCCGGATTACCAATATTGACCGGGAGTGGATAGTCACTCATCAACAGCCGGAAGATGCCTTCCACCATATCGTCGATGTAACAAAATGAACGGGTTTGGTTTCCACTTCCAAATACCGATATGCCTTCTCCCCGGATGGCCTGGGAGAAAAAGGCTGGTAGTGCCCGGCCGTCTTCCACCCGCATGCGTGGTCCGTAGGTATTGAATATCCGGACGATGCGGGTATCCAGATGATGGTAGTTGTGGTAGGCCATGGTAATGGCTTCCTGGAAGCGCTTGGCTTCATCGTATACGCCACGCGGGCCAATCGGATTGACATTACCCCAGTAAGATTCCGGTTGCGGATGCACCAATGGATCGCCATAAACCTCAGAAGTAGAGGCGATCAGAATCCGGGACTTCTTTTCTTTCGCCAAGCCCAATAAATTATGGGTCCCCAGTGATCCGACCTTGAGCGTTTGAATGGGCATTTTCAGATAATCGATGGGCGAAGCCGGGGATGCAAAATGCAGGATGTAATCCAGTTGCCCCGGTACATGGACAAACTTGGTGATGTCATGGAAATAAAATTCAAAATCCGGTCCCGGGAACAAATGTTCAATATTTTTCAAATCGCCGGTGAGCAGATTGTCCATTCCAATGACGTGGAATCCCTCCTTAAGCATTCTATCGCATAAATGGGATCCTATGAAACCTGCCGCTCCGGTGATCAATACCTTTTTCTTCGTCATATCGTGTTGGATGTTTGGTCTGTTAGTAGATCTGGCGTTCAAAGATGATAAAATGATGGCAGTGTTTAGTAGTCAGTAAGCAGTATTTAGTAGTCAGAATTAAATGCAACGTTTCGGTCTGCCAACAAATCACTGACTGATTACTGAATACTCCTGATCTTTAAATGGATCGTGCCTACAGCACTCAACAAAGCTATAGGGATCCTGATCAGCGGATTAAAATCCGCCGCTACAAAATGCACCAAGCCTATGGCTTTATGGCCGGATTGAATTACCAGCCTGGACACTCTAATGACCAGCAGATTAAAATCCGCCTCCCTGACAGATTACTGAATACTCCTGATCTTCAAATGGATCGCGCCTACAGCACTCAACAATGTTATTGGGATCCTGAACAGCGGATTAAAATCCGCCGCTACAAAATGTACCAAGCCTATGGCTTTATGGTCGGATTGAATTGCCAGCCTGGACTCACTAATGACCAGTAGATTAAAATCCGCCTCCCTGACAGATTACTGAATACTCCTTATCTTCAAATGGATCGTGCCTACAGCACTCAACAATGTTATTGGGATCCTGAACAGCGGATTAAAATCCGCCGCTACAAAATGCACCAAGCCTATGGCTTTACGGTCGGATTGAATTTCCGGCCCGGACACGCTAATGACCAGTAGATTAAAATCCGCCTGTTAGTAGATCTGGCGTTCAAAGATGATAAAATGATGGCAGTCTTTAGTAGCCAGTAAGCAGTATTTAGTAGTCAGAATTAAATGCAACGTTTCGGTCTACCTACAAATCACTGACTGATTACTGAATACTTCTGATCTTTAAATGGATCGTGCCTACAGCACTCAACAAAGCTATAGGGATCCTGATCAGCGGATTAAAATCCGCCGCTACAAAATGGGCCAAGCCTATGGCTTTACGGTCGGATTGAATTTCCAGCCTGGACACGCTATGTCCTACTCCTCACTGATTACTGCCTACTGTTTACTGCCTACTGCCTACTGATTACTGCCTACTGTTTACTGCCTACTGCCTACTGCCTACTGCCTACTGCCTACTGCCTACTGCCTACTGCCTACTGACTACTGACTACTGCCTACCGATTACTACCTACTGACTACTGACTACTGACTACTGCCTACTGTGTCTCGTCCTGGAAATAGTTGACAGATTAAGAGATGATTTAAAAATAATACTATCCATGGTAAGGTTCAATGATATTTATGCAGCATGAACTGATGCTGGAGTTTGGTAATTGAGCCTTAAATGGAATCGTACATAATTGTAGCGGTAAATGGCGTCTTTTACAGCATTTACAGCAACCTTTTTTGATGCGAATTCCTGATCGAGATAGAATTCTTTCTTGAGAATACCATTTACTCTTTCAGCCATTGCGTTTTCATAACAGTTTCCTTTGGCAGCCATACTGATCTGAACGTTGTTACTATTCAACAAGCGGGTATAAGCATGACTACAGTATTGAATGCCCCGGTCCGAGTGGTGAATCAATGGTAACGTTGAAGATCGTTGTGCCAAAGCCATTTTCAAAGCCCGTAAACAGCCGTGTAATTCCAGGCTATCACTGATGTCGTATCCGACGATTTTGCGCGAATATGCATCCGTAATCAGAGCCAGGTACATGAACCCGGCACGTGTACTGATATAGGTAATGTCGCTGACCCACACTTCATTGGATCGTTGTGCTTTTATTTCTTTGATCAGATTACTATAGACGTGAAAACGATGCAACGAATTCGTCGTTCGCACATAGTTCTTGCGCCATTTTACGCCCAGGTCATATTTGCGTAGTAGCTCAAACAACGTATCTCTACCCAGTTTGATGCCTGATTCCATCAGTACAGGTTGGATGCGCTTAAGCATTTTTCGGCCTCCTTCTTCTGTAAGCTTTTGTCGACACTGCACAATTTTATCCACAATCACTTCCTCCTGGATTTGTTTCTTGCCAAGCCGTTGTAGCCCTTGGTAGTAACCTTGCCGGCTCAACCCAAATCGTCTGCTTACTTGTTCTACGGTTGGTTGTTTCCCCGTGCCAAGCGAGTTCCGTAGAACTATTGCTTTTTCGACTCCTTGGCATCTCGCTTTTTTGCCAACTCGTCCGAATTGGCATAGCCTAAGCGCTGTGCAGCATATTCATTTAAGCCTGCATGGTACAAGTAATCAAGCTGGGTCTTTACCAAGGCTTTTTCCAACTCCTTCACTTTGGCTTCTAACTCTTTGATTCGATTGAGATCTTCTGGCATTTCAATACGTATTCGACGGTTTAATAAGTCTGGCTGTTCGTATTTGTTGATCCAATTTAATAACGAACCTGCCGCAATTCCATATTTGTGAGCCAGCTCATTTTTATTGTACTTCCCGGTGCGTAGCTCATGCAATACATGCAATTTAAAGCTCTCACTATAACGGCGATAACCTTTTGAATACTTCAATTTGACAACTTCCATCGTTTTTGTTTTGTTGTCAACTTATTTCAGGACTTTACACTGCCTACCGATTACTACCTACTGACTACTCCATACTCCTTATCTTTGTGCCGTGCTTAAGTTTACGTTCCTGTTTATATGCTTGTTCTCGTCCCTTCCGGTATATGGTCAGCGGATGGACACCCTCGCTGACCGGGTCACTACATTTGGTCTTGAATATGGGGTTCAATGGCCGGGAGGAGATCTGGCTGACCGCTTTGGGCAGCATTTCACCTTGGGAACCAGCTTCCAGTTCACTTCATTCGAGCACCCCTATTATCTGGGTGCCTACGGTTATTTCCAGTTTGGAAACCAGGTAAAGGAAGATGTGCTCGCTCCCCACCGCACAGCAGACGGAGGGTTCATCAATGCCGCCCAGGAATTCGTGCAGGTATACCTGCGGCAACGGGGGTTCCAGACCGGCATCGAAGGTGGCTTGAACTTCCGGCACCAGGCAGATCGCGGGCGATGGATCCTGGAGCCAGGCTTACAAGCCGGATGGCTGTCCCACCATATCCGGATCCAGGATGAGTCTGCCAGTCTTCCCTACCTTGACAAGCCATACCGCTTTGCCTACGACCGGCTGAGCAGCGGGCCTGCTCTGGGTGGGATCGTCCATGTATTGTACCTGCAGCATCAAAAACTGGTCAATATCCGTTTGGACCTTTATGCCACCCGTGCTTTCACGCGACTGCGCCGGGACCTGCAATATGACATTCCATCTTTCACCGGCATACGGCGGGACTGGATCTATGGTATCCGGCTGGCCTGGTTGTTACCGATATACGGAGGCATTGCCGTAGAAGACATTTACTACTGATGGCTATTCTTTATACCCTGATCATTCGTATGGCAGGCTGGTTTATCTTGCCGGCTGCGCTGTTTTCCTCCAAAATAAAAGCCTGGCGGGAAGGCAGAAAACAATTCCCAACACCGGTCGGTAATCTGAAAAATCCTGTCTGGATCCATTGTGCCTCTCTGGGTGAATTTGAACAGGCAAGACCGGTTATTGAGGCCATTCGCTCCCAACTGCAATGGCCGGTACTGTTATCTTTTTTCAGCCCTTCCGGCTATCTGGTCAGAAAGGACTACCCTGGTGCGGAACAGGTTATTTATCTGCCTCTGGATACACCGGAAAATGCCCGGAAATTTCTGGCATCATTCCAGCCAAGATTGGCCATCATGGTTAAATACGACCTTTGGTTCAACTATTTAAAGACCTGTGAGGCACGAGATATCCCGCTGATTTTAATCTCCGCACAGTTCCCGGCAACCTATTGGCTTTTCAAACCCTGGGCCAGGTGGTTCCGCGACATTCTCTTCCGGTTTGATGCCATATTTGTTCAGGATTCCGCCTCCCTGCAGGTGCTTGAAGATCAGGGATACCATAAAGTGTACCTGGCCGGAGACACGCGTATCGACCGGGTACTTCATCTTCCGGCGGAGAGCCGCAAATTACCGGCCCTGGAAGAATTCACGGGTGCCCATCCCATCCTGGTAGCCGGAAGCACCTGGCCCAAAGATGAAACTATCCTAGGAAGTATTCTTCCTGAATTGATCCGGGAGGGATGGAAGATCATCCTGGTTCCTCACGATGTCGGAGAGCAGCATCTGACTTCAATCATGGCACTGCTCCCGCGCGTAAATACGAATCGACTGAGCCGTTTTGAACACGGCAAGCCCGCGGATGTACTTGTGGTGGACCAGATCGGATTGCTGTCCTATCTCTACCGCTATGCTACTCTGGTCTACATCGGTGGAGGATTTGGGGCCGGCATCCACAATACGCTGGAGCCCATGGCGTACGGCAAGCCGGTTCTCTTCGGACCAAAATACCGGCGGTTTCCCGAGGCCGTGTTCCTTGCGGAGTCTGGTGCCGGTACTTCAATTACAGGCCCTGAGGACCTGCTCACCGTCATTCACCGCTTTAGCTCTGAATCAGTGCGTCTGGATGCAGGCGCTAAAATTGAACAATACCTACAAAACCACCGGGGGGCGACCCCCACGATCATTGATTATATTCGCAACACATGGAACAAATCGAACTTGACCAGCTGAAGGATAAATTTCACGGGAGATCCATCCTGATCATAGGCGACGTGATGCTTGACCGGTATATCCAGGGTAAAGTCACCCGCATCTCGCCTGAGGCGCCGGTGCCCATCCTGGAATGGCACGCCAGTGAAGATCGTTTGGGAGGTGCCGCCAACGTCGCGGTGAATTGCCTGGCGATGGGAGCAAGGGTAAGTTTGGTAAGCATCATTGGGCAGGATGATGAAGGCATCCGGTTTAAAGAGTGCATCCGGAACACCGGAATGGACGACAGATACATCTATGCAAGTGCTGAGCGCCGTACAACGACCAAGACCCGTGTCATGGCTGCACAACAACACCTGTTACGTCTGGACGCCGAGGATACGGGATACCTTTCTGAAACCGAAGCTGCTCACGTTCTACGTCATTGGCAAGCAGCCTGGGACGAGCAGCTGCCGGATCTGGTCATTATCCAGGATTACGATAAAGGGCTGCTGGACAAGACCTTAATCCATCAGATTACCGGACAATGCAGGCAAGCCCGGATACCGGTCATCGTAGACCCCAAGCGCCGGCAGTTCTGGGACTACCGGGATGTGACCTTGTTCAAACCAAACCTGAAAGAGCTTTCGGACGCTTTAGGCTATCCGGTTGAGCCTCATCCTGGAGCACTTGCCTTGGCTTTGAAAGAGTTACAAGCCCGGCTTAACCCTGCCTATATTCTCGTAACGCTTGGCGGCCATGGTATGTATCTGACCGGCTCTGAATCCCGGCTGCTGGCACCTGTTCCCATAGAGCTGACCGATGTCTGCGGTGCGGGAGATACGGTGATCAGTGTGCTGGCCGTGGCCATGGCTGCAGGACTTCCGGTAGCCGAGGCCGCCGAACTGGCTAACCATGGCGCCGCCTGGGTCTGCACGCAACCCGGCGTGGTACCGGTCCAGTGGGAAGCGTGGAAGTAATTTTAAAGATTTCAGATTTCAGATTTGGGATTTGCTGAATATTAACCGCTGTACAAATACACAAATTCACGGATATATTGATATATTTGATCTCTGCTCTTGAAGTTCGACGGCCACTTACACACCAAGCTCTCTCCCGGTTTAAAAAATGATTAGCGACCCTAATATTTTGTAATTTGAGCCGTTTTTTAAGAAAGATGTATTACTAATTGATAAAAACGTACTATGAAGAAGTCAATACTCCTGACATGTGGAATGGTTTGTCTCCTGATGACAGGTTATAGCCAGAACTACAATTTGATCTGGGGCGGTCCCGGGGACCCGAACAGTGAATTTGACGGTGGCTTAAACGACTGGACAGCCATGGCCGGAACCTCTTCTGTTTATAATGTACCTCCAGATTGCGCCAGTAACCGCACACCAACTTCCACGGAAGCAGATCCTGATGCCGTGTGGGTTTGGGATGCGAATGGAACGGCAGCGTCGGGTGCCTTCTGGGGCACACGCGGCCCGATAGCCTCTACCTCGGTAGCCAATGGAACGGCAGTATTTAATTCCAGCTTTCTGGATAACGGTGGGTCCGACTCCAATTGTGGAGGTGGTTCAGCACCTTCCCCACATACCGGATCACTGGTTTCTCCTTCCTTCAGTTGCGAAGGTCATAGTTCGGTATTTGTCCGCTTCCATCAGTATTTCAGGAACTTCGTTGCAACCACGTCGGTTGACGTGAGCATCGACGGTGGAACGACCTGGACCCGGGACACCATCAATAGTCAGTTGTCCTTTAATGATGAGACCAGCACAGGTGATGTTCAATTAATTGACATTTCAAGCATAGCTGCCAACCAGCCGAATGTGATGATCCGTTTTACTTTCTCAGGTGAGTATTATTTCTGGATCATCGATGATGTTTACGTCATTGAACAGGCAGATCAGGATCTGGCACTGGGCGATTTCTTTATGCCCTTCAACTATGCGACTCCGGCATCTCAGATTACCACCGACACCTCAGTATTCCTGGTGGATGTGATCAACAAAGGGAAATCCACCATCAATGATTACCGGGTTAAAGTTCGTTTGTTCAACCAGGAAACCAATGAGGTCGTTTACCAGGACAGTGTCGTGGGTCCCGCTTCGATTGCTTCAGGCGACACCCTGACGGTTGATCTTCCCGGTACGTATATTCCCGGAGATGTTCCTGCTGGAACCGTATATACGATGGAATACAGTGTAGATGTACTGGATGTCATTGGCCTGAATCCGGGTGGAAACCTGGAAGTGCGAGGTACCCTGGAAGATGCCAACCCGGCTGACAACATCAAAACGCAGGATTACGTCGTCAGCTCCTTTACCTATTCCAAGGAGCCCGGACCGCTGTTTGCCACCAGGCCAAGTGATGACGGGGACTATTCGATGGGTAATGTGTACCGGACTGCATCATTCTGGCCCGACAACACCAGCTTTATGGCTACCGACGCCGTAGTGAGTGTAGCACGTCCCAACCAGCAACCGCTGCAGGGCTTTACCATCAGCGTGTTCCTGTTGGAAGTATCGGACTCCATTGCTGCTGATTTTTCACAGTTGAATACGTTGTCTGACATTGGCCAGGACAACGAGGATCTCAAGATCATTGCTACGGCTAATCATTCGTTTACGAGTGAAGCAAACTTTGATGAAGTAGACATTCAGTTGCTGGACTTTGAGACCTTTGACCCGGGTGTCAAGATTAACCCGGCAAAGACCTATATCGTCCTGGTGCGTTATTTCGATGCATCCAATGTATTGCTGCAATCTTTCAACGACCAGATCCAGTACTTCTATACTTCTACGGTCATCTATCAGGGCCGCTGGTATTCAGGAGGATTTGGCCCGGAAAATGCAGCTGTAATCCGTCTGATCATCGATTTGACGACTTCCACCGACGAGATTGCATTACCGGAATACGCCGTAAAGGTTTATCCAAACCCGACCGCCGATCAAATTCAGGTGGATATGGCGCTGGATGCGGTCAATGACGGCATCGTCGTGCTGGCTGATATGACCGGACGGGTGATCGACATCCGTAGCTTCCAACAGGCGCAAAACCGGAATTTCACGTTCAATGCTGCTAAGCTGGCGAATGGAACGTATATCGTTCGGCTGGCAACGCGTGAAGGCACCAAGACTACCAAAGTGATCGTACAGCACTAAATACGATTCACCTTAAAATTCAAAAAGGCATCCGGGTCATCCGGGTGCCTTTTTTTGTGTGTTCGCCTGAGCTTGTCCGAAAAGTGAAAAATGAACATGCTATGGCGATAACTGCATCCCATCATTTCGAGAAATCCGTGTAATTCGTGGCAGTTGGTGTGCTGACGTATTTATGTATTTACGTGTTTACGTGTTTACGTGTTTTGGTCAAATAAGCGAACAGCGAACAGCATAAAGCGTACAGCGAATAGCATACAGCGTGCAGCGTACAGCGTACAGCGTACAGCAAACGGCGTCCAATCACCTCCGCAACTCCAGCTTGTGGTCATACTCCGCATGGATCACGCGGTCGTCATGACGGATTTGTTGAAGAAAAGTTTCAGGATCTACCGAGTCGGGGGTAAAGGCAAAAAGGTGAAGATTATCCAACGCATTGATGGCTTTGACCACATGCAACCCCTGGGCAGCGTACGTTGCTGTAAATGCTGAAACATCCACCGATGGCTGTAAATGAATAATCAGGTGATCGCTAATCTCCCGGGATGTTGTATCAGGCTGCACCGGTGTCCAACCCTCGGGATTCATGGCCAGATTCTGCAGCATGGCAATCAACTGCGACAGCTCCACGGGATAATCGTAGCGGGCTTTGACGGTTTTCTCCTTGACGAACGGGGGGCGATAGGTAATATAGGTGGCAGGCAGATCAGAAACCGGAGCATCGTAAACCGCCTTCATGTGGGCGAAATCAAGCCGGTCAAATTCTTCGAGGACAAACTGGTATTGACGATCACTTATCGATTTTTTATAATCGCCAATCCGGTCTACATTGTATTCCCCGCTAAATAGCAAGCTCCGGTTACTGAAGAGTTGCATATGATAAACTGGACATTTGCCAAAACAGGACGTCGTACGTACCTCCACAACCGGTTGTTCATCCGAATTCATGCCTTTAGGTATTGAACATTGAAGAATCCCAAAAATCATCAAGCCAAAACAGATCATTTTCATCATTCCAAGTATTTGTCCAGCCAAAACGGCAGGTTAGTAAATCAACACTTTTTGGGTGATTTGATTCCCGGAGGATATGATTTGTACAAAATAAATGCCACTCACCCAGTTGGCTACCGGCACGATCCACGGAGTATACCCGAAGCCCTTCTGGCGGACCACGAGCCTGCCGGCAACGTCCCAGACCCGGATATCGTAAACAGCCTCACCCGGATGTTGCCAGTTGATCTCCAGTTGTCGCCGATCCGGAGCATACATCACGAACGCATGCTGTCCGGTGGATGTCCAGGATGGATCTCCTGTGCATAGTGGGGACTGCAGTAAACCACTCCGGTATTGGGTTAACGTTGAAAGCATCAGTGCCACCTGATCCCGTGTAAAGAGCAGAAGGCATGCATCGTCAGAAAAGTCCATGTAATCCATAAAAAGATCCGATGATCCACAGGAAGACTGCGGGTATTCCGGACAACCCTGATAGGGACCTGACTGCAAGGGCGTGTCCGCCAATCCATCGTCCTCGTTACAATCTCCAACCACCATGCCCCACAAATGGGACAACCCCAGATAATGGCCGGTTTCATGAACAGCTGTTTTCCCCTGGTGAAAAGGATATATCACCGTCCCGGTCGTACCAAACACTTCCGGTGCAACGATAATACCATCTTCTTCCGGAATAAAATCCGTACCGGGCATGGTAGCACGCCCCAACAGACCGCCGAGTTCACCTACCCAGATGTTGAAATAGCGGGCCGGATCCCAGGCGTCAGCGCCTCCCAGGTGATCGTAATGGATGCTGCGCCGCTGTCCTTCTCCGAAAATCAGACCGATGTTTTCCAGGGTCGTTTCGGTCCTGGTGATACCCTCTGAAGCTTGACCATCGGGGTCCCTGCTGGCCAGGCAAAAGCGGATACCCGGTATCGCCTGCCGGTCCGCAAATTCCCGGGGTACGCCAGAAGGAATGTTTGCAGGATTGTCGTAAGCGCGATTTAAGGCATCAATCTGGGATTGTATCTGGGCATCACTGATGTTCTCCTCCGGTGTCCGGTACACCACGTGGACGACAACCGGAATGGTTATTGCCGTCCGCGCGTTGATGCGTTCAACCGTCTGCAATGTCGCGCGCCAAGACCGGTAGGCTGCTGTCTCAGCAGAATCCAGATTTATGGCGCAACGAGTCTGTGCAACAACTGTTATGCTCACCCCACCAAGCAGGGTGAATACAAGGAAGGAATAATTTATCCAGTGGTTATTCACTGCCAATTAACTGCATCAACAGATCAGCTCCCGGACGCATCAGAAATGTTATCCGGCGGTTTTTCAATTTTTCATCAGGAGTTCCGTCCGGGTATTCCGGGTCGTAAAAGCTTCTTCCACTGGCCGTGAGCCTGGCCGGGTCCAACCCGAAGCGTGCCATCTCCTTCACGACTTCCCCTGCCCACTCTGCCGACAGATCCCAGTTGAAATCGGCATTTCCTTCATTGGAAGTATGTCCCACCACCTGGATCATCCAGTCGGGAAAAGCGATACATACCGGCACCAGGGTATGCAGGATGGTCTTTCCTGATTCACTGAGCCCGCCGTTTTCAGGATCAAACAGATGGGACTGTGATAATGATATCTCAACGGATCCATTAACCGAATGGATCATTGCCGAAGGAGCAACCGGTTCCAGCACACGGGTTAGCTGTTGCACGAGCGTATCGGCCACCAAGCGTTGTTCATCCCAGGATACCAGTAAGTTCTTTGCCTGTAATTCCCTGGGATCCATCGCCTCCGCCAGGTGAGCAAGGCGGGTATCCCGGTTTTCCAGTTCCATCTCTTTGTCCCAGATCTCCCGTTGTTTTTGCTCGATCTGGTGATCTTTTTCCTGTATGACTGCTTTCAGTCGATTCATCTCCTCCGAGCTGTTCTGGATCACCTGTTGTTTCTCATCAATGAGATGATCATACTGGTCGAGGAGGCTGTTATAGGTTTCGTTCAGGCGATCGTATTTCGCTACCAGTTCACGCAACGCCTTACCATTATCCTGATAATTCTGATTCACCTGCTGGAAGTCCTTCTGCAATTGCTGATAGGCTTGTTCAAACCGCTGAAGCCTGGATATTTCAGATTCCGACGCCTGCTGAACTGCCTGGAGGGCCTGATATTTCTTGGCAGGAACGCATGCCGTCCAGAGTACGAGGGCAGTACAAACCAGTATTATAAATTGTATCGATCGACTCATAACTGAAACATATTCATAACGACAAAAGTACGATAATCTGGTCCATAGCAACCGGTACGTAAACAGGAACTTGTTTTCCGGTTAACGTGGCTAACCAACACCAATGCCTTATACTCTCCTTACTGGTCGAATTCCAAACCACAAGGCCCAATCCCCAGCATGGCATTCAAATTTCCATTGAATTTCCACTCCGGACCCTACCGATCCATCATTTGGTTTTGAACCTACTCCGCAGAAAGCATTAATTTTATCGCAAGATCTATTTCTATGACCATGCTTAACCGACTGCTGCTTTTACCGGCCTATAGCCTGGCCCTGATTTTTCTGTTTTGTCAATCCTGCAGCAAAACGCCCGTAAATGCACCTGCTCGCGAGATGAGCATCGACTGGCCGGACACCCTATCCGTACCTCCCCTTTCGACCATCATACAACCAGCAGGTGAACTTCCTTATTACCAACTCAATGAATCCGAAACTCAACTGACCCTGGACAGCAGTGGTGCTGCCCGGTTTGACTACCTCCCCTGCCCTGCCAATATCGGCATCCTGCAGCCGGGCACCCGGCAGACGCAAAACCTGCGTTCGTTAATCCTGGCGACCAGGGTTCCGGCAGGAACACAGGTACAAATGCAGATCCTGGGCCTTTGTGTGCTGTCACTGGAAAGTGAGGAGAAAACCTACCTGATTGGCACCCCTGTTGATCCCAAACTGAGGGTCATCCAGGCCGAAAATTACCAGGATCTAAGTACCCGGTACGACCCGGTGCGTACGCTTTTGCAGTCCTACCTGGTGCAGAAGGAAGGATTGGGCAAAGTGGACCGGGTTGTCTGGCAAAGTGAACAATTCGCCAAAAAATATCTTTCTGATATGTATTCAGAACAATGACTATGCTGGCACGCTGCATTCGACCAACCACTAATGGGCTGACCATCCGGGTCGCCAACAGCATTGCTGAAGTTTCGGAAGAATGGATGTCTCTGAGTCCCGCTTCACCATTGATGCACGCACGCTATTACCGGGCACTGGAAGATGCACTACCTGAACAAATGAAGGTGGTCTATGGGCTGGTGTATTTGAAAGACCGTCTGGTCATGGTTATCCCGGCGCAGATCTTGCCATTCAATGCCAAAAAAAGTCTGGCCAACGCCCTGGCCAACCCGGAAAAAGGAACTTTCTGGGACCAACTGAAGACCTTCGTCGCCGGCAGGATCCATTTTTACACGCTGATCGTGGGAAATGTCATGCTTACCGGTGAATATGCTTATGACTCGATCCTGGAAGCCACCTACCAGGGAAATGTGCTGGATTGGGGCATCGAGGAAATAGCCGCCTACCTGGATAGCACCGGACTCAGTACCAGCGTCATTTTAATCAAGGACTTTACACCCGAACACGCACAGCGCCTCAACTGTATGGAGGATCGCTACTTCAAATTCAGGGTACAGCCCAACATGTGCATCAACCTCCGCCCGGACTGGCATCAATTTGACAACTACCTGGATTCGATGACCTCCAAATACCGGATACGAACAAAAAAGGTACTTGAACGTGGGGCTCAGATCGAACGAAAAACGTTGACCCTGGAGGAAATTCAACATTCCGAAAACGACTTATACCGGCTGTACATGGAGGTGGCCGAACAGGCTGATTTCAATTTATTCCTCCTGCAGCCAAACTATTTCACTGCTCTTAAGGAGCATTTCAGGGAAGATTTCCAGCTGGTAACCTACACCTATGAAGGCCAGACAGTTGGTTTTTTCACCTATTTCACCTTTTTAGAACGGATTGAAGCGCATTTCCTGGGCTATTCACTGCAACACAACAAGGATCTATCGCTCTACCACAATATGCTACTGGATTTATTTCGTACCTGTATGAACGGGCAATGTGCCACACTGACCCTTGGCCGGACTGCCCTGGAAATCAAGAGCAGTCTGGGTGCGGAACCACAGGATCTATTTTGTCTGCTGCGACATCGTAAACGCATCCATCAGCATTTCGTGCCTTACCTGTTCGAATACCTGCGGACGGATCTGGACTGGGAACCACGGCATCCATTCCGTGATGATGTAAACACAGACGTTCCATTTTCCAATAAAATCCTCCAACGATAGTCAACGGCAGGATCGGTCTGAATTTGATTACCCCTGCTTATCAAGTTGCATGGGGATCTCATCAAATGACCCGGACCCTTCGTTGTAATGCATGACCGTAAGCTTGTTGCCTCCGGCATACTGGATAAGCAGTAGCGTATCCGGATTGTTTTGCAGGATGTAGTAGGTGGACTGATCCGGAAGTTTAAGAAACTCCCACGATTTGGTGCCTTCTTTACCTTCCCATTGGAATACCCCTACCGGGTTGAATGAGATGGACTTCCAGGGCACCTTTGCTGCATCTGCCGGACGGGACAGGATCCAGGCACCCTGCAAGGGAGCCACCCAGGATTCCTGCACACTGGGCAGATGGTCCATGGCGCTGGCAAATCGCAAATGGCGATCGACATCCTGGGCTGCGGTAAGCTGAACGTGCTCTGCATAATCCGGTGCGCTGTGCTGATAGCGCTGCGGGTCAGGATAACTCGCCTGGGGCAAAGGAGACTGATTGACCTGAATTTCACCGTCCACATTCAGGGAGGGCTGGTGGATCCACCATCGCAGAGCCATAGCAAGCCCCACAAAGAGCAGAACCAGGGCAGCCATGTTCAGGATGCGCAGAACTCTGATCCGGGGCCGGTGCCGGTGATCCAGTCGTTCTCTGATCCGGTACCATGCGGAGGAGCGTGGGTTGAGCTGCATTTCTTCTGCCTGTTGTTTGAACGCGGACCAGGAATTAATTTCTTTCATTTTATTTTAATTTAGAATCGATATGCCCCATCCACTCCTTTAATTTGAGCTGTTCAGGGGAATCTCCGAGTACAATTTATTTTCAATCAATTGTTTCATACGTTGTTTAGCCAGGATCAACTGGGACTTGGAGGTATTGATGCTTATACCAAGCAAATCTGCGATCTCACGGTGTTTATACCCTTCGATGACGTACAGATTAAATACCGTCCGGTACCCGTCAGGTAAAAAATCCAAAAGTTGGATGATCTGCTTGGCCTCAAGTGCAGGAATCACGGTAGCAGGTTCAGCGATCTGCACATTTTCCAACTCCTCCCAGTGTTTGTACCGTTGGTTTTTCCGGAGGTACATCAGCGCTTCGTTGACCACGATGCGTTTCATCCAGCCTTCGAAGGAACCATTGCCACTGTATTGATCCAGGTTGCCGAATATCTTTACAAATGCTTCCACCAACACATCTTCTGCTTCCATCTCATCCTTCACATACCGACGGATCATGGCCAGAAACAAGGGCGCATAGCGTTTGTACAAAGACTCCTGGGCCTTGCGATCATCTTTCTTACAACCTGCTATGACCTTCTCCAGATCCACCCTCCTGGTTTTTATTGGCTAATCGTTCTCATTCAATTAGATGCTAAGATAACAGCGTTTTGGTGGGTAAAGTGCTCCGTAGCATGGTAAACATCCGGGTTACCATCTCCATCAAGTCAACAGAAATTGGTTAATTTTAACCTCTCTATTCAAAATACGGGAAATTCAGTTTCATGAGTTGGATCAAAAGCATTGACTATGCCCAGGCCGATGGCCGGCTCAAACAATTGTATGACCGGGTTAGGCACCCGGATTATGGCATCGATAATATCCTGAAGGTCCACAGCCTGCGACCCCATACGCTTCTGGGACACATGACCCTGTACAAAAATGTACTGCACCACCGAGAAAATGCCTTGCCCAAGTGGTACCTCGAAGCCGTCGGCGTATACGTCAGTATGCTTAACGGATGCCGTTATTGCATCGAACACCACAGCCACGGATTGCAGCGCTTACTGGCTGACGATAGCGCTTACCAGCGGATCCTGGAGGCGCTGTCCCAGGAACATTTCTCGACGGTCTTTACGCCGGCCTTTGTGACCGGCCTGATTTATGCCAAACGGCTGACCATTGCTCCTTCCGAGGATCTGGAGGCATTGATCCAGACACTGCGCACCCAGGGATTTGATGATGGCATGATCCTGGAATTAAATCAGGTGGTCGCTTATTTCAATTATGCCAACCGTACAGCCAATGGGTTGGGGGTAGTCCTTGATGGTGATGAACTGGGGCTCTCACCCGGTGATGAGGAAGATCCGGAAAACTGGAATCACCGGTAACTGAGATGAACCATTCCGAATTTATCCCGCGTTAAATTACCCCGTCATTTTAACCCTGGTTAATAATTCGTTAATTAATACACTTACCTATTTGTTGCAATTCACATCCCGGGTTTTGGGTTCGTTAAATAATCGGTACTTACTTATTGATTAGAAATAAAAAATACTTAACCCCGGTTTTCTTTCACCATTAATTAACTACCAATGAAAAATGCAATCATTTTTTGCACAGTATTTTTTTTGCTATTTACCACTTCACTTACAGCGCAGATAGCCAAAGGTAATTTTCTGATTGGTGGCAATCTGGATCTCCAATATCATTCAGGATTTTCTTCCGGCACACTGACGGGCCAGTTTAATCCCAACATTGGCTATTTTTTTGGAAACAAGCTGGCGTTAGGTTTAAATGGATTTATCAATGGCACGATCAATAACAATCTTAAAAGCAGCAATTACATGCTTTCCCCGTATGCGAGGTATTATTTCGGAGTGAAAGAAAACGCTGCATTATTCACTCAGCTGAATGCAGGCGTTCTGTACAGCAATCGTAAGTACCTGGATTCCCGCACAAAGAGCGTTGATCCTTACCTTGGTTTAGGGGTTGGCCATACGTATTTCATCAATAAACACATCGGCCTGGAAACTCAATTGTATGCGGATAATGCGTTTGGTAAACTTAATCTGGGATTTAAAGTCGGGCTCCAGTTTTATCTCGGAAAAAAGAAATAAAGCAGCTTGCCAATTGAATTTTTGATCGTATGATTAGATCCACGAATTAAATCCGGATTCAAAATATTCATCAGGAATAAGCCGCATAGTAAGCCGCTCCCCACAGTGCTGTTTTATCATTGAGGATGACGTAGACAGGTACTTTTTCCAGGAGTGTTTTCAGCCGGCCGCTATGCAGAAAATGGCTTAAAAATACCCGCTGATCCAACATCGGAAGAATTTTGGGTACGATCCCGCCACCAATGAACAAGCCACCGGTCGATTTGATCTTCAGAGCAAGATTAGCCGATTCTTCAGCAAGGTAGCGAAGGAACAACTGATAGGTCTCCAGGGCGATATGCTCTTCCTTCATGGCTGCTTCGCTGATCACCTGGGCAGGATCCTCCTGAGCCATCTTCCTGGACATCCACAGGGGTTCATCCAGATTGCGGATGTCCCGCAGGAATTTATAAATCGTAAATATTCCGGCGCCCGACAGCAGCCGCTCCCAGCTGATGTGTTCATAGGTGCTGCGCAGGTAGAGGAAAAGCTCCACATCGATCTCCGTACGGGGATAGAAATCACAATGGCCTCCTTCCGTAGCGAAAGGATGAAGCCCTTTACCATCCCAAAACAATCCCGCCTCACCAAGTCCTGTGCCCGGGGAAATAATGGCAGCATTTCCTTTAAGGTCTTTATCTCCATCGTTGAGTACCAGCACTTCGTGTTCCTGCAAGGCCGCCAGTCCATAGGCATTGGCTTCCAGGTCATTGATAATGGATACCTTCCTGATACCCAATTCCTGGGTAACCTTGGTGGAGCTGATACCCCAGGCCAGATTAGTGCCTTCCGCCTCTCCGCGGATCACCGGGCCTGCAAATCCAACACAGATGCGGTCAGGCAATGCCACACCGGCATGAAATACCTTGACGATATCTACAAAAGAGGGATACTGTGACGAACGGTAGGACCCTTCCCGGATAAAACGCATTTCGCCATCTACGACAGTAAAAAGGGACAAGTTCGTCTTCGTACCTCCGACATCTGCCGCTAAAATAGTCTGGCCTTTTGCGGCCATTTTTGACTTTGGAAACGCAATTGATATCATCCTATCCGGAATTTTTTTGTCAACCGCCAATGTTAAGGAATGTAGTGAGATTATGCAAATTATTATCTCACGGAGCAATAACCTTTATCCGGTTTGACGGCTGCCCAATTAGGATGACCCGCCAATTTACCGTATCTTACGATTCCGGCACTACACTCACCACCGGAATTACCTGTTCATGTTATGGCCTGCTACCTTTCCAGCCCGCTGCTGGAAAAACAATTGTTTTACCGTTAAAAAGAGCATTGAATATGCAGCAATCGCCGCCAAAGTACAAGGCCATTACATTGGCTAATTTTCGAAAAAACGCACTGATCGAGCAGAACGTGACTGAGGAGCAGAAGCATCACATCAACGTCGTAGGGCAAGTCCTTCCCTTTAAAGTCAACAATTACGTCCTGGAAGAACTGATCGACTGGTCTAATCTGCCCAATGACCCCATCTTCCAATTGACCTTCCCACAAAAAGACATGCTTGCACCCCATGACTTTCTAGCCGTTGAAGAGGCGCTGGCAGCAAATGTATCCAAAGGAGAATTGAAACTGCTGGTGAATTCCATTCGCCATACCCTCAACCCCCACCCCGCAGGACAACTCGAACACAACGTACCCATGTTCAGGAACAGCCGCCTCGAGGGGATCAACACAAATACCGGGAAACTGTCTTGTTTTTCCCAAGCCAGAGCCAAACGTGCCATGCTTACTGCACTTTTTGTTTCCGCTGGCCGCAGTTTGTAGGCATGGAAGGATTAAAATTTGCCATGCAGGAATCATCCACACTGGCTGATTACGTCAAAGCCAATCCGAAAGTAACCGATGTCCTCTTTACCGGAGGAGACCCGATGATCATGCGTGCAAAACGGATGGAGGCCTACCTTGCACCCCTATTGTCCGAACGAATTCCAAACCTGCGCAACATCCGTATCGGTTCTAAAGTGCTCGGTTACTGGCCCTATAAATTTCTCACCGATCCGGATGCTGATGAGATGCTGCGGCTTTTTGAGCGGGTTGTAAAACACGGTTATCACCTTTCGTTCATGGCACACTTCAACCACGTACGTGAGTTGGAAACACCAGCCGTAGAGAAAGCCATCCGGAGGATCCGGAACACTGGTGCCGTCATTCGCACCCAGTCGCCGATCATGAGGCACATCAACGACCACCCGCACATTTGGCGGGACATGTGGCGTAAACAGGTCAGTCTCGGCTGCATACCCTATTATATGTTCATCGCCCGGGACACAGGCGCTCAATCCTATTTTGCCGTGCCTCTCGAGCGCTGCCACCGTATCTACCGCGAAGCTTATCAGCAGGTAGGTGGATTAGCGCGGACCGGTCGGGGCCCCAGCATGTCCGCAGAGCCCGGCAAGGTACAAATCCTGGGTGTCGTACAGATTGGAGGTCAGAAATACTTCAACTTAAGGTTCATCCAGAGCAGAAACCCTGAATGGGTGGGTAGGCCCTTCTTTGCACCTTACGATCCGGATGCGATCTGGCTGGACGATCTCAAACCGGCATTTAACGAACCACAGTTCTTTTTTGAAGAATCCAACCACTTTTCGAGCATGAATTAACTAAACGCTTAGTCTATGAATGTGCCGGCTTCCTGCCCGACGAGCTTTTGTTCAAGCTCATGATCATGGCCGGCGCGTTCTCCCAACTCTTCCCAATCCTGATCATGAAGTATCAGAACCGGTACACGGGCATGGATGATCATCTCCTTGCTGACGCTGTGGTGAATCAGATTCAGCAGGTAACCCCGTTCCTGACCGATAAGGACCAGTAAATTTGCTTTCTCCGACTCAATAAATTCCTCGAGGCCATCTTCCGCACTTACATGTTGCAGAGTGGTAAAATGCAGTTTTTTGGAGTTGAGAAAATGTTCCACACGTTTCACCACCACCTCATCGACGATGTCATCGAGTTCCCTGGGCGTCACAACCCGTACCATTTCCAGCTCAGGGTTCCAGGCTTCCACCATGTCTTTAACCGGATTAAGAACATGTAATTGATCCGGAGCTAAATGGTTTGCGCCAATGACCACCTTTCGAGGCAAATCCAGCGTTGCACCGGATGGTACGATCAACATTTTGCATTGTGCTTTCCTCATCACCTCCAGGGCGGTGGAGCCCATGATCATGCGGGTGAGTCCGGTGAATCCCTTGGTTCCCATCACCACCAGGTCCGGATGTTCCTGATGGATCGTTGTACAAATGGATTTTGCCGCTTCACCAATGACGAGCAATTCACGGAATTTGAAATGAGGGAATTTGGTGCTAAAATGTGCACATACGGCGTGAAGCTGTTCGGTTTCCTCTTTCAACAGGTCATCGGATGAGACCATGGACGTAAGAAATGGATAGGTCGGTATGGCAGGGACTCCAGGCGCGACATGGACCAGGATAAAATCCAACGGGCCGGAGTTGTAACTGGAACTAAACCATTGCATCGCATATTCGATAGCATGGTCGGCATCCCAGGAAAAATCGGTTAACAATATGATCTTTTTCATGGCTGGTGGTTTACAAACTATCTACTCTTGCTGGTTCAGAATTTCAATGATTTAATTGTAAAAATCAATGACCTGGATCAATCACCACCAGAATCACTCCTATGAGTTGGTCAAAGGATAACCCGGAAAACACGCTTGAACAGCTGAATAATGCCTACCGGAAGGATACTGAAGGACAGTACATACAGCCACCCAACCGGAGACAGGTAATCGAGCGCCAGGACTTCGCGGATTGGGCTTACGATCAAAGCCCCACCGACCAGTAAACTGCACAAAATAAATGCAGCCCAGATAAAAGGATTATGAACGATCGGATTGTTCCAGAAGGAAGCATCGCGTCCCGGTAAATTAAATACATTCCACAGCTGGGCAAAGATCAGGGTGTAAAAGGTGTAGTTGACAATCTTCGCGGTCGTAGCGGAAAGAATGTACAAGCTAAAAACCTCCATGCCGATGACAGAAACGGCGATTGCCAGCGCGTATAAAACGATGGATTGCCAGTCTTGGCGCGTAATAATGGGAACGGCCCGGTTACGCGGGGGTAGGCGCATGATATTTCCCGGCCCTTTATTCATCCCCAGAGCGAGCGCAGGAAATACATCGGTCACTACATTTAAAAATAAGATCTGTAGCGGAAGCAAAGGTAAGGGCATCCCTCCTACAATGGCAATTCCGATGACCAGGAGTTCACTCAGGTTACACGACAAAAGGTAGATGACAAACTGACGGATGTTTTCAAAAATGATCCGACCAGTGCGGATGGCGGCAACGATTGAGGTAAATGCATCATCTTTCAGGATGATATCGGCAGCCTCCCTGGCCGCTTCTGTCCCCCGGATTCCCATGGCGATGCCCACATCCGCTTTTTTCAATGCCAGCGCATCATTGACCCCGTCACCGGTCATGCCCACCACATAGCCATGTTCCTGGAAGATCCTGACCAGTTCAAGTTTCTGCGCCGGATTGATCCGGGCGAAAACCTGGGTGTTCAATAAGGCAGGCTGAACATTACTCACCGCCTCCGGATCCTTCAGGTGACTACCGGTCATCTTGAGGCAAGCTTCACCCGGCGAGACGAGATGAACCTGCTGGGCTATGTGGCCGGCTGTCTCCGGGTGGTCGCCGGTAACCATTACGATGCGAATCCCGGCCTGACGGCATTCCTCGATGGCTTGCCGGATGTCCTTGCGAGCCGGGTCCTGGAAGGCTGCCAAGCCTAAAAATATCAGGTCATCCAGCATTTCGTCCGGCGCGGGTATTTGATGCCGCCAGGAACATGCCAGGGCGATCAGCCGGTACCCTTCCATTGCGAGGTCATCGTGTTCGTTCATCCAGGCCTCACGCTGAAGAAAGGGCTCCATGGTATCCTTTCCACTTCCCAATTGATTGCACCTGGGTAACAGCACATCGGCGGCGCCTTTCACACAAATCAAATAGCCAGGATTGGCCTCGTGTACTGTTGCCATCCATTTTAAATCAGGATCAAAAGGCACCTCCTGTACCCGCGGCAATTCCCGTGACAAAGCTACAGGGTCCAGGCCTTCGGTTATGGCCGCTGAGATCAGCGCGACATCCAGCGGGTCTCCTCCCCACTTCCCATTTTCGAATTTGGCATCATTTCCAAGCAAACCTACCGAGAGAAGCCATGCTATCTGTCGATTCTCTGCTTTTTTTGCCGGTTGAAAACGGATGATCCGCCGCTGTTTTTCTGGTATGACCAGTGTAGTCAGCTGCATTTGATTTTCAGTAAGTGTCCCCGTCTTGTCCGTCAGGATGATACTGGTTTCTCCCAGTGTCTGAACCGCTTCGAGGGACTTCACAATGACATTTTTACGCGCCATCAGGATCATCCCTCTGGCCAGTGTAATGGTAGCGATCACCGGCAAACCCTCCGGAATAGCTGCAATAGCCAGAGCGATTCCCGTCTCCAGCATCATAAGCCAGTCCCTGCCACGGATAACCCCCAGGACAAAAACCAAAATTGCGATGATCAAGGTGATCCAGATCAATTGCCTGGTCAGACTATTCAGGCGCTTCTCGAGCGGAGTGATGCCCTTTTGGGTCACCTGGGCCATGTGGGTTATACCACCGAGTTCTGTGCGACTACCTGTAGCCACCACCAGCGCTTTGCCCTGCCCGCGTACAACCGTTGTCCCGGCAAAAACCATATTTTTCTGATCCGCCAGAGAGCTTATTTTCTCCATGGCTTCCGATTGCTTATAAACCGGATAAGATTCTCCCGTCAACATGGCTTCTTCGATCTGGAGACGGAGTACCTGAACGACCCGCGCGTCAGCCGTCACTAAATCTCCGGCTTCCAGTAACATGATATCTCCCGGTAC
The DNA here is from genome assembly GCA_020636135.1 of Lewinellaceae bacterium. Classification (NCBI taxonomy): domain Bacteria; kingdom Pseudomonadati; phylum Bacteroidota; class Saprospiria; order Saprospirales; family Lewinellaceae; species Lewinellaceae bacterium. The sequence continues at coordinate 3,401,715 of JACJYK010000001.1, forward strand.
AAGGTCCATGGAATCAAGCGTGTACAGGCGCCCTTCGCGAAGAACCCGAACCGAAGCACGGCTTAATTTGCGCAGAGCATCCATTGAACGCACTGCCTGCCATTCCATTAAAAAACCAATCACGGTATTGATGACGATGAGCACGGCGACGGCTATTCCCTCCGCCCATTCTTCAAAAACGAACGAAGCCGCTGCGGCCAAAACCAATATCCACACAATAGGGCTGAGAAACTGCTCGGCAAGAATCCTGATCACCGACTTTGAGCTCCCTTTCTTCAGGATATTGGCCCCAAAGGTATGCCGGCGTTTTAAAACTTCTTCTTCACTGAGGCCCTTCAAAAGATCCGTTTCCAGCCATGTAGTTAATTCCTCTACCGACTTCAACGTGAATTCAGTGGTAATGGATTCTTTTCCGGGCATGTGTGGAAATGGTTTCATAACAAGATTACATATCCGGAATGAGAAGGTTCTTACAATCAGGGTAAATGATATAAATCATGGCCGGATTTGACTGGAATGGATACCAAATGTGTCCAGGAAGTTCCATACTGAACGTTCATCAGTCATTCATACAATGAGTGAGAAAATCAACCCGACAGCCGATCCGAGACCAGGTCCAAAGCAGCCCGGAAGGATTTCATTGATTTACATATTCATAACGCTGGCACTACTCCTGTTCTTCTGGTTTCAGAAAGATGGAGCCCCTGAGGAAACGACATGGAACAACTTTGTTGAGACCATGCTGATCCCGCATGACGTGGAAAAACTCGTGGTGGTCAACGGTCAAAAAGTCAATGTCTACATCAAACCCTCCAAGTCTGAAGATCCGAAATACGGGACAGCAGCCAAAAAATTGCCCAAGAACATTGAAGTACCCCTTTACTATTTTACCATTGGCTCCAACGAAGTCTTTTATGACCAGCTTCGTGAAGCGGAACAAGGCATTCCCACAAACGACCGCGTTCCCGTAAGCTACGTTACACAGAGCAACTGGGGATGGAATATCCTGTTATGGATCCTTCCATTTCTGCTGATTGTGATCTTATGGTCGGGATTGCTCCGGGGTGCCACGTCCGGCATGCAAAACATGAATACCAATATTTTCAAATTTGGCCAATCCCAGGCAAGAGTAACCGAAACCGGCACGGAGAGCAAAATTACCTTTGCACAGGTCGCAGGCATGGAAGAGGCCAAAGAGGAGATCTATGAGATCGTGAAATTTTTAAAAAATCCGGCAAGTTATACCCGTTTAGGAGCCAAAATCCCCAAAGGTGTCTTGCTGGTTGGACCTCCGGGGACCGGCAAAACCCTACTGGCGAAAGCGGTTGCCGGAGAGGCCGGTGTACCTTTCTTTTCACTCTCCGGCTCGGAATTCATTGAAATGTTTGTTGGCGTGGGCGCTGCCCGTATGCGGGACTTGTTTGCCAAGGCAAAAGCGAAGGCTCCTTCCATCGTCTTTATTGATGAGATTGATACCATCGGGCGTATGCGGGGCAAGGCCTATTCGCTCCAATCCAATGACGAGCGGGACAGCACGCTGAATCAGCTGCTTGCAGAACTTGATGGCTTTGATACCAGTACCGGCGTCATCGTGCTGGCGGCAACGAACCGTGGCGACATTCTGGACAGTGCATTGCTGCGGCCGGGACGTTTTGACCGTCACATCCAACTAGAATTGCCCAACATCAACGAACGCAAAGCCATCTTTCAGGTCCATGTCAAACCACTGATCACCGCAACGGATGTCGATGTGGATCAGCTCGCCTCACAGACACCTGGCTTTTCCGGTGCTGACATTGCGAATATCTGCAATGAGGCCGCCCTGATTGCAGCGCGGATGGAAAAAGAAGCTGTTGGTCAGCCGGATTTCATACAGGCAATTGACCGGGTGATTGGCGGTCTGGAGAAAAAAAGCAAGGTAATCAGTCCCGCAGAGAAACGGCGTATTGCCTATCATGAAGCCGGCCATGTGATCACCGGGTGGTTTTTACCTCATGCCACCCCTGCACTCAAGGTGTCCATCATTCCGCGGGGTAAGTCGCTGGGTGCTGCCTGGTATCTGCCGGAGGAACATCAGATCGTCACCCAGGAAGAATTTTCGGATACGATCTGTATGGCACTGGGAGGACGGGCCGCCGAAGAATTGGTTTTCGGGGATACCTCCTCCAATGCACTTGATGACCTGGAGAAAGCAACCAAACAAGCCTACAGCATGGTGGTATATTATGGCTTAAGTGAAGCATTGGGTCATGTAAGTTTTTACGATTCCACCGGCCGCACGGAGCAAAGCCTGGTGAAACCGTACAGTGAAAAGACAGCGGAAATCATCGATCGTGAAGTACGGAACCTGATCGGCGATGCCTATGCCAAGGCCAGTGACATCCTGACCATACACCGGCATCAGCTCGATGAACTCGCTGAGATGCTGATCCGGAAGGAAGTTGTTTATCAGGAGGACATCCGCAAAGTGGCGGACCAGTTGCCTGTCATTCAAAACAAAGAATCATGTATCTCAATGTCATAGCGTTTGACCTGGATGGGACCATCGCCCAGGACGACCGGGTAAATCCGCAAACATGGGTTAAACTGGCTGAGGCAAAAGCCAAAGGTTTTAAACTGATGCTGGTGACCGGTCGCTGTTTTGACGACCTAAAAACCATTGGCCCTTTTGAAGAATACTGCAAGGCCATTGTTGCCGAAAACGGCGCTTTGGTCTATTTCCCGGACAATGAAACGCTGGTCATGCCTTTCGGTCAGTTAGCCAAAGAAGTAAAGGACCAGTTGCTCGCCAGCAACATACCATTGGAGATTGGGAAAGCCATCATGGCAACCCGGGTGCCCCACGACAAAACGGTTTTGAAGGTGCTGGGAAGGACCAATTTTGCCGCCATCGCCGAATACAACAAAGGTGCCATCATGGTCTTGCCCCATGGAGCCACCAAGGGTAGCGGGCTGTTGTTTGCACTGAATGAACTGGGGTTATCCGCCCATAATATGATATCGATCGGAGATGCCGAAAACGACCGGAGTATGTTTGAGCAGGCTGAATTGGCTGTTGCGGTACAAAATGCCACTGAAGACATCAAAAAAATGTCGGATATCATCCTGAGTGCTCCCAATGGAACCGGAGTGAATGGGTTTCTGACGCAACTGATGAATCATGAAATTCCAATCTATAACCCCCGGGCCAAACAGCGGATTCAAATCGGGCACCGGCAGGGTCAGGAAGAACTATTTATGAACCCACTTCGATTGTTGAATGGTAACCTGTGTATATCCGGGGACAGCCGGAGTGGGAAATCATGGATTGCCGGCCTGATCATTGAAAAATTGCTGGAGCAGGAATACCAGATATGCGTCATCGATCCGGAAGGCGATTATTATGGGATCAATGCATTCCCGCATGCCATCGTCATGGGAAGAAACGACCCCAAATTGCCGGCAGTAACCGACCTGCTCACGTTGTTCGAATACTCCAGTACCAGTATCGTCCTCGATATGTCCTCCAAGCCACTCAGTTTCCAGATAGAATATGTGGAAGAGCTCCTGCATGGCTTGTTCAGTCTTAAAGAGAGCCGGGGAAAACCCCAGTTGATCATCATGGATGAAGCCCACTATTTCTGTGGCCCGCAAAATGGCACCATAAAGGACCTGATTGTGAAACATATGCACCATGGCGGTATTGCGCTGATCACCTTCAATCCAAACCTCATGGATGCCAAAGTGCTGGAGCAGGTAGATCACTGGTTGCTGACCAAATTGCAGGGCGACTTGCAGTACGATGCCATTAGTCCATACCTGCCAGCTCTGAAAGAAAAAGGCATGCGGGAAAAGTTAGCCAACCTGCCCATGGGTAAAACCTACTTGTATTGCAAACATTCGGACGAGACTTTGCATCATCAATCAGAAATCGTTGATTTTACGCACACGCGCCGTATAGTCCGGCACATCCGTCACCTGAACAAATACCTGCGGGCTCCGGTACAGCAGTCGAAACAGTTTTACTTCCACGTGCCGGAAGGGTATGATGGCGTGAATTCCGCTGCCAACTTATGGGAGTTTAGCCGGAAGTTACGCGAAGTACCCCTGGAGACCATCCATTATCATATAGAAAGACAGGACTTCCGGCGCTGGGTCGCTGATGTCCTCCATGATCATGAATTGGCCAACCGGATACAGAAAATCACCCGGCGCCATCTGGAAGGGGAAGACTTACGGGACGAACTGGCAGCAACAGTAGACCTGCGGTTTGAGGAGTTGCAGAAAATGGTCTGAGGATTTCAATATTTACCACCGACCCAAGATTATGATTTGCATCATTGATATAGGTGACCATAAAGTCTTGACATTACTTATTGACCTTATTAGATTAGGTTCTGGCTTAAAGAATTAGCGTTAAGCACTTGCCTGTTGTTTGTGTTTAATTGCCGATTGGATTATCGACTGACAAGGTAAAAGTGAATGCATTGAATACAGGGATATTGGATTAATACCTTTCATATGAATAAGTCATTTGCATCAATAATAATATTCCTTACTATTATTTTCTGCTTCTCCTGTTACCCATTTGCCATCAACGATAAAAATTGCGATTACGATTGCGATGACTACCCCGCATTCTATTCTGACCAATATATCCACCATTCAGTAATTGTTAAAATTACAGATAGAGAGACTAATAAAGCATTACCCGGAATTCCACTACAGGTTCACAAAGTAAAAACGGATTGGAATGAATGCGGCCAAACCGACGCATCAGGGGCTGGTGATGGAACTTGCCGATATTTTATAACTCAGGAAAAAGACTTTTCGCTTTCAACAGATGCAAGTGGAAATGCATTAATCGAATTTGAAGGAGATTACGACCATGATATGGATCACTATGAAATTACCATACTGGCAAATGATTCAAAAGATCCAAAAACCAATGTCAGCTATTTCCAGGCAGAGGTCAACACCAAACTGGAAGATCGAAAAACGTCTAATCTTATCTCTATTAAGCTCTTAAATAAAACTGCCCTCTGAATTTTCATTTTTCAGTACCGATAGACATTCAGATTATGAGAACCATGATCATCATAAGCTTCCTTCTGTTACCTGCAATCAGTCAGAGCCAACCGTTCAAATATCGAGGTACCTCACCATTTCATCTGGAAGCGCTCAATTCGGAAAGCAGCAGCCCCATCAAAAGGCCAACATTTAAAATCATGTTTTTTGACCTGGATAAAGATGGGGATCTCGATGCCCTCCACCTGTGTATTGAATCAGTTGATGATGTTGAATATACCACTGAGAAGAACATACATTTTATTCTGGAGCGGCAACTCAATGTGGGGAGCCCAACCATCCCAATTTTTGGTGCACGAGAATCATTTCAAAAACCGATCCCTGTACCGGAAAATAGCTATATGCTCGCTGATATCGGTGACCTCAACCTCGATGGAGCTTTTGATATGATCGTCTGTGCACAAGTAGACCTGACTGGAAATCAGGAAATATTATATTACCAAAATACAGGAACATCATTAAACCCAAGTTTTACCATTACCCATGCTTCAACATTAGGTCTTGGAGCCTTTATCCCTGGCAGTTTTTTCATTCCCGATCTAGCAGATTTGGATGGCGATGGCGATCTCGATCTGTTACTCACCGGTCACACCAGAAATATCACCGAAAAATACGACGAGCGCCCTGTATTTAAATATGCTAAAAATACGGGCACGCCTACTAGCCCAAGATTTCTCGGATGGTTTGAAAACCCATATGGATTACACCCCATTTACCCATATGACATGTACCTGGAAAGCGGTGATATCGACCATGATAATGATGTTGATGTGCTTAGCGTATCATTTAAAAATAACTTTCCAATGGATTTTTACGAAAATTCACCAGGGAGTAATAAAAAACCTCAGTTTGTTGAACCTTATTATACACTTCTTGGAATTCCTGAATCGGGTAATAACAACAACCTACTTCTCCCGGCTCTTGTGGATCTGGATGGAGATCATGACCTGGATATTGTCATTCCAAGGACATTTGGTCTGGAGACTTTTCAAATTGAGTATTATGAAAATACTCTAACAGTAACCGAAAGGGAAAGTCTGGAAAATCAATCACTCAAATTATATCCAAACCCATCTCATTCAGAATTATTTATTACAAATAATTCTGACGAAATTGTCATTTCCTGCGAGGTGATCGATTTGCAGGGAAGAACTCTCCTGACTTTACCCGGAAATAACAAATCCGTTCCTCTTAATAAATTAGTTAATGGTACCTATTTCGTAAGATTACGAACATCGAAAGGTATCATGTACAAAAAATTCATTAAAAGCTAAATCTAGAGTTCACTCCAGTAATTTAAGTTTTCATTCACAAACTGACTTTTCGCACTACAGCTTGTTCTCCGGTAGGCATCAAGAAAAGGAGGCGAAGCACGCCGGCAGCAAAAATACCGTTGTATTATAGTTCAAACAGTTGCGGGCTTCACTAACCTACAACTAATTCATAATGAAGTAAGATTTAACCTCCCCCTTAAATTTTATTACCCACACAAATCAACATCGGACCTCTTATTTCTATTCAATTTTGGATGCTTACAGTAATGATAATGAGATCCCGAATCAGCTTAGGTTCCAGGTTTTTACATGATAATAATCTGGATACCAGGCAATCATTATCATTCCTTATTAAACCGCCAAAGTGGTAATTGCCCCCGTATCAGTATTAACAGCACCTAACCTATAAATCATGCAAACAGCTGTAAAACAATTTATCAAAGTTGTACACGCCCGCAATCCTCATGAACCGGAATTCCTTCAGGCAGTCCAGGAAGTAGCCGAAGTGATCCTGCCATACATGAACGACCACCCAGAATACCTGAAAGCCAATCTGTTTGAGCGCATGGTAGAACCTGAGCGCATGGTAGTTTTTCGGGTACCCTGGATGGATGATGCCGGAAACTTCCGGGTCAACCGGGGCTACCGGATACAAATGAACAGCGCCATCGGTCCCTATAAAGGAGGTTTGAGATTTCACCCCTCGGTTAATGCCAGCATCCTCAAGTTTCTGGCATTTGAACAAGTATTGAAAAATTCCCTGACCACTTTGCCTATGGGTGGTGGTAAAGGCGGATCTGATTTTGATCCCAAGGGCAAGAGCGACCAGGAAGTCATGTGATTCTGTCAAAGTTTTATGACCGAATTATACCGTCATATAGGCCCGGAAACCGATGTGCCAGCCGGGGACATTGGCGTAGGGGCACGCGAAGTGGGTTACCTTTTCGGGCAATACAAACGGATCGCCAATCAGTTCAATGGAGTGATCACCGGGAAAGGATATACCTATGGAGGAAGCTTAATCCGGCCGGAGGCCACAGGATATGGCCTATTGTTCTTCGTAGAAGAAATGCTGAAGCAAAGAGGCGACTCGGTGAGAGGTAAAGTCATCACGGTATCCGGATCCGGTAACGTAGCACAGTATGCCATTGAAAAAGCTATCCAGCTTGGTGGGAAACCTGTGACCGCATCCGATTCAAGTGGAATGATCTACGACCCAAATGGAATTGACCTGGAAAAACTGGCTTTCATTAAAGAATTAAAAAATGTACGCCGGGGACGGATATCCGACTATGCAGAAAAATATCAGGTTGAGTACCAGCCTGGCCAACGGCCGTGGCATATCCCCTGCGACATCGCCTTGCCTTGCGCCACCCAGAATGAGCTGGACGATGAAAATGCCCGGAATCTTATCGATAACGGCTGCATCCTCATTGCCGAGGGAGCAAATATGCCCACCACGCCGGAAGCCATACGACGAATCCAAAATCTGCATCTGATGTATGCACCAGGGAAAGCTTCCAATGCGGGCGGCGTTGCCACATCCGGACTGGAAATGACCCAGAATGCTCTTCATGCTTCCTGGACTGCTGAAAAAGTGGAAACAGAGCTGAAACAGATCATGCAGTCGATCCATTCGCAATGCAAGGAACATGGTCAGCAGTACAACTACATCGACTATGTAAAAGGTGCAAACCTGGCAGGATTCATCCGGGTCGCTGAAGCCATGCTGGCGGAAGGTCATGTTTGATCTGCCTTTTCCATGGTATAAGGTCAACTGAAGCAGCAAGGTCCGGGTTCATAAAATCCAGGCTCACGTGCAGACAGGTTAACTAATTCCTAGCAGCACTGTTAGTTGAGTATAGTATCTTGAAACAAATTTATCCGGATCATGAAAAATGGACTTTGCTTCTTCTTTTGCCTCTTCCTGTTTTCAGGCGCTTTTGCTCAAACCGGTGTTGGCGTTAAACCGCCGGTAAAAGCCGATATCCTGTTTGATGGTACGCGCGAAGCTCTCGATGGCAACTGGATCTATTGGGAGGGGCCCAGACTGGGAGAATCATTGCCCATCAAGTGGCAGATCGTTCAGGATCCGGTCGATGCCGGAACCGTGATGAGCAGCAACGATCCTGCTGCTGCAGGCGGTAAATACGGCGCGGCCGATATTGTGACGAAAAAAGAGTACCGGGATTTTCGGTTGCACGTAGAATTTATCATCAACAATCCGGGCGGTAACAGCGGCGTCTATCTCCAGAACCGGTATGAGATCCAGATCCTGGATGGAGATTCCACTGCACACGGGATGGCTGCCGTTATCAACGAAGAAGCTTCACCCTACACTCCTTATAACGGTGTAGGTAAATGGAATTCCTACGATATTCAGTTCAGGGCAGCACGCTTTAAAGATGGCCTCCGTAGTGAGCCAGCCATGGTCACCATGTACTTCAATGGGGTCAAAGTCCATGATAATACTCCAATCCAACAAGTATGGGGCGGGCCTAACTCCGGGATGGATGGAGGTAACAATGGTGGCAAAGGCATCACCGACCGTCCGGGAGGCCTGAAATTGCAGGCTGAAGGCCATGATGTCCGCTATCGGAATATCTGGATCGTCCCACTCAATCTGGATAACCAGGACACCAGGTTCTAGTGACCCGTCTGATCTTCGCCGAGGGGCAGGATGGTCCGGCCATAAACTTCATTCAGCCAAATTCCGAAACCGGTATAACACGACAGCGCTCCCGCCAGCATTCCTATGTATCCTGCCACCGAGATCAGGCTGATGGATTCGGTCCAGTTGCCTATGGCCAACAAAATGAAGAGCAAAGTCAAAGAGCCAAAAACTGCCATATAGCCACGGTGCAGCTTCATGGAGCCGACAAACATGAAAATGGAAAAAATACTCCAGCCAAACAGGTAATACCCCAGTTCGGAATACTCCGGAATACCGGCGATATTGACTTTAAGAAAGATAAGCAGGCCAGCCAGCGTGGTCCAGAATAATGAATAGGCAATGAAGGCGGTGAATCCAAATACGTTTCCCCGGATCCAGGAAAGCAAACCTGCGATGAACTGTGCATAGGCACCCAGGATAAGTCCCATCGCAATGATCATCGAATCCAGCGAAAAGAGCCTGGTGTTGTTCAGGTTCAACAAAATGGTTGTTATTCCCAGCCCCAGCAGTCCCAGCGGTGCAGGATTAGCCAGTGATTTTTGCAGTTGACGAAATTGAATTGCATCCATTATTGTGCGTATTTAATTGATGAAGAAAGTGGCCCGGCTATTTGGTTATTCAGGAAACCCTCCCTTACCGGGTGAGCCTTAAAAAACCGATTATAGCCCGGACTATCCAAAGTACAGCTTTCCATTCCAAACATTTGATGACCATTTTCCCCAAATCCTGCTTACTGAGATGATTTTCATCACCGGGCAATATGTTAGGGTACCTAAAAATCATTTTGTAAATTGTTGATAGACTATTTCAGGTCTCCAAAGAACCTGTGCTATGATAGAGTGTACCAATTCCATTGAGATACGACGTCCCCTTTCGACGGTCGCCTTTTATGCTGCCAATCCGGACCGGGCCACCTCCTGGTATCAGAACATCCAACGTGTCACCTGGCTCACTGCCCGGCCCCTGCAAATAGGGACCCAGGTTGAATTTGAAGCCCGCTTTCTTGGTCGTCAGATGCGGTATACGTATTCGATCATCCACTATGAACCGAAGAAAGAGCTGATCATGGAAGCTGTCACGGGTCCATTCCCGATGCGAACGACCTACTTATGGCAGGCCGTATCACCCGAAGTCACCCGGATGACACTGATCAATGCCGGCGGAAACTTCAGATTTTTCAAACGATGGATGGCCGCCGCCATGAACCGGGCCAACCAAAAGGATCTGAAAAAATAAAAGAAAATTCTGGAAGCACACCTCTCCGCATAGCGTACGACACAGCCCTTCATGATCGTTATCGTTAATAATAATGATGCGGGTTATAGCGCTGGCCTATCATATTCCTTTTATTGGGTGCAAGTTTAACGAAATGTCCAAGATCTCCCAGCCTAGTCATCGACCCGGTATCATCTTTGTCCATACCAATGATGAAAGCCAGTTGTTTCATTTGAGCTTGCAATATCTGGGTAAACTATTACAGGATGATCATCCATCGGGCCATGAGGCGATGATTGGCAAACCATTTCGTATTAAATCAAAAGACAAACCTACCCTGCTACTGGATTTTCTAGCCTTTGCATTGCAGGAATCCATCACGGAAAAAGTGTTATTCAACAAATTGGTCATTGACTACCTGAGTACTCAATTTCTGGATGGCACCCTGTATGGAAAGCCAAGCAATACCCCCCTGACTGCCATAGAATCCATCAATTATCAGGAATCCGACGTGCATCAGAATGCGGATAAATCCTGGGATCTAACCCTGCGGGTAGACTGAACCGATTCAGCATTACTGACCCAGAACCTGACCCCAGGATCAGTCAGATCGATCAGGAGGTGGACTATTGCGGCGATTAATAACTATTCCTGGCCTTTCAACAGCGGATCTGCCCGGATAACCAATGTTTGATTGTAGACCGTATTCCCCACCTGCATGGTTACCACATAGGACCCCGGACCAGCGGTCGTGATCGCATACCGGTCATCGATGGTCATTGGCACGAAGGATTGCTGCAGGTCATGGAGCTGGTGCCGGCGCTGATCATCGTCATTAGCCTGTAGAAACCGCTGGTATTGACGGCGGTTAGCATCCGTCGGGTACTGGCTTAAGTATGATTGCCAGATGGATTCAACTGTTTGCTTTTCTTCCTCGGTATAGGGCGTCGTGTCAAACTCACGGTCCCAACGGTAGCGGTGGATACCCGGAGATGAATCGACTGGTATCTGGTGGCTATGCCCGGAGTGATCACGAATGGTTATCATCACCGAATCTCCGGATGATAGATCGCCAATGAAATAATTGATGACTACGAAACTGGTGAATTCTGCCCTTGGCAGGCTGGATGTATTTTCAATCTCCGGCGGGTTTTTGCCTGCAAAAAGGAAATGCCCGCGCTGACCTCCCCGGCTGGTATTCTCCCATAGCGTTGCCGGAGACTGGCTGAATAAATAGGCTGGTAATGTCCTGACCTCCGGAGTCATTTGCTCCAGGGGCGAGATGTCATCCGCAATCCACAGGCTGCGACCATGGGTGGCAGCGATAAGGTCGTGGTCGCGTTTGTGAATGGCCAGATCGTATACCGAAACGGTCGGGAAATTCTCCATGAATCTTGCCCAGTTCATACCGCGGTCCAGCGAATACCAGATACCGGTCTCGGTACCGATGAACAGCAGGTCCGGATTGCTCAGGTCTTCGCGTACGACCCGGATCACCTCGTCATCCGGCAGTCCGCCCATTAACGGCTTCCAGTTACTGCCATAATCGTCGGTCACAAATATCCATGGCTTAAAAACATCACTCCTGTGGCCATCAAAGGTGACATAGGCACGCGCCGCATTGAAATGGGACGATTCCAGTCTGCTTACCCATAGTTGATCCGGCAGCCCGGGGATCTTCGACCGTACATTATTCCAGTGCTTTCCCCCATCACGGGTAAGTTGTACATTGCCGTCATCGGTCCCGGCCCAGATCACCGTTTCATCGACCGGTGAAACGCTGATGGTACTGATGGCACAGTGCGTCTCAGCTCCGGTGTTGTCGGGAGTAACACCGCCGCTGGCATCTTCTTTGGTCATCTCCGGATCGTTGGTGGACAGATCCGGGCTGATCAGCCGCCAGCTGGCTCCCTGATCCGTGGATTCCAGGAGATGATTGGCACCTGCAAATAACTGTTTTCCGGGATGCGGGCTCATGACCAGGGGAGCAGACCAGTTGAATCGCAGTTGGTCGGTTTTTCCCGTTAAACCATACTCATCTGCATTGATGATGTTGCGGTCGTTGGGTTTAATGTACGTTTGTCGGTGGGTAGGTACGTCATAATGGCTGTATCCACCATTCTCTGCAGAAGTAAAGGCGGTATGCCAGTCGTCCGGATCAACCATTGCATATTGGCCATCTCCCCAGTGTAGTTTCCAGTTGGAATCGTTCAATATTCCGCGGGCATCTCGTGTAAAGCTTGCCGTACCATAAAATCCATTATCCTGCAGTCCCCCATAGACATAATAGGGATCGCGCATGTCGTAGCCGATACGGTAATACTGTGCGATGGGCAAATTGTCAAAAAGCTGGAAATGAACTCCTCCATCGTGGGTCAGTGACACCCCTTTGTCCGCACCAACGTAATACCTCTGTCCTTCCTTTGGGTCCAGCCACATGGCATGAAAATCTCCGTGGATCTCCTGGTCTTCACTACCATTTTTCAGGGTTTTACCGCCATCATCAGAGACCATGAGCCGGGTAGTCAGTAAATAAATCTTTTGCGGATCGACCGGATTGATGCGCACTTGCGAATAATAAAATGGCCGGTTATTGTAGGTGTTCACATATTGCCAGGATTTACCTGCGTCTTCACTGCGGTACAGTCCTGATCCGGGTTTGGAAAGGTCCCTGCTCGCGGTTGCTTCTACCAGAGCCATCAGGATTTTAGGATTGCTGCGGGATATGGCCAGACCGATACGGCCGGTCTCTCCGGACGGTAGCCCATTGGTCAGTTTGGTCCAGGACTGTCCTCCGTCAGCTGACTTGTAAATACCCCCGTTTTCACCACCACTATAAAAAGTCCATGGTTTTCTGATCCGGTGATACATCGCAGCATACAGGATTTTGGGATTCGCGGGATCCCGAACCAGGTCCGTACATCCAGTTTTGCCATCGTCCGGAAGTCCCTTCTTAGGTTTTGACCAGGTTTTGCCCCCATCTTCACTAATAAATAATCCACGATCTCCGGAATACCCCCACAGATGACCGGTAGCACAGGCACAGATCTCTTGCGGCTTGGCCGGATTTAATACCACACGGGAAATATGTCCGGTATTCTCCAGACCGCTCTCCTGAAAGGTCTCCCCTCCATCCCGTGATACGTAGATGCCATGCCCCCAGGAAGTGGAGTTCCGGTTGTTGGCCTCACCGGTACCGACCCAGATCTCCGCCGGATTTGCCTGGCTGATGGCAATATCTCCGATAGAAGCGGTGGCATAATGATCAAAGAGAGGTTCCCATGTAGTACCGGCATTGGCCGAATACCACACTCCTCCGGAGGCTGTTGCGATCCAAACTTTGGTAAAGTCTGACTCCAGGGCTTCCACATCCACAATGCGCCCACCCGGATTAGCCGGGCCAATATTCCGCCACGCGAAAGCAGTGACATCTTCCGGAGTCTGGGCTACCAGATGTCCAAAGGTTAAGCTTGCAAACAGGACAATCAACGTAAACACTTTCATGATTTCTCAGTTATGAGCCATGAAGCTAATGATTTGGGTTGAAAACATGGATCGAATGCGAAGTATGCGCATGCTGTAAAATTGAGCCCAGATGAAATAAGAACGTTGTTATTTATGGCAAATCTTTAAAGTAAATCCGGGGCCTGAACGTCATATACCTATAAGGATGTCCTGAATAAGGCACCTTCCATTATTTTACCTCAAATGAATTAGCTTCGTCCACCGGGACATGATGACCACCGAACGCAGAAATATCACATCCGTCGTCAGGGAATACAGTACCCGACTTTACCGGTTTATACGCGGCCGGGTCTCATCGGATGAAGATGCCGAGGATGTGTTACAGGATGTGTGGTTCCAGCTGAGCAATCTGGGTAACCTGGACGAATTGGAAAGTGCCAGTGCCTGGTTGTACCGGGTAGCCAGAAACCGGGTTACCGATCTCTACCGCAAACGCAAGACAGATTCCCTGGATGGTCTGGCATTGACTGATGACCCGGAAATAGCTCCTGTTACAGACCTGCTCCTGATGGATGACCACGACCCTGAGATCCAGTTCTTCCAGGAAATGTTTTGGGAAGAATTATTCCTGGCACTGGAAGAATTACCTGAAAATCAGCGGGAGGTCTTTATCCTCAATGAGCTGGAAGGAAAAACACTTCAGGAAATTGCGGACATGCGGGGTGAAAAACTGAAGACGATCATCAGTCGCAAAGGGTATGCCATCAATCATTTACGAAAAAAACTATTTAATCTCTACCAGGAGTTAAATTTATAAATCCATAGACATGAAATCTCCTTATCAATCCTATTGGAAACCAAGGCACCGCATGATCCTGGTGCCGGTCATTGCCATTATTCTGGTGGCCAGTGCTCTTGTCCAGTGGCTATGGAACCTTTTGTTACCGCACCTGTTAAATGTTCCACGCATCCGCTATTGGGAGGCTTTGGGCCTCCTGGCACTTTCCCGGATCCTCTTTGGCGGTTTTCATTTCCGCAAACCTTATCCATCATCGCATCGCAGCGCGGTTCGCGAGAAATTCATGCAAATGAGTGAAGAAGAGCGGCAGCAATTCCGCAATCAATGGAAAAACAGATGCCGGCCTAACAGAGAGGAGGAGGAGAAGGGATAATGGGAGAAAGGAGAAGGGGAGAAAGGAGAAGGGGGAAAGGAGAAAGGTATGGGGTATTTGGTATGGGGTCAAAGGAAAAAGGAAAAAGGAGAAAGGGGGAAAGGTGAAAGATATTTTATGTGAACTGGTTGTTCACTCCGGAAAATAAAGTCCACTCCGGTAAAGAGCAATTTCCAAAACATATTGTCATTTCGTACCGACGCTCGTTCCCCGGTGGTCATCCAAGAATTGAAGGTGAAGGATGAGTCCGCCTTAATGTCTTAGCCTGGCAAGCCGAAATGGAGGAATCTCATTCCAATTGTATATTGGATTATCTCAAAAAATGGAAATAGCACGAATACCCTGGGGATTACCCGATACTTCTCATTCTTTCAAAAAAAATAAAAAAAATTTTATCCTCTTAAAGTAATCATGGCAATTATCCGTCTTCCTGAATGAAGACACCGTGAATCAAATAAAATTCAGCGTGTGTCAAAAGGAATTATTCAACAATTAAACTTGGAATAAAATGAGACCTTCCATTTTTCGTGTGTTTCCGGGAGTAGTTATGATGGGATTTGTACTTTTCTTCCTGCCATTTCTACTGCTAAAACTGGCATTTCTCCTCCTGATAGGAAGTATAGCCATGCGTCTGATCTTCAGGAGACCGCGGTATTACCAATACCATGGGTACCATCCGTATCATTCCCGGACTGACACCATCTATGCCATCCCGGAAGAAGAATACGACATGCCTTTTCGCGGACGGATGAATACCAACGGGCATTATGGTTACCGGTCAAGACCTTTCCAACCGGATGAAAGCGTTTACCGGGAACGCGATTTTGTAACACCCATTATTAAAGTGTAACCGGATAATCATCCGATTCATCACGCAGACGACAGCACTGCACCACAGACATTTTTTCTCATTACTAAATTCGAATTAAATGCATCGACACGCACATCACTGGCATGGCCAGTGCGGACCATCCTCTGGATTCCAAAAACATGGCTGGCAAGGCCGGCACCAACGGAGACCGAAATACAACGTCCCCATCAACGTCATCGAAACCGATGAAGCGTTTGAAGTGAACGTATTTGCTCCGGGATTTGATAAATCTCAGATTACCCTCAGTGTAGCGGATGACATTCTCTACATTCTGGGAAGCAAACCACTTGCCGAGGGTGAAGAGCCGGATTTCATTCTCCAGGAATTTCCGATCAAATCATTTGAACGCCGCCTGGCACTCAACGGCAAGGTGGATACGGCTGGAATATCTGCCAAACAGGAAAATCAGGTATTGATCATCCAATTGCCCAAATCCGCCGAAGCGAAACGGGAGGAGATCAAAATTGACGTTATTTAGTGGTTGTATTTCGTTATCGGGGGCTGCATTCCAGCCCCTGATTTATTTTTCTTATACACTCAAATTTTTATTCATGATCATTTCAATATTAGCCCTATACTGGCTGGGGCAGTTTCTGTATGACCGGATTGCACAACTCCAATTGTTTCAGATTAATAATCGGAATTAATAATAACGGACTTTAATTCATCCACGCTATTTTTTGAAATTACCCATCCTTATTAAAGCTAACTATCGAGATCCCATCGCTTCAACAATCGGTAAAAAATACACCGGCGTTCCGATACCTACTGATCCGGATTCGGGAGTAGCACTGCTTGCTCTTTACGCCTCCAATTGAACCATTTCACGAATAACCTCCAAATAGTATCTTTGCCGCCACTCAGGTCGTATTGATATGGAGACCAACAAAAAACAAAATGTGCCGCTTTCCGAAGACGTTATCGGCGAATGCATCCGGATCCTAAAACACCTTTCCGGTCATTATCATGAAGTGGATGCCCTACCGGAAGAAATGCGGATTGAATTACTGAAGGCAGCCGGGATGCTGTCGCGCCCCGATCGCCACGAGTACCGTCTCAGGGACAAACAGGTGAAAAAATCCCGCAAAAACACCATCCGCAAAAACGAAAGGCAAAAAAGTGCGTTGACCGGGATACGGCAAGCCCGCACCTCCGCCGTCTTTGTCGCACCTGCCCTCACCGGGGGTGAATCAGAACCAACAAATACGTACGAAAATCCACGTGATTGTTACATCTGCCGGGCCAAATACACCGAGGTTCACCATTTTTACGATGCCCTTTGCCCTGACTGTGCATCTCTTAATTATGCCAAACGTCATCAGACCTGTGATCTTTCCGGCCAGGTAGCAGTCATCACCGGAGCCCGCGTCAAGATAGGCTTTCAAGCTGCGTTGATCTTGTTGCGTGCCGGAGCTACCGTGGTTGTTACAACCCGATTTCCCCTGGATGCCTCTGCACGCTTTGCCGCCCAGCCGGACTTTGACGGCTGGTCCACACGACTCCACATCTATGGCCTGGACCTGCGTCACACCCCGAGTGTGGATCTATTTGCCGCCTACCTTTCCGAACAGCTTTCCCGTCTGGATATCCTGATCAACAACGCAGCGCAGACCGTACGTCGCCCTCCCGGGTTTTACGCCCATCTGATGGAAGGAGAATCGGTCCGCTGGGAAGATTTAAGCCCTTCGCGCCAGTCGCTGCTAAAACAATACCATCAGCTCGTAAGTACGATTGCACCCACTTCCGAAACGCAGGCCCCTGCAGCGGTCTCCTGGGGTTCTTCGGCACCGGTAGGCATCGGGATCCATGCATCAGCTCAATTGTCCCAAATGCCTTACCGTTTTGACCGGTCACTGGACACCGAACAGGTTTTTCCTACCGGAGAACTGGATGCCGACCTGCAGCAGGTAGATCTGCGGAAGACCAACAGCTGGCGATTGAAACTGGGCGAAATCGAGCCCCTGGAAATGCTGGAAGTACAACTAATCAATGCGGTTGCTCCCTTCGTCCTCAACAACCGGCTGGTCCCGTTGATGAAAAAAGATTATACCGGCCAAAAGCATATCGTCAATGTCACAGCCATGGAAGGAAAGTTCTACCGGTTTACCAAGGAAGAACGTCATCCGCATACCAATATGGCCAAGGCGGCCCTGAATATGCTAACCCACACTTCAGCCGGTGACCTGGCCAAACAGGGCATCTATATGAATGCCGTCGATACGGGATGGGTCACTGATGAAGACCCGGTTGAACTGGCACAACGTAAGATCAAAGATCACGACTTCCAGCCTCCATTGGACATTGTCGATGGTGCCGCCCGCATCTGCGATCCTTTCATTGATGGTATTAATACCGGGCAACACTGGTCGGGTAAATTCCTGAAGGATTATTTCCCGATTGATTGGTGATCCTGAATGCTGTCATTCCGGTTCCGCGTCAAGACCGGCGAATATGTCCGGAAAGTAATTATATTGGGATAATCGTGGGCTCCGGTCCGACAACAGAACTGGATCACAATGAGACGATGTCTGGTCTTTATTACGGCACTAACGCTTTCCCACGCAGTACTCGGGAGCACTGTTCTGGATAGTCTTTGGCGAGCATTGGGATCAGCTAAAGATGATACCTCCCGGATCCTTCTGACTCAACAAATCGCGCGCAAGACTGCTGCTTTTGACCTGGATTCTGCTTTCACCATGGCACACCGTGCGCAGTCTTGGAGTGAACGCATCGGTTATTTGCGCGGACAGGCTGAGGCCTATTACCAGCTAGCGCGC
Source organism: Lewinellaceae bacterium (assembly GCA_020636135.1). Taxonomy (NCBI): domain Bacteria; kingdom Pseudomonadati; phylum Bacteroidota; class Saprospiria; order Saprospirales; family Lewinellaceae; species Lewinellaceae bacterium. The sequence goes on from JACJYK010000001.1 coordinate 3,420,230, forward strand.
CTATACAACATGAGCAATCAGCTGGATACGTCCATTTTGTATTTCAACAAATCCATCCCGATCTGTTTATCGCAGCAATACACCCGGCTCCTGGCGAACAACTATTGGTTTTTGGGAAATACCATTTCAAACCAGGATGATTACCAGACGGCCGCAGACTATTACCTGAAAGCCATTCCCCTGTTCGATGCGTTGCAGGACGAGAATTCCCTGATGTCCATCTTCATCAATTATGCCTGGGTCCGTTCCGAGACGGGCAAATATCCCGAAGCCAGTGAATACCTCTATAAGGCTATCCGGCTGGCAGAACAAAACAACCAGGAACGTACGGTCTTCAATGCCAACCATGAACTGGCCTATATTCTGGTGTGCATGGAAAATTTCCCAGAAGCGTTCAAGGTATGCAAGGCCAATGAGGCCCGTGCCATTGCTCTCGATGAACAGGATAAAATTTCCATTGCAGCCGGCGATTTCGCCAACTATTACGGCAATTTGGGTAAAATCGATAGTTCGCTGTACTACAACCTGAAAGACCTCGCCATCCAGCAGAAAACTGAAAACAGCAAAGACCTGGCTCTGGTCCTCAATAATGTTGGGAGTGACTATCTGGCTATGAAGGAATACCATAAAGCCATCGAATATTTCCAGGCTTCGCTGGCATCCTCCGGCCAGCATCGCAATACGTACAACCAGATCCTCAGCATGACCCAGATCGGAGAAGCCTACCAGGGGCTGGGGTCTTTTTTGCGGGCGGCTTCCATCCAGAGGGATGCTTTGAATCTTGCTCATTCGATCGGGAATGCACAACTTACCGAGGACATCCTACGGAGTCTGGACAGCCTCTACCGCCAAACCCGTCAATATGAATTGGCTTATACGACGTTGCGTGCTTTGAACAAATTGCAGGACAGCACTGAATCGGTCGAAAAAAACAACCAGATGGCCGAGCTCCGGGCCCAGTACGAATCGGAGAAACAAGCCAAAGAAATTGCAGTACAAAAAACCGAGATCCTTTCATTGGAGGCCCAGAATGATCGCGAACGCAGCCGGAAGGCCATGGCATTTCTGGGCTTGCTGGCTTTGAGCATTTTGTCCCTCTGGATCATCAACCGGCAGCGACTGAAGATCCGCAAAGATGCCGAGATCCGTCAGCAGGAGCAACGTGCTCAAAAAGCAGAGATGGCTGCAGCATCATTGGAAAAAGAACAGCTGGAATCCGAATTGCTGTTCAAACAAAAGGAGCTTACCTCGCACACCTTGCACCTGATCCAAAAAAACGAGTTGCTGGAAGAGTTAAAGGACCGGCTGGAAACCATGAAAAAACATGCCACTTCGCCCACTGTTAAAGAAATAGCCAGGATGGACCATCTGATCGACTTCGACCGCTATCAGGATGAGGACTGGCAAAATTTCAAGTCGTATTTCAATCAGGTCCACCCGAATTTCGAAACCAAACTGAAATCCGATCACCCGGAAATCACGGTTAATGACATCAAACTGGCCGCCCTGATCCGAATGAGTCTCACCACGAAGCAAATTGCCACCATCAATAACGTCTCTATCCTAGCCGTTAAAAAGGCCCGCTACCGCCTGCGCAAAAAATTGAATATTTCCGAAGACGAAAGTCTGGAAGATTTGCTGATGGGGATTTAGAGGAACAGTATTTTCAAGTTAGTAGGCAGTAATTAGAGGGTTAGTATTCAGTAATTAGTAGTCAGTAATTAGTATTCTGTAGTCAGATTACTGTCTACTGTCTACTGTTTACTGTCTACTGCCTACTGCCTACTGCCTACTGCCTACTGTCTACTGTCTACTGCCTACTGCCTACTCAATACTTAAAAATCTCCACCTTCACATCATTCTCCTGTTTCAGACCGGGGGTACTGCGGCCGGTTTTGACGTATTGATTCAGTAATCCCTGGAGCTGGGTGACAATGTTCGTGTATTCCTGCGCCAGATTGTTTTTCTCACCGGGATCCCTGACGAGGTCAAACAATTGTACTCGAGGCAAGCTATCAGCCAGCACCTCTGCAGTGGTCGGGTGACTCCAGCCTCCTGACCCACCACAAAATACCGCTTTCCACCGTCCCTGCCGCAATGCGAAACAACCCTCAATGGAATGGTGGACGGTAGCACCACGCAAATACCCGGCTGAGTCCTGGCGAAACAAAGGCATCAGGCTGTAACTGTCTTCACCGGCATTGGCAGGAAGTGAATCCTGTACGATATCCGCACAGGTGGCCAGCAGGTCGGTGAGGCAGGTGGTCTCCCCGGCGGTACTTCCGGCAGGAATATGTCCAGGCCAGCGCGCTATGAAGGGGATGCGATGTCCTCCTTCGTATATATCGGCCTTGGCACCACGGTAAATGTAACTTGGGTGATGGCCCAGTGAATCCAGTTCCGGAAAATCGGCCATCGGCGAGCAACCATTATCGCTGGTAAACAGGATCAGGGTTCGATCCAGCACTCCCTGGGCTTCCAGAGCCTGCCGGACCTGGCCAACCATATTATCGACCATGAGTACAAAATCACCATACGCATTGGTATGCGATTGACCCTGAAAGTCGGATCCGGGAAGGATCGGAGTATGAGGTGCCGTCATAGGAAAATACAAGAAAAAAGGTACCGAATCATGCCCGTGTTGCTCTATAAATGCCACTGCTTTCCGGGTCAGCGTTGGCAATACCTCTTCGGGCACAAAATCCGCTCCCCGTGGGCCTTGCCGGATAAATGCCTTCCCGGAATGCGCCGCCTGGGTGTCAAGCTGCATTGAGGTAGAACGGTTATTCTCGATGTAGATGTACGGGGGAATATCCAGCGACGCGGAGATGCCATAGAAATAATCAAAACCAAGCTGATTGGGTCCCCCGGTTATCGGTGCGGTCAGTACTTCATGACCTTCACTATCCTTGGACCATCCCAACCCCAAATGCCACTTACCAACACACCCGGTCCGGTAACCTTTTGACTTCAAAAACGAAGCGACCGTCATCCGGGATTCCGGTATCAGCGGTGGATCATAACTCCAGGTGACGCCTTGCTGCAACGAACTACGCCAGGCATACCTCCCGGTCAATATTCCGTATCGTGTGGGAGAACATACAGCGGAACCGCTGTGGGCATCCGTAAAACGCATGCCTTCGCGAGCCAGCTGGTCGATGTTTGGTGTTGCAATTTTGCTTTGGGGATTGAAAGCAGTGACATCGCCATAACCCAGATCATCAGCCAGGATATACACGATATTGGGCAATGCCTCCTTAGCCGGTTGCTGATCCTGATGTTGACAGGAACCCAGCAGGAGCACCAATCCTGCCGCATAAATCGGATACTTAATTCTCACAGTCATCCATTTCTTTCACTTAAATGCTAAAAATAGTGCTTTAAGCCGCTAATTTTAGTGATCAGGTTCCCCTATCTCTTGTAAATTAACTACGAATGTTAAAAATATGAAATACGTTAGTTCCTTTATTATCATCTTTTTGTCCAGCATGTTACCGGTATGGAGTCAAACCTATGCGGTTAGTATTGGGGCAAATGTGACTCCCGCGGTCCGCTCCGGCTTCGATCCCGATGCACGGCTTTTTCTTTTTTTCAGCAAATACGAATTCAGCCCTCCCTACACTCAAATCTGGCCTAACGGTGGCAATGCGATATTTGCAAAGAATCTGCATTGGTCTCCTGACCAGCATCTGGTCATTTCAGACCTGACTGACTGGAGCAAAACACCCACCTGGGATCTGAATGGTGTACCCTCCGGAACTTATTATGTGCAGATCCTCTGGGATCAGGATCAGACCGAATCCCGTATCGATGCACCAGGGAACCTGATCAGTGAGGTTAAAAAAATAGAGCTCAGCTCGGATACACACCTGCAATTTAATCTGCAGGAAATAATCCCCGAACGTACACTGATCGACAATCCTCTGGTCAAATATTTTGAAATAACGAGCGATACCTTAAGCGCCTGGTGGGGCAAGCCGATGAAGATCAAAGCTTCCATATTGCTGCCCAGCGGCTACTATGACCACCCGGACGCAACCTATCCGGTACGGTATCACGTCGCCGGATACGGCGGCCGGTACACGCGGATCAACCGGGTTATGAATCCGGAAAATCCTTTTTCCAGCTGGTGGACTTCCGGGGAGGCCCCTCAGATCATAACCATTTACCTCGACGGAGAAGGGCCGTATGGGGATAGCTACCAACTGGATTCCGACAACAGCGGCCCATATGGCTATGCGTTGACTCATGAGCTGGGTCCAAAAATCGAGACGATGTATCATGGCGCCGGTACACCACAGCTGCGCTTTGTAGATGGTTGCTCGACCGGAGGCTGGGTATCGCTGGCCCTGCAACTTTATTATCCGGACTTTTTCAACGGATGCTGGTCATACAGTCCGGATGCCATCGAGTTCAATAACTATCAGCTGATCAACATTTACAAAGACAAAAACGCTTTCATCAATGAGTATGATCTGGAACGACCGGTCATGCGGGAGACCAGTGGCGAGCCTATGATGCTCATGCGTGAATTTATTACTTATGAGAATGTGCAGGGCAAGACCAATACCTACGTTACTTCGGGTGGCCAGTTCAGTGCCCATACGGCATTGTACAGCCCGAAGGGAAAAGATGGACTGCCGGCCCCATTGTTTGATCCCTTCACCGGAGAAATCGATCATGAAGTGGCTGAATACTGGAAAAAATATGACCTCACAATGTATACTAAGGAAAACTGGCCGGAACTGGGGCCCAGGTTGCAGGGGAAAGTCAATATCTGGATGGGTGACATGGACAATTTCTATCTTAACCTCGGGACGAGGGCATTTGATGAATTCATCCAGTCAACCGAAAATCCGCATTCCGATGCCGTCATTCGCTTTACCCCGATGAAAGGGCATTGTGCCGAGTACGATCAAAGGACCATACTGGAGGAAATGGCACAAAAAATAGAGTCAATGCATCTGAAAGGCTAATCAGAACCTGAGCCGTACTCCGGTTTACCAATTGCTCAAAATTCCAGTTATCTTCATGTACAAATAACCACCATGATGCGTTTAATCACCCTGATTTGCTTACTTGCCTTTGTCAGCGCCTGCCAGATGAATCCTGCCACCTCGGAGGAACAGTCGACTCAATACTTTCTGGTCCGCCATGCAGAGAAAGGACAGGACGATCCGAAAGATCCTTCACTGACAGCCTTTGGTGAAGCACGAGCCCAATTGCTCGCTGATGAACTAAGCAAGGCAGGCATTACGGCCATCTATTCAACTGGTTACAAGCGCACTCAGCAAACAGCCCAGCCCTTGGCCGACCGGCTGGGCGTGCCGGTCCTGACCTACGATGCCAAGCGTGATTTGACCGAATTTTTGCAGGAAGTGCAGATGAATCATGCGGGAGAGAAAGTATTGATCGTGGGCCACAGCAATACGGTTCCCAATATGGCCAATATACTGACCGGCACCGAATCATACCAGCAATTTGATGATGCGGATTACAATCACCTGATCATCGTTACCGGCTCCTTGGGTCACGGTGTGGTGGCTGACCTGTCGATATCGCCCTGTCCGGTAGATACGATGCAATAAGTCCTCATTCAGAAAAGCCTGTGTCGCAATTCCAGTGACCAGTATGGGCTTGATGCCAACATTCAACCTTCAACCTTCAACATTCAACATTCTTAATACTACCTTTGCTGTTTCATTGTAAAATTGACCTATGGAGACCCGGTATAATCCTCAATCCGTCGAGGGAAAATGGTATCAGCATTGGGAAAAATCCGGCTATTTTCATTCCACTCCGGATGAACGGCCGTCATTTACCATTGTCATCCCGCCACCAAATGTGACCGGTGTCTTACACATGGGGCATATCCTCAACAACACCATCCAGGATGTCCTGACCCGGCATGCACGCATGACCGGTTACAATGCCTGCTGGGTGCCGGGGACAGATCATGCCTCCATTGCCACCGAAGCGAAAGTGGTACGTTGGTTAAGGGAGGACATGGGCCTGACCAAAGGGGAAGTAGGCCGGGATAAATTCATCGAATATGCCTGGCAGTGGACGGAGAAATACGGCGGGATCATCCTCACCCAATTGCGCAAATTAGGCTGCTCCTGCGACTGGGAACGTACGGCATTTACCATGGATGACACACGCTACCCCATGGTCATCGACACCTTCATCGATCTGTACCAAAAAGGCAAACTGTACCGTGGAAAACGCATGGTAAACTGGGATCCGGAAGCGAAAACGGTGTTGTCCAACGAAGAAGTCATCTACGGGCAGGAACAATCCAGGCTGCATTACGTTCGCTATCAGGTAGAAGGGTCACCGGATGAATACCTGACCATTGCAACCACCCGGCCGGAGACAATTCTTGGTGACACCGCTCTGGCTGTCCATCCGGATGACGAGCGCTATAAGAACTTGCATGGCAAACGGGTGCTGGTACCGCTCATCGGACGATCCATCCCCATCATTACGGATGCCTATGTGGACCGTGAATTTGGAACCGGAGCCCTGAAGATCACCCCCGCCCACGACCCCAACGACTATGACATCGGATTGCGGCATAACCTGGCAATCGTCGATGTTCTGAACGATGATGGTACCATGAGTGATGCAGCACAGCTCTACATCGGCATGGACCGTTTTGCAGCCCGAAAGGCCATCGTGCCAGCGCTGGAGGAAGCGGGACACATCGTTAAGATCGAAGACTACACCAACAATGTAGGGCGCTCGGAGCGTACCAATGCCATCATCGAGCCCAAGCTGTCCCAGCAATGGTATGTGGACATGCCGGCGCTTGCCAAACCGGCCCTGGAATCGGTGCTGAATGATACCATCCGGTTTTATCCGGAAAACATGAAAAACACCTACCGCCACTGGATGGAAAACATCCGCGATTGGTGTATCTCCCGCCAACTGTGGTGGGGCCACCGAATACCGGCGTATTACCTGGTTAGCCCCAAAGCCGGAGAGGAAGATCTGGTATTCGTCGCGGCCTCCGTCGAATCGGCACTTGACCAGGCGCAAGCCGCTACCGGTCGCACTTTAACTCCGGCGGACCTCCGCCAGGATGAAGATGTGCTGGACACCTGGTTCTCGAGTTGGCTTTGGCCGTTCAGTGTGTTCGGTGGGCCCGAAATGGAGAAAGAACTGGCTTATTATTACCCGACCAGCGTTCTGGTTACCGGTTGGGATATTATCTTTCTGTGGGTGGCCAGGATGATCATGGCGGGTTACGAATACCGGGGTGCTTATCCCTTTAAGGATGTGTATTTCACCGGCATGGTACGCGACAAGCAGCGCCGTAAAATGAGCAAATCGCTTGGCAATTCACCGGATGCATTGAAGCTCATCGAGGACTTCGGAGCCGACGGGGTCCGGTTTGGGATCCTGGCCTCCTCCCCTGCCGGCGGTGACCTGCTCTTTGACGATAAACTGTGTGAACAGGGCCGTAATTTCTGCAACAAGATCTGGAATGCCTGTCGCCTTGTCAAAGGATGGGAAGCCGATGATCATGCAGCAACACCGCTGGCCAATCACTTTGCCATGGACTGGTTTGCCATGCGTACGCAGGAGGTGGTCCGGGATGTAACGGCAAATATTAAACAGTATCGACTGTCGGAGGCATTGATGTCGCTGTATACGTATGTCTGGAATGACTTCTGTTCCTGGTACCTGGAAATGGTCAAACCTATGGGTGGACAGGGCCTGGATGCACAAACCTATGCAACCACCATCCGGAATTTTGAGACCATCCTCACGTTGCTGCATCCATTTATGCCTTTCATCACTGAAGAATTATGGCATCAGCTCGGAGATCGTGCTCCAGGCGGTGAGTGCATGATGCAGGATTATCCCGAACCGCAGGATTTTGACGCAGTCCTGTTAAGGGAAGGTGTTTTCCTGACTGACCTGGTTGGGAAGATCCGCGATGAACGCAATAAAGCATCCATCAAAATGAAAGAGGTGCTTCCCCTGCAGGTAGACAGCAAAGAAGGCGTTGCCGCACACTGGCATCGCACGGGATTCATGCAGTTGCTAAGCAAGATGGCCAATCTTTCCGACGTAGAGCATGTGTCTGAAGCTCCCGGGCAAGGCCTGCAATTCATCCATGGTACCGAGACCTTTTATATTCCGGTGGAAGTCCAGAAAGATACGGCGGAAGAGCGTGCACAGATCGAGAAAGATCTCGCTCATGCGCGGAACTTTGTGAGAGGCATTGAAGCGAAATTGAGCAATGAACGCTTTATGGCCAATGCGCCGGAAGCCGTGGTAGCCAATGAACAGAAGAAACTGGCTGACGGCAAGGCACGGTTGCAGATGCTGGAAGAAGCACTGGGGAAATTGTGATCTAAGGTAGAGCAGATCGTATAAATGTTGGATGTTGAATGTTGGATGATATAAATATTACTTTGGAGTGGAATCGTATCCAATCGACCCAAGAATCTTTGTTTTTACCAGCAGTGCTAAAATTTTTACTTGGTGTTGTTGCGGTTCCCTGAGATTCAAAAATAGTGCAATTCCGTCCAAAGTGTACGGTGGTTTGCGTCGGAACTTGCGGGCATTACCGGCAATTTCGATTGGCATCCTGTCATAATTTTGAGTTGCGGTGTATTCTCCTAAAGGTTTGGAAACCATTGCAATGACAAGTGTTAAACAAGTCCCATCATCCAATATCACCCGTTCAACCCCGTTAAACATCCAAAGGCTTATCCATGGGTATCCGGTGCATCATGTTCGTTCTGCTATCATTCGTCGGTAGCAGATTATCATCACAGGATACCAGTTCCCAAAAGATCCTGAAAGTATTCCTGCCTTTCCAGTACAATGATCGTCTCTATCAGCAGGACCAGATCAATTACAGCCTGGGCGGCTTTCAGGTTGTATTGCCAACCCTGAATTTAGCCTGGACCAAAAAAGGCATTACCCATGAAGCCGGTTTACATCTCCTCAAACTGGACCACCGGTCCTTTTACACCAATCCTCCTAAAGAAATGCCGGACGTCTTCGGAGAAACCCGTGAAGTACAAATCGGTTTACAGGGCTACTACTCATTCAATGTAAATCTTTATCCGGATCCTCACCTGCAGCCTATGATCGGTGTAGCCATCAGTCCGTATTTTCACCATCAGTGGCGGGAACCCATCAATACCTACGGATTGCACGAAGAACAAACCGTCTATGGTAATACCGTATGGCTCCTTCCACGGCTGGACTTCAATTGTGGAAAGCAGGTTTTCTTCGAATTGAGTGTTCCGATTGCCTTACTGGACACCTACTGGATCGAATACTTCAATGCAGCCACCGGAAAAGAGTCCCCTTCCACCTTTTATTCGCTGGCCAGGCCACCCTTATGGCGTGTCCAGCTGGCAGTAGGTTATCATTTGTGGCCGGAAAGGTGAAGAGGGGCATGGGGCATGGAGCATGGAGCATGGAGCATGGAGCATGGGGCATGGAGCGTGGGGCATGGAGCATGGGGCATGGAGCATGGAGCGTGAGGCATGGGGCATGGGGCATGGAGCATAGAGAGTGGAGCATGGGGTACAAAACAAGGGATACTAGCCACAAACGTATTATCAGGATCTTCTCTATCTAAATCACTGAATAATTACACCTTACATAACACAAAAGAAAAATTTATTCCAAATTTTCAAAAAACGAATACTACAGCCATTTCTCCTGCCGTTATAAAAGCATCCTACCAAGATGCACACCCCCCGTAAAGGTGCGGAGTGTGTTTCCATTTTGATTTACGATTTGACTAGAGTTATTAAGGCAAGTTTATCGTGCAGATACTGCTTGCTGAATGTCCATATGCTTATTTCCGGCCAAATGGAGGGCCATTGCCGGTCATTGATATCGGGAGGATGTTAGATCAGTGACCAGGTATTTGGCCCACCTTCGACTTTCCTATTCTTTACCATATAAATGTCTTACTTTTAAGAGATAGTGTATCATCACTATCTCTTAACTTTTTATTTTCAACCGTAAGACCATTGTTCAATGAATAAACGCAGATTTTTCCTCCGTCAGGTAGCCCACACCTCTGCCGGAGTACTGCTGGGAAGTTCTTTTCTCAGTGCCGCAACCCGTAATGCCATAACCGGCATGGCCAGCCTCCCCGATGCTGGCGCCGACGACGATACCTTCTGGGAGCAGGTCAAGCAGGCCTATACTGTCAATGCAAACATGATCAACCTGAACAATGGCGGTGTATCCCCGCAGCCCAGGGCTGTGCAGGAAGCGGTGGAACATTACAACCGCCTGAGCAATGAAACGCCCTCCTACTACATGTGGCGCATTCTGGATCAGGGCCGTGAACCCGTTCGGGATAAACTGGCCGATCTCGCAGGCTGCTCGCCCGAAGAGATCGCCATCAACCGCAACTCTTCCGAAGCACTGGAGACGGTCATCTTTGGCTTGCCGCTGAAGGCAGGAGATGAGGTGGTCCTGACCAAGCAGGACTACCCGAATATGATCAATGCCTGGAAGCAACGCGAACACCGCGACGGCATCGTTCTCAAATGGATCAATCTGGAATTACCCATCGAAGATGAAAAGACCATTGTGGATGCTTTTGCCTCGGCCATTACGCCCCGCACTAAAATTCTGCATGTCACCCACATGATCAACTGGACCGGGCAAATTCTACCGGCAAAAGCCCTCAGCCAACTGGCTTCACAGCATGGCATTGAAGTCCTGCTGGATGCCGCACATACCTTTGCACATTTCCCTTACGACATCAAAGACCTAGGCGTCACCTATATGGGCACCTCCCTGCACAAATGGCTCTGCGCTCCTTTTGGCAGCGGTATGCTGTACATTCAGAAGGATAAAATAGGCAAGATCTATCCGTTGCTGGCCGCACCGGACCCTACCAGCGAGGACATACGCAAATTTGAAAACCTGGGCACCCGTTCCTTTGCCATTGAACAAGGGATCGGCCATGCTGTTGAATTCCATCACATGATCGGTAGTGAGCGCAAGGGAAAACGGCTGCATTACCTGAAAAATTACTGGGTCGAGCAAGCCCAGTCGATCCCTGGCTTCCAACTCCATACTTCCCTTAAACCCGAATGGGGCTGCGCGCTCAGCAACTTCTCCGTGGAAGGAAGGGACATTGGAGATCTGTCCAACTTCCTTTACAATAAATACAAAGTGCATACGGTGCCGATCAACTGGGAAAATATCCACGGCATCCGGGTGACCCCGAATGTCTATACGGCGACGCGGGATCTTGACCGGTTTGTAGAAGGTATATGGGCTTATACGAAGACCTGATTAAAATGGAGCAGGCAGTAGCTTGTAAACAGCAGGCAGACAAGGGCTCACTGAAAATGGTATTTTAGACTTGCTTTCGTATCGTCTTTCAAGCATTTTAAAAGCAATCAACGGGGTATGCATGGTAAATTAGAATGGCTGGACCTGACAGTCCCAAATGCAGAGAAAGTCCTGGCGTTTTACCAGAAAGTTATTGGCTGGGATAATTCGGTTGTCAATATGGGCGATTACGATGATTTTTGCGTGATGCCGCACGGGGAAGAAATGCCTGCAGCAGGAATTTGTCATGCCCGCGGCGATAACGCTGACATCCCACCGGTTTGGATACCCTACTTTACCGTACACGATCTGGACGCCAGCATCAGGGACTGTCAACTTCATGGAGGCACTTGTCTTACACCCATCAAAAAAATGGGTGCCCGTTCCCGCTATATATTTATCAAAGATCCGGCTGGAGCAGTTTGTGCACTGTTTCAGAAGGATCCGGATCAATAAAACTACACACTGTACCAGGTATGGCCGTCAAATAATACCGGCGAAAATCCCACCACCGTTTCCGGCAGATAACCCGGATGAGTTTAACATCTTTGGACAGCAATTATGGTTGCTCAGAGAGGAATTTCAACACGCGGGAACGCATGAATAACACATTGATGCCACACCGCTGTCTTCAGGCACGTATGTCTATGAATTAAGAGTCGGTGATCTGGTTCAGCGAAAAAAACTGCTGGTCATCAAATAGCTGTGATGAAATGGATAGCAAGATTATCGCGCAACCATTTGTTCAACCTGTAGCTATTCGGCTATTCGCCAATTATTGAATAGAACTTTTTTTCTATCTTTCTCTCCTAAGTACCAAAAGCAAAACTGGACATGACGGCAGCAATGGAAAAACAATGGTTTGGGCATCCCCGGGGATTAGCCACCTTATTCTTCACTGAAATGTGGGAACGCTTCAGCTATTACGGGGGGCGGGCCATGCTGATCCTCTACATGACCGCGGCCGTTACCGCTGATAACCCGGGCCTGGGATTGAGCGTGGTCGAAGCGGGCGCCCTGTACGCCCTTTACACTTCCGTCGTCTACATGACAAATTTACCCGGTGGATGGATCGCCGATAAATTCCTTGGTGCGCGGAATGCGGTTTTCTGGGGTGGTGTGTTGATCGCCGCAGGCAACCTCTGTCTGGCGCTTCCCTTTGGGACCGGCACCTTCTTTACCGGACTGGGAATTGTGGCCATTGGGACCGGACTTCTGAAGCCTAACGTAAGCACCATGGTTGGCGCCTTGTACAGCAAAGAGGACAAACGCCGCGATGCCGGTTTTTCCATATTTTATATGGGTATCAACCTGGGGGCATTCCTGGCCCCGATCATTGCCTCTTCCCTCATCGGGCAGCCGATCAATTGGAGGCTAGGGTTCCTGGCCGTTGCCATCGGTATGGTCCTGGGATTGATCCAATACCGGATGGGTGCCAAATACCTGGGAGATATCGGGCTGCATAAACGCAGTGGCACCAACGAGGAACATGCCAAACAGCAGGCACTGCTGAAAAAGGCGATGATGTACCTCGGCATTGCCGTGATCCTGATCCTGATCGGGCATTTCACCGGACTCGCTACCCTGACCATCACCAGGACCTCCAATGCCATCGGAGTCATCCTCCTGCTTATACCTATCGTTTATTTTGGGTTTTTATTCAGCCAGGGTGGATTTTCCAGCGAAGAAAAAAAACGCATTGTCGCCATCATCATTTTCTTTCTGGCAGCAGCATTATTCTGGTCTGCCTTTGAGCAGGCAGGCTCTACCCTGACCCTGTTTGCAGATCGCTTCACCAATAACCAGGTGTTTGGGTTTAGCTTTCCGTCAACCCTGTGGCAGTCGGTCAATTCCGTATGGATCATCCTCCTTTCACCCGTCTTTGCCTGGATCTGGATGTCTCTGAACCGGAATAATAAGGAGCCTTCGACTCCATTAAAATTTTCATTGGGACTCATCTTCGTCGGTTTGGGCTACCTGGTCCTCGTTCCCGCCGCCATGAGACTCGATGCCGGAACAGAAAAAGTAGGTGTTATTTGGCTACTGTCGGTGTATTTTCTTCATACCGTAGGTGAACTTTGCCTCTCTCCGGTCGGACTAAGCGCCATGACTAAACTGGCCCCGGAACGTATCGTAGGGCAAATGATGGGCATTTGGTTCCTGGGAGCCTCGCTGGGAAATTTCATTGGAGGCCGTGTGGGTGGATTGTTTGAGTCATTCGACCTAAAATTCATCTTCCTGGCAGTCTGTGGAACCAGTGTACTGGCTGGACTGATCATGCTGGCTCTGGTGCCCTGGATGAAGCGAATGATGGGGAATGTAAAATAAGTTTGCGCACACCAGAGATCAATTCGGCGTGCGTTTTATCCGGACATTTTCCAAAGGTTCCGTAATTTAAGGCTGTATTAAACAAGGCCCGGCAGATCCCCAGTCTGGGGATGTGGGCAATAGAATAGCCTCTTATGAAAACGTTTATTAGCCTTATCTCCGCTATGTTTGCATTACAGTCCTTTGTCCTGGCCCAGCCCCTGGGTATATTTGACAATCACCTTGATGTAGGTGCCGTTAAGCATCCTGGTAGCGTCGTATTTGATCCCCACGATGAGACCTATCTCCTATCTGGTTCAGGAACCAATATGTGGTTCGGCGAGGATCAGTTTCAATACGTCTGGAAATCCATTCAGGGAGATTTTATTCTGCGCGCAGAAGTCCATTTCATTGGCGATGGCGTTGATCCGCACCGCAAGGTGGGCTGGATGGTGCGCAATAATCTGGAGACCGGTTCACCCCATGTGAATGGTACCGTCCACGGCGACGGGTTGACCAGCCTGCAATACCGCCGGACGACCGGCGGGGATACCGAGGAACTCCGGTCTGATGCCCAGGCGCCGGATGTCCTGCAGCTGGAACGCCGGGGTAGCACCTTCCTGTTCTCTACCGCAAAATTTGGACAGCCCTTTACCACCATCGAGGTAAATGATATCAATCTGCGAACTGAAGTTTTTGCCGGCATCTATGTCTGTTCGCATAATGCGGACGTCACCGAGCGTGCTGTCTACCGCAATGTTCGCATCACCAAACCGGCCTATGAGGGCCTGGTACCCTACCGCAATTACCTGGGCAGCCGGGTGGAATTGCTGGAGGTAAGCACCGGAGAACGACGCGTTCTGTTCACCTCAGCGCATTCGCTGCAGGCACCTAACTGGACACCAGATGGCAAGCGGTTGATCTTTAATTCCAACGGCCTGCTGTACACCTATGAATTTGCCAGTGGAGAGATCCATCCACTCAACACCGGCCCGGTAACCAACAACAACAACGATCACGTACTCTCTTTCGATGGAGAAATGCTGGGCATCAGCAGCCAGAACTCCCAGGATGAAAACAGCTCCACCGTGTACATCTTGCCCGCTGCGGGTTCAGACCACCCGGAACAAATCACCGGCCCGGGAGTAGGTCATTCGTATCTCCATGGCTGGTCACCCGATAAAAAGAAACTCATCTATACCGCTCAGCGCAACGGTCATTTTAATATTTATCAAATTGACATCGCTACCAAAGTGGAAACGCCACTGACTCACACGCCGACCCTGGATGATGGCTCCGAATACAGCCCGGATGGCCAATACATCTATTTTAATTCCAATCGCACCGGCACCATGCAGGTCTGGCGCATGCGTCCCGATGGCAGTGACCAGACCCAACTCACTTTCGATGAGTTGAACGACTGGTTCCCCCACCCTACGCCTGATGGCAAGTCCATGATATTTGTCAGTTTTCTGCCGGAGGTTAATTCCGGGGATCATCCCTTCTACAAACAGGTCTATTTACGCACCATGCCCATCGAAGGAGGCACTCCCCGGGTCGTTGCTTACCTCTATGGTGGGCAGGGCACCATCAATACGCCAAGTTGGTCACCGGATGGAAGGTATGTGGCGTTTGTGAGTAATTCGAATTAGAGGTAGCAGGGGGAAAAAGGAGAAAGGAGAAAGGAGAAAGGAGTGAAGCCGTTTGTGCTGCAGTGGTGTGGAGGATGCGGTATGGGGTGTGTGGTATGTGGTGTGAGGTGTGCGGTATGGGGTGTGAGGTGTGTGGTTTTAATGAAATAGAAATGCAAGATGTATTCAATCCTTTATTCCATTATTTTGACATTGATCCCGGGCAACATGAAAAGTTATGAAGTACCCTATACCCACCATTCACTGACCATAACGGGGATGGGCGTTGACCAGCAATGGACGCAGGCACCCATCCTGCAAGATTTTTCCGCACCATGGAATGAAGGCTCTGTACCACATACCCAATTTCAGGCCCTGTGGGACGAGGTCAATTTCTATTTCCTGTTTCATGCGGAGGATGAAAACATCATCGCCCCCGGCGATCCGGACGATAAACGCGGCGTATTGCCATCGGACCGGGTGGAGATCTTTTTTAAGGCCAATGGAGGCATGGACCCTTACTATTGCCTGGAGATGGATCCCCGGGGAAGGGTGCTGGATTACATTGCCCGTTATTACCGCAAGGTTGATTTCGACTGGGAATGGCCGGAACAGGACCTGGAAGTTAAGGCATCGCATACGGATGATCATTATACGGTGGAAGGGCGGATCAGCCTGCAGGCATTGCGTGAAATGGGCATTCTCCGTGGTGATGAAATGGAAGCAGGCCTGTTTCGTGGGGACTATTACCCTGTAGAAGGTCATGATAATCAGGTGAACTGGATTTCCTGGATCAAGCCGGAATCCGTAAAACCAGATTTCCATATACCCAGTGCTTTTGGGAAAATGTTACTGGTCAGGTGACCCTGGCTTATTTATTGACACCCGCTTATCCCAGGCTTCCGGTTTCCAATCAGCACATAATGGCCCATACATCTGATAAATAGTTGTTTTTCAACTATTTAATACCTTCTCTACATATCTGCTTACAGGTTTACCCATAGATCAATTTCAAGGAATACCCATCCCACAATCCACAATTTCAAGGATATACCCCGCCATGATCCAGGTCGATCTTTGTACTGTACAATAAATCAAAAATCACCTTTATCATGAAAGCACAAAATAAAATCATCATCAAACACCTGAGCGGAAGCAAGGTGAACCAAATCGAAGAATTCAACTTCGACCAAACGGACCAGTTGTCCATTGGGCGTGAAAGCTCGAATGCCATTCAATTCAACCCCGAAAGTGATGCCATGGTCAGTCGCAAACATGCATTGATCACCTGGACCGACTTCGAACACTACCAGATCGAGGACCTCAACTCCACCAACGGAACGTACGTAAATGATGAAAAGATATCCGGTCCTAAAGAACTGCATGCCGGTGATACCATCCGGATGGGTTCCAACGGTCCTTCCTTTGAATTTGACCTGAATCCACGCCCGGCAAGCCATTTGGCTGCTACCCGGATGGTTTCCATCGGTGGTGGCAAAGCTACCGAGGAGCTGATACCGGTAGAATTGCAGGCAAGCGCCACGCCTCCGGTAAAAGATTCCATCGGAAAGCAAACTTTCGAGCGCGCCATCAAAGTGGAACGTTCACGTTCATCCAGGACGCTGGTCGCTTCCATTCTCGGTTTGGTGATCATCATTGCTGCTGGTGGATTTGCCTTTAAGGACAAACTGTTTAAAGATCCCGTCATCGTTGACAATACCACCACCGTCGTTAAAGATTTCTTCAATCCGGCGGAAATCGCTGCCAACAATATGAATAAAGTGGTCTTCATCGAGTTCGGATACAAACTGATCCACACCGAGACCGGTGACGATGTTTACCACCAGTATATGGAGCAGGAGGATAAAAAGACCAAACAGAAATTCCAGCTCCCTCTTTACATCGAATACAACGGTAAGATCGAACCATTGCTCGGTTTGAAGAAAAACACACCGATAGGCAGGCCGATCGCCGTATCACAAGCTACCGGATCAGGATTTGTTGTCGATAAAAACGGATTTATCCTCACCAACCGCCACGTAGCCGCCAACTGGAATACTGCCTATCATTTTCCTCCGGACGCCCAAAAAGGAATCCTGTTACGCTTTGGTGCGAAAGGAGTTGAAATGGCGGGTCAGGTGGATGCACCGTCCGACTGGGTACCTGCTGAATCCAAATTGTTCGGTCAGAAACCCATCTCCGGCAAGATCCTGGAAGGTCAGGTCACCTATATGGATGTCACCTTCGCCAAAAACGACCTGCGCACCCCAGCCAAGATCGTGCGGGTAAGCAATACCCATGACGTAGCCATGATCAAAATCGACCTCCCCGGCGAACTGGAACCGGTCAAACTGCGGGAAAAAGACGATGACATCCAGGCCGGTCAAAAAGTTGTGGTCATGGGTTATCCAGCCATCTCACCCGAAGCCGTCGTGGTCAAGTCCAGTGAAGATGTGTTTAACCGCAGCTCCCAGGTCATCCAGGTTCCGGATCCTACCGTGACAGACTGCAGCATTGGTAAGGTCATCAAAGGCCAGACCCAACTATCCGGTCAGAATACAGAAGGTTACTACAGCTCATTCGGTGACGTCTATCAGCTGACGACCAGCGAGACCGGTTCAGGTAACAGCGGCGGCCCGGTATTCGATAAGGACGGTAATGTGATAGCCATCTTTTCTGCCGGTCGCTGGGACGGCTCTACAGCCATCACCTTTGCCGTACCCATCCGTTACGGGATTGAATTGATGAAAACCCAGCGGGTTATTCAGTAACTCCCCGCTACTTAACAGTACGAATCTGCAAATCTTAGATAACCTTACGATGAACGCACTCAAACATAAACTACGGGATCTGCTGATTATTGAAAGACTAGGATCCGGTGCAATGGGAGATGTTTACCAATGCATTGACCAGAGCACCGGAAAGCCGGTCGCAGTAAAATGGCTCCACCGTTCCGATATGAGTAAGCGTTTCATCGAAGAAGCACGAATCCTGGCCTCCATCCACCACCCTGGTATTGCACAGTTCATCAAATTCGAGCAACATGAAAAAGAGGCCTATCTGGTCATGGAATATGTGGAAGGTCTGACCTTGGAAAAACTAATTCAGCACCATGGAAAATTACCGGAATCGTTCGCTTTAAAAATCACCCTTCAAATAGCTACAGCATTAAAATACCTGCATGACCAACAAATTATTCACCGCGATCTGAAAGCGTCCAACCTCAAGATCACAAAATCCGGGCAGGTTAAACTGCTGGACTTTGGAATAGCCAAAGCGCAATTTTCTGAAAAACTGACAGCTGAAGGATTTGTCATCGGCTCAACGCCCTATCTGGCTCCTGAACAATTTAAGCAGGATTATTCCCATAAAATCGATCTGTGGGCCCTGGGCATTTTACTTTATCAAATGTTGACGGGACATCTTCCTTTTTCAGCTGCCACGGAATTCGAATTGCGTGCTAAAATTCAAAAGGGAGATTATTTACCTCTGGAAATATTTTCTCCCGGGCTTAATAAATCAACCAAAAAGATCATCCGGAAATTATTAGCGGTACGACCTGAAAACCGCTGGAGCGCCAATGAATTGCTCCAGCAAATGGAGGGTAAATCGGCTGGCGCATTCTGGAATAAATGGATCGAAAAATTGAAAACAAACCGATAAAAAGGCCATAAAAATTATCACATGTTCTGGCGTAAAAACAAAAAGTCAACCAAGCCCGAGTCGAAAGAATCTACCGACTATCGCGCCATTGCGCTGACCGATCTGGGCAATATCCGGACCAACAATGAAGATCAGGTCCTCTTCTACCGGCCTACCGATCCGGGCCAGCGCAAAGCAAAAGGTCATCTGGCGATCGTAGCAGATGGCATGGGAGGGCACGCTGCAGGTGAAGTGGCCTCCTCCATGGCAGTAAAACTGATCAAACAAAATTACTACGCAGCAACACTTCCTACTGCGGACGCTTTAGCGAATGCCATGGTCCAGGCTAATCAGGCAATCTTTCAGGAAGCCAGCCGCTCCGAAAAAAGACTGGGTATGGGTACTACCTGTACCGCCGTCGCGATCCTGGATAATGCATTATTCGTAGCACACATCGGTGACAGCCGTGCCTATCTGATGCAGGATAATCACCTCTACCAGCTCACCACCGATCATACTTATGTACAGGACCTCCTGGATGCAGGTAAAATCGACCCGGTTGAAGCTGTTCACCATCCGCAACGCAATGTCCTCACCCGCGCTCTGGGCACCCAGGCTGACCGTAAAGCAGACGTGTTCCGTGCCGAATTTCCGATGACGCCCGGCAGTCAGTTACTGCTTTGTACCGATGGACTGTACGAATATTTTACCAGCGAAGAAATGCTGCAAATCTTGTCAACCTACAAGCTGCACGAAGCAGCCGAACGACTGATACAGGGCGCCAAAGATCGCGGCGGTCACGACAATCTCACGGTCCTGTTGGTCACTACCCTGGAAGAAAATACCGTCTCCGAATATCCTACTCAATTTCTAAACGAAAGATCATGATCGGGCAACGCATAGGCAATCTGCAAATTATTGAACTCGTCGGAGAAGGCGGAATGGGTACCGTCTACCGGGCAAAAGACATCATCCTCGAAAGGGAGGTTGCAGTTAAGGTCCTGCATGAACACCTTAGCCGCGATGAAGTGCTCCTCTCACGCTTTAAAAATGAAGCACTGTTATCCGCACGGATCAATCATCCCAATGTCGCCACACTGTACCAGTTTATGGAAGTGGATGAAAGGGATTACCTGGTGATGGAATACGTCCATGGATACAACCTGGAGAAAATCCTCAAACAGCGGCCGGAACTGCCGGTGAAGGCTATCGCCCAGATCCTGCTGCAACTGGCTGAAGGACTTCAGCATGCCCACACCAAAGGAATAATCCACCGGGACATCAAGCCGGGTAACATCATGATCAACCACGAAGGCTATGTCAAGCTGATGGATTTTGGCATTGCCCGCCTGGAAGCAAGTGCGCGGATGACCAAGATGCATCACGTCATTGGAACCACGCATTATCTGGCACCCGAGCTGCTGCAGGGTGCATCACCCTCCGTGGCATCAGACCTTTATGCCGTCGGTATGGTAGGTTATGAAATGCTGTATGGCCAGCTGCCTTTTAATGGAAAATCCGACGCTACGCTGGTCACCGAAATCCTCCAAAAGACCCCTTCATTCAGCCTGAAATACAATTCAGCCGATGCCCTGAAATTGAACCGGATCATCAAAAACCTGTTGCAGAAAAATCCGGCAAAAAGGTACGCGTCGACGGGCGCACTGATCACTGACCTGGAAGAAATCGCCCGCTACGGCCGCATTCAATGGGAAGAAACCGCAGCCAGGCCGGATACAGGCTTTGCCGGTCAATGGAATACTCCGGAGTGGATAGAAAAAAATATCCGGCAGCCGGCAACCGCTCTGTTGAGGCAATTTCACTGGAGATCCCTGGAAGGGAAAATCATTCTGGCTTCTATGGCCTGTGCGCTCATCCTGTTATTTGTCAGCCTGGTCAGGCCAAAACACGACAACCTGCAGCTGGAAGAGGAACTTACCGGTCATAGCAAGGAGCTGGCTACGGATGACCAGATCTCCCAGGCGATGAATGCGTGGTCTTCCCAGCAAAATGAGACACTCCGGGAGTCGTCTCCCACGGAAATTCCGACCGAAGAAATAAAAGATGAAAACCCATCCAAAAAAGAAGATGAAAAACCCGCAAAAAAGCCACCCCTTAATGCCCGGGAAAACGATCCACCGAGGACCCCAGAGGTTCAGGAGACAAAACCTTCCGACCCCATCAATACTTCCGGAGATAATCCGGTGACGAAAGCCTCCCCTCAACAACCGGAAAAAGAAATCAAGTCTCCGGAAAAAACCACAGCAGTGCCACCGGCAAAGGAAATGGTGGAATCAGTGCCACCGGTCAAAAAATCACGGACTATTTCCGTCCAGATCCCTTCGATGGAAATTGACGGTTCATTTGCCAAATCCGTATCCTCAGATAACAGCCAAAAAAATGAAACCATTTATTTGATCAATCAAACTCCGGTCTATGCCGGTGGCGAGCTGGTCATTGCCAGAGGCGCCCGCATCCGGGGCATTGTCAAGGACGCACGCTCTTCGCGTGACCGGGCTAAAGCATTCCTGGCAGTGCAGTTTATCCAGGTCGAAACCGTCGATGGGCAATGGATCCCCATCCAATATCCCACCTACAGCAACAATGGTTATGAAGAAATCATCTTCCACGAAGGTGCCGTAGTTCAAAAAATGAAAATTAAAGGCCGTACGGCTCAGATAAAAATCACCGAATGAAAATTGTCATTAATCATTAAAAAATAAAAACCAAAAGCGATGAAAATAAAGAATTACTTCCTTGGCCTGACCTTTTTATTATCTGGAATTTCCGGATTAAAAAGTCAGGAATTAAAATCCAGCACTTACGGGTTTTCTATTGGTGTTCTTGGAAAACACACGCAGTGGTCCACCGGAAGCAGTTTTTTCCAGGGCCTCAATGAAGCGGCACCCAGCGCCTGGGGCTTCGGTGCCAGAATTGGCTATGGTTTTACGGAAAAACTGGAAGTTTCACTGGCCTATTCAAAAGCAAACCATTTGAACAGTGATCTCAAAAATGATTGGTCCGCCTATTCGAGCCAGATGGTCCTCCTCAACCTGCGCATCAACTTCGGAGCCACCTTAAAGCCTGTCCGGTTATACCTCGAAGGGGGTGCCGGGCAATCCATGCTAAAAATGGATCCGGTCTATTTACCGGATGATTTCTACACCCAACAATATCTGCTCAAATTATCCGGACTTGCCTTAAATGCAGGCGCAGGACTCCTTTATTATCCCATGCGGAACCTGGCGATCGACCTGGGGTTCTTCGGCCGCTTTGGTCAATACAGTAACATCACCGCCAGCGGCATCGAATACGACCCGGGAGAGAAAACTGACTTTCAATTCTTAACGACCCAACTGGGGATAACCTACTACCTGCAATAATTATCAACAATCAAAAAAACATACGACATGCAACCAGGAATGAAAATATTCAGCTCACTACCCGTGGACGAGCGCATCGAATTAAGCCAGGGCACCAGGCAGGTCCAGGAACTCAATGGACTTCCTGCCGCCGAAAACACCTATGTGCCAGCCCTGCCATGGCGCAAAATGACGAAAACGGAAGCCGGCATCCTGCTCGCGAAATCCGATGAAAACCTCCCCTACCAAAGTATCGGGCTCTGGAAACTCCCCGCCACCCTGATCGAGGCCTGGAAGGCAACCGGGATCCATACAGCAAACAACGAAGCGGAAGTATTGCAGGTCATGCACCATCCGGCCTACGCCACCGCGGTAGCCAAAACCGAATCCTGGGCTCTGGAATTTCAGCGGACTCCGGAGCCCCTGATCACCCACCGGATCGCCTGCATCCCAAAAGGATTGGAAACGGTAACCTATAATCCAAAGGAGAAACGATACCTGGGCTTGCATCTGGACAGCTGGGAGAAACAGCCGCTGGATGAACTGCCAACCACCCGCAATCGCCTCTGCATTAACCTGGGGCAAAGTCCACGTTATTTTCTGTTTATAAACCAGGAGATCCACCAGCTGCAGCAACTTTGCAACCTTCCCCGGGAATCCAGGCCGCGGACACTGATCCAGGCTTTTCTGGAGCGATTCCCGGACTATCCCGTGGTGCGCATAAAGCTACAACCCTTCGAGGCCTATATCGCACCGACCGAGAACATCATCCACGATGGCAGCTCGGTCGGCCAGCAATACCAGGATGTTCAGATCACCCTGCGGTCCTATTTTAACGTAAAACCTGCGCAAAGAATCTCATTATTTCAGCGTGTCAAAAAGCTATTGGTACCAAACTAGATAACACAGGGGATATCCATACAGGTTTACCCTGATACCGGAATCTACGTATCCTCCAGGGGAAATCGGTGGAAGCCGGGATTTAGCCTGAGCCGCAGAACCCGGATCTTTGATTCAACAAATTATTCACCTTTAAAAAACAACATATCATGTCAACCTTGAAAAAAATCTTCGTCGTCGTTTTGGGATTAGTTCCATTCGGTTTGTTTTCAAAACCGGTCCACAACACTCCGGAAACATTCAATGACCGCGTGCTGCGTATCCGCCAGTCCATCCAGGCCGCTGACCGTACTGATCTTGACAAATCCGTTAAAAATTTGGTGTACGCCAGCCAGCAACCCGGTGATGCAGCTTCTTCCTGGGACAACTGGGACAATTGGGGCAACTGGGATAACTGGGGTAACTGGGACAACTGGGCAAATTGGGACAACTGGGGTAACTGGGATAACTGGGGTAACTATTGATCCAATTCGCATCGCTTAACCAAAACTAACGCAAACCATTCGTCATGAAGAGCAATCACACCATCGGACCGGTTGAATTATTGATCCTGCAGGGATCTCCCTTTTGCAACATCAATTGTAAGTATTGCTACTTGCCGGACCGGATGAATAAGCGCCGGATGGCTCGTGAGACGGTCGAGAAAACCATCGACCGGTTGATGGCAGATCACTTATTCGGTACCGAGGTCAGTGTAGTATGGCATGCCGGAGAACCACTGGCTGTTCCACTCGCCTACTACCAGGAATTATTTCCGCTGATCCGTGAAAGGATTCCTGCCGCCGTACGGGTGAATCACCACATCCAAACCAATGCCATGCTTTTAAATGACGAATGGTGTGCGTTCATCAAAGAAAATCAAATCCACGTAGGTATCAGTGTGGATGGACCTCAATTCCTTAATGATATCAACCGGCTGACCCGTTCCGGGAAAAGTACTTTCAGCAAGGTCATGGAAGGTATTGCCTACCTGAACGCCCACGACATCAACTACCACGCCATTGCCGTGATCACCCAGGAAGCCATGCACCACCCGGATGAGATCTATTCCTTCTTTAAAGATCTGGGTGTCACCAAACTGGGTCTGAACATAGAAGAAATAGAAGGCATTCACACCCACTCGTCGCTGTCCATGGATGATACCGCCCTTGAGCTGGTGGCACAGTTCTATAAGAAACTCTATGAGCGGCAACTGGAGGATGACCAGCCCCTGCATATACGTGAACTGGATGACGCAAAACGCAAATTACTGGCTATACCACTGGATTATTTTTCACTGCACGGCACGACCCAGCAGAATAACCCCTGTCAAATCGTCTCAGTGGACATCGACGGGAATTTCTCTACGTTTTCTCCCGAATTGCTGGGACAAAAGGATGACGGCTACCAGAATTTCATTTTAGGCAACGTGCATGAGACTGGCTTCCGTGAGGCACTGAATAGTGCACTTTTTAAAAAATGGTTTGGTGAGATTATGCTCGGCATCCGCAATTGTGAAGAAAAGTGTCCCTATTTTTCTTTCTGCGGCGGTGGTGTACCGGCCAATAAATATTATGAAAATGCTTCCTTCGAGAGTACCGAGACCATCCAATGCAAATACAGCATCCAGACACCGCTGGAAATAATCACCTCCCGCCTGGAAGAAGCGCTTCATCCATCCTGACATCCCGCTTCTCCTACCCTTTGGTCATTTCGTCTCCGGAATCGGCGTTTTCGTCTCTATTCCGAATGGTTCACTTTCAGGGCTAAAAAAAGCAGTGTATTTTGGACATTGATCGCTCAGGATCTACAGACCACTGAAGCAATAAGATCAAAATCCGGAACAACCATTTTCTATAGGTATACCTGTAGATTCTATTTGGAAAAAATGAGGGTATCCTGTTATTGGCGATAATACCTGTTAACCCCAACTTTGTCCTGTTAAGGGTAAAGTATTGTCCTGAAGCAATAAAAACCGGAGAAATCCATGAAAAACAATACCATTCGCATTGCCCTGGTCGATGATCACCAAATCATTTTGGACAGTTTGAGCTTGCTGTTTAATATGATCGAAGGTGTTGAAGTAATAGCAACGTTTAATGATCCGCGACAGGTGGTTGAAGGACTTAAGAAGGAGCAGCCAGATATCCTGATCACTGACTTTTCCATGCCGTATATGAATGGTGTACAACTCACGTTGCAGGTGAAGGATGCCTATCCGGAACTTAAAGTTATTATGCTCACGGTTGCAGACCAGGGCGATGCCGTCCAGGATGCTTACCGCGCCGGAGTCTCCGGCTATGTCATGAAAAAAGCAGACCGCAAGGAACTGGAACTGGCGGTAAAAATGGTTGCCGGTGGCCAGATGTACTTCAATCAGGAAGTCATGAAGTCCCTGCTCACCCAGCCTTCCACCCACCACCAGGATCTGCATGCAGAAGAAAAGCTGAGCCAGCTGACCAAACGGGAACTGGAGATCATACAGCTGATCGCCCAGGAAATGTCCAGTGTAGAGATCGCGGAGAAACTATTCATATCCGTAGGCACCGTCGAGACGCACCGGCACAACATCATGCGAAAACTGGATGTCAAAAACGTCATCGGTGTCATCAAATTTGCCATCAAGTATGGTCTGGTTTAGACATTTGATAACGCGGATCACCCTGGGGTTAATGGTGATCACCTCTGCCCATACTTATGGAACAAGTCAGAGTAACGCCTACCTGGATTCTCTGGCCAGGTTATGTGATACTCAGGCGGATCAATTGGCTAATGGTTTGGATACGACCTACATCTGGAACCTGAATCGTACGGTGGAACAAATGGCTTACAGCCGGGATAACCGGATGAACGATTACATTCAGCGATTTGCCGATTACACCAAACAGTTTACTTCTCCGCTGGCTACCGGTTTATACCTGCGCGCAAGGGCCAGGATTGAAGACCGCTCCGGACTGTTTAACGCCGCACTGGACGACTATACAGTGGCCATAGATAGTTTGAAAATTGCGAAAATAGACCCCGGAGAATTAGCCATGACCTACGTCCACATGGCGTTTCTGATCAGTAATTCGGGCTCGCCGGATCAATGCATCAAAATACTGGAGCAGGCCAGACCGTATGCGGAAGCATCCGACTATGCCCTACCCTTGTACTATATCCTCGATTATTTAGGAGACTATAATTATTACAGTGCTTTTCAGGTTGAAGACTATCCGAAAGCATTGGGCTATTACGAACAAGCCAAAAAGCTGATCGAAAAAGATCGTTTGGAAGGAAAACGTGCGGATAATTATGCCGGCCTGGCCAACGTGTATTACCGACTGAAAAACAATAAGCTTGCCGACCACTACTGGCATCTGGCTGATTCGCTGGCCCAGGCGGAAGGCAATGTCAATTACCGGTATGGACTCTATATTGACAAATCAGAAATTCTGCTGGACCAGGGAAAGGATGATGATGCGATTGATCTGGCACAAAACGCTTATGTATTTGCGAAAGAGACAGGTTGGCCGGAATTAATTGCACGATCAGAAAATCAACTTTATTGGACTTATCGTTCGACAGGAAATTTTGAGAAAGCGCTGGATTATTTCGAAAAATATTCCAACACCCAGGATAGCATGAATAAACAGGAATTATTGAACCGCTATTCGGAACTGGAGGCAAAATACAATAATGAAAAAAATGCGCAGCTGATCACGGAACTCAACAATAAGAACCTTAAACAAACCCGTAATTTTCTGGTAGGCATTCTTATTCTCAGTTTTATCCTGGTGAGTATAGCTTACTGGGCCAATGTCCGGCTGCGGGAGAAAAATAAATTATTATTAGCCAAAAACAAAGAGATCCTGGAGGCCCAGATTAAAGGTCAGACGATGGAAAGACAACGGGTAGCTTCGGAACTTCATGACAACCTGAATACCAAGGTGGCAGCCATCCGGTGGCAATTGCAGGCCTTAGAAGATTCTTCAGATGAAAAAAATCAAAAAATCATCACCAATTCTCTGAAGCTGATCAATGATGTTTACAGCGATATCCGATTTATTTCCCATAATCTGATGCCGGATGAAATCGAGTCCATTGGCATCATCCCTGCCCTATCCAATCTGATCAACCAGCTCAATAGCAGTAACCGGGTAGCATTTAATCTGATCGCCGATATTGATGAATTTAAATTGCCTCAGGGTTATACTTATCCGGTCTACAACATCACCTTTGAGCTGATCAATAATGTGCTGAAACATGCCAACGCCGACCATGCCTGGATCAGCCTGTCGAAAACGGATAAGGAGGTGGTCATTACGGTAAAGGATGACGGTAAAGGATTTCAGATGAACGAAGCGAACGGCGGTGTAGGCTTAAAGAATGTACGATCCAGGGTAGAGCATCTTAATGGTACCATCAACATAACCAGTTCTCCCGGTCAAGGCACCAAATCTACGATACAAATCCCGATATCTTAAGTGTTTCCATTCCACCGTTTGAGACCAGGCAATGTGGTCTGAGCCAATTGTTCTGCTGAATTCCGATCAATACCCATCTTGACGGCAATCGCAACGTTTTTTGCTATTTTCTCCCCGAGGGTAATGCCTGCGTCGGTAAATGCTCCATTCTGGTAACAATAACGGCAGTAATCTGCACTGGCCGTACCATCTGCTTCCTTACCGCGATCTTCTGGTCGATGCAAGGGCATACCACAGGACTGACAAATGCTAGCTGAATCTGTTTTCATAGATAACGTGGTTCTCTTTTATGGAACAATTTCTTTTCGGAATAAGTTGGCCTGCATTTATTTCTTCTCTGTTTACAAATGCGGATAAATATTCCGTCCGTTGTGCTTATCGACCGGCATGGGCGCGCCGACCTGGAGCAAATATTCGTGCAGTGTTTTCATCAGCTGGGTGGTAATCTCCGCCGATGCCATCATGAGGTCATTGGTCTCGCCTACGTCATTCTGCAGGTCAAATACCATGGCCCGCTGACGATCATAATCATAAATCAATTTGTACCGGTGGTAACGGATGGCGCTGAATGGGCCAATGATGCCCGGATACTGATCCCGGATGCTTTTCGATGCCCAGTAATGCGGAAAATGCCAGATCAGAGCCCGGTCCTTTATATTTCCGGTCCGGAAAAAGAGGGGTGTCAGGTCTACCCCATCGATCAGGCGGGGTGTCTGGTCTGCCAAACCCGCCACAGAAAGGAAGGTGGGCATAAAGTCGTCGGTGATCACCGGGACGTCAGATTTTGTCTTGGACTTGATTCTACCCTTCCAGGCAACCAGCATGGGTACGCGAATACCTCCTTCCCGATTGGTTCCTTTACCGTAGGCCAACGGATAATTCGTGGTCGGCGGACCGGCATGCGTCGCCAGGCCTCCGTTATCGCTCATAAATACGATCAGGGTATTATCGAGCTGTCCATCCCGCTCCAGCGCGTCCAGGATCTTACCCAGGCTGGCATCCATGCTTTCGACCATAGTTGCATAAGCTTGTTGCGCCCGGTTGTGGATCGTATCTACATAAGGAGCAAGCCGCGTAGTATCCCCCTGGATCGGCGTATGCAGAGCATAATGGGCCATATTCATAAAAAAGGGTTTGCCGGTAGCGCTGACCGAATCGATCAATTGAACCGCATGAACGGTCAATGCGTCGTTCAGGTACAGCTTCTCAGCAGCTTCCTTGGAAAGGCCCGGCACATGGTGATCGTTATCCGGAGCACCGTAGGGTGGATAATAGCTGGCCGGGTGTCCTGCGTCAGTACCTCCGACGTTGATGTCAAACCCCAGGTTGCGGGGATCTGCCCCCGGTGTGCCTGCGCGGCCAAAGTGTGCCTTACCGATGTGGATATTCACATATCCGGCTTGTTTTAACAGTTTTGGCAGGGTCACATCATTGGGACCGAGGCCGTCAATTTTCCATTCAGGTGGTAACCCCCAACGGGTATGTTCCGTCGAGTCATTATTTTCCCCGGGTATCCAGTTGGTAATGTGGGAGCGGGCCGGATTCATGCCCGTCAGAATGCTGGTCCGCGTTGGAGAGCAAACCGGGCTGGAGCTGTATGCCTGGGTAAACTGCATGCCCATGTCGCGCAGGCGCTGCATATTGGGGGTATGAAAATACCGGTTATTATCAGTGACCAGATCGGCGAAGGGAACACTGGTGTCTGTCCAGCCCATATCATCGACCAGAAACAATAAGATATTCGGCTTCCGGTTATCCTCAGGTTTCGGGTTGCAGTTTATAGTAGTAAATAAGGCAATAAGGAGTATAAGCCAGGAACTGCGCTGCATGCTTCACGATTTGATTCCGGCAGTTAATATAACCCAATTCCGGGAAAGCGATCTGAGGGGCCCGTAATTCATAATACTGGGTACGGATCGCCCCATGGTTTGCTACCAGTTCCAATCGCGGCAAAGTCTGACCCTGAATCATTATGAAATTGTTATATGTTAACAATAAAATACTTTACTTTGCAACAGTCCTAATACGGTATTAACGATTAAATTCTTCATTAAAGTTTTGTAGAACAATGAAGCCTACCAATATCCAGGATCCGGAATATTTCCACAAAGTGGTAGACTGTCAATATGCCTGTCCGGCCCACACTCCCGTTCCGGAATACATCCGTCTGATTGCTGCTGAACGTTATTCGGACGCCTATATGATCAACTGGGAATCCAATGTATTTCCTGGTATTCTGGGGCGCACCTGTGACCGTCCCTGCGAGCCGGCCTGCCGCCGGGGCCGGGTAGAAGACGAGCCGGTAGCCATCTGCCGGCTTAAACGAGTGGCAGCCGATAATAAAGGCGAGGTAAAATCACGGATGCCACAAGCTCCCTCTACTAAAAACGGCAAAAAAATAGCCTTGATCGGTGGTGGACCGGCCTCACTTACCGTTGCCCGCGACCTGGCCCCCTTGGGGTACGAGATTCACCTCTACGATGAGTGGAACAAAGGCGGGGGAATGATGCGGACGCAGATACCTTCTTTCCGCCTGCCGGTAGAAGTGCTGGACGAAGAAGTCAATTACATCCTGGATATGGGCATCCATACCCATTTCAACACCTTTGTTCAATCCATGCGCTCGGTTGTGGAGCAGGATTACGATGCCATTTTTGTAGGCACCGGTGCTCCCAAAGGCCGTGATCTGGAATTACCCGGACGCGCAGAGGCCGGGAAGCGGGTCCATATCGGAATTGAATGGCTGGCAAGTGTAGCTTTTGAACACACCAAATCCATTGGTAAAAAAGTAATCATCCTTGGCGGAGGAAATACAGCCATGGACTGTTGCCGAACTTCCCGTCGTCTGGGAGGCGAAGAGGTCACGGTCGTCGTGCGGAGCCCCTTCAACACGATGAAAGCCTCACCCTGGGAGATCGAAGATGCCCAAAGAGAAGACATCCCGATTTACAATAATATGCCCCCCAAAGAGTTTGTTATCGATAATGGCCAACTGAAAGGAGTCATCTTTGAAAAAGTGGAGGCGGTATTCGATGCCAAGGGAAAACGTTCACTGGTACCTACGGGAGAGCCCGATGTATTCATCGAAGCCGACGACGTGATCATTGCCATTGGCCAGGACAATGCATTTCCCTGGATCGAACGTGATCTGGGTATTGAATTCGGCAGGTGGGATCTGCCCGTTCTGAATAAAACCACCTTTCAGTCCACGCTTCCTAAAGTTTTCTTTGGGGGTGATGCAGCCTTTGGGCCGGAAAACGTGATCACGGCAGTTGCCCATGGACATCAGGCTGCCATATCCATCGATTTATTCTGCCGGGGAAAAGATTTATGGGAAAGGCCTGCCCCCATGACGAACCTGATCAGTCAGAAGATGGGGATCCATGAATGGATGTATGACAGTGCCGTCGTTGCCGACGAGCGCTATGCAGTACCCCATGCCGATAAAAAGAAAACACTTAGCAACCGAAAAGTGGAAGTCGAGCTTGGTTTTGACCAGGTGCTGGGCTTTAAGGAAGCTCAGCGCTGTCTGAACTGCGATGTCCAGACAGTATTCAACACTTCCAGATGCATCGAATGTGATGCCTGCATGGATATCTGTCCTACCTCGTGCATCACATTCACCACCAATGGAAAAGAAGATGACCTGCGTGCCCGGCTGTTAGCACCGGCTGACAACGAATCGCAGGATCTTTATATCTCCGATATCCTGAAGACAGGACGGATCATGGTCAAAGACGAAAATGTATGCCTGCATTGTGGTCTTTGCGCCGAAAGATGTCCCACCGCCGCCTGGGATATGCAAAAATTCTTCTATAACGTAACAAAAGCAAGCTCAGAATGTCTGACGCCAGTTCACGCGTAAATGATTTTGTCATTCGCTTTGCCAACGTAAATGGGACAGGATCAGCCAGCGCAAATGGTCTTTTTGCCAAGGCCATTTACCGCATGGGGATCCCGGTAACACCCAAGAATATCTTCCCGTCCAATATCCAGGGATTGCCCACCTGGTATGAGGTCCGGGTGAGTGAAAAAGGATACCTCGGACGCAGTGGTATCATCGATTTCGTCGTGGCAGTCAACCCGCAAAGCCTGGAAGAAGACATCGCTTCGGTCCGGCCGGGCGGATACATCCTTTACGACAGCTCGAAGCCGCTGCACCGGGAGATGATGCGTGACGATATCCATTTCCTGGGTATTCCGATGATGACCCTGGCGATGAAAAATTTCGCACAGCCACGCGAACAACAATTGCTGAAAAACATCATCTATGTAGGCGCGCTAGCTGCGCTGCTGGACATGGATATGGATGTCCTGCGGGGTATTGTGGCTCAAACCTTCAAGTCCAAAGAAAAATTGATCGGACCAAATAACCTGGCCCTGTCCATCGGATACAACTACTCAAAAGAGAACTTTAAATGCCCTCTGGATATCCGGGTCGAGACCCGTGATCTGATCGGAGATCGTATCCTGATGGAAGGCAATCTGGCCTCTGCTTTGGGAGCGATCTATGGAGGTGCTTCGGTTATGGCCTGGTATCCGATCACACCGTCGACCTCGGTCGCCAGTGCTTTTGAAAAATATTGCAAGCGACTGCGCAAGGATCCGGACACCAATCAAAACCGGTATGCGGTGATCCAGGCCGAAGACGAGCTGGCGGCGATCGGAATGGTGATCGGTGCATCCTGGAATGGTGCACGCGCATTCACGGCTACCAGCGGTCCGGGCGTCTCCCTGATGAGTGAATTCATCGGATTGGCTTATTTCGCTGAGGTTCCGGCTGTTATTGTCAATGTACAGCGCGGAGGGCCATCCACCGGTATGCCTACCCGCACTCAGCAAGCCGATTTGATCAGCTCCGCTTATGCATCCCATGGCGACACCAAACACATTATGCTCATTCCCAGCACCCCGACCGAGTGTTTTGAAATGACGGCCGAAGCATTGGATCTTGCCGATCGCTTCCAGACAGTCATCTTTGTCATGTCTGACCTGGACCTGGGCATGAACGACCACCTGACACCCGACCTTAAATGGGATGATAACCGAAAATACGACCGGGGGAAAGTTCTGAATGCCGAGGACCTGGAAAATATGGAAAAATTTGGCCGCTACCTGGACGTAGACGGTGATGGCATCCCATACCGCACCTTGCCGGGCACCCATCCGACCAAAGGCTCTTTCTTCACCCGTGGAACCTCACGGGACGAATATGCGCGTTACACCGAAAAAGGCGATGCCTATGTGCGTAACGTAGACCGGCTGGTCAAGAAGTGGCAGACGGCCAAGTCCTGGGTACCCAAACCGGAACATTTTGGCAACGAAAATCAACACAACCTGGGTATCATCTTCTTCGGCACGACCTACTACGCTGCCCTGGAAGCCATGGACCTGCTTCAGGAAGAAGAAATTGGTGTCGATGCTTTGCGTTTGAAGTCCTTTCCTTTCCCTGAGGAAGTACAGTCCTTCATCGACAATCATGAAGAAATTTTTGTGATCGAACAGAACCGCGATGCCCAAATGCGGACCTTGCTGATCAATGAACTGAATGTGTCGCCGGCCAAACTGATCCCGATCCTGCATTATGACGGTATGCCTATTCCTGCGACCGACATCTGTGCAAAAATTGTAGCACACTTATCCGTTAATGCCCTTAGAAACGATTCGCTATGAGTTATGTAAAACCTGTATTCAGCCATCCTGAGCTTCCTGCTAACAAAGTTGGTTACCGCAAGCGGGACTATGAGGGTGCTATCTCTACCCTCTGTGCCGGATGTGGGCACGACTCCATCAGTGGAGCTATTGTCCAGGCTTGCTACGAACTGTCGATCGAACCTCATCGCCTGGCTAAATTGTCAGGGATAGGCTGTTCTTCAAAAACGCCAACGTATTTTCTCAGTAACTCGCATGGCTTTAACACAGTGCATGGTCGAATGCCCTCCGTAGCTACCGGTGCCACCATGGCAAACAAAGATTTGCTGTACATGGGCGTGTCCGGTGACGGCGACTCCGCCTCCATTGGTATGGGTCAGTTTGTACATGTGATCCGACGTAACCTCAACATGGTTTACATTGTCATGAACAATGGATGTTACGGCCTCACAAAAGGTCAGGATTCGGCAACGGCAGATTTTGGATCGATCAGTAAAGGAGGATCACAAAATCACTTCCACCCCATCGACCTGGTGGGTATGGCCCTGGAGCTGCGTGCAAGCTTTGTAGCACGGAGTTTTTCCGGTGACAAAAAACAGCTGGTCCCTCTGATCAAGCTGGCGTTAAGTCACCCCGGCTTTGCATTCATAGATGTGCTTTCTCCCTGCGTGACATTCAACAACAATGTTGGCTCGACCAAGTCTTACGAATACATCCGGGATCATATGGAGTACCCTACACCTCCGGATTATGTCCCCAAAGCGAAAGAGATCACAGTGGATTATGAATCAGGCAGCGGGACTGTGGTCACGCTCCATGACGGAAGCACCCTGCGCCTGGATAAACTGGCCGTAGACCA
This sequence comes from Lewinellaceae bacterium, assembly GCA_020636135.1. Taxonomy (NCBI): domain Bacteria; kingdom Pseudomonadati; phylum Bacteroidota; class Saprospiria; order Saprospirales; family Lewinellaceae; species Lewinellaceae bacterium. Next base: position 3,454,362 of record JACJYK010000001.1, read on the forward strand.
CGATCCTACCAACCACCTTGCGGCACTACGTCGACATCAGGAAGCTGTCGCGAATGGTGAGATACTGACGGGATTATTTTATATGAATCAGGAGTCACAGACACTGCATGATCTTTTTAATACGGTTAACGCCCCATTAAACGCCCTGACGGAGCGCGAACTGGTGCCGGGTCAAGCCGCACTCGAGAAGATCAATCAGTCATTCCGGTAGGCAACATTGCTGGTTTTTCATAGTGTTCTCTCTTCAACCTGGCCGGTTGGAAAAATTTATTTGGAATCCAGAGATTGATTAATTTCATAAGGTGATCACATAGCTCACTAACTTAATCCTCGCTTTATGAAAAAACTCATTCTCTTTTGCTGCATGGCGCTCGTGCAATTGGCACAGGCCCAGGAACATACTTTTTACACCGACCTTGCCGGTTTGGTCGGACGCAATCAACAACAATTGGTTGGGCTGGCTCAGGCTTTCTCGGAAGAACAAATGAACTGGCGTCCTGCTGAAGGCGTCCGTTCTACCGGTGAAGCATTGCTGCATGTGGCTGCTTCCAATTACTTTTTCCTGATGACCATGGGCGCAAAAATTCCCGAAGACGTCGATGTCGTAAACATGGAGAAGATTACAGGCAAAGCGAATATCGTCGATGCCGTTGAAAAATCATTTGCATTTCTGAACGATCAGGTTACCATGGGTAAGGAAGCAGACCTGGACGAGGTGATCAAACTGCAGTTTGGCGATTTTACCCGCAGAGCCTTATTAATGCTTATCCTGGAGCATAGCGGCGAGCACAAGGGCCAACTCATCGCTTATGCCCGTTCGAATGGTGTGACACCACCCTGGAGTGAATAAGCAATAACGCCGATTGCGTTTTGTTAAGCCCGTAGCCGGAACCCTGCTACGGGCTTTTTAGTAGCTCCTTATTTACCACCCATATTACTCCGGTAATGAGAGCGCTTGTGACCTTGCCGGAAACACTCATATTGGTTTTTTTTGCTTATATTAAGGTGTGTTCAGCCAAGGGATAATATCGAAACTGAATGCTTACGATTGATTGCACTACCAGTAATTCCTTGGGAATTAATTTGACTAATCGAATTTTACCTGCCATGAGATGGTTTTTACTTTTTCTTTTCATTAGCGTATTCCAGGCTTCATGGGCTCAGCAACTTTCTCCCATGGTTATCTCATCGACCGGAACCACGCTGACCGGAGCCTTTGGTTCACTGGAATTTACCCTGGGAGAACTTGCGGTTCAACCGCTCCAACAGGGAAATCTGCTTACTCAAGGCTTCCATCAGCCCCAGCTGGCCACCAGTACCAGGGTTCAAAACAGTGCCATGGAAGTGACTATCTATCCCAATCCATTTCAATCCACACTGCAAATAGAGCTCGAGAATCCGGAACACCTTTCCTGCAAATTGTATAATTCCCTTGGCGTGCTCGTACGTCAGCAGTCTTTGCCTGGCTCCTCTGCCACGCTGGATGGTTCTGATTTGCCCCCCGGCATGTATTATTTGGAACTCGCTACCTTAAATGGCGAGACCTCAACCATAAAACTCGTTAAGCAATGAAAATAATATCGATTACCACCAGTTCACCCAAGCGATGGTTGCCCATGGTCTTCCTGTTGATCACCGGTGCATTCGCCTTCGGTCAGACACCAATGGCCTTTAACTACCAGGCCGTCGCTCGTAATGCCTCACAGGAGCCATTAACGGATACGGAACTCGGATTGAGGATCTCCATCGTAGAGGCTACCAATCATGCCACCATCCTCTACACAGAAACGCATCACGTCACTACCTCTCCGATAGGCCTGTTTAACATTGCTATTGGGAATGGAGCACCCGTTTCCGGAGACTTTCAGGCCATAGACTGGGGTGCTTCTGTCTTAGAAATGCATGTCGAACTGGACGCTGCCGGAGGAACCTCCTATTCGTCATTAGGGTTCGTGCCCTTGCTATCTGTACCTTATGCCCTGTATGCTGAACGTACTGCGAATACCGATGATGCGGATGCTGACCCAACCAACGAGCTGCAGTCCTTAGCCATTGAGGGGAATGTTCTCTCCCTTTCAAACGGCAACGCAGTCAATTTACCTATTCCGGACTCCGTAGGCACCGTTGATGCGGATGCCGATCCTAACAATGAAATACAGAACCTTACGGTCACTCAAAATGAAACCACCATAAATTTGGGTCTGACGAAAGGAGGCACCGGGGTAACCTTCTCGGTAGCAGACCAGGACAACTCTTCGGATAATGAAATTCAACAATTGAGCCTGGTTGGCCGCGGTTTGTCCCTATCCAAAAATGGAGGGGCAATTGACCTTCCTGTTGATGACGATGCGGACCCGGGTAATGAAATTCAGCACCTGACGCTGGATGGAAATAATTTACACCTGGATAACGGAGGAGGGACGGTAGTTCTGCCTGCCGCTGCTCCCCAGACATTGAATTTGAGTGGCACCAACCTTTCCATCTCCGGCGGCAATCAGGTGGACTTGTCCAGCATTCAGGACGGCGTAGACGATGCCGATAATGACCCTCAAAATGAAATTCAACAACTGACATTGACCACCCTTTTGGATGCAGGCATCGACAATTCAACGCTGTATCAATTGAACTTAACCGGTAATGCAGATCCGGTCACTTTGCCCATCCCCACCTATTGGAATGCTACTTACTTCCTGACGGAGCCTCCTTCCATCGCGAACATATACACCAGCTATCCCGTAGATGTGCAGAATGTGATTACTTCGAATGGCCTTGAAACCCAAAATATTGTGGCGAACGATTTGGTTTTGGGTGATCCCGCCATCCAGGCATTGCATCTCTTCGGTTCTGAAATGCATTTTGATCGCCCCGATGGTAATGATCTGGGTTTCAAATTCACTCCGGATCAAATCACCTATACCGATGCCTTCCCCGAGACCAGAGTCACTCTAAACAAGGAATCACTCCAGTTCGTTAACGGTGCAGGATGGGCGTCCACCAAACTGGGAGGTACTACTACCGGAAAACTGGAGCTATTTCCCGGTGGAGGACTCGGCAGTTATTTAGCAACCAATTATACCTCACAAGGCGGCGGAGAATTGCAGGTCAGTGGCCCTTCCGGCAGAAATGTTTTACTCTCACATCTAACGGATCATGCCGATAATGGATACGTAGCGGTATACAACGGTAGTAACCAAATAAAAGCCGGAATCTACATCAATGCAGCTGGTCAGGGTGTCATTTTTGGGGATATGAAAAACTTCGTGACCGATGATCCTACCGAACCGGATAAGGTCATCAGCTATGTTTCGCTGGAAGGACCGGAAGCGGCGGCATATTGCCGGGGGACCATCAAACTTGAGAATGGCCGTGGAGAAGTAACATTTCCAGATCATTTCCAAAAAATCATCAATGATCAAACCATGACGGTAGTGCTCACTCCATTATCTGCCGACTCAAAGGGTCTGGCGGTCGTCAAGAAGGATGCCACGGGTATAGTGGTTCAGGAATTATGGCAGGGAACGGGTAATTACGAACTGGATTGGGAAGTAAAAGCCGTGCGTAAAGGTTTTGAAAATCACCAGCCAGTTATTCCCCGGGCGTCGATTTTACCTGCAAAACAAAATTAGTAGCAGGTTTCCTCAGGCTTGATTGCCAGGATTGGACAAAATTTGAGCAACGAGTTGTTATCTTCCGGTATGCGGTACATCGTCCTTTCACTTTTTCTGATGATTGGTGGCAGCATCCAGGCCCAACTCGTCAACATCGAAGCCCGGCGGATCCAATCCGATTCGAATAAGGTGGTCTTTAATCTGGGCCTCAACGGCAATTATTCGAACAACGACGGCACCAAACTATTATTGATGTCTACCAACCTGCTTTCCTCATTAAAGACCAAAAATCTGAAGGGGATCTTCCTGTTACTGGGCAACTTTGAATTATCCAAGTCCGGTGAGCAGGAATTTGCAAATAGCTGGTTTGGCCATTTTCGTTACAACCACGAGTTTACACCAGTTGTAAGGGGCGAAGTGTTCGTCCAACTATTGAATAACTCGCTGCTATTTATTGACTTGCGCAACCTGGTGGGTGTGGGTCCCCGCTTCAAGCTAGTCAATTCAAAACCGTTTAACCTGTACCTGGGTACATCCTATATGCATGAGTGGGAACGATCGTCACGCTACGATAGCCGCACGCAGGCGAACCGGTTAAGCTCCTATCTGTCCTTCACACTGAAACCGGGAGAGAGTGGTTTCCAGCTGACGAATACCTCATACTACCAACCCAACCTGGCATATGTTGCCGATTACCGGTTTCTGGACGAAATGCAGTTTGCCCTCGCCATCACCAAACATGTGAGCTTGCTCTATACCATGCGGTATTATTTTGACAGCGCTGCACCGGATGGTGGCTACCAGCGAACTTTAAACCTCACGTTCGGCATCAACTTCAAATGGTAGCCACCAGGAACAAGGCATGATTGCTTACCTAATCATCAATCCCGGGGAAGGGAAATCGGCCCTACTCCCCAATCCTGCAGTTTTTGCAGGAACGGACTGAGTTGATTCGCTTTAAATTGTTCAAAATCCGCTTTCGCTTTTTCCGTCTTTTCATGTAATAACGTCGCCACCAGCTGATGTTGGTCGGTCGGACGAAAATCTACGGAGGATACCCCGGAGATCAGATAATCCAACTGTTCTGCCAGTTCCGCAGGCCAGCGGACAACATCCTGTCCGGTACCTGTGATTTTCAACTGGATCCAATTTCCTTCTAACCCGGTGGCCAGGCTGTCAAGCTGCTGAATGGCTGCAGCAATAGCAGACTTATCCGCGTGTAATCCGGCATATTTCTTCAGGTCATTCAACTGTACCCTGACCAACTCCATTGAATTAACCAGTCCAACGACTTCATTCAGATCGGTACGGATCGTGGTCAAAAGCTGATGCTGGGCCAAAATATCAGCATTGGTCCCTTCGGAATCGGGATCCTTCATCACTTTCAGATTAGAATGGTAGGTGCCGTCCCCCACCATCATGACCACCTGATATTCACCCGGAGGCACTAACAGAGATGCAGGGCCGAGGTGCACTGGCCTGGTGCCATCCTTACCCATCGGCACCCAGTCGGCATATAAGGGTGGTGTCCGCATCATGAGTTTCTTTCCTGGGTCATCCAGTAAATTCCACCATAACCGGTTAAGTCCCGGTTTGGGAGCTGCATGAATGGTCCGTACGGTATCGCCTGCTGCATTGATGATCTTAAAATGGACCGAGTCTTTGACGTCCTGGTTCAGCCAGTAATTCAGACTGACCCCATAGGGGGGATCCTGGCCTTCCGAAGGATCGTCAAATTCCGGCATGATGGCCGTTTTAGGCTGAAAACGGTAGGTATCGTGTACATCAAACAAATGCGATTTGCCTTTCTGGATGGCCGGAGTCAGTTCCTGCAATGCGGAGATATCATCCAGGATCCAGATACCGCGGCCATACGTTCCGATCACCATATCGTTAAATTCTTCCTGGATATCAATCCAATACATCGGCGTGTGCGGCATATTGGTCATCAATTGTTGCCAATGCGCCCCATCATCAAAGGATACATAAAGCATGGATTCGGTACCTAGATACAACAATCCCTGGCGAACAGGGTCTTCCCGCACACACCGGGTATAATTCAGGTTGTCCTGTAGAATGCCATCGGTGATCCGGGTCCATTTCTTGCCAAAATCTTCTGTCTTGTAAACATAGGCTTTGAAATCTCCGACCTGATGGGCTTCAATGGTCAGATAAGCTTTGCCGGCGCTCCATTTGGAAGCGTCGATGTTCCTGACCACCCCGTCACGCGGAATGCCGGGAATGTTGGAAGTGACATCGGTCCAATGCTGTCCTCCGTCCTGACTTACCTGAACGAGACCATCATTCGTGCCAGCCCAGAGTACACCGGCCCTAGCAGGCGACTCATCAAAAGCATAAATGACGTTTCCATATTCGACGTTGATGTTATCCCCCGTCAATCCTCCGGAGAATTTCTGTTTTGCGGGTTCATTTTTGGTCAGATCGGGGCTGATCACGGTCCAGCTTTGACCACCATTGGTCGTCATATGAACCACCTGGCTGGTTACATAAATGGTGTTGTGATCGTGTGGGGAGATCAAAAGGGGGAAGGTCCACTGAAAACGATACTTCACGTCACTGGCTGGATGACCGGTGGTCATTTCAGGCCACACTTCCACATCGCGGTACTGCCGTACTTTTTCATTGTAGCGCACGACGATACCACCCAAAGGTCCGCGGCCGGAAGCACTCGACCAGATGATATCGGGATCAACCGGATCGGGCGTAGCAAAACCACTTTCCCCTCCTCCGATGTCGTGCCACATCCCGCGGGGAATGGAGCTGGGGCCTAACATCCCCTGGGCTTTCGAACGGCTGGGTCCCCGCATGGCCGGTCCATCCTGACGGTTGGTGTAAACATTATAAGGCACATGGGTATCGGTGGTTACGTGGTAAACCTGGGCTACGGCTAATTGCTTTTTAAGCCAGGATTCTCCACGATTCTGGGAAACAGAAATGCCGCCATCGCCGGCGACGATCATCCGGTTGCCATCCAAGGGGTCGATCCACATGTCGTGGTGGTCCCAGTTGGGTTGGTCCTGCGGCGTGATCAGCGTGCGGCCATCATCAATACTTTTTGTCCAGTTGGCTGCGATGAAGTAGACCTCATGGGGATTATCCGGGGAAGCGGCACAGCGGGTATAATAAGCTTGCCGTCCTCCGATATCCCGGTTAGGATTGACCATTTTCCAGCTCTTGCCTTTGTCGTCCGAAATCCATAATTCCCCTGTATCGGTTGGCTTGCCATCCATCGGTACACCATCACCCGTCTCGATCTGGGCATAAACCCGGTCAGGATTAGCTGGTGTCATCGCCAATGCTATTTTACCAAGCGGGCCTTTAGGTAGTCCGTGACCTTCCAGGCGTTGCCAGGTGGTTCCGCCATCGGTCGACTGGAAAACACCACTTCCTGGTCCGCCACTATTGCGCACCCAGGTACGCAGTTCAAATTCCCACATCCCTGCGAACAGGATCCTGGGATTCGAAGGATCCATAACCAGGTCGGAAGCGCCGGTATTGTCATTGACGTGCAGCACAAGTTCCCAGGTTTTGCCTCCATCGGTCGTGCGGTAAATACCTCTTTCCTTTTGCGGAGCATACCCGTGGCCCAAAGCTGCTACATAGACGATGTCAGGGTTAGTGGGATGAATGATAATCCGGCTCACACGACCGGGAAAATCAAGTCCGATATGTTCCCAGGTTTCGCCACCATCCATGGACCGCCACACTCCGTCACCGATCGAAACATTTGACCGGATGAAGGGCTCACCGGTTCCGGCCCAGACAATCTCGTGGTCCGAAGGTGCAACCGCCAATGCTCCAATGGCATGGACCGGTTTGTCATCGAAGACCGGCTTCCAGTGGATACCACCGTCTACCGTCTTCCAGATACCTCCGGTGGCGGCGCCTGCAAAATAGGTCAATGGATCACCCGGAATACCGACTGTACATGAAATACGGTTTCCGAATGGCCCGATATGGCGAAATACCAAGGACTTTAATTCCGTGGAATCGATGGTCTGGCTGTTTGCTGACCAGGCGATCAAACTAAACACCACGGTGCTCAGATAAAGGAGAGTTTTTTTCATCATTATTACCTTCTGTTTAATTTCCTTAACCGGAATGGTTTACTTCCGAGAAAAATACAGATTTTGACTAGCAATTCATTCATTCCGGACAATAACCTAGATCATTGATTGCAGTAAGCCAAATCAATCCGATTGCAACAATCCGGGCTGATATTCGTTGTCTAGTGGATAATTTGCAACACATCGTTGTATTGAGTTCTTTTTTAAATCGCTAAAAAGCAAAATGGCATGAAGTATTTGTTTGGATTAGTAGGCCTCATCGGATTAATGATGATGCCAAATCAGATGCAAGGACAGAGTATTTTTGAACAATGGCCTGCACTGGATGAGTTTCATGGAGTTATGTCCCAGACTTTCCATCCCGCTGAAGAGGGAAACCTGGAGCCCATCAAAACACGTTCTTCAGAAATGATCACGAAAGCGAAAGCCCTGGCGAAATCAACCGTTCCTGCAGCTTTTGCCAGCCCGGCCATTACCATGGCAACGAAGAAACTGGTTAAAGGAAGCAAATCGCTGGACAAATTGGTCAAAAAAGGAAATGATGAAGCTATCACGGCATCTCTGGTCGGATTGCATGATGTATTTCATGAAATCGTAGGTCTGTGCCGGGGTGATGACCATTAAGGATATGCCTAAAGTATTCCCTACCTGCTCCAAACTCCAATTGAAAGCAAAAAAGTAGTCTCCGGACTACTTTTTTGCTTTCTGGAGCTTTGTATTACAATTAATCAATACCCGTCTCCTGTGCGCTGTTAATGATGGCCAGGTATCTTTCTTCAGAGAGAAGTTGCGGCTGATAGGTTACACCTTCCATATCCAGGTTCCGGACAAAAGCACGAAGGTGATTACGCGATCCCTTTTGCAGGTTTTCATAGACCAAAAGAATATCCTGGTTGTCAGCAAGCTCAATCTGCTCATCCAGATCCAGAATATCCAGTTCTTCGATCCAGGCTCCTGTTTCCAGTGCAGCAATTAAGGATAGGCTGCTGGCAATCTTCAGGCTGTCGAAAAGCGATTGAAGGGCCTGATCCGAAAAGACACCGGTTTCATCCGACGTAATGGGATCCGGCAAACTGTATTTCTCCAGCAGATAGCCAATCCCGTCCATGTGGGACTGTTCGCTGGTGGTGATGTGTGCGAATACCTGGCGATTCCAGAGGGTATTCGAGATGGAATAAACATCGCGTGCCAGTTTTTCTTCTTCTCGCATCCAGGACATTCCGTCTATTTCCGCTTGTGACAGCGGTTCTTCGGGCAACTGATAGACCAGGTTTTCCAGCAAACCGCGGTCTTGGCTGATTTGGTTCTGGGGCTCGGTGGTTTCCTTCTGGCATCCGAATGCAAGTAACAGCAGTGCCAGGAGCGGGAAGGCAAGTTTAACGATTGGTGTTTTCATGATATTGTTGTGTTAGATTCAAAGGGTAGTACGCAGCATAGTGGTCGTTTCTTTGTAACCGAGGTCACATAGGAAGTATTTTGTTGTTCGCTTTTCGCTTTTCGCTTTTCGCTTTTCGCCTTTCGCATTTCGCTTTACACTTGCATCGTAAACACGTAAGCACGTAAATACGTAAATACATTACTGCTATTGGCTATTCGCTTTACGCCTTTCGCTTTTCGCTTGCATCGTAAACACCTAAGCACCTAAATACGCAAATACGTCACTGCTATTGGATGTTCGCCTTTCGCTTTTCGCTTGCATCGTAAACACTTAAGCACGTAAATACGTAAATACGTTCCCTGCCTCAGTCCTGGTGCAGATCATCGATGACCTGTTGCTGAATGTCTTCGTCGCCATTGTAGTTGTGCAGTTTAGCCTGACATTTCTGGCAGGTACCCAGGTGGATGAGCGCGCGACGGTAAGCCTCTTCATTTTTACGCAGTTTCCCGTGCATCAATGCCCGGATGGTCTCATCCGTAAGGTGTTCACGCTGAGCGAGCACCTCGACCACGATACGGTAGATCGTGTAAAGCAGAAATGCGGCAAGGACGAGAAAGAGAAGATTCATGGGATGAAGTTAAGGAAGAAAAAGAAATGAAGGATGGTGGTGTAAGGTGGGTGGTCCGGAGGACCGCTAACTAGGGAGTTTGCATAACTTAATCTCCAGGTAGCGGTCCCCCGGACCGCTAATGCTATAGCCAACGAATTTTCTTAAATTTAATAAATCAATAAACTCCCATTATGCCCGACACCTACTCGCAGATCTTCCTGCATTTCATTTTTGCAGTAAAAGACCCGGAAGAACTCATTCGCGAAGATATCCGTGAACGGGTAGAACAATACATGACTCGCCTTATCCAGGGTAAAAAATGCCGGCTTATGGCTATTTACTGCATGCCGGACCATGTGCACCTGCTCATTCAACTTCATCCAACAATAGCGCCGGCCTTACTGGTTCAGGTACTTAAAGTCGAAACCACCAATTTCATCAATGAAAACCGACTGACAGACAATCACTTTTACTGGCAACATGCTTATGGTTGCTTCTCACATTCAAGAGAAGAGCTTAAGCGGATACTCGCCTTCATCCGCGAACAGCCACAGCACCACAGCGCTAAGAATTTCCGGGAAGAATACCTGGAACTGCTGACGTTTTATCACATCGATTACCAGGACGAGTACTTGTTTGCCTTTTTTGAATGAGATCAACGCCGGTCCGGAGGACCGGCAGCTGCAGCTAGCGGTCCTCCGGACCGCCCGTCCCTATTCCCATTTCGCAAACCATAAATTATCCACGCCACCACCGGTCATCCGCATACCGGATAAATTCCCCTTCGCATCGCGCTCGAAAGCGACCGTCCAGCCTCCCACATCAAAAACATCCTCACTCTCCGGCTTCATAACAAATTCACCCCGCCGGAAATGCCACAGGACCAGATGGTCGCCGGCATTACGCACTTCATAATTCGTCTGCAACTCGGGACTGAAATAATTACCCGCATACGCAGCCAACGGTTTCGCAAGCACGAAGGGCGCCTTTGATTCCGGCTCCATGACCGGAATGGGATCCAGCGATATTTTTCCAACCTCTGTAGCTACCACCTCCAGAATATCCCGGATCGGAATCCCCGGCGTGTTGGTTTTCACCATGATGCCCAGATCCTGGTCCGGGAAAAACAGCAGATGTGCGCGGTATCCGGCACTACTACCGGTATGACCAAAGGCATGCTGACCGCGGTAGTTACCCACATCCAGCGCTAAGGCATAATCTATGGTATCACCATTATTCAGGATGGCTGGCACTTTCATTTTTGCAATGAGTCGTGCATCACCGACCACCGGGTCTCGGTAGTTCGCCAGCCACTTCATCATATCATCCAGTGTGGTGTACATGCCACCGGCACCCTGTACAGTGCTGTTATCATAAATCTGGACATACATTCCATCCTCCTTACCATAGGAGGTAGCCGTACCAGGAAACGCTTCACCGCGATGATCCATGATGTAGGTATGGTCCATCTTCAGTGGCTTAAAGATGTTGGATTGCATGTACGATTCAAACGGCATGCCGCTCACCCGCCTAATGATCTCGGCAAGGAGCATGAACGCCGTATTGCAATAGCTGTAGGCATCACCGGGAGCGAAATTCAGCTCGGTAGAATGGGTTACGAGGGTAAGGGCATCCTCCTGCAGGATCCCATCTCCGGGGCGGTAGCCCGCTATTTCCTGGGTGCCGTAGATCTCACGGATCCCATTGGTATGGTGGAGCAGGTCGATGACGTGAATAGGATTTCCGAAGTCGGGTACTTCCGGGAGATACGTCCGGATATCTGCATCCAGTCGTACTTTTCCATCACGCTCAAGCAATAACATCGCCATCGCCGTAAATTGCTTGGCCACCGATCCGATGTCGGATACAGTCTGAGGTGTGAAGGCAATATGGAAATCCAGATTGGCCAAACCATAACCCTTCGAAAAGACAACCTTACCATCATGGAGGACTCCGATGGCGCAACCGGGCCGTTCATTGTCCGTGTATCTGGCCATCAGGGTGTCCAGTCGATAATCCAGATTGGTTTGGCCGAAAGCCATTTGGGCAATTAACAGGAGCAGGAAACTCTTCCAATTCATGATCAATCTTTTATTCCTGTTGAAAATAGCATTTTCGGACACGAATCATCAAACTTTGGCCTAAAGCATTTGTTGGTCGGGGAAAGGTTTAGCGTGACATTTGAACAAGCCTTACAGTTACTGCGGGGATCCTGGTATCCTTCAGATCCTTCCAGATGGATGGACCTGGGGTGTGGTGATGGATTTTTCACGCGGGCACTTGCCAGGCAGCTCGCTGAAGGTAGCTGGATCTATGCCTGGGATCAGGATGCACTTGCCCTGCAACGCATTCCGGAATCTATTGACGGAATTCACATTGATAAACGGGTTTGCAATTTCATCCAGGAACCATTTCCGGTTAAGCCTGTTCATGGAATTATTATGGCTAATGCCCTGCATTACGTACCCGACCAGGTAGATTTTCTGAATCGGTTGCGTCAGACAATCCAGCCGGATGGGGTGTTGCTCACCATCGAATACGACCGGATTCAGGCCAATCCCTGGGTTCCCTACCCTGTTCCTTTTTCAAAATTAATGTCAATAGCCCGGCAGGCTAGCTGGGCCACGGTCCAAAAGAACGGTACGGTCCCATCCCGGTATGGGCCGGAGATATATGCTGCAATCCTGCAATGACCAGGATCCGGAATGCTTGGTTATTGGGTGTTATCGGAACCTTACCGCGTTGTATCCGGCCAACGACAAAATCTATCTTTTATAGTCCGTGCCTACAGCACTCATTGATTATTGTTGGCTATTCAGCGGATTAAAATCCGCCGCTATAAAATGGCCCGAGCCTATGGCTCTGTTCTATTCTATACTTGTTGGATCCTTGACAATTTCCAGCGTCAACGTGTATTAACTACCGATTCCTGCAGACGAGATTGGACCGAATTAAATCACTGGGTTTAGTCCGATGGCGCTTATTCCGGGTAGGACACCTCCCCTTGAAATGATCATTTTAAACCGTGCCTACAGCACTCACTGGTTATTGTTGGCTATTCAGCGGATTAAAATCCGCCGCTATAAAATAGCACGAGCCTATGGCTCTGTTCTATTCTAAACTCGATGGATCCATGACAATTTCCAGCGACAACGTGTATTAACTACCGATTCCTGCAGACGAGATTGAACCGAACTAAATCACTGGGTTGAGTCCGATGGCATTTATTCCGGGTAAGACACCTCCCCTTGAAATGATCATTATATGCCGTGCCTACAGCACTCACTGATTCTCTTGGCTATTCAGCGGATTAAAATCCGCCACTATAAAATGGCCCAAGCCTATGGCTCTGTTCTATTCTAAACTCGATGGATCCTTGACAATTTCCAGCGTCAACGTGTATAAACTATCGATTCCTGCAGACGAGATTGGACCGAACTAAATCACTGGGTTGAGTCCGATGACATTTATTCCGGGTAGGACACCTCCCCCTGAAATGATCATTATATGCCGTGCCTACAGCACTCATTGATTATTGTTGGCTATTCAGCGGATTAAAATCCGCCACTATAAAATGGCCCGAGCCTATGGCTCTGTTCTGTTGAATACGCAACCTGACTTAAGTTTCCTATAAGCAACCAGGTGCAGCATTCTGTGCCACTCATTGGTAACCAATCAAACCAATTTTCAACATTTTTCAGGGAGGTATTGACTTTACTAAACACTGTTCATTATATTTGCAGTGTTAAGTATATTGTGCTATGGGTATTAGTGAACGCAGAGAACGGGAAAAACAAGAACTCCGGGAGAAGATCCTCGAAAAAGCAAGGGAGATCCTGATCAAAGAAGGTCAGGACAACCTCTCCATCCGCAACATCGCCACGGCCATCGAGTACAGCCCGGCAACCATTTATCTCTATTTCCAGGATAAAGACGAAATCGTCTACGAACTGATGGAGATGGGTTTCGAGAGGATGACCTCAGAACTGCAAAGTGCATTTGAACTATCCGATCCAGTAGAGCGGATCCGTCGCATCGGCCAGGGTTACATTGCTTTTGGACTGAAAAATCCTGAATGGTATGACATCATGTTCAATGCCCCGCAACCCATTCAACACCTGACCCGCTGCCAGGAAGAATGGGGATATGGTAAGCAACTTTTCGATTTTTTGATCAGTAGCTGTGAAGCCGCAATGGACCAAAGTCGTACTCGCAGACAGGATCCGCGATTGGTAGCACTGCATCTGTGGAGCACCGTTCACGGCCTGGTTAATCTTTCCCGCTCCCAGCGATTGGAAATGGTCGAGCAGAACAATAACGATAGCCTGATCCAACGCACCATGGAATCCATGCTGCAATGCATCTTCCAATAAAATTTTTTCGATCAAACTGAACACTGTATATTAAATGAACATACGTAATTCACTTCCGGTTCTCCTGATCAGTGTATTGGGCATCACCCAACTTCCTGGCCAGGATTTCAGCGCCCTGATAGCGACCTGCTGGGCCAATAATCAGCAGCTTAAAGCCCACGATTTCCAGTTGCGACAGGCTGAAGCGGCCCTTAAAGAAGCACAAGGACTCTATCTACCCAACCTGTCCTTCGGCACCCAGTACACCCTTGCTGCCGGCGGACGGGCCATCGACTTCCCCGTCGGTGATTTGTTAAACCCGGTATACAGCACCCTCAATCAGATTACCGGAAGTCAGCAATTTCAATCGCTGGAGAATCAGTCCATCCAGTTTCTTCCCAACAACTTTTATGACGCCCGCTTTCGTGTCCAGCAAGTTTTATTTAATCCGGACCTGGCCATCAACCGCGCATTAAAATCCGCACAGATCGACCTAAAACAACTGGAGATCAAGGCCTATAAACGCGAACTGAGTAAGGAGGTCATGAATGCCTATTTCCAGTGGCGCCAGGCCGATCAGGCCATTTCCATCTTTCAGGAAGCGGACACACTACTGGTAGAAGCAGCACGCACCACCCAGAGCATGTTGCGAAACGGAATTGCACTGCCCTCAGCCCTCTCCCGCATCGAATCCGAACAGGCCAGCTTAAAAGCTCAGCAGATTGATGCCGCAGCGAACGAAGAAAATGCCTGGGCTTACTTAACCTACCTCCTGGGTACAAATGAAGAAAGAGTGAATATCATCCTGGATATGCCGGATTTGCCAGACTCAATGTCAAACCCTTCCGGAGCCCGGGAAGAGCTTGCCCAACTGGATCAGGCCATCGCCATGCAGCAGCTGGCCTTTGAAAAAGAAGACCGCTTCTATCAGCCTCGTCTCGGAGCTCAATTAGACATCGGCTCACAGGCATTTGATTTCAACTGGGCTCCCTATGCCCTGCTCGGTGTGAGCCTGACCTGGAACATCTATGATGGCAAGCAACATCGTTATCGTCAGGAGCAGGCCCAGGCGGCGGTAGATGCGCGGATCCAGCAAAAAGCATTTGCCAACGATCAGATCGAATTGCAGAAAAAGGTCGCCGCCAACAATCTCCGTTCCGCCATCCTGCAAGCCAAAACATTTCAACCAAGGATCCGTGCAACCGAAAAAGCCTACCGGGAAGTCTATCGAAAATACCAGGAAGGAACGGCAAACTACCTCGAATTGCTGGACGCGCGAACTCAGATCACCCAGGCCCGCATTGCCAATTCATTGGCCCGGTTCATGGCCTGGTCCAAATGGGCCGATTACATCTATGCTGCTGCCTCTTATCCTATTGATTAATCCTACAGCCAACTCAAACCATGCTAAAGCATCATCCAATGAAAACAAACGTACTATTCCTGTATGCATCTTTGGCATTAGCCATTTCATGCACTTCAAATCAAGAAGAAAAACCTGATGTCACACGTCCGGAGAATCCCGTCGAAACCGGCATTTATGTGAAGACTGAGCCCGTTTCCCAGATAGAAGAAATACCTTCCGTATCTGTCATCGGTATCATCGTCAGTAAGACCGACGCCAAACCCTCCTTTAAAACCGGAGGCGTGATTGATAAAACCCTTGTCCGGGAAGGAGATGCCGTCAAACCAGGCCAACTTTTGGCTACCCTGATCATGACCGAAATTGATGCACAGGTCCGGCAAGCTGAAGAAGGACTGGCCAAAGCTCAGCGGGACTTTGATCGTGTATCCAGTTTATTTGCCGATAGCGTGGCTACACTGGAGCAAAAGCAAAATGCCGGAAGTGCATTAAAAGTAGCAGAAGAAACACTCTCGATCGCCAAATTCAATCAAAGCCACAGTGAAGTACGGTCTCCGATCGCCGGCAGAGTGATTAAGCAGGTGCTACACCAGGGTGAGATAGCCGGTCCCGGAATGCCGGTATATGCCATCATGGGCATTGCCGACAAGGACTGGCGCATCCAGGCCGGACTGACAGATCTAGACTGGGCACGGGTAAAAATTGGTGATAAGGCAACCGTCACCATGGACGCCTACCCCGGAGAGTTGTTCACAGCACGGATCAGCGATAAAGCCAGGCTTACCCAGGATGCCAGCGGCACCCTGAATATCGAGCTGACATTCACGGATCAACCGGCCTCACTGGCAGCAGGTATGACCAGCAAGGTACTGCTTACACCAGCCATACAAAATACCCAGACGACGATCCCGGTTGATGCCCTGGTTGATGCAAATGGCAGTCTAGCCACGGTCTTCTCCATCTCCGGCGGTAAAGCTGTAAAACACCAGGTGACCATCGCCCGCCTGCTGGGGGACCGCGTGGTCGTCTCCAGTGGTCTGGACGGCATAGATGCCGTGGTTACCATCGGCTCAATCTACCTGGAAAATGGCGATGCAGTTATTCTGGCCAATCAATAACTCCCACAAAACGAACACCAATGAATTTCAATAAATTTTTTGTCCAGAACTATCAGTTTACCCTGATCCTGTTCTTAGCTGTCCTGCTACTCGGCATCAATTCATTATTCAACATGCCGCGGAGCGAAGACCCTCCATTTAATGCCCCGATGTTTTCGATCATCAGCATCTATCCCGGCACCTCGCCGGCAGATATGGAAGAGCTGGTCGCCGATCCCATCGAAGAGGAGCTCTATAAGCTGGAAGACATCAAGAAGATCACCACGACGATCAATGACGGATTGCTGGTCATGCTGGTTGAATTCAACTATGGCGTCAATGTGGATACCAAGAACAACGATGTCATCCGGGAAATCAACAAACTACGCAATGACCTTCCCGATGGTATCATCCGCCTGGATGTAAACCGGGCTGCCAGCAGTGATGTAGCCATCCTGCAGACAGCACTCATGTCCGAGACTGCCAGTATGGAGACCCTCAATGATCATGCAGAACAACTTGAGAAGGATCTCGAGCGGATCAAGGACATCAAATACGTCAAAATCCAGGGCGTCCCGGACCGGACCATTAAGATCGAACTGGACCTGGAACGCATGGCCTCGCTGGGTTTGGGCCTTAACCAGGTCATTGGTTTGATCCAGGCCAACAACATCAATATTCCCGGTGGAGACATCGATTTGGGAGACCGCAAATACAACATCAAAACCACAGCGGAGATCAAGGATATCGAGGTATTGAAAAATACGGTCGTACGCACAACACCTACCGGCGCAATAACCCATCTTTCCGACCTGGCTAACATCTATCTCACGGATGAGGATCAGGTTCACATCGCCAGGCTAAACGGTCACCGCGCCATTTGGGTAGTGACTGCCATGAAGGACGAACGGAATATTGTCTCTACGCGAAGCCAGATCCAAACCGTTCTGGACCAATTTTCACAGACTCTGCCCAAAGACATTCACATGGAGCAGGCCTTTGACCAGGAAGCAGGTGTACGGAAGCGTCTGGATGGTTTGGGGCGTGATTTTGCCATTGCTATTTTCCTTGTATTGCTGACCCTTCTACCACTTGGAACCCGTGCTTCCCTGGTGGTGATGATATCCATTCCATTATCCCTGAGCATCGGCCTGTTTTTGCTCGACCTGTTGGGTTATACCCTGAATCAGCTTTCCATTGTGGGCATGGTCATCGCACTGGGATTGCTGGTGGACGACAGCATCGTCGTCGTAGAAAACATTGAACGGTATATGCGGGGAGGTATCTCGGCTAAGGACGCAGCTGTCTCAGCCACCAATCACATCCTGGTGGCTATCCTGGGCTGTACCGCAACCTTGCTACTGGCATTCCTGCCCCTGGCTAATCTGCCGGAAGGGTCCGGGGACTTCATCCGTTCCCTCCCGATGGCGGTGATGCTTACGGTGCTGGCCTCGTTATTTGTTTCATTGACCATCATACCTTTTCTATCCAGTGTCTTCCTCAAAGCCCATGAGCAAACCAGCCATCAGCAGGGAAATATTTGCTTCCGGGGATTTAAAAAATATGTCAATAACCCCTATCAGCGTTTGTTAGGGTGGTGTGTTAAGCACCCGGTCATTGCTCTGCTGGCTGCGGCTGCCATTTTCGCATCCTCATTTTTGATCATCCCTCACCTGGGTTTTAGTTTATTTCCGTCCTCTGAAAAGCCCATCATTATTGTTGACGTGGAGACCGAACCGGGCAGTAATCTGCTGCACACGGACCGGGTGGTCCGTAAGATTGAACAGAAGCTGCTACAGCAGCCGGAAGTGGCAAGACTGGCCTCCAATACCGGAATGGGTAATCCCAGGATCTATTACAATGAATTTCAGAAGCAGTCCTCGGATAATACCGGTCAGCTGATTGTATTTATGGATGACAATACGGAAGTACCGGAGATCGAGCATTTTGCCGATGTGCTGCGCCGGGAATTGACCGGGTATGCCGGTGCAAAGGTTGAGGTGCGCCGTTTCCAGCAAGGCCAACCCATCTCAGCTCCGATTGAAATGCGCATCATCGGGGACAACCTGGATACCCTGGAAGCGTTGAGTGAGCGTGTGGAACAACTGATGCGCCACATGGAGGGAAGCCTCTATGTTAAAAACGACCTGAAATACCAGAAAACCGAATTAAAGGTCAACATTGACCGTGACAAGGCCGGTTTATACGGATTGACCAGCGCGGAGATAGCCAAAACCATCCGGCTGGCTATCGCCGGGCTTGACATCGGTGAGATTCGGACGGCTGAAAGTGATGAATACACCCTGAACGCCTCCATCCGCCAAAACAGCGCCAATGCACTGGAAAACTTCGACCGAATTTACGTCACCTCGCTTGGGGGCAGTCTGGTACCGCTAAAATCCATAGCAAAGATTACCATGGCCCCTTCCCCTCCGGTCATCCGGCATTTTAACAAGGAACGCTACAGCCTGGTGAGCAGTTTCGTCCAAACCGGATACAACACTGATCAGATGACGGACGCCATCATTGCACGTATTCAGTCGGATGTTCCATTCCCGGAAGGTTACCGGCTGGTAGCGGCTGGTGAGCGGGAGTCCCGGGAAGAATCTTTTGGTGGCATCGAAACCATCATTATCTTGACGGTCTTCGGTCTGCTGGCCATCCTCGTGCTGGAATTCCGCACTTTTAAGTCCACATTGATCGTCCTCAGTGTAATTCCGATGGGTTTCATCGGAGCCATCGTAGCCCTGTGGGTGACCGGAGAAACGTTGTCTTTCGTGGCTACCGTGGGTATTATCGCGCTGGCAGGGATCGAGATCAAGAACTCAATCCTGATGGTGGATTACACCAACTCCTTACGGGAGAAAGGCATGAAATTATACGATGCGGTGATGGATGGCGCCGAAACCCGGTTTTTGCCGATCCTGCTGACCTCGATGACGGCCATAGGCGGGATGACTCCGTTGGTGCTGGAACGCAGTCCTCTGATCAGCCCTCTGGCTATCGTCCTGATCGGTGGACTGATCAGTTCGACCTTACTCAGTCGACTGGTAACCCCGGTGCTTTATTATCTGGTGCCACCAAAAGTAGAGGTTAAGAATCCGGATGCCCGGGAAAAGGCATGACCTGCTGGAAGGGTCAATTAACATATGACATCCTAAAACCTAACGATCGGTTTTAATACGGATAATCGTAAGTGACTGCCCAGCCAGCGATATAGTAAAATCATCACCGGCCACCGGGATCATGGATTCTTCCGGTTTGATGTGTTGTGGATCCGACAATGAATTGAAAGCCAACAGATCCGGGTTCTTGAGTTCGGTTCTGGTGCCTTGCTTAGCCAAAGACCGGGCATTTTTAACCTGGATCGGCACCTCCTGCGGATGATCCTGAATATTCACCAGCGTCAAAATCAATTCACTGGTTTTATCATCCCAGGTAGCCGCTCCATAAAGACCATCCTGACCGGTCATGGGGTTGCCATCCATGTTCATTTTCAGCACATGGGTGCCCCGGTTATTGGCATAGAGCTCCTGCACGTAATAATTAGGTGTGCCATAAGAACTGAGGTTGTCAAACCAGATCAGATCCGGCGTCCACTGCCATCCGTCCACATGGGCAAAGAGCGGCGCGTAGGAACACATCTGGACCAGGTCCGCATTACGCAACAATCCCGTCATAAAAGCTGCTTCAGACAGTGCGCTCCGCCAGTCGTTCTTCTTCAGCGGATCGGTAGCCAGTGGATCATGTGCGGCGTATTCTCCGGCAAAGATCTTCGGACCATTGCGATCGTAGGAATCATAACGTCCCGCGTGATCCAGAAACCACTGCGGTGGCTTGTAATAATGTTCATCGACGAAGTCTGCCTTGGATCCCCGCAGCTCTTCCCAGCCGTATTCAAACATTTCTCCTTCGGCAAAAGGGCCGCTGCCGGACACGATCCGAATGTCCGGATAGCGCGATTTGATCGCCGACTCAAATACCCGGTAGCGGTCAAAATAATCGGTCCCCCATTGCTCATTACCAACACCGATCATTTTAAGATGGAAAGGCTCCGGATGGCCCATGTCCGCCCGGACTTTACCCCAGGCTGAGGTGACCGGCCCATTGGCAAACTCGATCAGGTCCAATGCATCCTGTACATAGGGATCCAGCTCATCCATGGGTACCAGCTCGCCGGTGTTGAACTGGCAGGCCATGCCACAACTCAGGATGGGTAAGGCTTCCGCTCCCAGGTCTTCCGCCAACTGGAAATATTCGAAGAATCCCAGCCCAAAGCTCTGGAAATAATCGGGAGTACTGCGATGACTGAATTCCGTATTCCAGCGGTTGATCAGTGTTGTCCGTTCTTCTACCGGCCCTACTGTCTTCTTCCATTGGTAACGCTGCTCCAGAGTCCGGCCTTCGACGATACATCCGCCCGGAAAACGAACAAAACCCGGATGCAGGTCGGCAAGCAACTGAACCAGGTCATTGCGTAATCCATTCCTGCGACCCTTCCAGGTATCCGCCGGGAACATGGAGATCATATCCAGATCCAGCGCGGAAACCCCATTAAAACGGATGCGAAAGAGGCCTTTGGACTCCGTTTTGGATGCTTTGATACTTGCATGATAGGTATTCCAGTCCTTTCCGTTCAATACCAGTTCTTCGGACCCGATCACCGTGCTGTCGGCACTTAAGAGTTCCAGCGTCACCCGGGGGTTTCCTTCTTCTACCCTGCCTTCCAGACTGACACGATATTCCATGCCTTGTTTATATCCGATACCACGATAGCCTTCATTCATCAGGACATAGCCTTCGTCTGCACGTACCTGAACGCGCAAGAAATGCCCATTGGGTTCCTCATCGCCCTTGTTTATCGCAGATGCAAATCCCGAGGATTGATTGTTGGACCAACGGTTACTGGCAGGCTGCGACCACCCCATCAACGGGTCATCAAATTCAAAAGACCGGTTTTTGATCAGCTCGGCATAGATGCCTCCATCTGCAGCAAAATTGATGTCCTCGAAGAAGATCCCAAACATGGTTGGCTGAATCGTTGAGACCGGATTTTGAACATCCACGACCAGCTTCCCTGTCGCCGGGGCTGATATCATCTCTGATGGTGATTTTACTGATCTGCCTGCATCTATTCCTAAAAATGCCAGGACAACCAAAAGTATATTCCAATTTGACTGTAATCGATTCATAGCAATACGAGAAGAATTTTAATTGAACGGATGGAGCTACTAGCCGGGTCCCATTCTATTGTGAATCTCTAATACATGCCTGGGTCCCCTGCAAAGATTGAAAATATAAGAAGTTGTTCGTGCTTTATCTAACATCTGCTCCAGCAATTGCATCGCCCTGGGCATCCGGGGCCAGGGATAATACAGAAGGTGGATGGCCGATTCCAGAAAACTGGTATTTTTACCTGGAATTCTAAAGACCAATTGGAACCAGGCAGATAGCCTTCCAAAGGCCTTGTTGTGCAGAGGTACTTTTTACATGCGGCGGATAAGTATTCATATAGTACAATTTTTCTTTGTTTTATCACTATTCCTCAGTCCCGGTTGTAATCAACAAGACGCTGTCCTGCCCAAACTTGCCCCTGATCCTTCTCCACAAATCATTCACGGATCCCGGGTTCCGGCCGGACAATTTAAAGCTCCGGTTTCAACAGAAATAACGAGTATCAAAAGGATTCCGGCAGGAAAGCCACTACAGATTCCGGCTAAAAAACAGTACCAGGAAATTACATCCAGGGTTGTCCGAAATGGACTGACCATCCCGGAATCAACCACAAACCACCCGGTCGGGCAAATCATGGCGCCGCCAGTTACAAGCGCTGCGATGATCGATACGGTATTAGCCAGGTTGCCTAAAACAGTTCGCATTGAAGGCATGACATCAAACGATATCAACCCGGCATGCATTACCCGGTTTGGCAAACTGCAGGGCCTGGATGCCTACAATGTGATGTCTGCCATTCAGGACCGTCAGGGCAATATCTGGTTAGCCATATGGAATGGCGGTATCACCCGGTATGACGGCCATCATTTTTATACCTATACCAAAACCGAAGGGTTAAAGGATGACAAAGTATTATCCCTGTGCGAGGATTCGCAGGGAAATATCTGGATAGGGTATTTCGATCAGAGACTCACCAAATTTGATGGCTCCCGTTTCATCCATTATTCATCTCAAGACGGATATGCCGAAAACTATGTAAGCAGTATCTGTGAAGACAGTTCGGGAAACTTGTGGCTCGGTTCTTATGAGTATGGGATCACTGAGTTTGATGGCCACCAGTTCAAGCATTTCAGCCGCCCGCAGGGCTTTACAGACCAGCCTGTCACGTCGATTATCCAGGATAAGGCGGGTCTGTGGATCGGCTCAAAAGGGGGTGGATTATACATTTACACCAACAATGGTTTTACACCGGTAACCAGTCCTTTCATCAACGATACCATCTTTACCCTCCATAAACATCAATCGGATTTGTGGATCGGCACGCAACGTGGCCCGGTTAAACTGAGTGGGCATGATATCACCACCTTCCCAGGCACCCTGTTATCCATGTCAGCAGCTCAGTCCATTGAAGAGGATGAACGCGGAAATGTCTGGATCGGGACATTCCAGGATGGTGTTTACCGGTTAACTGGTCATCAGCTCTATCAGTACACGGAGGAGGACGGCCTGGGAGACCGGTCCGTTCATAGTATTATAAAAGACAATTCCGGCAACATATGGTTTGGAACCTCGGCCGGTTTTGAATTATTCAGTGGTGAACTGTTTTCACATTGGACAACCAACGAAGGTCTGCTGCAAAACGATGTGATATCCATTGCACAAGGCAAAACCATGCGTTGGTTTGGATCTGAAGACGGATTTACAGGTTACGATGGCCAATATTTTTACCAATATGGCGCCTCAACAGGCATTCCCAACACCATCATTTTTTCCATCCTGGAAGACCGTAAAGGCCATCTCTGGCTGGGCACCAATACCGGACTGGTTCTTTTCAACGGCACCCAATACCTCACCTTCCCCCAATTGTCAGATGCCCCGGTTCTCAACATCTATGAAGACAAGGGTGGAAATATCTGGGTGTCTGGTAATGGAGCGACCAAAATCACTTACGGCAAGAGCGACAAGAAAGATACCTTCATCTTCTATGGAATGGCGGAGGGATTGTCGAATGACGAGGTAAAATGCGTTGTCGAAGATGCTGCAGGAAATCATTGGATCGGCACCGACCATGGACTTAACCGACTGGCACCTGATACTAGCCCAGACAGTAGTTTGTTGTACCATTATTCCTTTGAACAAGGGATAACCAATGCTTATATCACCTCCCTATATGTTGACCAAAAAGACCAACTCTGGATTGGCACCTTTGGTGGAGGGTTGCTTAAGTACACTCATAATGCCGGCACAGAAACCATCGTCAGTTATCGTGCAGCCAATGGATTGATCAGTGACTGGGTAAGCTCCATAATTGAAGATGATAACCACAATTTATGGGTGGGCGGGCGTCACGGCATTTGTAAAATCAATTATTCTGCGACCACAAACCCCCAACAGGAGAATATCCACTTCAGAAATTATCAGTACATCAACGGGTTCCTGGGCGGGAGCTGTAATATGCGTGCCATCAGCAAGGATCCCTACGGGGACATCTGGATCGGCACCAGAACCATGGCTACCACCATCCATACCACCGGTGAAAAAATTGAAGCCCAGCCTCCAACCATCGAAATAACCAATGTACAGCTGTTCGGCGAGGATGTACACTGGAGGCAGTTATCCACTCATCCTGAACAGCGGATGGTCCTCGCCAATGGAATTCACCTTGACAAAGATTATCTGCGAGGGGTTAAAAAATGGCGCAATGTTCCGGATCAGCTGAGCCTGAAATACAATCACAATGACCTGACCATTGCATTCACCAATATTACCACCCTGCAAAATGACCAAATCCTGTATCAACACAAACTGGCAGGACTGGATCACAACTGGAGCGCTCAGTCACCAAACCAAGAAGTGCACTTTGGGCCGATCCCTCCCGGCAGTTATACCTTCCGTTTAAAAGCTGTCAACTCAGAAGGATTCTGGAGCCCGGAAATCGACTTCCCATTTGTTATCCGTCCACCCTGGTGGAAGACCTGGTGGTCCTATCTGCTTTATTTTTTACTTTTTCTGACCGTTGCAAACGCACTTCGCAAGTACGAATTAAAAAGGCAGCAGTTGCAACATTCTTTGCAATTGGAAGCGCTGAAAGCTCAGACCCTGGAGGAACTGGACTTGTTAAAAACCAAATTGTACACAAACATCACCCATGAATTTCGCACCCCGCTGACTGTTATCCTCGGCATCTCGGACCAGATCCGGAAAAAGCTCACCCCGGGACTGCAGGATAAAATAGAATTGATCCATCGCAATGGCTGGCATTTGCTGAACCTGGTCAATCAAATGCTGGATCTGGCAAAAATAGAATCGCACCAGATGGGTCTTCAAATGATCCAGGGAAACATCATCATTTATCTGAGATATCTGCTCAGGTCTTTTGAGTCACTGGCCAGTTCGAAAGGGATCGAGCTGACTTTTACCGATAGTGCGACAGAGGTGATCATGGATTACGATCCCGGCAAAATGCTCCAGGTCATTTCAAACCTGGTATCCAATGCCATTAAATTCACTCCTCAGGGCGGACAGGTGAATCTTACCGTCAGCAAACACGACGAAAACACCACTGAGGGAGTCCCATATCCTGAGCTGAGGATCGAGGTATCTGACTCAGGCATTGGAATTTCTCCGGATCAATTGCCTTTCATTTTTAACCGATTTTACCAATCCGACAATGCAAAAACGGTCAAGGGCGAAGGCACCGGCATCGGGTTAACGCTCACACGGGAACTGCTTCACCTGATGCGTGGCTCGATTTCCGTCACCAGCGAACCAGATAAAGGCACTCATTTTGTAATTCACCTGCCGATTACCAATACAGCCGCCTTTGAGTCACCGGCTCCTGTGACCGAGGAACTGACCGCCTTCCGCAATGCCTCCCTGCCGGAATTCCAAAAGAACATCGAAAGCAGCAGTATTACCAATTCAGACAAACCCTTACTGCTGATCATTGAGGACAACGAAGATATACGGACCTTTCTGATCAGCTGTTTAATCCAGGATTACACCATAGAAATCGCCACGGATGGGGCCATAGGCATTGAAAAAGCAATGGCATTGATCCCGGATATTATCATTACAGATGTCATGATGCCTGTCAAAGATGGGTTTGAGGTTACTGAAACCCTCAAAACCTCGATGGCTACCAGCCACATTCCTATCATCATCCTGACCGCAAGAACGACAGCAGAGGACCGTATCGCCGGGTTAAAACGCGGTGCAGATATTTACCTGGCAAAACCATTCTATCAGGAAGAACTTTCGTTGCATGCCCGAAATCTTATTAAGCTCAGGGAGAAATTACATGAGCGTTACCTGGCCTTAAAGGAACCTCCAGCCCAACAAAATGCTGAATCCCATTTTGAAGACGAGTTCATCCTGAGGCTGCGTAACATCATCGAGGACAATCTGGATAATCCGGACCTGTCCATAGAAGATATCTGTAAACGGCTGGCCATGAGCCGGATGCAACTCCACCGGAAGATCAAGGCGCTGACCAATCTTTCCACCTCCATTTTCATCCGTAACATCAGGTTGGTCAATGCCCGTAGATTACTTGAATCAACCGGCATGAATGTATCCGAGGTAGCTTATGCAGTTGGTTTTGATGACCCCAGGTATTTCTCTCGCGTCTTCACCGACTATTTTGGTCATGCACCAAGTGATCTCAAATGATTGACTCCTTCAATTTTTCACCGGATTCCTTTGATAGAACACATTGATATTCAAACACTTGAATATCACGTTACAATAATCCACCTTTTGGTTACAATAGTCCACACCGGACTCATCCTTCTGCCGCACATTTAGGAATTACTGAAGGATAGTAGTAAGTAAACGGTGAAAGGCGGAAGCATGGGAGTCTGAACAGGCGGTTTGAGGGAAATTATTATCCTCGTTCAACCAGCTGTTTTTTGACTATATGATCTGCCAGCGATTGAACATTTGGCCGGTACGTACGATGGATTGAAAACTTGGAGGTGACTGGCAACGACACGTTGAGTCCTCATGCGTAATCAAACTAAACTTGGATCATCCTGCATAACCCCGGGAACCAGGTATGGGCGCCACAGTTAAAGCTATTTTCCTGGTGCCTAAATCGAAAAGAATTGCACACCGCATTAAACGCCTTACCGGTTGATCCGGTAAGGCGTTTTTTACATCATCCAGTATGTCTGCACTGAAGGCTTCCTGCTACTTGGGTGGTTTTACCTCATTGATTTTCCTCTCGGGAGCCATCACATCATGGACCTTTTCGACGGTGATTTCTTTGTCAACTGTGAATGATTTAGTGAGGGCGATGGTCTCACACGAGTTCCCGATCAGCACCTCGTATTTGCCTGATTCAGCGACCCATGCTGATTTACCTTCATCAAATGAGGTCAAGTCGCGTGCGTTCAACCTGATTTGAATAACTTCTTGTTCTCCGGGATTCAGCAGTTTTGTTTTGGCAAACCCCTTAAGCTCCTTCTCTGGTTTGTTCATGCTCTTACCCGGCGCTCTGAGGTAGCATTGAACCACCTCCTTGCCCGGTACATCGCCAGTGTTGGAAACCGTTACCGATACGGTCATCTCATCCATCCAGGTGGAGGAACTCAGGTCCATACCTGACAGCTCAAAGGTCGAATAGGAAAGTCCAAAACCGAAAGGATATGCTACTTTCCGATGGAAGGTCTCAAAATACCGGTACCCCACATAAATGCCTTCTTCGTAGACCACTTCTGACGGTTTTCCACCGAGAATCCCACTAATAACGGTTTGGCCTTCCCCGGGCAGTTCCACGCCGGGAAAGTTGGAAGCGCTGGGTACGTCACTGTAATGGATGGGGAATGTAGTAGGCAATTTCCCGGAAGGATTCACCTTGCCCAGGAGCGCGTCGGCCACAATATTGCCGCCTTCCTGACCTCCCTGCCAGGCCAGGAGAATGCCATCCACCTGGTCCCGCCAGCTTGCTGTTTCAATGACATTACCGATATTGAGGATCACGACGACCTTTTTTTCTGCTTCGTGATAGGCCGCGGATACCATTTTGATCATATCCAGCTCGGCAGGTGTAAGGTAAAAATCACCTTCTTCTTTGCGATCCTGACCTTCACCGGAATTCCGGCCTATGGTGATCAGCGCTACGTCGGTAGTTCGCGCCATGCGGCTGGCTATACCGGCATCCATGGGCATTTCAGGCAATGGGGGTAACATTTCAAAGAAGAATTTTTTCTTCGGCTGCTTCGCTTTTTCGGCATCGATGTAGTATTCGTACATGCCCTTCAAAGAGGTCACGACCGGTCTACCCGCCTTCTCCATCCCTTCCACCAGGGAGACGGTATAGGCTTCATTGACATCACCGCTACCGGTACCCCCAGCAACAAAGTCATACGAGCCTATCCCAAATGCAGCGATGCGGGTCTGACCTTCTGGCAAAGGGAGTGCGCCTTCATTTCTTAACAGCACCACTCCTTCACTTCCGGCCCGGCG